>NZ_JBIAXU010000014.1:0-75442 GCF_042896985.1 Streptomyces sp. NPDC001194 | reverse complement strand
CCCGGGCGCGGCGGCCCGCCCGCCGGGGCCGCGCGCGCCCGGGGGGGGGGGGGGGGGGGGCCGGCGGGGGGGGGGGGGGGCCGCCCCCGGCCCCCCCCCCCCCCCCCCCGGCCCGGGGCCTTCGCGTTGCGGCGGGTTCGGGCCCGGGGCCCCGACCTCAGGAGGCGACGGCGTGCGGCTGGTCGGAGGCCGGCTCGTTGCTGATCGTGCTGAGGATGCGCAGGGCGTTGGCGATGTCGGAACCCGAGGGGGCCCGGTCGGGGTCCACCAGCAGCTGGGCCATCACGCCCATGAAGAGCGCCTGGTAGAAGGAGCCGAGGGCCCGCTTGTCGGAGTCGCTGAGCGGCCCGGTGAGGTTCTTGAGCAGGCCGGCGTCGTCGAAGACGGAAGTGATCCCCTCGCGGCCCTGCTCGATGCCGTCGGCCAGGGCCTGGCGCACCACCGGCGCGTGATCGGCCTGGGCGAGCGCCTCGAAGCTGGCCACCCACACCTGGCGGTAGTTCGGGAAGTGGGTGATGAGGCGGGTCCAGATGTCCTCGAAGCGCTCCAGCGGACTCAGGTCCGAGGCCGTCGAGGCCGACGACACGGAGATGAGCTCGTCCCCGGACTCACTGATGGCCGCCATGAGGGCCTGGTTGAGCAGGGCCTCCTTGGAGCCGTAGTGGTAGCCGATGGAGGCGAGGTTCGCGCCGGAGGCCTTGACGATGTCCCGCGCGGTGGTCCGCCCGTAGCCCAGCTCGATAAGGCAGCGCTTGGCTCCGATCAACAGGTCTTCGCGGTGTCCCATCAAGGCTTCCAATCTCAGGTCTTGAAGTGCACATATTAGCTGGACAAACGGGTGCTCGTATACGAGCGTATACCTGATCAGACCGTCACGGGAGTGAAGGTGGCCAGCAGCTTGGCCCGGTCGGTCTTGCCGTTGGGAGTCGTGGGCAGCGAGTTCAGGACGCGCAGCTCCTGCGGGACCATGTACGCCGGCAGGGTCTCGGCGACGAAGGCCGTCAGCTGCGCCGCACTCGGCTCGTCGGCGTCCGGTGCCAGGACGAGGAACGCGCCCAGCACGTGGTCGTCGCCCGCGGGCAGCGCGAGGGCGGCAGCGGCGGCGACGGCCGGGTGGCCCAGCAGCCGTCGCTCCACCTCACCGAGCTCCACCCGGTTCCCGCGGATCTTGGCCATGGAGTCGGCGCGGCCGCAGAAGAACAGCTGCCCCTCCTCGTCGCGGTAGGCGAGGTCGCCGGAGCGGAACACCAGCTGGCCCGAGCGCGGATTGAGGGGGTCCGGTACCAGCGCCCGCCCGGTGGTCTCGGGGTCTCCCCAGTAGCCGGAGAACAGTGCCGCACTGCGCAGGTGGATCTCGCCCACGGCGCCGGGGGAGTGCACGACGCGGCCGTCCTCGCCGACCAGGGTGATGTCGGCGCCGGTGTGCGCCCTCCCGATGCTGAGCCGGTCCACGTCCTCGGGGAGCGGGTTGGGCACGTCCGTGAAGGTGCAGGCGACCGATTCGGTGCTGCCGAAGCAGTTCACGATCCGGATGCCGGGCCGCAGCCGCTGCAGGTGCCGGATCTCCGGAGGCGGGAAAGCCTCTCCGGAATAGAGAATTCCGCGCAGCTGGGTGAGCTCGGCGAGCGCCGCCGCCTCGTGGCGCAGGGCCGGCCGCCAGATCGACGGAGCGCCATTGACCTGCGTCGCACCCGTATCGGCGAGGAACTGCAGGAAACGCCGCGGCCACGGCAGCCGGGCCCGCGGCACCGGTACGACCGTCGCCCCGCTGCCCAGCGCGAGGCCGATGTCGAGCAGGGAGAAGTCGAATTGCAGGGGCGAGGTCGTGGCGACCCGGTCCTCTGCGGTGACGAACGAGCGCTCCAGCATCCCCCGGTAGAAGGCGATGATCGCCCGGTGCGTCATGATCACGCCCTTGGGGCGCCCGGTCGTGCCCGAGGTGAAGATCATGTACGCCGGGTCCGTGGTCAGGACCTCGCGCCGGTGGCGCACGCGCGGCGCGGGGGCCCGCTCGACGAGCAGCCCCTCCGGGCCGAAGCGCCCCGTCCCCAGCCCTTCGGGGAGGTCGGTGCGCTTGCCGTCCGAGGCCTGGAGGTACAGGGCGGGCTCGGCCGCGCCGATGACGGCGAGCAGCCGCTCCCGCGGAGTCGAGGGCGTGACCGGTACGAAGGTCAGCCCGAGCGAGGAGCAGGCCAGGAAGGCGGCGATGGCCGAGGCGGAGGTGTCCGACTCCAGGATCACCCGGTCGCCGACGTCGAGGCCGAGCGTGTCCAGCGCCGCGGCGTACTCCTGCGTCCGGCGCTTCAGGCCGCCGTAGGAGAGGGTCCGCAGACCGCCCTCCGGGTCCGCTTCGATGACGGCGGGCTTTTCCGGTGACGCGCCCGCGCTGGACAGCAGAAACTCATGCATTCTGTCGATCGAGCTCATGCGATTGATTTCCCTAGTCGGGTCGTGGAACATTGCCGGCCGGAGAGCGTCGGTATACGCCGGTCATTACTCTAACGGCCGCCGATCGGGGGATTGCAAGAGTCTCGCTTGAATGGCGGGGGAGGGCGGATCGTATCGGTCGGCGCATTGCCGATGCTAGGGGAGCGCGTAGGGGGCGTTAGGGGTATAGGCATCGGCCCCACCTGCGTACGGTGAATTTTTGTGGCTGCCCGTGGGTGTGGCGTGCCCGCAGAACACCGATGACGTGGAGTGTGTCGATGCGCGAGACTGGAAGTTTCGTTTCCGATGACGTTTCTTCGCGGGCGGAACGAGTGGATCTGGCGCGCCGACTGGAGAATATGCCGGTCGCGGAACAGAACCGAATCCTGCTCGATATTGTCCGGGAACAGACCGAGGAAACCCTGCGAAAGAGCCGGCCGGACACCACGGGTGTGGTGGACGTCGGCCGTCCCTTCCTGGAACTCGGCCTGGATTCGCTGGGCCTGGTCGAGCTGCACAACCGGATCAACGCCCGCACGGGCCTGTCCCTGCCCGTGACGGTCGGCTTCGACCACCCCACCCCGGCGCTGCTCGCCGAGCACCTGCGCTCCGAGGTCCTGGGGCTGGCGGAGGAGGACATCGAGGTGCCGGTCCGCCGCACCGGCGGTGACGACGACGAGCCCATCGCCATCGTCGGCATCGGCTGCCGCTACCCCGGCCGGATCGCCTCCCCCGACCAGCTGTGGCAGCTGGTCGTCGACGGCGGCCACGTGATCGGCGACTTCCCGGCCGACCGCGGCTGGGACCTCGACGGCCTCTACGACCCGGACCCCGACGTCCCGGGCAAGACGTACGTGCGCAAGGGCGGATTCCTCGCCGAGGCGGCCGAGTTCGACGCGGACTTCTTCGGCATCGGCCCGCGCGAGGCCTCCGCGATGGACCCCCAGCAGAGGCTGATGCTCGAAACCGCCTGGGAGGCCCTGGAGCGCGCGGGCATAGCCCCCGACTCGCTGCGCGGCAGCCGCGCCGGCGTGTTCGTCGGCGCGGAGTCCCAGGAGTACGGCATGCGGGTCCACGAGGCCCCCAACGGCCTCGACGGCTACCTGCTGACGGGTATCGGCGCCAGCGTCATCTCGGGGCGCATCGCCTACACCCTCGGCCTCGAAGGCCCCGCCCTCACCGTGGACACCGCCTGCTCGGGCTCCCTGGTCGCCCTGCACCTGGCCGTGCAGTCCCTCCGCCGCGGCGAATGCTCGCTCGCGCTCAGCGGCGGCGTGGCCATCCTCAGCAGCCCCGGCACCTTCACCGCCTTCAGCCGCCAGCGCGGCCTGGCCGCCGACGGCATCCCCAAGCCCTTCGCCGCGGCCGCCGACGGCACCGGCTTCGCCGAGGGCGCGGGCGTCCTCGTCCTCGAGCGGCTGTCCGACGCCCGCCGCAACGGCCACCAGGTACTCGGCGTCGTCCGCGGCACCGCCGTCAACCAGGACGGCGCGAGCAACGGCCTGACCGCCCCCAGCGGCAGCTCGCAGCGCAAGCTCATCCGCGAGGCCCTCGCCGACGCCGGGCTGACGGCGGGCCAGGTCGACGCCCTCGAAGCGCACGGCACCGGCACGACCCTCGGCGACCCCATCGAGGCCCAGGCCGTCCTGGCCACCTACGGGCAGGGCCGCGCCGAGGACGAGCCGCTGTGGCTCGGATCCGTGAAGTCCAACCTCGGACACACCCAGGCCGCGGGCGGTGCGGCCAGCATCATCAAGCTGGTCATGGCGATGCGCCACGACCTGCTGCCGCGCACCCTGCACGTCGACGCGCCCTCGCCGCACATCGACTGGAACTCGGGCCGGGTCGAGCTGCTCACCGAAGCGCGCCCGTGGCCCAAGGGCGACGAACCTCGCCGGGCGGGCGTCTCCGCCTTCGGCGTCAGCGGCACCAACGCCCACGTCATCATCGAGGAGCCCCCGGCCGAGGACCTCGACCAGGCCGCCCAGGGCGGGACGCCCGACCCCCAGGCCGTCACCACCCTGGTGATTTCCGCCCGCAGCGAGGCCGCCGTGCGCGCCCAGGCGGGCCGGCTGCTGCCGGTCCTCGCCGCCGCGGACGGACCCTCCCCGGCCGACGTGGCCTACTCCCTCGCCACCACCCGGGCCGCGCTGCCCCACCGCGCCGTCGTCACCGGCGCCGGCCGCGAGGAGCTCCTGCGCGGGCTCACCGCCGTCCAGGACGGAGCCGACGCCACCGGTGTCACCGAAGGGGCCGTCACCGGCGGCCGCACGGCGTTCCTCTTCACCGGCCAGGGCAGCCAGCGCCTGTCGATGGGCCGCGAGCTGTACGACACGTACCCGGTCTTCGCCAAGGCCCTCGACGAGGCCGCCGGCCACCTCGACCTCCAGCTCGAACTCCCCCTCAAGGACGTGCTGTTCGCCGCCGAGGACAGCCCCGAGGCCGGCCTGCTCCACCAGACCGTCTTCGCGCAGACGGCCCTGTTCGCCGTCGAGGTCGCCCTCTACCGCCTCTTCGAGTCCTGGGGCGTCCAGCCGGACTTCCTCGCCGGACACTCCCTCGGCGAACTGACGGCCGCCCACGTCTCGGGCGTCCTGACCCTCGACGACGCGGCCACGCTCGTCGCCGCCCGCGGCCGCCTCATGCAGGAACTGCCCGCCGGCGGAGCCATGATCGCCCTCCAGGCCACCGAGGCCGAGGTCCTCGAACGACTCGCCGGACACGAGGCCGCCCTCGGCATCGCGGCGATCAACGGACCCCACGCCGTCGTGATCTCCGGTGAGGAGGAGAGCGCCCTCGCCGTCGCGGAGCACTTCTCCGCACTCGGCCGCAAGACCAAGCGGCTCCAGGTGAGCCACGCCTTCCACTCGCCGCTCATGGAGCCGATGCTCGACGAGTTCCGGCGCGTCGCCGAGATCCTCGACTACTCCCACCCGTCCATCCCGGTGGTCTCGAACGTCACCGGCCGGGTGGCCACCACGGAAGAGCTCTGCTCCCCGGAGTACTGGGTCCGCCACGTCCGCAGCGCCGTCCGCTTCCGCGACGGCATCGCCTGGCTCGCCGAGAACGGCGTCGACACCTTCCTCGAACTCGGGCCGGACGCCGTGCTGTCCGCCATGGGCCAGGACTGCCTGCCCGAAGCGGGCGACGCCGTCTTCGCCGCCGTGCTGCGGCGCGGCCGCGACGAGCAGCGCGAACTCCTTTCCGCCTTGGCCGCCGCCCACGTCCGCGGCACCGCCGTGCACGGCGAGGCCTTCCACGCCGGGCAGGGCGGCCGTCGCGTCGAGCTGCCCACGTACGCCTTCCAGCGCCGCCACTTCTGGCTGAACACCCCGCCCGCCGGGGGCGACGCCACCCTGCTCGGCCAGAGCACCGTCGAGCACCCGCTGCTCGGCGCCGCCCTGCGCCTGGCCGGCTCCGACGCCCTCGTCCTCACCGGGCGGCTCTCGCTCCAGACCCAGCCCTGGCTGGCCGATCACGTCATCTCCGGCACCTGCCTGCTGCCCGGCACCGCCTTCCTGGAGCTCGCCCTCCAGGCCGGTGACCAGGCCGGCTGCCCGGTGCTCGAGGAGCTGACCCTCGAAGCCCCGCTCGCGCTTCCCGACACCGGCGGCACCGCTCTCGAGGCGTACGTCGGCACCCCCGACGACACCGGCCGGCGCACCGTCGAGTTCCACTCCCGCCCCGGCGACGACGCCCAGGACACCCCCTGGGTGCGTCACGCCACCGGCATCCTGTCCCCCTCCGCCACCGCGGCCCCCGCGTCCGGCGAGCTCGCCGGCACCTGGCCGCCGGCCGGAGCGCAGGTCGTGGACATCTCCGGCCTGTACGCGCAGATGGCCCGCAACGGCTACGGGTACGGCCCGGCCTTCAGCGGACTGCGCGCCGTGTGGCGGCGCGACGGCGAGGTGTTCGCCGAGGTCGCCCTCGACGCCCGTACGGCCGCCGACGCCCCCGCCTTCGGCCTGCACCCGGCGCTGCTCGACGCGGCCCTGCAGGCCACCGACTTCGCCTCGCCGGAGCCGGTCTCCGAGGACACCCGCGTCCCGTTCGCCTGGACCGGCGTCGCCCTCCACGGCGTGGGCGCCTCCAGCGTCCGCGTACGGATCGTCGCCACCGGCACCGACGAGGTCAGCCTCACCCTCGCCGACGCCCAGGGCGCACCCGTCGCATCCATCGACTCCTACGTCGTGCGCCCGGTCTCGGCCGAGCAGATCCGCGCCGCCCGCTCCGGCCACCGCGACGTCCTCCACCAGGTGCGGTGGACGCCGCTCGCGGCCGAAGCCCCCGCCGGCGCCCCCGCGCCCGTGGCCCTCGACGCGCTCGAGCCCACCGCCCCGACCCCCGAGGCAGTCCTCTACACGTGCCCGGTGGCCGAGGCGGACGCCCCGCCGGCCGCCGTCCGGGCCGTGACGGGCGCCGTCCTGGCGACCGTCAAGGCATGGCTCGCCGACGAGCGACACGCCGCCTCGCGCCTCGCCGTCGTCACCCGCGGCGCCGTCGCCGCCCTGCCCGGCGAGGACGTCGATCTCGCCCAGGCCCCGGTCTGGGGGCTGCTGCGCTCCGCGCAGGCCGAGTCCCCGCAGCGGTTCGTCCTCGTCGACACCGACGGCACCGAGGAGTCCGACCGGGCCCTCGCGGCCGCCCTGGCCTCCGGCGAGCCGGAACTCGCCGTCCGGCGCGGCGCCCTGACCGTGCCCCGCCTGGCCAAGTCCACCGACCCCGCGACCGACGGCGCCCCCGCCTGGCAGCGCGCCGCGCACGGCACCGTGCTGGTCACCGGCGGCACCGGCGGCCTCGGCGCCCAGATCGCCCGCCACCTGGTCGGCGTCCACGGCATCCGCGGCCTGCTGCTCACCAGCCGGCGCGGACCGGACGCCCCCGGCGCCGCCGAACTGGCGGCGGAGCTGCGGGCCTCGGGAGCCGAGGTCACCATCGCCTCCGTCGACGTCGGCGACCGCGACGCCCTCGCCGCCGTTCTCGCAGCCGTCCCCGCGGAGCGTCCGCTGACCGCCGTCGTGCACGCCGCGGGCGTCATCGACGACGGACTCGTCACCTCGCTGACCCCCGAACGGCTGGACGCCGTGCTGCGCCCGAAGGCCGACGCCGCCTGGCACCTGCACGAGCTGACCCGCGAGGCAGACCTCAGCGCCTTCGTGCTCTTCTCCTCCACGGCCGCGTTCGTCGACGGCCCCGGCCAGGGCAACTACGCCGCCGCCAACCTCTTCCTCGACGGCCTCGCCGCCCACCGCCGGCTGCGCGGCCTGCCCGCCAGCTCCCTCGCGTGGGGACTGTGGACCGGCAGCGGCGGCATGGAGGACCTCCTCGACGAGTCCGCGCTCCAGCGCATCAGGCGCCAGGGCTTCCAGCCGCTGACCGCGGCCGAGAGCCTCGCCCTGCTCGACCAGGCGGTGGACCGTCCGCAGCCCTCGTACATGACCGTACGCGTCGACGAGGCCGCCCTGCGCAGCCGGTCCGACGCCCTGCCCGCGCTGCTGCGCTCCCTCGTACGGACGCAGCCCCAGCGGGCCGCCGCGCCCGGCGCGGCCCAGGCCGCGCAGCCCGGCGCGCACCTCGCCACGCTCACTCCGCAGGACCGCGCCGAGGCCCTCCTGACCCTCGTGCGCACCCACGTCGCCGCGGTCCTGGGCCACGACAGTGCGGACGAGATCAGCCCCACCCGGGCGTTCAACAAGATCGGTTTCGACTCGCTCGCCGCCGTCGAACTGCGCAACCGGCTCAACACGGCGACCGGACTGCGGCTGAGCGCCACCCTCACGTTCGACTACCCGACGCCCGACGTGCTCGCCGAACACCTCGACGGCAAGATCATGTCGGCCTTCGGGCAGACGGCCCCCGCCGCCGCGACCCGGCCCGCCGCCGCGGCCCCCGCCGTGGCCCCGCGCACCGACGAGGCCATCGCCATCGTCGGCATGGCCTGCCGCTTCCCCGGCGAGGTCACCTCGCCCGAGGAGCTGTGGCAGCTCGTGGCCGAGGGCCGCGACGGCGTCGGCCCCTTCCCCACCGACCGAGGCTGGGCCGAGGACCTGTACGACCCGAGCCTGAGCACGCCCGGCAAGAGCATCGCGGGCGAGGGCGGCTTCCTCTACGACGCCGCCCAGTTCGACCCCGAGTTCTTCGGGATGAGCCCCCGCGAGGCCAAGGCCATAGACCCGCAGCAGCGCCTGCTGCTGGAGATCTCCTGGGAGACCCTGGAGCGCGCCGGCATCGACCCGCACGCGCTGAAGGGCAGCTCCACCGGCGTGTTCGCCGGAGTCATGTACCACGACTGGGGACTGCGCCTGGGCCCGCTGCCCGAGGACGTCGCCGGCTACCACGGCAACGGCAGCCTCGCCAGCGTGGTCTCCGGCCGCGTCTCGTACACCCTCGGCCTCGAAGGCCCCGCGGTCAGCGTCGACACCGCCTGTTCCTCCTCGCTGGTCGCCATGCACCTCGCCGTGCAGGCCCTCCAGCGCGGCGAGTGCTCCCTGGCCCTCGCGGGCGGCGTGACCGTCATGTCCGACCCGGACACGTTCATCGACATGAGCCGTCAGGGCGGTCTCGCCCCCGACGGCCGCTGCAAGTCCTTCGGCTCCGGCGCCGACGGCACCGGATGGGGCGAAGGCGTCGGCATGCTGCTGCTCCAGCGCCTCTCCGACGCCGAGCGCGAGGGCCGCCGCGTCCTCGCCGTGATCCGCGGCAGCGCGGTCAACCAGGACGGCGCCTCCAACGGCCTCACCGCCCCCAACGGCCCCTCGCAGCAGCGGGTCATCCGCCAGGCGCTCGCCTCCGCCGGCCTCACGGCCGCCGAGGTCGACGCGGTCGAGGGCCACGGCACGGGCACCAAGCTGGGCGACCCGATCGAGGCCCAGGCCCTGCTGGAGACCTACGGCCAGGAGCGTCCCGAGGGCGGGCAGCCCCTGCTGCTGGGCTCCATCAAGTCGAACATCGGGCACGCCCAGGCCGCCGCCGGCGTCGCCGGTGTGATCAAGATGGTCATGGCCATGCGCCACGGGACCCTGCCCGGCACCATCAACGTGGACGAGCCGTCCCCGCAGGTGGACTGGGAGTCGGGCGCCGTCGAACTGCTCACGCAGGCCCGCGCCTGGCCCGACCTCGGCCGCCCGCGCCGCGCCGGTGTCTCCTCCTTCGGCATCAGCGGCACCAATGCCCACCTGATCCTGGAGGGCGCTCCGGCCACCGCGGCCCCGCAGACCTCCGAGGGATCCGACGCACCCGCACCGGCCCCCGTGGCCGCCGGACCCGTCCCGTGGGTGGTCTCCGGCCGCACCGCCGACGCCCTGCGCGGACAGGCCGAGCGCCTGCTGACCCACCTCGAAGGCCTCGACGACTCGGAACTCGCCCTCGCCGGGCGGTCCCTGGCGGTCACCCGCGCCTCCCTCGAGCACCGTGCCGTGGTGGTGGGCGCCGACCGGGAGGAACTCGTCCGCGGCCTGACGGCCCTGGCCGAGGACCGGCAGATCGCAGCCGTCGTGCGCGACACGGCCCGCTCGGGCAGGACCGCCTTCCTGTTCACGGGTCAGGGTGCGCAGCGTCCGGGCATGGGCCGCGAACTGTACGGGGCCTTCCCGGCCTTCGCGTCCGCGTTCGATGCGGTGGTCGCTGAGCTGGACGGGCACCTGGAGATCCCGCTGAAGGATGTGGTCTGGGGTGAGGACGCGGGTCTGCTGAACCGGACCGCGTACACGCAGACCGGTCTGTTCGCCGTCGAGGTGGCGCTGTTCCGGCTGCTCGAGTCGTGGGGTGTCCGCCCGGACTTCCTGGCGGGTCATTCGATCGGTGAGCTGGCTGCCGCGCACGTTTCCGGTGTGCTGTCGCTGGCCGATGCGGCCAAGCTGGTGGCTGCCCGCGGGCGGCTGATGAACGCGCTGCCCGAAGGCGGTGCCATGGTGGCCGTCCAGGCGACTGAAGACGAGGTGCTGCCGCTGCTGGTCGAGGGCGTCGACATCGCCGCGGTCAACGGGCCGGTTTCGCTGGTGCTCTCGGGTGTCGAGGACGCCGTCCTCGCCGTGGCCGGCCGGCTCGGCCAGCTGGGCCGCAAGACCAAGCGGCTCACGGTCTCGCACGCCTTCCACTCGGCTCTGATGGAGCCGATGCTCGAGGAGTTCCGCGCGGTCGCGCAGACCCTCACGTACGGCACGGCCGCCATCCCGGTGGTCTCCAACGTCACGGGTGAGATCGCGAACGAGCTGGGCACGCCCGAGTACTGGGTGCGCCACGTCCGCGATGCCGTGCGCTTCGCCGACGGCATCCGCACCCTCGAAGGCCGCGGCGTCACCACCTTCCTCGAACTCGGCCCCGACGCCGTGCTGACGGCCATGGGCGCCGACAGCGTCACCGCCGAGTCCGACGCCGCCTTCGTACCGCTCCTGCGCCGCGACCGCGACGAGCAGCGCGAGCTGCTCGCCGGCCTCGGCCGGGCCCACGCCCGGGGCACCGCCCTCGACTGGTCCGCGTTCTTCGCGGGCCGCGCCGAAGGCTGGAGCGACCTGCCCACGTACGCCTTCCAGCGCAGCCGCTACTGGCTGGACGGCATCTCCCCGCGCTCCGGCGACGTCGCCACCGCGGGCCTCCAGCCCGTCGAGCACCCCATGCTCAGCGCGGCCGTCGCCTCCCCGGAGACCGGCGGAGCCGTCCTCACCGGCCGGCTCTCCCTCGCCACCCAGGCCTGGATCGCCGACCACGACGTCCTCGGCAACATCCTGCTCCCGGGCACCGGCTTCGTGGAACTGGCGGTGCGCGCAGCGGACCAGGTCGGGTGCGGACGGCTCGAGGAACTCACCCTCGAAGCCCCGCTGGTGCTGCCGCGCGGCGGCGCCGTCGCCGTCCAGGCCGTCGTCGGCGCCGCCGACGCGACCGGCTCCCGCCCGGTGCACATCTACGCCCGTGACGAGGCCACGGCCGCGGCCGACGGTCCGTGGACCCGGCACGCCACCGGTTCCGCCGCACCCCAGGCGGCCGAAGCCGGCTTCGACCTGAGCGCCTGGCCGCCGCAGGGCGCCACCCCGGTGCCGATGGACGGCGCGTACGAGCGGCTGCTCGCACGCGGCTACGGATACGGGCCCGTCTTCCGGGGCATGACCGCCGCCTGGCGGCTCGGGGACGACGTCTTCGCCGAGGTCGAGCTCCCCGAGGAGGCCCACGAGGAGGCAGGCCGCTTCGGTCTGCACCCGGCGCTCCTCGACGCCGCGATGCACGCCGACCTCCTCGACGCCGAGGACAGCGCCGACGCTCCCACCCTCATGCCCTTCTCGTGGAACGGCGTCACCCTGCACGCCGCCGGCGCCACCTCGCTCCGCGTCCACCTGCGCCGCCTGCGCGGTGACGAGCTCAGCGCGATGTGGGTGGCGGACGCAACGGGACGCCCCGTCGCGACCGTCGAATCACTCGTCTCCCTCCCGGTCACCGAGCAGCAGCTCGCCGGCGCACACGGCGGCGCTGACCGGCCCCTCTACCGGATCGACTGGCAGGAGCACGCCCCGGCCGCGGCCGGCGCCACCGCTCCCGTGCCCCTCGACGAGGCGCGCACCGCGGCGCAGCCGCCCGCCCTCGTCGTGCACCGGGTCACCGGTGCTCCCGGTACGGACGTCCCCGGGGGAGCGCACGCCGTCACCCGCCAGACCCTGGACGTGGTCCGGGAATGGCTGGCCGACGAGCGCTTCGCCCAGGCCAGGCTGGTCGTCGCCACTCAGGGCGCGGTCGCCGCCGCGCCCGGCGACGCCCCCGATCTCACCCAGGCCCCGGTCTGGGGTCTGCTGCGCGCAGCCCAGGGCGAGAACCCCGGCCGCTTCGTCCTCGTCGACACCGACGGGACGCCCGCCTCCGAGGCACTCCTGGCCGTCGCGGCGGACTCCGGCGAAAGCGAACTGGCCCTGCGAGGCGGCCGGGTACTGCTGCCCCGCCTGGCCAAGGCCGTCCCGGCCGCGCCCGGCGCGACGCGGCGGGCGCCCTGGGACACCCACGGCACCGTCCTGGTCACCGGCGGTACGAGCGGGCTCGGTGCGCGGATCGCCCGCCACCTGGCCGCCGAGCACGGCGTCCGCCACCTGCTGCTCACCAGCCGCCGCGGCCCCGCCGCGCCCGGCGCCGCCGAGCTGCAGGCCGAACTCGCCGCCCTGGGCGCCGAGGCCACCGTCGCCGCCTGCGACACCGCCGACCGCGACGCGCTGTCCGCACTGCTCGCCGGCATCCCGCAGGACCGGCCGCTCACCGGCATCGTGCACGCCGCCGGTGTCGCCGAGGGCGGGCTCGTCTCCGACCTCCCCGCCGACCAGCTGGACCGCGTACTGCGGCCCAAGGTCGACGCGGCCTGGCACCTGCACGAGCTGACCGCCGGGCTCGACCTGACGGCCTTCGTCCTGCTGTCCTCCGCGGGCGGGCTCGTCCTGGCTTCCGGCCAGGCCGACTACGCCGCCGCCAACGTCTTCCTGGACGCCCTGGCCGCCCACCGGCGCGCCGCGGGCCTGCCCGCCACCGCCGTCGCCTACGCGATGTGGGCCGTCAACACCGGCCTCGGCGGAGAACTGGCCCAGGCAGACCTGGACCGGATGGCACGGCTCGGCCTGCCCGCGCTCGGCGCGGAGGAGGGCCTGGCGCTCCTGGACGCCGCACTGGAGACGGACGAGGCACTCGTCGCTCCCCTGCGCGTGGACCGGAGCGCCCTGCGGGCCCGTACCGACGAGCTCCCCGCCCTGCTGCGCGGACTCGCCGGTGGACCGGCACGGCGGACGGCGAGTGCCGTCCGGGCCGGCGCCGGGACGGACGAGCTCGGCGCGCGGCTGGCCGGGCTCACGCAGACCGAGCGGGACCGGTTCCTGCTCGACCTCGTCCGCACCCACGTGGCCTCCGTCCTCGGACACTCCGGCCCCGAAGCGGTGGAGGCCGACCGGGCGTTCAAGGAGCTCGGCTTCGACTCGCTGGCCGCCGTCGAACTGCGCAACCAGCTCGGCGGGGCCATCGGCCTCAAGCTGCCCGCCACGCTCGTCTTCGACCACCCCACCAGCCGTGCGGTCGCCGACTTCCTCAAGGAGAAGGTGCTCGGCCAGGCCGCCGCGGCCCCCGCCCGCCCGGCCCAGGCCCCCACCCGGGCCTCCGCCGACGACCCGATCGCCATCGTCGGCATCAGCTGCCGCTTCCCCGGCGGGGTCCGCTCCGCCGAGGACCTGTGGCAGCTCGTGGCCGAGGGCCGGGACGCCGTCGCGGACTTCCCCGCCGACCGCGGCTGGGACACCGAAGGCATCTACGACCCGGAGCCCGGCACCCCCGGCAAGACGTACGCCCGCACCGGCGGATTCCTCTACGACGCCCTCGAGTTCGACCCCGAGCTGTTCGGCATCATGCCGCGCGAGGCCCTGGCCATGGACCCGCAGCAGCGGCTGCTGCTGCAGGCCTCGTGGGAGGCGTTCGAGCGGGCGGGCATCGACCCGACCGCCATGCGCGGCAGCCAGACGGGCGTCTACGCCGGAGTCATGTACCACGACTACGGCAGCCGCCTCCCGGAGATCCCCGAGGAGGTCGCCGGCTACCTCGGCAACGGCAGCGCCGGCAGCATCGCCTCCGGCCGCGTCGCGTACACGCTGGGCCTGGAGGGTCCGGCCGTCACCGTCGACACCGCCTGCTCCTCCTCGCTGGTCTCGCTCCACATGGCCTGCCAGGCACTGCGCGCCGGCGAGATCACGATGGCGCTGGCCGGCGGTGTCACCGTCATGCCGACGCCGGAGATCTACGTCGACTTCAGCCAGCAGCGCGGCCTCGCCGCCGACGGCCGGTGCAAGGCGTTCTCCGGAGCGGCCGACGGCACCGGCTGGGCCGAGGGCATCGGCATGCTGCTCATCGAGCGGCTCTCCGACGCCGAACGCAACGGCCACCCCGTGCTCGGCGTGATCCGCGGCAGCGCGATCAACCAGGACGGCGCCTCCAACGGCCTGACCGCGCCGAACGGGCCGTCCCAGCAGCGGGTGATCCAGCAGGCGCTGGCCGCGGCGGGACTGCGCACCACCGACATCGACCTGATCGAGGGCCACGGCACCGGCACCCGTCTCGGCGACCCCATCGAGGCGCAGGCCCTGCTGGCGACGTACGGCCAGGGCCGGCCCGAGGGCCGCCCCGTGCGGCTCGGCTCCATCAAGTCCAACATCGGCCACGCCCAGGCGGCGGCAGGTGTCAGCGGTGTCATCAAGGCCGTCATGGCCCTGCGCAACGGCGTGATGCCCCGCACCCTGCACGTCGACGAGCCCTCGCCCGAGGTCGACTGGTCGGCGGGTGACGTCGAGCTGCTGACCGAGGCCCTCCCGTGGGAGCCCACCGGTGTGCCGCGGCGCGCGGCGGTGTCCTCCTTCGGACTCAGCGGCACCAACGCCCACATGATCCTGGAGGAGGCGCCCACCGCCGAGCCGGCCCAGGCCGCCCCCGAACAGGACGCGCCGAAGCTGTCCGCCGTACCGCTGGTGCTGTCCGCGAAGAGCGCCGGCTCCCTGCGGGAGCAGGCGCGGGCGCTGGCCGAACGGCTCGCCGCCGACCCCGGCCTGGAGCTCGCCGACGCCGGCTTCTCGCTGGCCACGACCCGTGCGGCGCTCGAGCACCGTGCGGTGGTCCCGGTCACCGACCGGGACGGCGCCCTGGCGGCGCTCGCCTCCCTGGCGGACGGCACGCCGTCGGCCGAGGTGGTCGAGGGCACGACGGCGCCGGGCGGCCTGACCGCCTTCCTGTTCTCCGGCCAGGGGGCCCAGCGGCCCGGAATGGGCCGCGAACTCTACGCCGAGCACCCGGTGTTCGCCGCCGCACTCGACGAGGTGTGCACCCACCTGGACCCCCGGCTGGGCCGCTCGCTGCGCGAGCTCATGTTCGCGCAGGAGGGCTCGCCCGAGGCCGGCCTGCTCCAGCAGACCGTCCACACGCAGAGCGCGCTGTTCGCCTTCGAGGTGGCACTGTTCCGGCTCCTGGAGTCCTGGGGCATCGTGCCCGACTTCCTCATGGGCCACTCCATCGGCGAGCTCGCCGCCGCCCACGTGGCGGGCGTGCTCCCGCTCGGGGACGCGTGCACCCTGGTCGCCGCACGGGGCCGCCTGATGCAGGAGCTCCCGGCAGACGGCGCCATGATCGCCGTCGAGGCCACCGAGGAAGAGGTCCGCCCGCACCTGGGCGAGCGCCTCGACATCGCGGCCGTCAACGGGCCGAAATCCGTCGTGATCTCGGGCGACGAGGCCGAGGCACTGGCCGTGGCCGCCCTGTTCAAGGAGCAGGGCCGCAGGACCAGCAGGCTGCGCGTCTCGCACGCGTTCCACTCGCCGCTCATGGAGCCGATGCTGGACGCCTTCCGCGAGGTCGCGCAGGGTCTGGCGTACGGAGCGCCCACGATCCGGATCGTCTCCGACGTCACCGGCAGCGAGGCCCCGGCCGAGCAGCTGGGCTCCGCCGAGTACTGGGTGCGCCACGTCCGCGAGGCCGTGCGCTTCTCGGACAGCGTCGCCCACCTCGCCTCCGCGGGGGTGACCCGGTTCGTCGAACTGGGCCCCGACGGTGTGCTCACCGCCCTGGCCCAGGGCGTCCTGGACGACCCCGCCGCCGTGGCCGTCCCCACCCTGTCCAAGTCCCGGCCCGAGAACGAGGCCCTGCTGACGGCGCTGGCCCGGCTCCACACGCGTGGCGCCGGCCCCGACTGGTCGCGGTTCTTCGCCGGCCGCGGCGCCCGTCGGGTCGACCTGCCGACGTACGCATTCGAAAAGCGGAGGTACTGGCTCGATATGCCTGCTGTGGCCACGACAGACCCTGCCGGCGTCGGCCAGATCGCGGCCGGTCACCCGCTGCTCAGCGCGGTCGTCGTCTCCCCCGAATCCGGTGGCGCCGTCCTGACCGGCCGGCTGTCCGTCGACACGCACGACTGGCTGGCGGACCACGACGTGCTCGGCACCGTCATCCTGCCCGGCACCGGATTCGTCGAACTCGCCGTACGGGCCGGCCAGGAGGTCGGCTGCGCGGTCGTCGAAGAACTGACCATCGAGTCGATCATGGCCATCCCGTCCAGTGGCGGCGTGGCCGTCCAGGTCGTCGCCGGCGCCGCCGACGCGGACGGGCGCCGCCCGCTCACCGTCTACTCGCGCCCCGACACCGCCCCGGCCGACCAGCCCTGGACGCGCAATGCCACGGGCTACCTCATCGGCGGGACCTCGCAGCCGTCCGCCTCCGGCTACTTCAGCGCCGGGCAGACGGTCTGGCCGCCGGAGGGCGCCGAACCGGTCGACATCAGCGACGTCTACGACTACCTGACCGGCCAGGGCTACCACTACGGGCCCATGTTCCGCGGCCTGCGCGGGATCTGGCTGCGCGGCAGCGAGACGTTCGCCGAGGTCGCCCTGCCCGAGGAGGCGGCCACCGCGGCCGCCCAGTACGGCCTGCACCCCTCGCTGCTGGACTCGGCGCTCAGCGCCACCGACTTCATGGACGGGCGCAAGCCCCAGGACGTCGGCGGCACCCAGCTGCCGTTCTCCTGGGCCGACGTCACCCTCCACGCGACCGGCGCCAACCGGCTGCGGGTGCGCATCACCCAGGCGGCCTCGAAGTCCCCGGCCGGCGGCTCCGACGCGGTCCGGCTCGAACTCGCCGACCCGCTCGGCACCCCGGTGGCCACGATCGAGTCCCTCGTCGTGCGCCCGGTCACGGCGGACCGGGTCAGTGCGGCGGCCTCCGCCGGATCCGGCGGCCGCGAGTCGATGTTCCGCCTCGGCTGGAACCAGCTCCCGCTGGGCGGCGCAGTCGCCGCCACCACCGGCGCCTGGGTCCAGCTCGGCGACGCCGACCGGCTCGGCCTCGGGGACGGGGTCCCGCTGCACGCCGGGCTCGACGCCCTCGGCGCGAGCCTCGCGGCCGGCGCCGCGGCCCCCGACGTGGTCCTGCTGCCCGTGGCCGCGCCGGCCGCGGCCGGCGCGGCGGTCCCCGCCGCCGTACGGTCGGCCGTGGACGGGGTGCTGGACGTGCTCCGGGACTGGCTGGCCGACGACCGGTTCGCCTCGTCGCGGCTGATGGTGGTCACCGAAGGCGCCGTGGCGGTCGCCGAAGGCGAGACGCAGGACCTCGTCCAGGCACCGCTGTGGGGCCTGGTGCGCGCCGCCCAGGAAGAGAACCCCGGCCGCATCGTCCTCGTCGACGGCGACGGCTCACCGGCCGCCGCCCGCTCCCTGCCCGCCGTCGCCACGGTGGACGAGCCGGCGTTCGCCCTGCGCGGCAGCGAGGTCCGCGTACCGCGGCTGGCCCGCGTCGCGGACGGCGCCGACGACGGCGCCGCGCCGTGGACCCGTACGGACGGAACCGTCCTCATCACCGGAGGCACCACCGGCCTCGGCGCACTCGTCGCCCGCCACCTGGTCGCCGAACACGGCGTGCGCCGCCTCCTGCTCACCAGCAGGCGGGGCATGGGCTCGGCCGGGGCCGCCGCCTTCCGCGAGGAACTGGCGGGCCTGGGAGCCGAGGTCACCATCGCGGCCTGCGACGCGGCCGACCGCGAGGCCGTGGCCGGCCTGCTGTCCTCGCTGCCGGCGGCCCACCCGCTGACAGCCGTCGTCCACGCGGCCGGCGTCATGGACAACGCGCTCGTCGGCTCCATGACGCCGCAGCAGCTCGACAACGCGCTGCGGCCCAAGGTGGACGGCGCGTGGAACCTGCACGAGCTGACCGCGGACCTGGACCTGGACGCGTTCGTCCTGTTCTCCTCCTGCGCCGGCCTGCTCGTCGGGGCAGGACAGGCGAACTACGCGGCGGCGAACCGTTTCCTCGACGCGCTGTCCGCCCACCGCCGGGCCGCGGGCCTGCCCGCCCACTCCCTCGCCTTCGGCCTGTGGAGCGCCAAGACCGAACTGGGCGGCGGAGTCACCGAGGGCGACCTCCTCCAGATGGCCCGCGCCGGCATGCCGGCCATGACCACCGAGGAAGGCCTCGCGCTCTTCGACGACGCCCTCGGCATCGACGAGCCGCTGCTCGTCCCGATCCACCTCAAGGCCCCCGAGGGCGAGGCGGCCCGGATCCCGGCGCTGCTGGGGGACGTGCTCAAGGCCCAGGCGCACAAGCCGGAGCGGGCGGCCGCGGCCTCCGTCCCGGCCGCCGAGGCCGCCCCGGCCGGCAGCCTCGAACAGCGCCTCGCGGGCCTGAGCCCCGACGACAGGGAGCGCCACCTGCTCGACCTCGTACGGGTCCACGTCGCCGCCGTCCGCCACGACCGCCCCGAGTCCATCGACGTCGGCAAGGGCTTCACCGAGCTCGGCCTCGACTCCCTCGCCGCCATCGAGCTGCGCAACCGGCTCCAGTCCGCCACCGGGCTGCGCCTTCCGGCGACGCTGATGTTCGACTACCCGAGCCCCAGCGCCCTGGCCGGCTTCCTGCTGGAGGAGGTCCTGCCGGACCTGCCCGACGCCCCGGCCGCCGGAGCCGACGAGGCCGAGGTCCGCCGTCGGCTGGAGACGATCCCGCTGGCCCGGCTGCGCGAGGCCGGACTCCTCGACCAACTGCTGTCCCTGGCCGAAGCGGGCGGCGCCGGCCAGGCCCGGGCCGAGGAGGAGCCCGCACCCGACCGCACCGATGCCATCAAGAACATGAACATCGACGACCTGGTCCGGGCCGCGCTCGCGTCCGGCGACTCCCAGTAAGAGAGGCTGGCTACCACCCGTGAGTACATCGGTTGATCAGATCGTCGACGCGCTCCGCAAGTCGATGCTCGAGAACGAGCGGCTGCGCCAGGCGCACAGCGAACTGACCGCTGCCGCCCAGGAACCCATCGCCATCGTCGGCATGGCCTGCCGCTACCCCGGCGGGGTCACCGACCCCGAGGGCCTGTGGCAGCTCGTCACCGAAGAGGTCGACGGCATCACCGCCTTCCCCACCGACCGCGGCTGGGACACCGACGGGCTCTACGACCCCGAGCCGGGCAAGCCGGGCAAGACCTTCACCAAGCACGGCGGCTTCCTGTACGACATGGCCGACTTCGACCCGGCCTTCTTCGGGATCAGCCCGAACGAGGCCCTGTCGATGGACCCCCAGCAGCGCCTGCTGCTGGAGTCCTCCTGGGAGGCCATCGAGAACGCGGGCATCGACCCGCTGTCCCTCAAGGGCAGCAAGACCGGCGTCTTCGCCGGTGTGATGTACCACGACTACGGGCCCGGCACCTCCGACGGCAGCATCGTCACCGGCCGCGTCTCCTTCACGCTCGGCCTCGAGGGCCCGGCCGTCACGGTCGACACCGCCTGCTCCTCGTCACTGGTGGCCCTCCACTGGGCCGTGCAGTCGCTGCGCTCGGGCGAATGCTCCCTCGCCCTCGCCGGCGGCGTGGCCCTGATGGCGACCCCCGACATGTTCCTGTACTTCAGCAACCAGCGCGGACTCGCCGCCGACGGCCGCATCAAGGCGTTCGCCGGTGCCGCGGACGGCACCGCCTGGGGCGAGGGCGTCGGCATGATCGTCATCGAGCGGCTGTCCGAAGCCCGCCGCCTCGGCCACAAGGTGCTCGGCGTCATCCGCGGCGTCGCCGTCAACCAGGACGGCGCCTCCAGCGGCCTGACCACCCCCAACGGCCCCTCGCAGCAGCGGGTCATCCGCCAGGCCCTGCAGAACGCGGGCCTGACGGCCGCCGAGGTCGACGCCGTCGAGGCCCACGGCACCGGCACCACCCTCGGCGACCCCATCGAGGCGCAGGCCCTGCTGGCCACGTACGGCAAGGAGCGCCCCGAGGACGACGAGCCCCTGTGGCTCGGCTCGCTCAAGTCGAACATCGGCCACACCCAGGCCGCCTCCGGCGTCGGCGGCATCATCAAGATGGTCCAGGCGATGCGGCACGGCGTCCTGCCCAAGACCCTGCACGTCGACGAACCGACCCCCAAGGTCGACTGGACCGTCGGCAAGGTCGAACTGCTCACCGAGGCCAAGGCCTGGCCCGACCACGGCCGCCCGCGCCGGGCCGGCATCTCCTCGTTCGGAGTCAGCGGCACCAACGCCCACGTGATCGTCGAGCAGGCCCCGGCCGAGGAGCCGGAGCCGGTCGAAGGCCACGAGCTGCCCGCCGTACCGCTCCTGCTCTCGGCGAAGACCCCCGACGCCGTACGCGGCCAGGCCGCCCGGCTGGCCGCCCACCTCGCACAGCACCCCGAGGCCGGCCTCGCCGACATCGGCCTGTCGCTGCTGCGCACCCGCTCGCAGTTCGAGCACCGCGCGGCCGTCGTCACCACGGACCGGGACGCCGCCCTGCGCGCCTTGCAGGCCCTCGCCGCCGACGAGCCCGCCGCCGAGGTCGTGCGCGGCCGCGCCGACGTCCGCGGCAAGACCGTGTTCGTCTACCCGGGCCAGGGCTCGCAGTGGGCCGGCATGGCAGTGGAGCTGCTCGACACCTCCGCCGTGTTCGCCGAGCGCATGGCGCAGATCGAGAGCGCGTTCGCGCCCCACGTCGACTGGAAGCTGACCGACGTGCTGCGCGGGGCCGAAGGCGCCCCGGGTTTCGACCGCGTCGACGTCGTCCAGCCGGTCCTGTTCGCCGTCATGGTGGCCCTCACCGACCTGTGGCGCTCCCTGGGCGTGGTCCCCGACGCCGTGATCGGCCACTCGCAGGGCGAGATCGCCGCAGCCTGCGTCGCCGGGGCGCTCAGCCTCGAGGACGCGGCCCGCGTCGTGACCCTGCGCAGCCAGGCCATCGTGTCCCTGGCCGGCACCGGCGGCATGCTCTCCGTCGTGCACCCCGCGGACCGGCTCCGCGAACGTCTGGACCGCTGGGACGGGCGCCTCAGCATCGCCGCCGTCAACGGACCCACCGCCACGATCGTCTCCGGCGACCCCGCCGCGCTCGACGAACTCGTCGCCGCGTGCGAGGCGGACGGCATCCGCACCCGGCGGATCGCCGTGGACTACGCCTCCCACTCCGCGCACGTCGAGAGCATCCGCGAGGAGATCGCCCGGGCCCTCGCCGGCCTGTCCCCCCGCACGTCCGACATCGCCTTCTACTCCACCGTCACCGGCGGACTGCTGGACACCTCCGTCATGGACGGGGAGTACTGGTACACCAACCTGCGCCAGACCGTCCGCTTCGACGAGGTCGTCGAGCTGCTGCGCTCCGAGGGCTTCTCCCACTTCATCGAGTCCAGCCCGCACCCGGTTCTCACCTACGGCCTCCAGGACACGCTGGAGCGCGGCGAGGCCCAGTACGGCGCGGGTGCGGTCGTCGGCTCCCTGCAGCGCGGCGAGGGCGGCCAGGCCCGCTTCCTGACCTCGGCCGCCGAATACGCCGTCCGCGGCGGCAGGACCGACTGGCAGCGGATCTTCGAAGGCAGCACCGCCCGCCCGGTCCCGCTGCCCACGTACGCCTTCCAGCGCTCCCGCTTCTGGCTCGACGAGGCCGTCTCCTCGACCACCGACATCACCACCGTGGGCCTGCAGACCGCCGGGCACCCGCTGCTCGGCGCGGTCGTCGAACTCCCCGACTCCGGCGTGCTGCTGAGCGGCCGGCTCGCCGTCAACGCCCAGCCCTGGCTGGCCGACCACGGCGTCTACGGCACCCTGCTGCTGCCCGGAACCGGCCTCGTGGAACTCGCCGTCCGCGCCGGCGACGAGGTCGGCTGCGACGTGCTCGAGGAACTGACCCTCCAGGCGCCCCTGATCATCCCCGAGACCGGTGGCGTCGCCGTCCAGGTCGCCGTCGGCGGCCCCGACGCATCGGGCCGGCGCGCGCTGACCATCCGCTCCCGCTCCGACGACGCGCCGGGCGCGCCGTGGACCGTACACGGAGAGGGCGTGCTCGGCACCGGCGCGCAGCCCGCCGACACCGACCTCACCCGGTGGCCCCCGGCCGACGCCGAACAGCTCGACCTCGACGGCGCCTACGCGGCGCTGGGCGAGCGCGGCTACGGGTACGGCCCGCTCTTCCAGGGCATGAAGGCCGCCTGGCGGCGGGGCGACGAGATGTTCGCCGAGGTGGAGCTCGAGGGGCGCACCCACACCGAGGCCGGCCGCTACGGCATCCACCCGGCCCTGCTCGACGCCGCCATGCACGCCGACCTGCTCGACGGCAGCCCGCGCGGCGGCAGCACCGACCTCCCCTTCTCCTGGGGCGGAGTACGGCTGCACGCCGCCGGCGCGACCGCGCTGCGCGTGCGCATCGCCCCGTACGGCGCCGACAGCGTCACCATCGCCGTCGCCGACCGGGACGGGCAGCCCGTCCTGTCCGTCGCCTCGCTGCTGGCCCGCCCGGTCACCCCGGAGCAGCTCAGCGCCGCCGCCCTCGACGGGGAGCTCTTCCGGATCGCCTGGTCCCCGGCCCCGGCCGGTGAGCCCGGCGAGGTCTCCACCGGGCGCTGGGAAACCCTCGGCGACGGCGCGGACGTCCCGGACGTCATCGTGCTGGACGTGGAGCCCCGCCCGGAGCAGGAGGACGTCCCGTCCGCCGTGCGCGCGGCCGCCTCCACGGTCCTCACGGCCGTCCGCCGCTTCCTCACCGAGGACCGGTTCGCCGGGGCGAAGCTGGCCGTCGTCACCCACGACGCGGTCGCCGTCGCCGACGGCGACCCGGTCTCCCTGGCCCATGCCCCGCTGTGGGGGCTGGTGCGCTCGGCGCAGCAGGAGAACCCGGGCCGCATCGTCCTCGTCGACACCGACACCGACACCGACACCGACGCCGGCGCCCCGTCGGCCCGTGCGCTCGCCGCCGCCGTCACGTCCGCCGAACCCGAACTCGCCGTGCGCGACGGCCGGATCCTGATCCCCCGCCTGGAGCGGGCCGCCACCGCCGGACGCGGCGCGCAGCCCGCGCTGGACCCCGAGGGCACCGTCCTGGTCACCGGCGGCACCGGCGGCCTCGGCGGCCTGCTCGCCCGCCACCTGGTGGAGCGCCACGGGGTGCGGCACCTGCTGCTCACCAGCCGCCGCGGGCCCGACGCACCCGGCGCCGAGGAGCTGCGCCGCGAACTCGCCGACCTGGGTGCCCACGTCACCCTGGCCGCCTGTGACGCGGGCAGCCGGGAGGCACTGGCCGCCCTGCTCGCCGCCGTCCCGGCGGAGCACCCGCTCACCGGCGTCGTCCACGCGGCCGGCGCCGCCGACAACGGGCTGGTCCAGTCGCTCACCGACGAGCGCCTGGACGCCGTCCTGCGGCCCAAGGCGGACGCGGCGTGGCACCTGCACGAGCTGACCCGCGACGCGGACCTCGCGCTCTTCGCCCTGTACGCCTCCGTCGGCGGGCTCGTGCTCGCCGCGGGCCAGGCCAACTACGCGGCCGCCAACGTCTTCCTCGAAGGCCTCGCCGCACACCGCAGGTCCCAGGGCCTGCCGGCCACGGCGCTGGCCTGGGGCCTGTGGGGCGTACGGACGGGCCTGACCTCGGAACTCGACGAGGCCGAGAGCGCCATGGCGGCGCAGGGCCTGCCCGCGTTCTCACCGGAGGGCGGTCTCGCACTCTTCGACGAGGCGCTGGGGCGCGCCGAGAGCACCCTGGTTCCCCTGAAGGTGGACACCCAGGCACTGCGGGCCCGCACGGACGAACTGCCGGCGCTGCTGCGCGGCCTCGTCCCCGCGGCGGTGCGCCGGCGCACCGCCGCCACGGCGCAGGACACCGGCTCGCTGCGCGAGCGGCTCGCCCCGCTCGCCGCCGCCGAACGCGGCCGGGCCCTGCTGGACCTGGTACGGGCCCAGACCGCCGCCCTGCTGGGCCACACCTCGGCCGACGACGTCGATCCCGACCGGGCGTTCAAGGAACTGGGCTTCGACTCCCTGAGCGCCGTACGGCTGCGCAACAGCCTGAACGCGGCGACCGGACTGCGGCTCTCCCCGGCCCTCGTCTTCGACTACCCGTCGGCGGCCGAGGTCGCGGCGCTCCTGGCCGAGGAACTCTTCGGGGCACAGGAGAGCGAGCCGCAGGAGGACCTGAGCGAGGCCTCCGCCGACGAGCTGTTCGACATCCTCGACGGCGAACTGGAGTCGCTGAGCTGACGGCGGCCCGTCCACGACGACGGCGGCGCCCGGGGAGGAGATCCCCGGGCGCCGCCGTCGTATGTCGTGGCCCCCGTGCGCGGGCCGCAGGCTCAGACCGTGACCCGGCCGCCCAGCTCCAGGTCCATCGGAAGGTCCCCGCGGCAGCTGATCTGCAGCTTGCGGTAGACCCGCGTCAGGTGCTGTTCGACGGTGCTCACCGTCAGGTAGAGCTTCGCCGAGATCTCCCGGTTCGTCAGACCCTGCGCCGCCAGCGTCGCCACGCGCTGTTCCGAGCTGCTCAGGCGGCCGGCGCCACCCGTGTCCCCCGGCGCGGGAGCCGTGCGCTCCCGGGACGGGTCGCTCAGCGGGGCGTCGGGGAGGATCTCCCTGCACAGCGCGATGGCCTGGCACTCCTTGGCGAGGTTCCACGCCGTACGGATCATGGCGCTGCCCTTCGACGCGGACCCGTCCGCCTGCAGTGCCCGTCCCAGCTCGGCCATGGCGCGGGCCGTCTCCAGCCGGTCCCCCGAGCGCTGCAGTTCGTCGATCGACTGGCGCAGCAGCGCCGGGCGCTGCTCGGGCGCCGCCGTCATGGCCCGCAACCGCAGCGAGACACCGCGCACCCAGGGGCGGCGGGCGTCCGGCAGCGAGAGCTGCTGGAGCACCAGCCGCTCGGCCTGCTGGGGCTTGCCCAGGCGCAGCAGCGCCTCGGCGGCGTCGGTGCGCCACGGCAGGAACGCAGGGCGGTCCGCTTCCCAGCTCTCCAGCCACCGGCCGACCTCGAGGAAGTCGCTCAGCGCGGCGTGCGGCTGGCCGACCGCCAGCTGGTGCAGCCCGCGGGCCCGCAGCAGGCCCAGGCCGTGCACGGTGGTGAGGTGGCGCTGCGGGATCTGCCGCTCAGCGTGGCGGGACCCCTCCGTGTAGCGCCCCATGGCGCTGCACGCCCGGATGAGGATGGCGGTCGGAGCGCACTGGAAGGCGCTGCCCTTGGCGTCCGGCAGGTACTGGAGGGCCGCGGTCGCGTGCGCGTGCGCGCCGGGCAGATCACCCAGCCGCAGCAGGGCCTCGGCGTGCAGGGAGGCGAAGACCGCGCCCCAGCCGGGGGCCCGGCACCGGTCCGCCTGTTCCAGGAGGCTGCGGCTCCACGGCACGGCCCGCTCGGGCTGGTCGGAGATGATCAGGGAGCGCAGGGCCTGCGCCAGCGGTGCGACGGTGGCGTCGGTCAGCCGGGCCGACTGCAGCAGCCGCTCGCTGACGGCGAAGCCGGCGTCGATCGTGGTGTCGAACGGCGACAGGCCCGGGTCCTGGCCGTCGTCGGTGTCCCGCAGCAGTTCCGTCGCCTCGGCGATGCGGCCCTGCGTGATCAGCAGCGAGGCCAGCCGCTGGACGTGCTCCCCGGCAGGGCGGCCGGCGCCGCCCGCGGGCAGCGCCTCCAGCGAGGCGGTCAGGTGCCGTTCCGCCGCCGCCGGGCTGAACCGGCCCGTGATCTGGGCGAGCCGGATGCGCAGGGCGACCCGCAGCTGATCGTCCCCGCACATCTCGTGCGCGAGCTCGAGCAGGCGTTCGGCGTACGGCGCGTCGTCTCGTGCCAGTACGTCCTCCGCGGCGTCGCGCAGCACGTCGACGTCGGCCGCGCTGCCGTGCCGGGGAACGCCGTCCGCCGCCGCGGCGAGCAGGTGCGCGGCGATGTCCGTGGCCGAACCGCCGTCCTCCTGTACCACCTTGGCCGCACGCCGGTGCAGTTCCGCGAGCTGCTGAGGCTCCAGGGCGGCCAGGGCGGCGGCCCGCGCCACCGGGTGGCGGAACCCGGTGCCGTCCAGGATGCCGGCCGCTTCCAGGGCGTGCAGGCCCCGGTCCACGGCAGGGGAGCCGAGGCCCAGGAGACGGGCGATGCGGGCCGGCGTGGCCTGCTCGCCGAGCAGCGCGGCCGCCTGCGCCGGCCCGGTGGCCGCCGGACCGCCGCGGTGCAGGCAGGTCGCCACCGCCCGGGCGAAGGGTCCGGCGGGAGCGGGGGCCGGCAGGGCCGCACCGTCCGCGGACCGCGCGCTGCCGTGCTCCTCGGCCAGGGCCCGCAGCAGCAGCGGATTCCCGCCGCTGATCCGGTGCAGGCCCGCGACCGGCTCCGACTCCCCGTCCCCCGCGGGGTGGCCGAGCATCTCGGCCACGTCGGCGGGGGAGAGCCGGCCCAGCCGGATCCGCCGGAAGTGCGGCTGGCGCATCAGCTCCGTGACGAACACCGGGTACCGGTCGTCGGCGTGCAGCGAACCCGTCACGACCATCAGCACCTTGGCCGACCTGGCGTGCCGGGCGATGTACTCGAGGTGGCGCAGCGACTCCTCGTCCGCGTGCTCCACGTCGTCGACGAGGAGCAGCACCGCCGGGTGGTCCGCACCCAGTTCGCGCAGCGCCGCGCAGAACGCCTGCATGTCCTCGACCCGCGAGGGCGCGCCGCCGTGCGCGGCCGCCGCCGGCGGGGTGAACAGCCCGTCGCTGCGGACCAGCTGGCGCACCACCCCCAACGGGAGGCCGCGCTCCGCTGCACAGGCCACGGCGCTCAGCACCACGACGCCGTCCGCCGCGGCCCGTTCGGCCAGCGCGTCGGCGAGGGCGCTCTTGCCGCACCCCGTGGCCCCCTCGATCCACACGATCCGCGAGCCACCCGCCGTGCAGTCTTCGAGAGCCGTCCCCAGTGCTTCGATCGCCGAAGTCCTGCCCATCAACGCCATACCCGCCCCGTTACAGAAGGTCTGTTACCCCTAACCCCGAACAGCGTGAGGGGTCCGTCCTACAGGGGTGGTCGAGCCATGACTGAGAGGGCGTGCAGGGGTGGCGCTCAGGGGGTGGGTTCGTTGCGCACGAGCCCCGCGTCGCGTACCTCGTCCACCCAGATATCGAGATCCGCGCGGGCATTTGCGGGGTCGGTGTCCCACAGCGCGGCCAGCGTTTCGGCGGCGGCCCCGACATCGCCGTCGTGCTGGCGCAGCGCGATCCACATCATGGTGCCCACGGGCCCGCACCAATACCGTCCCGGGCCGAAATCCGACGCGGTCCGCAGCTCAAGGCGTCCGTCCGCATCGACCGCGACGTTCAGGCCCGGCACCGGTCGAACGCGCACAGCCACCTCCAGTGCCGGCTTCCAGGGGCGACCCGGAGCACCCCCGGCGCGTGCGAGCCGTCCCATGACGCGCACGAGGACCGGGAACCGGCGACAGCGGTCAGGCGGTTCGGCTGCCCGGAGGTGTCCGCCCCTGCAGGTTCCCTGGTCGATCGAGGGGATCTCAAGTTATTGAAGACCGCGCCCCAAATCCATTCCCACGGCCAAGGTCTGGGGTGGAGCCGTCCCCGGACCCCTATCCGCAGCCGCCCGCGGCCGCCAGGTTAGGGGGACGCGGGCCGGGCCCCGGGCACGGACCGCGGCCGGATCCCGCCCGTCCGACCTGCCGGACGAGCGGAGCGGAAGGGCGGCCGACGGGTGCGCGGGGGCATGTCCCCGCCCGCAAATCCAAACCCGTCCCGAGTGAATTGGCCGAATAGCGAGAGGCGGTACGGGGAAAGCACAACAGAGCGTCCGGCCGGGCTTTTTCGCGGATTCCACCCGCGCTCCCGGAAAGGCGAAAGGAGCCGCCGACCGCGGCCGGCGCGGCCGGCACACGCGCCCACGCCCGCCCGGCGGCACCCGGCTCCGGGCTCCGCCGGGGGTCCGCAGCCTGTGCGGCCGGGCTCGAGCGGCCTTCGAAGCCTCCTCGAGCGCCGCACCCGAACGTAAACGGCGAGCAGTTGTCACCCCTCCCTCCCGGACAGCCGCCTGCCCCAGCAGATCCCACCCCAGGAGCGACGGATCATGGTGTTTCGCAGCGAGGTGTTCCAGGGCCGGGCCGAGTACCCCGGCCCGCTCCGCGTCCCCGGGACCGGTTCCCGCGCGAGGGCGGAGGCGGCCGCAGGTGTCCGGTGAGCGCCGGCCCCATCCGGTGCCCGGCCCCGCCCCGGCAGCCCTGCGTACGGGCCCTCCGGTCGCCGCCCCCGGCCGGCCGGCCCGCGCACCTGCCCGTACGCCCGCCGACCGGCCCGTGCCGCTGACCGTGTCCGGAGCCACCGCGGACGCCCGCTCCCGGCAGGCCGCACTGCTCGCCGACGCGCTGGCGGGCGGCGGGCGCGCGGCCCTGGCCGCCGCCGCCCGCACCGCCGGGCCCCCGGCCCCCCGGCAGGCCTACCGGGCCACCGTGGTCGCCGGTACGGCGGAGGAGGCCGTACAGGCGCTGCGCGCCCTCGCGTACGGCCGGCCGCACCCCGCCCTCGTGAGCGGGGCGGACGAGGCGGGCCGGGCGGCCGACGCGGCCGTCGTCCTGTTCACCGCCCACAGCCCGCCACCGCCCCGCACGGGCCGGGAGCTCTACAGCACCTTCCCCGCCTTCCGCGCCGCGTTCGACGCGGTACGCGAGGCGGTCGATACCCACCTGCCGCTGCCGCTCGCCGCCGTCGTCCTCGCCCCGGAAGACGGTGTGGACGCGGAACTCATCCGCGACCCCCGCTACGCCCGGCCCGCGCTCTTCGCCTTCCACGTGGCCCTGCTGCGGCTGTGGGAGGCCTGCGGGGTTCGCGTCGGCGCCGTCGCCGGAGACGGCACCGGCATCCTGGCCGCGGCCCACGCCGCCGGCGTCCTCGGGCTCAGCGACGCCGCCCGCCTCGCCGCGGCCGCGGGGAGATCCGCCTCCGACCTGCGCAAACAGACGCGCGGCTGCCGCACGCAGTCGCCCCGGCGCGCCCTGGTCTGCACGGCCACCGGCGACCGGATCGGCCCCGGCCCGGGCGAACACCCCCTCGCCCCGCGCCACCTCCTGCGCGCGGCCGCCCCGGCGGCCGGCCCCGCCGCGGCGCTGCACGCCCTGGCGGGCGCGGGACTGCCCGGCGCCCACCCCTGCGCACCGGACCCCGCGCCCGCCGCGGCCCACGGTGAACTGCGCGCGGTACTCATGTCGCTGGCCCGCTTCCACGCCTGCGGGCAGCCCGTCGCCTGGGCGACCGTGCTCGACGCGACGGGGGTGCCGGCCGCACGTCCGGCCCCGCTGCCCGAGCTGGCCGCCGACCCCCGCTGAACGGCCCGCCGGGCCCGGCCCGCGCCGGGACCGGGGCCAGTTCGGAGCGGACCCCGGTTCCGGCTGCACGGGTTCTCGAGCGGCCTTCGAGTGATCCGCGTGACGCTGGGCGCCAGTGCACGACCGACGGACCAGCCTCGGGCCACCGGCAACGGCGAGTCCCGCGACGAAGGAGCTGATCCCCGCCACCATGGCCACCACCGAGATCCACGCGGACCCCGCCCCCGCAGCCGTCGGGGCCGACACGCCGCAGCACCGCGCGGCCCGGCTCGAGGCGCGGCTCGGCGACCCGTACGACCCCGCCAACCCCCACGGCCTGGGTGCCCTCTTCGCCGCCGACGAGCGGCGCGAGCCGCCCGAGGCCACCGAGCAGCTCCTCACCGAGGCCGGGCTCTCGGCCGAGTTCGTGCCCGCCGAGTACGGCGGCCGGCTCACCCGCGCCGACCACCTGGCCAAGGTGCTGCGCCCCGTCTTCCGCCGCGACCTCGCCCTCGGCTTCGGTTTCGGCATCACCTCGCTCTTCGCCACCTCAGCGGTCTGGGCGGCGGGCACCGCGGCGCAGCGCAGGTCCACCGCCGACCTGCTGCTCGGCGGCGGCCGCGCCTCGATCGTCCACCACGAGCTGGCGCACGCGAACGACATCCTGCGCGACGAGTTCAGCGCCGGCGCGGCACCGGGCGGCGGCTACCGGCTCAACGGCCGCAAGGACGTCATCATCAACGCCGCCCGTTCCCAGGCGTACGTCGTCTACGCACGCACCGACCAGGCCCGCACCCCGTACAGCCACTCCGTGCTGCTCGTGGACCCGGCCGAACTCGGCGGGGGCCTCGGCCACCTGCCCCGGGTCCCCACCACCGGCATGCGCGGAGGCCTGTTCTCCGGGCTCGAGTTCACCGACTGCGCGGTCCCCGCCGACGCGCTCGTCGGCCGCCCCGGCGAGGGCGTGGCCCTCGCGCTGCGCACGTACCAGGTCAACCGCTGCGTCATCGCCTCGACGGCCGTCGCCGCCGTCGACACCGTCCTGCACTCCGCGGTACGGGCCGCCACCGCCGGGCGCAGCCGTCCCCTGGCCCGCCGCTGGCACAAGCCGCTCGCCGGGGTCTTCGCCGACATGCTCGCGTGCGACAGCATGGCAACCGTCGCTCTGCGCGCCCTGAGCCTCCTGCCCGACCGCACCCACGTGCTCGCCGCGGCGGTCAAGTACGTGGTCCCGGACCTGCTGCGGGAGGACCTCGAGGAACTCGCCACCGTCCTCGGCTCCCGCGGCTACCAGCGCGGCACCCCCGAATACGGTGCCCTCGACAAGCTCGGACGCGATCTGCCCGTGGCCGGCCTCGGGCACGCGGGCACCGCCTCCTGCCAGGCCGTGATCGTCCCCCAGCTGCGCAGCCTCGCCGAACGCGCGTGGTTCCGCGAACAGGAGCCGCCGCGCGAGCTGTTCCGCGCCGGGGCCGCCCTGCCCGCCCTCGACTACCGGCTGCTCGGCATCGCCGACGGCGGCGACTTCCTCGCCGCATCGCTCGTCGAGTCCGCCGCGCGGCTCGGCGAGGTGCGCGGGGTCGGGGGCCAGCTGACTGCCCTCGCCGACCTCGCGGAGGCCTTCGTCACCGAGCTGCGCGCCCTGCGCGAACGCTGCCGGGCCATCCCCGCCCACGGCACCCGCGCCACCTTGTCCGACCCCGCCCTGTGCGTGCTCAGCGACCGCTACGCCCTGGTCCTGGCGGCCGCGGCGGTCCTCGGCATCTGGGAGGGCCAGGACGGAAGCGACCCCTTCCTGGCCGCCCCGGCCTGGGCGGTGCTCGCGCTCTCGCGGATCGGTGGCCGTCTCGGCATCCCGGTGCCCGAGCTCCCCGACGGCTGCCTCGAGCAGGTGCTGGAGGAGCTGATACGCCGCTACCGCACCGGCCTCAGCTGCGACCTCGACGCGACGGAACTCGCGCAGTGACCGTGCCGCCGCCCACCGGCCCACGTCCAGCACGTCCAGCACGTCCAGTACCAGGGAAGGACAGCCCGATGAAGGACGACGCGCAGCGCATCACCACGCCGGTCCACGTCTCCGGGCCGGACGGTCCCTGGGAGGGGGTGGGGCAGGGCATGGCCCTGCGCGGAAACGCGACGGTGTTCACCACCTGGGGCGAGTGGCTCACCGCGGCGCTCGCCGAACCCGCACTGCGCCCGCTGCTGGGCCGGGACTGGCTGCGCTACCGGCAGACCACCGATCCGACGATCCGCTACCGCTTCGTCGCCTCCCGGCTGGCCGTCAAGTACACGGCGGCGGCCGCGCTCGGCGCCGACCCGGCCGACCTGGACCTCGCGTACAAGATCGGCGGCCGTCCCTACCTGCGCGGGTTCGACCAGATCGACGTCAGCCTGACCCACACCGACGACCTGATCGCCGTGGGCATCAGCCGCACCGGCAGGATCGGCGTCGACACCGAACCCGCCGACCGCAAGCTCTCGTTCGACCTCTTGCAGGACCAGGTGTGCACCGCGGCGGAGAAGGCCGAACTCGCCGCCGTGCCCGAGGCGGAGCAGCCCGCCGCGATGCTGCGGCTGTGGACCCTGAAGGAGGCGTACACCAAGGCGCTCGGCCAGGGACTGCGGCTGGGCTTCTCCGAGTTCGGCTTCGAGACCGGCAAGGAGGGCGGCGCGGGCCTGCTCGCCCCGGACGGCACCCCGGCGGCCCGCGGCGAGTGGGCGTTCGGAACGTACCCGGCGCTCGGCCGCTACCTGGTCAGCGTCGCCTGCCACGACACCGGCCTGGGCACCTCGAGCGACACCAACGTCTCCACGATGCTCGACGAAGGCTTCCTGACCACGGTGGCGGGCCTCCTCGACCGGCTCTGATCCGGTTGCCACGACCGCGGCTGCGCCACGGCTCCAGACGGGGCCGAGCGCTGCGGGGGAGAGTGGCTCTCGCGGCGCCCCGGTCCCCCCGCCGAGCGCGCGCCGCTCCTCTTGCCCCGCTGTCCGGCGCCCGCGCCGGGCAGCGGGGCACAGGCATGTCCGGCCGCCGCCGCCGCCGTCGCCCGGCCTGCCCCGCCCGCGCCCCGTTCCCCCGCCCCGCAGGTGCGCGCGAGCGGGCCCGTACGGATCCCCGTGCGGAATTCGAGCCCGGCTGTAGCGCCTCGGTCAATGCTGGGCGATGCGACACCGGCCGGACCCGGTGCCTCTGTGTCGAAAGGGCCCGTATGAGCATCGTCGAGGAAAGACCACTGGAGACCGTACTCGCGCCGGACTCCCGGCCCGCGGCTCCGATCCCCCCGCGTCCGGAGGAGACCCGCTTCGCCTCCCTGCGTGATCGCACCGCGGAACTGCACGCCGTACGCGCGCTGGCCGAGGCCGGCCCCAGCGAACGCGCCACCGCAGCCCAGCACGCCAAGGGCAAGCTGACCGCCCGCGAGCGCATCGAGCTCCTGTTCGACGAGGGCACGTTCAACGAGGTCGAGCAGCTGCGCCGGCACCGCGCCACCGGCTTCGGCCTGGAGGACAAGAAGCCGCACACGGACGGCGTCGTCACGGGCTGGGGCAAGGTCCACGGCCGCACCGTCTTCGCGTACGCCCACGACTTCCGCATCTTCGGCGGTGCGCTGGGCGAGGCGCACGCCGAGAAGATCCACAAGCTGATGGACCTGGCCGAGGCGGCCGGCGCCCCGATCGTGGGCCTGTGCGACGGTGCGGGCGCCCGTATCCAGGAGGGCGTCACCGCGCTCGCCGGCTACGGCGGCATCTTCCAGCGCAACGTCCGCAACTCGGGCGTCATCCCGCAGATCTCCGTGATCCTGGGCCCGTGCGCCGGCGGCGCCGCGTACTCGCCCGCCCTCACGGACTTCGTCTTCATGGTGCGCGGCACCTCGCAGATGTTCATCACCGGCCCGGACGTGGTCCAGGCGGTGACCGGCGAGGCCGTCACGATGGAGCACCTCGGCGGGGCCGACAGCCACGCCGGCGCCTCGGGCGTGGCGGCGTTCGCGTACGACGACGAGCAGAGCTGCCTGGAGGACGTACGCCACCTCCTGTCCCTGCTGCCCTCCAACAACCGCGAACTCGCCCCCGCGGGCGACCTCGAGGACCCGGTGGACCGGCGCTGCGACAGCCTGCTGGACCTGGTCCCGGCCAAGCCCACCCAGGGCTACGACATCCGCGACCTCATCGAGGAGGTCGCCGACCACGGGGACTACTTCGAGGTCCACGCGCAGTGGGCGCAGAACGTCGTCTGCGCGCTGACCCGCCTCGGCGGCCACGTCGTCGGCATCGTCGCCAACCAGCCGGCCCACCTCGCGGGAGTCCTGGACATCCAGGCCTCGGAGAAGGCGGCCCGCTTCGTCCAGTTCTGCGACTCGTTCAGCATCCCGCTGGTCACGCTGATCGACGTACCCGGCTTCCTGCCGGGCGTCGACCAGGAGCACAACGGCATCATCCGGCACGGCGCGAAGCTGCTGTACGCGTACTGCAACGCCACCGTCCCGCGGATCTCGCTGATCCTGCGCAAGGCCTACGGCGGCGCGTACATCGTCATGGACTCCCGCTCCATCGGCGCGGACGTGGCGCTCGCCTGGCCGTCGAACGAGATCGCGGTGATGGGCGCGGAGGGCGCGGCGAACGTCATCTTCCGGCGCGAGATCAACGCCTCGGACGATCCCGACGCCACCCGCGCGCAGAAGATCAAGGAGTACCAGACCGAGCTGATGCACCCGTACTACGCGGCCGAACGCGGCCTCGTCGACGACGTCATCGACCCGGCCGAAACCCGCGCGCGGCTCATCTCCACGCTCGACATGCTGCGTACGAAGCACACGCAGCAGCCGAGCCGCAAGCACGGGAACGTGCCCCTGTGACCGCCCCCGCACCCGGCTCCGCCGGCGACGCGTCCGCGCCGGCGCTCGCGGACTCGATCCGCATCGTCAAGGGCAAGCCGACGGCCGAGGAGGTCGCGGCCCTGGCCGTCCTGCTGGCCGCCCGGCTCCGACAGCCGGACGAGGCGCGGCCCGGGCAGGGCGGGGCCCAGGTGCACAAGCTGCCCCTGCGCCCCCGCCCCGCCTTCATCGCTCCGGGGGCCTGGGCTTCGTAGCGTGTCCGCGCCGCCCCGCCGGGGCCGTCCCCCGGGGGACGGCCCCGGGCCGGGGTCAGCGGACCGGGTAGTACGGGAGGGGAGCCGGCTCGGCGGCCGCGTGCGACGGGTCGCCGGCGGCGAGCAGGTCCAGCACCTCCTGGCTCGGCGGGGGCATGAAGTACCGTTCGGCCACGTCCCGACCCATCGCCTGGTGCTCGGCGACGAGGCCGCGCATCCCCTGCTCGTAGGCGGCGAAGGCGGCCGCGGGGTCGCCGCCCGCCCGGGAGAGCTCACCGGCCAGGATGTAGGCGCCGATCAGGGCCTGGGAGGTGCCGCGTCCGGAGGTGGGCGCGGCGCAGTAGCCCGCGTCTCCGAGCAGGACGACGGCCCCGTTCGCCCAGGTGTCCATCTCCACCTGGGCGTTGGTGTCGAACCAGAAGTCCTCGGCGCGTTCCATCTCCTCCAGCAGCCGCGGCACCTCCCAGCCCTCGCCGGCGAACCGCTCCGCCACGATCCGGCGCTGTTCGGCCGGGTCGTGGCGGTCGTACTCGGGGCCGTCGTCCGCGAAGTGCAGCGCCGCGCGGGCCCGGCCGTCGCGGCCCTCCGAGAAGATGTTGGCGGCCTTGCCCGGCGAGACGTAGAGCTGGCCGGTGCGGTGCAGGCCCAGGTAGTTCGGCAGGCTGAAGATGGCGGTGTGCAGGCCCAGGTGGCGCACGTAGCGCTCCTTCGGTCCGAAGGCCAGCGCACGGGTCCGCGAATGCAGCCCGTCCGCGCCGACCACGAGGTCGAAGCGGCGCGGCGGCGCCTTCTCGAACCGGACCGTCACGCCGTCGCCGCTCTGGTCCAGGGCGGCGATCGAATCGTCGAAGACGTACTCCGCGGTGTCGCGGGTGACCTCGTACAGGAGCCGGGTCAACTCGCCCTTGGGCACCTCCAGATCACCGGCGAAGACCGCGGCGGGCATGGTGGCGTACTGCCGCCCCTGCGCGTCCATCATCGCCGCGTCCCCCATCTGGGTGTCCAGCGCCCGGACCCGCTCCAGCAGGCCCATGCGGTCCACGACCTCCAGGGCGCCGCCGCGGAAGTCGACGGAGTACCCCCCGTGCCGCATCTGCGGGGCGCGTTCGACCACGGTGGCCGCGAAGCCGTGCCGGTGCAGCCAGTAGGCGAGGGCGGGGCCGGCCACTCCGGCGCCGGAGATCAGGACATGCTGTGCGGGATGGCCGCTGCTCGTCGTCATGTGTACAAACGTACAGATGTGGATGCGCGAAATTGGCCCCTGCTTGCCGAAAATGTCCCGAAGTCGGTGTAGAACCCACCGGATTTGGCCGACCGCGCCCGCAGGTCAGCCCCGTTCGGTCAGTGCGGCGATCCCGTCGAGGATCCGCTCCAGCCCGAAGTCGAGCGGATCGTCCGCGCGGGGCGTGAAGGCGCCGCCGGCGATGGCCGCGCTCAGTGCGGGGAACCGGTCGCCGTGCCGTTGCCACACGTCCGCCGTGAGCCGGTTCCACTCCTCGCGCCCCTCCTCGTCGTCATCGACGAGCTGCTGCGCCAGCCCGCGGACGTGCCCGATGACCAGCAGGAACGCGGCGTGCTGTTGCGCGTGCGGGAGCCCGGTCCCCGACAGTGCGGCCAAGGCCGAGTCGAGCCACGCCAGCTGACGGGGCCCCATGAGCCGGCGCCGCATCCCGGTGGCGGCCACCATCCACGGCCGGCGCCGGTACTGCTCCCAGCACGCGCGCGCCCATGCCTCCAGCTGCGGCCGCCAGCCCCCCGGCACGGCGGTGACGTCGGGAGCCGCCCCGAAGGCGGCGTCGACCATCAGGTCGAGCAGCTCCGCCTTGCCGGGGACGTAGCGGTACAGGGCCATGGTGGTCACGCCCAGACGCGCGGCGACGCTCTGCATGGACAGCGCGTCCAGCCCCTCCGCGTCGGCGACGGCGAGCGCGCTGTCCACGATCCGCTCGAGGTTCAGGGAGGGCTTGGGGCCGCGCCTGGGCTGCCCCTGCTCGCCCCACAGGAGCGCCAGGCTGACCGCCGGATCGCGCTTCTCGTCCCTGCTCCCGCCCATGCGGCCCCGCTCCTCGCATCGTTGCGCGCCGGATCCGTTGACGGCGCGCCAGGAACTGTATATAACATAAACGAAATTGCTTAGGTCGTACGCAGTTCTGGTCCGCGACATTCTGAGGAGCCACCATGCTCGCCACCGTCCTCGGCGCCTTTGCCGTCCTCCTCGCCACTCCGGCCGCGGGCCTGCTGGGCCACCGCGCCCTGCGCCGCGCCGGCCGTGCCCGGCGCCTGCGCATCGACGGCCCGGGCGCCGTCGACGAGCAGGGCTTCGTCCGGATCGGCGGGATCGAGCAGTGGATCTCGATCCGCGGGGAGGACCCGGCCAACCCGGTCGTCCTCGAGCTGCACGGCGGCCCCGGCTCCTCCAACTCGATCTTCGCCACGCGCACCCGGGCCTGGGAGGAGCACTTCACCCTCGTCCGCTGGGACATGCGCGGAGCGGGCAAGACCTTCGCCCGCTCCGGCCCCGGGGGCCAGGGCGAGATGAGCATGGCGCGGATGCACCAGGACGCCGTCGAGGTCACCCGTTACGTTCGTGAGCGGCTCGGTGTCGACAAGGTCGTGCTCCTCGGTCAGTCCTTCGGCAGCGTCTTCGGGCTGCGCCTCGCCCGCGAATACCCCCAGTGGTACTCGGCCTACGTGGGCACCGACCAGAACATCCACGACGCGGGCCGCGACACCTCCGTGTACGAAGGACTGCGCGCGCGCCTGCGCGCCGCGGGCAAGCGCAGGCAGCTCGCGGCCCTCGAGCGGATGGGCCCGGACTCCCGCCGGTGGACCGCGGACCGGCGCGCCGCCTACAGCAGGATGCTGGCCACCAGCGACCCCCTGACGGCCGCCACCATGAAGAGCGTGGTGATGGGCTCCCTGTGGTTCTCCCCGCTGCACACCCTGCGCGAGCTGGGTGGCTTCGCGAAGGCCATGAAGTTCTCCGAGCAGATCCTCGCCGACGTCGCCACGGCCGACGACTGGGCCGACGGCACCCGCTTCGACCTGCCCTTCTTCATCTTCCAGGGCGACCGCGACGTCATCACCCCGGCGGAGCGCGCGCGGAGGTTCTTCGACGACGTGCAGGCCCCGGTCAAGGAGTTCGCGCTCATCGGGAACAGCAGCCACTTCGCCTGCCACCGCGATCCGCAGCGGTTCCTGCACCTGATGCTGACCCGGGTGCACCCGGTGGTCACCGGTGCCCGGCGGCCGGCCGGCCTCTGAGGGGCATCGCGCCCCGCACCCATCGCCGGACACGCCCTAGGGGGCGTCTTGCCGATCATGCCGGGCTCGCGGCGGCGGGCACCGCGCCTCGCCGCGTTGTCCTCGCTCGCCGACACACCACGTCGCCTCCTCCCCCTGCCTTCGGCGGGGGGACCCCCACGTCCGCCTTGCGATCCACGGCGCCCGCCACCGCTCCCTGATCCGGCCTGATCGACAAGACACCCCCTAGCGGTAGTCGCGCAGGGAGATGTTCTCCGCGGCCTTGCGGGCGATCTTGGCGGCCATGTTCTTCCCCGGCAGGTACGGCATGACCCTGTAGTAGCGGTTGAGGACCGTGGCCAGGACACGGCTTCCGGGGACCATCAGCCTGGCGACGCCGTCGCCCATCTTCTGGCAGCCCACCGCGTACTCGCGCATCTCCGCCTCGTACCGCCCGAACGCGACGCGGTGGTCGCCGCGCGCCGCGGCCAGCTCGCCCGCCAGCACGTACGCGCCGACCAGGGCGAGCCCCGACCCTATGCCCGAGAGGGAGGAGGGGCAGTGGGCGGCGTCGCCGAGCAGCGCGACGCGGCCGCGCGACCAGCTGTCCATGTGGACCTGGCCGACCGAGTCGAAGTGGAAATCGGGCGCGTACCGCATGTCGTGCAGCAACCGGTCGCTCTCCCAGCCGTTGCCCGCGAACGTCTCGGCGAGTACGGCCTGCTGCCCCGCCACGTCGCGGCGGTCCAGGTCCAGTTGCGGCGAGGCGAAGTAGAAGACCGCCTTGGCCTCTTCGTTGTGGCGCGCGCTGTACATCGCGACGAGCCTGCCCGCGGTGCGGTAGGCGCGCCCGCAGTGGTCGAGGCCGAGATGGTTGGCCGTGGTGAAGACCGCGCAGTTGACGCCGAGGTGCTTGACGAACCGCTCCTGCGCCCCGAAGGCCAGGCGGCGGGTTTCGGAGTGCAGCCCGTCCGCGCCGATCACCAGGTCGAACCGGCGCGGCGCGCCGCGCTCGAAGGTCACGTGCACGCCGTGGGCGTCCTCGGTGAGCGAGGTGACGGAGTCGCCGAAGACGTACTCGGTGTGCGGCCTGGTGGCCTCGTACAGGATCCGGGACAGATCGCCCCGGAGGATCTCGACGTCCCCGGCGAACAGGTCGGCGGGCAGTTCGGCCTGGCGCTCGCCCGCGCTGTTGACGTACGTCATGGAGCCCACGCCGGTACGGGCGCGCTCGATGTCGGCCAGAACGCCCATGCGGCGCAGGACCGTCAGGTGGGCCTCGCCGCGGAAGTCGACCGCGTACCCGCCCTCGCGGAGCGCGGGAGCACGTTCCACCACGGTGGCCCGGAAGCCGTGCCGGTGGAGCCAGAGGGCGAGCGCGGGGCCGGCCACTCCGGCGCCGGAGATCAGGACCTTGAGGTTCGTCATGCCGCAGAGCTTCCACGGGGCCGCTCACCGGGGGTTCACCGTGCGCTCACCGCGCTCCCGCTCACCGCGGTGACGTCACGCGCTCAGCACCGCGTGCACGGCCTCCTGCGACAGGCCCAGGATGCGCAGCACTTCCGGTGCGGGCGCCCCCATCCCCTCCGCGGCCGCGGCGGCCTCCCGGTAGCGCTCGCGCGCCTCGGCGTCGCGGCCGAGGGCGGCGGCGACGCGGCCCAGCCCGATGAGCGTGCGCAGCCGGGTCCCCAGGCTCTTGACCCAGTGCGGGTCGATCCGCTCCAGGGCCTGCGCGTACAGCCGTTCGGCCTCGGCCGGGCCGCCCTCTTCCAGGGCGATGTCACCGAGGCCGCGCAGGGCCGCCGCCAGGTACGTGGAGCTGCCTGCGCGGCGGGCGAGCGCGGCGGCCTGCGCGTAGTCGCCCCGGGCCGCCGCCGGGTCTTCGCCGGCGAGGTGGTCCCCCCGGTTGACCAGCAGGTCGGCACTGTCCTCGAGGGCGCCGAGCCGTTCGGTGAGCACGAGCGCCTCGTCGGTCAGCGCGACCGCCCGCGCGCGGTCGCCGCGGGCGCCCGCCGCCCCGGCGAGCGCGTCCAGGGCCAGTGCGGTGCCCCATCGGTCACCGAGCGAACGGAATCCCCGCAGGGCCTCCTCGAAGGCGTGCCCGGCCCCCGCCGGGTCTCCGTCGCCGAGGTACCCGAACCCTGAAACGTAGTGGGCGGCCGCCCGGGCCCACGGCTCGTCGCAGTCGCGCTGGGAGGCGAGGAGGGCGAACGCGCCCTCCGGGTCGGGTCCGATCGCGTTCCGCATCATCCACAGCAGCAGGACGGCCGGGTAGCGGCCCGGCCGTCCGCCGGGCCACGCGGCCGCCAGCGCCGTCCCGGCCGCCGCGCGATGGCGCTGCCACATCCGCTGTCCGGCATCGTCCGACGCCGGTGCCGACCCGGCGAGCAGCGCGCACGCGGCGTACTCCTCGCCGAGCCCGTCGGGGACCGCCCCGCCCACCGTCGCGAGCAGGGCGCTCGCCTGCGGCGCGGCCGACGCGGACGCCCCCCGGATCCACAGGTAGTTGACCGACGAAGCGAGCAGCTCGAAGGCCGTCCCCACGTCCGGCTCCCCGACCGCCCAGTGCAGCGCCGCCATGAGGTCGCCGTGCTCGGCGGCCACGGCGGGCAGCCACTCCAGCTGCTCGGCCCGCCGCAGGTGCGGGTCGGCCGTCCGCACCAGCTCCAGGATGCGCCGGGCGTGTTCGCGCCGCACGGACTCGCGTTCGCCCGCCGCGTCGAGCAGCTCCGCACCGTACGCGCGGATCGTCTCCAGCATCCGGTAGCGGCCGCCGGCGAACTCCAGCAGCGACTTGTCGACCAGCGACTCCAGCGTCTCGCCGTCGGCGCCGCACACCCGCCGCGCGGACCCGGCCGTCGCGCCCCCGGCGAAGACCGTGAACCGCCTCGCCGCCCGCTGCTCGGGCTCGGAGAGCAGGTCCCAGCTCCACGCGACCACCGAACGCAGCGTGCGGTGCCGCGCGTCGACCGTGCGGCTGCCGCGGGCGGCCACGCCGAGCAGATCGTCCAGACATCCCGCCAGATCTTCGATGTCCAGGGTGCGCGACCGCGCCGCCGCGAGCTCGATGGCCAGCGGCAGGTCGTCGAGCGCCGCACAGATCCGCCGTACGAGGTCGGGGTCCGCGGCGAAGCCCCGCCGCACGGCGCCGGCCCGATCGGTGAACAGGCGTGCCGCCGCGTCGGCATCGAGCGGCCGCACCGGGAACAGGTGCTCGCCGATGATGCCGAGCGGCTCCCGGCTCGTCGCCAGCACGCGCAGCCGCGGGCAGGTCGCCAGCAGCCGCGCCGCCAGCTGCGCCGTCTCGTCGACGACGTGCTCGCAGTTGTCCAGTACGAGCAGCAGCACCCGGTCCGACAGCGCCGCGATCAGGCGGTCGACCGGCGTCTTCGCGCCGCCGTCCATCTGGAGGCCGTTCCCGCGCAGGCCGAGCGCGCCCAGCAGGGCTTGCGGCAGCCCGGCTCCGTCGCGCAACGGGGCCAGTTCCACGAAGCACACCTCGGCGGCGGCCCCCTCGGCGTCCGCGACCTCGACCGCCAGCCGGGTCTTGCCGACTCCGCCGGGCCCCGTCAAGGTGACCAGCCGGGCCACCCGCAGCAGCCCGGCGACTTCGCCCACCTCGTCGGCGCGGCCCACGAAGCTCGTCAGCTGGGCGGGCGGCGCGGCGGGCGCAGGTACCGGGTCGGTGCTCAGCAGTTCCCGGTGCAGGGCGGTCAGTTCGGCCGACGGGTCGGCGCCCAGCTCGTCGGCCAAGTGCCTGCGGACCTGCTCGAACACCACCAGTGCCTCGGCCTGCCCGCCCGCCGCGAACAGCGCCCGCATCAGCAGTCCGGCCAGCCGTTCCCGGAGCGGGTGCCGGCCGACCAGCTCGCGCAACTCGGGTACGGCCACCGCGTGCTCACCGAGCCGCAGCCCCGCCTCGATGCGGTCTTCGAGCACCCCGAGCCGGTGCTCTTCCAGCCGGGCCGCGGCGGCCCGGGCCGTCTCGCTCTCGGGCAGGTCGGCGAGTGCCGGTCCCCGCCACAGCTCCAGGGCCTCGCGCAGCAGGGGGAGCGCCCGGCCGGCGTCGCCCTCGGCCAGCGCCGCCCGGCCGGCCCCGGCCAGCCGCTCGAAACGGGAAGCGTCCACGTGGTCCGGATCGACCACGATCCGGTAGCCCGCTCCGGCCCGTTCGATCACCGCCCCGGTGCCCAGTGCCGTACGGAGCCTGGACACCTGGGAATGCAGGGAGTGCGCCGACAGCACCCGGGCGGGGTCGATCTCTTCGACCAGTCGGTCCGACGGGACGACCTCCGCGCAGCGGACGAGCAGCAGGGCGAGCAGCGCCCGCCGGGCCGGACCGCCCAGTGACACCTCGCCGCCGTCGCCGTGCCACGCCCTGGTCTCGCCGAGGATTCCGAACCGCATGCCGGTGATTATCCACCGGCATGTGATCACGGGGCGATCGGGCCGAGGAACGTCCCACCCGAGACGTCGACGGTCTGACCGGTGACCCACCGGCCCTGCGGGCCCGCCAGGAATCCGACGACGTCCGCGACGTCCTCGGGCTCGCCCAGCCGCCCCAGGGCGGTGATCGACTCCAGCCCGGCCACCACCTCGGGAACGCAGGTGTGGCCCGCGGTCATGTCGGTGCGCACCGCGCCGGGCGCGACGGTGTTCACCGTGATGCCGCGACGGCCGAGCTCGTTGGCCAGTGACGGCGCCATGGACTCCAGCGCCGCCTTGCTGATCGTGTAGGCGATCTGGGTGGAGACCGCGAACCGGCTGGCCGTCGAGCCCATGTTGACGATGCGTCCGCCGTCGTTGAGCAGCGCCATCGCGCGCTGGACCACGAAGAACGGGGTGGCGACGTTGATCTCCAGCAGTCTGGCGAACTCGGCCGCGGTGACCTGCGAGATCGCGTTTCCCGAGCTGATGCCCGCGTTGTTGACCAGGATGTCCAGTCCGGCCCCCGCACACCCGGCCCCCGCCAGCCCGGCGGCCAGTTCCTCGAACAGCCGGTCCACCGCACCGTCCTCGCCGAACCGCGCCCGGATCGCGAACGCGCGGCCGCCCGCCTCCTCGATCCGCGCCACGGTTTCCCCGGCCGCCTCTTCGTTCCCGCCGTAGTGGACGGCGACCAGCGCGCCCTCAGCCGCCAGCCGCAGCGCGACCGCCCGGCCGATTCCCCGCGAACCGCCCGTCACCAGTGCCGTCTTGCCGGTCAGAACCTTCATCGTCGCTCCCTGTCCAGTGACCGGTCCGTGGCGGATCCGGCGGTGGACCAACCGTCGCGCAGGCGGCTCACCACGTGCTCACCGCGAGCTCACCGGTACGCCGACTCAGTCGAGGACGGCGGTGGCCTCGATCTCGACCAGGTGCTCGGGCACGTCGAGCGCCGCGACGCCCAGCAGGCTGGCCGGGGGGACGGGAACGACGCCCAGCTTCGCGCTCGCCCGCGCGATCCCCTCCAGCAGCAGCGGCATCTTGTCGGGGGTCCAGTCGACGGCGTACACGGTCAGCTTCGCCACGTCCGCGAACGAGCCGCCCGCCCCGGCCAGGGCGGTGGCGACGTTGAGGTAGCACTGTTCGACCTGGGCGGCGAGGTCGCCTTCGCCGACGGTGGCCCCGTCGGCGTCCCAGGCGACCTGCCCGGCGATGAAGACCAGCTTCGAGCCGGTCGCGATCGACACCTGCCGGTAGACGGGGATCTCGGGCAGTCCGGTGGGGTCCACCAGGGTGATGGCCATGGTGCGCAGCCTCCATGTCGTGGTCTCTTGTGGTTACTCAGGAACCGTAGGAGAGTGTTCGATGACATGGAAGAACGCACTTTTCGGTGACTGGGGAACCTGATGGTGACCAAGCAGCTCAGCGGCGTACGCGACGAAGCGGACGTGCGCCGCGCCGACTCCCTGGGGCGGGAGATCTTCTCCGGCGTCGCCAACAAATGGGCGCTCCTGATCATCGAAGCCCTCGGCGACGACACCCTGCGCTTCGGCGAGCTGCGCGACGCGGTCGAGGGCATCAGCCACAAGATGCTCACCCAGAACCTGCGCATGCTGGAGCGGTACGGGCTGCTGCGGCGCACGGTGTACCCCACCGTGCCGCCGCGGGTCGAATACGCCCTCACCGAGCCGGGCGCGGCCCTGCGCGAGACGATCGACGGACTGTGCGACTGGACCCACCGGTACGTCGGCGAGATCGAGGCCTCGTGCCGCCGCTTCGACGCCGGGACCTAGGGGGCGTCTTGCCGATCACCCCCTAGGGGCCGTCCGTACGGCGCGTCAGGAGCCCTGGTGGTCGGCGATCGCCTCGGCCGACGCCCGGCGCGCGACGGCGGCCAGGACGGGATTGGTCACGCGGTAGTAGTGCTCCGCCGTGAGCCCGAAGCGCAGGGCCCAGCCGCGCCCGCGGGCCCAGGTCGCGTCGTCCGCGCCCGCCGCCTCGCGGAACGCCTCACGGGTGTCGGCGGACAGCAGGGTCCAGGCCGCCATCACATCGCACGCGGGGTCGCCCACGCCCACGCAGCCGAAGTCGATGACCGCGCTGAGCCGGCCCCGGTGGCCGAGGAGGTTCCCCGGCAGCAGGTCGCCGTGCAGCCAGACGGGCGCGCCCTCCCACTGCGGTACGCGAACGGCCGCCTCCCACGCGTCGGTCGCGGCCTCCGCGTCCAGCGCGCCGTCGGCGCCCAGGTCCCGGATCGCCGCGCGGACCTCGTCGTCGGCCGTACCCACCGGCCCGCCCCGGAACGACCGCGGTGCGCCGGACGTGTCGATGCGCCGCAGCGCCGCGACGAAGCGCCCCAGCTCGGCCGCGGCCGTGTGCAGTTCGGAGAGGGGCTCGTCGAAGAGGTTCGCCCCGTCGAGCCAGCGGTACACCGACCAGGCGAACGGGAACCCCTCGCCCGGAACCCCCTGCCCCAGCGGCACGGGTACGTGCAGCGGCAGGTGCGGGGCGAGGTGCGGCAGCCACCGCTGTTCCTTGCCGACCTGGCCTTCGGCGTCGGCGATGCGGGGCAGCCGTACGGTCTTGTCCGCGCCCAGCCGGTACATGGCGTTGTCGGTGCCGGCCGAGCGCACCTTCCGTACGGGCAGCCGTGCCCACTGCGGGAACTGCGCCGCGACCAGCCGCTCGACGAGGGCCTCGTCGATGTCCACCTCGTCGGCATGCATCTTCGTGTTCGTACCGGACATGCAGCGGAACGTACCCGCCGGACAGGTGGCCCTGCCAAGGGTTTTCCGCCGGCCGGGCACGTGTTCCATCTGTTTAGATGCATCTTTTCTGATGTAAGGTCGGGCGCATGAACGGTGTGCAGCTCTTCCTGCTGGGCCGGACGCTGATGAAGATCGGCGAAGAGGCCATCCCGACCGGCGGGGTCGGCAAGCGCACGACCAGCACGCGATCGGTCCTGGTCGTGATGCTCGACGTCTACGCCCACCCCGACACCACCGTCGGCGAGATCGCCGTCCGTTCGGGCCTGCCGCAGAGCGCGGTGTCCGCCTGCGTGGCCCGGCTGCGCGAGACCGGCTCCGTGGTCACGGCCACCGACCCCCGCGACCGGCGCCGCACCCTCGTCCGGCGCAACCCCGGGATGTCCGACCGGCGGGCGGAGGTCGCCTCCTCCTCCGTCGACGGGGCCCTGTCCACCGCGCTCGGCACCGGCGACCCCGCCGAACTCGCCGAGGTCGTCGCCCTGTTGGAGGCCCTCGCGGAGCGCCTCTCGCCCGAGGTGCTGGCCCGCCTGACGCCTGACGCCTGACGCCTGACGCCTGACGCGTGACGCCGGCCCCGTACCGTCGCCCGAGCCGCCGGGGCCCGGGCGACGGACCGCGGCGGAGGCTACCTGCGGTACGAGGAGACGTAGCCCGGGCCCGGAGACCCTACGCCCGTCACCACGTCGTAGCCGCGCACGGCGGCCAGCGAGCTGTCCTTGCCGAGGCTGCGGACCGAGGTCACCAGCCCGTCCGCGGCGTCGACGGAGTTCGCGAAGTCGACGCGGGCGACGGCGAGGTCACGGTCCTGGCCCAGCGGGTGGTCGGTGACGTCGTGGTAGAGCGGGGTCCCGAAGCGGAAGTAGATCGCGGGGTTCGCGAAGCCGATCGGCACGTGGCGGGCCTGCTGCGCCAGCGCCTGCACCCCGGCGATGACCGGAGCCGCCAGCGAGGTGCCGCCGATGCGGTACTCGTCGTACGAGACGGAGCCGTCGGGCCAGCTCTGCGTCTGCCCCACGAGGAATCCGGTGTTGGGGTCCGCGATGGCCGCGATGTCGGGGACGGTGCGCATGCGCGTCGCGCCGTTCGCCTTGGCGAGGGAGTCGGGTACGACGCCCCGCTGGTAGGAGGGCTGGGCGACCGTCGCACTCGTGCCGCCGCCCGCGCCGCTCGTGTAGGTGCCCGGGAAGCCCGTCCAGCCGGTGCCGTCGGCGCTCAGCGGAGCCTTGAGCGTGCCCCAGCCCGTCTCGAACTGGTAGGTGTCGCCCTTGCCGACCGCCAGGGAGGTGCCGCCCACCGCCGTCACCCACGCCGAGTTGGCCGGGGTGTCGACCTGCTTCTTCCCGGTGTTGGCGACCTCGTCCCCGTTGTCGCCCGAGGAGAAGTAGAAGCCGATGCCCTCGATGGCACCGAGCTTGAACGTCCGGTCGTAGGCCGCCGCGATGTCCGGGGTCTCGTTGGCCTCGATGTCGCCCCACGAGTTGGAGACGATGTCGGCCAGCCTGCTGTCGACGACCTTGTCCAGGGCGTCGAGGAGGTCCGGGTCGTTGCACGAGGCACCCGCGACGTACACGATGCCCGCGTCCGGTGCGACGGCGTGCACGGCCTCGACGTCGAGGGTCTCCTCCCCGTACCAGCCGGACGCGTCGCACTCCTCGGTCGCCGTGTAGTCGGCGGGCACGACCTGGCGGAGCTGGTTGGGCTTGTAGGCCTTGTCCCCGTTGCGCTGGGCGTACTGCCGCGCGTCCTGGGCGATGGTCGGCGAGGCGTACGCGTCCGTGATGGCGACGGTCACCCCCTGGCCGGTGTACCCGTTCGCGCCGTAGGCCGCGCGCAGCTGCTGCCCCGTGTATCCCCTGACCGCGTAGGGGATCTTCGTGCCGTTGGCATCGGGAAGGGTCTTCGCCACGTTCGACCCGAAGTAGGTCGAGAAGGGGCCGGCGTTGCGGAACCCGGCGCCCGGGCCCGGCAGGGCGTCCTGGTGCGTGGACCGGTGCGGCGCGTCGTCCAGCCCGGTCACGGTGAGCACGGCGCCGGCCAGGTCCGCCGGGGCGGACGCCGTCTTTGCGGGGGCCCGGTAGACCTTGTCGCCCTTGCGGTAGCCGTGCAGCCGGGTGGCGAACGCCTTCTCCGCCGCCGCCGCGTCACCGGTGACGGATATGTAGTGCTGGTCGGAACCGGTGACGGTGAGACCCGCCTGCCGGAGCCAGTGGGTGACGGCTCCGATCTGGTCGGCGGTCGGCCCGAACCGCAGGCGCGCCTCGGCGGGGCTCAGGTACTTCCCGTAAGCGGAGGACCGCGGGTCCGAGACGGCCTCGGCGTAGGCGGTGAGGCCCTTCGCGTCCCGCCCGGCCAGGTACACCCGGGCGTTCACCTTCGCGGACGGGGCGACCGTGCCCTGGTCGGCCGAGGCGGTGGCCCAGGAGGGCTGGGTGCCCTCCAGGGCGGACCGCCCTCCTGGGACGGGCCCGGCGGCCTGCGCGGACGGTGTCGCGAGGGCGAACGCGCCGGTGAGCAACGGGAGTGTCGCTGCCATGACACCTAGGGTGCGGCGCCCTGTGCGGGTGCTTCTCATGTCATCCCCTGCAGTGAAGTGGAGTCTGTCGCGAGCTGGGTACGCGGGCCGCCGCGTTGTGCGCGGCGTACGGCCGCAACTCTTGTCAGGAACCGTTCACGTCAGGGGCACGGAGCGATCAAGAAACCCAAAAGACCTTGCCAGGAAAGGGAATTGACGCATCGGCAGACGCGGCCTAGCCGGCTGCGGCTGCCGCTTCGTCTGCCGCTTCGTGCACCGCTTCGGCGGTTTTGCGTACGGGCTCCGGCGCCGGCCGCCTCGTGTGGTTGCGTACCAGGAGGCACAGCAGTACCGCTGCCCCCAGGGCCGCGATCGGCAGCGCCGCCGTCACGTGCAGCGCCGCGACGAAGGCGTCCGCGTACGCCCTGCCCGCGGCGAGCTCCACGGCCAGCCGCCCCTGCAGCAGCGCCCCGACCGAGGCCGCCCCGATGACCGAGCCGATCTGGCGGACCGTGTTGTTCACCCCGGACGCCGCACCGGCCAGTCGCGGCTCCACGTTCCGCATCGCCTCCGTCGACATCGGCGCCACCACGCACCCGACGCCCAGACCCGTCACCGCCGTCGCCGGCGCGAACAGGTACCAGGGCGTCGCCGGTCCGGCGGCCAGCACGATCGCCACCATCCCCGCCGCGTACAGGGAAAGCCCCGCCATCAGCAGGTACTTGCCGCCCATCCGGTCCGACAGCCGCCCCGCGAAGGGGGCCACCGCCATCGATACGAGGGAGGACGGCGCGAGCACCAGACCGGCTTCGAGCGCGCTCATGTGCAGTACGGACTGCAGGTACAGGTTGAACGGCAGCGCGAGCCCGATCATCGCCATCGACACCAGCGCCACGAGCGCGGTCAGCACGGTGAAGTTCCGGTCGCGGAAGAGCGCGAAGGGCACCAGCGGCTCACGGTCCTGCCTCCCGCGCTGGTGTACGAGGAACCCCGCGGCCAGCGCGGTTCCGGCGGCCAGCAGCCCCCGTATCCCCGCGCCCCACCCGTACCGCCCGCCCTCCTGCAGCCCGAACGCCAGGCAGAACAGCGCGGCGGTCGCGATCAGCACCCCCACGAGGTCGAACGTACGGCCGCGCCCGTTGCGCACGTCCGGCACCACCAGGTACGTGAGCACCAGCGCGGCCACGCCGATCGGCACGTTGACCAGGAAGATCCACCGCCAGCCGGCGGTCGACACGAGGATGCCGCCCAGCGTGGGCCCCGACAGCGTGGCGAGCCCGGCGACCATCCCCCAGACGCCCATGGCGGTACCGCGCCGCCGCGCCGGGAAGACCGAGATGATCAGCGCCATGGTCTGCGGCGCCAGCAGTGCGGCCCCGAGCCCCTGCAGCCCGCGGGCCGCGATCAGCAGGCCGGCGCTCGGCGCGAGCCCGCACGCCACGCTGGCCAGCGTGAACACCGCCACGCCGCAGGCGAAGAGCCTGCGCGGGCCCCACAGGTCGCCGAGCCGCCCCGCGGTGATCAGGAGTACGGCGAGCACCAGCGCGTACCCGCTGACCACCCACAGGGTCTGGTCCAGCGAGGCCCCCAGCGCGCCGATCATCTCCGGGAGGGCGATGTTCACGATGGTCAGATCCAGCAGCGTCATGAAGAACCCCAGTGACACGGTCACCAAGACCGCCCAGGGATTGCCGGCCCACTTGCGCATGTCGTCCCCACTCCCGCGTCCGCGCACCGGTGCGTTCCAGTGGCCGCGACACGAAAGTAATCCATCTTTTTTGATGCATCAAGATTGATGCATCAAAAAAGATGACTCTGTGGGGGAGGAGGCAGGCCAACGTCCGGGGATTGGCCTGTGACCCGCAGGCCGCGCACCTGAGAGGCTGGTCCCCCGAATGCCGTGCTCAGGAGGACTTCATGCAGGTAGCGGTGGTCACGTTCGACGGGTTCAACGAGCTCGACAGCTTCATCGCGTCGGCCCTGATCAACCGGTGCCGCAGGGACGGCCTGGAAGCCTTCATCACCACACCGACGCCCGTGGTGACCTCGATGAACGGCGTCGAGGTCAGCGGCCAGCGCCCCATGGACTTCATCCCGGAGGCCGACGTCGTACTGATCGGCAGCGGGGTGAAGACGCGCGACGTGGTCGCCGACGACCGGCTGCTCGCCCGGCTGCCCCTGGACCCCGCGCGACAGCTGATCGGCTCGCAGTGCTCCGGCGCGCTGGTCCTCGCCCGCCTCGGGCTGCTGGACGGGACGCCGGCGTGCGCGGACCTGACGAGCCGGCCGTACGTCGAGGCCTGCGGGGTCACCGTCCTGGACGCGCCCTTCCACTCGGAGGGCAACATCGCCACGGCGGGCGGCTGCCTGGCCTCGCAGTACCTGGCCGCGTGGGTGATCACCCGTACGCTCGGGGAGGAAGCCGCGCGCGGCGCCATCGGCTACGCGGCCCCCGTGGGGGAGCAGCGGGAGACGGTGGAGCGCACGTTGCGCGCCATCCGCGCACCGCAGCCGGCATCCGTGCCGCGCTGACCGCGCCGCCCGCCCTGACCGTCCGTGCCGCCCGCGCTGACGGTGCCGACCGCTCAGGTCCGGTTCGCGGAGGCGCCGAGCCAGAACCAGACCCACTTGCCGGCCCCGTACGTGGCCACGCCCCAGGACTGGCTGAGGGCGGCGATCAGCCCGAGCCCCCGCCCGGACTCTTGCTCCGCGCAGCCCGAGGGGGTCCGGTCCGCGGGGCCGAGGTGGGGGGCGTCGTCGCGCAGGGCACACAGCAGCCGGTCGGTGCCCGCTTCGACGTCGACCACCATGCGGATGTGGGTGCTCACCGTGTGCCGCACCGCATTGGAGACGGCTTCGGTCACGAGGAGGCGGGCGTCGTCCGCGACCGCGCCGCCGATGGCGGCCTCGGACAGGGCCCGCCGGGCCGAACGGGCGGCCTCGGGCGTGGCGGGGAGCATGATGTCGACGCGGTGAGCAGGCACGGGTGCCTCCGATCCCGGCAGGTCCCCCCTGCGGTTGCGGTCCCTCCACGCTAGGTTCGCCGGCACCTTGGTCACACCGCCCGGACGGCCGATCCCGGCCTCCCGCGGCTCGTCCCTTCGGCCTGCCGAACGGGCCCCGCCCTATCCGGTGCCCGGGAGCCGGACCGTGACGACGAGACCTCCGCCCTGGCGGGGGTGGAGGTCCAGGGTCCCCTCGTGGGCGCGGACGACGCTGTGCACGATGGCCCGCGCGCGCACGGCGGGCCGGAGCCGGCGGGGATGCGTCGTGGTTCATGACCCCATGGGAGACGGCCGCCGGTTGCGGCGGCGTATGCGTTTTCGGATACGTCCGCGACACGGGCGGTCGGCCCGCCCCGATCCGTACGACACGGACTAGGAGAACGGCCCCTCGGTCATGAAGCGGCGCAGGTCGTGGGCGAAGCGTTCGGCCTCGCCCGGGGGCCAGGCGGAGAGGCTCGTGCTGATGTGCGCGGCCAGGCGGTCCCGGAGTTCCGCCACCGCGGCCCGGCCCTCCTCCGTGAGGACGAGCAGGTACGCCCGCCCGTCGGCGGGGTCCGGCTCGCGGCGGATGAGGCCGGCGGCCTCCAGGCGGGAGGCGCGGCGGGTGACGCCCGAGCGGTCGACCCCGACGTCGGGGGCCAGGTCGGCGGCGCTGCGGGGGCCGGTCCGGGCCAGTGTGCTGAGGACCGGGTACGTCAGCTCGTCCACCGCCTCGCCCATGCCCTCGGTGAGCCGCCGGTGCAGCTGCGTGCGCGTACCGCGCCGGAGCAGCATGCCCAGCGCGTCTGCGATCTCGTGACCCGCTTCGTTGTCCACCCCACAAGAATAGCGTGCGCCGCGCACGCTGTTGGTGTTACAGTGAAGGAGAAGCGTGCGAAGCGCACGCATTTCTTCCTCTTCGTTCCATCGCACCGTAAGGAAATCCCATGAACCGCACCGGTATCGAGGCCGCCCTCAACGACCTGATCTTCAGCCGCGACATGACCGTCGAGGAAGCCGCCGACCGCCACTTCACCCCGGAATACCGCCAGCGCACGGACGGGGAGTGGGCCGACCGCGCCGAGTTCATCGAGCACATCAAGCACGTCCGCGGCGTGGTGGCCGACGGCCACGTCGTGGTCCACGAGGAGCTGTACGACGGCGGCAAGTACGCCGACCGGCACACCGCCCACATCACGAAGAAGGACGGCTCGACCGTGCGCATGGAGGTCTACGTGTTCGCCGACATCGCCCCCGACGGCCGGTTCGCCCGCATCGAGGAGACCACCCTGATGCTCGAAGGCTCCGCCGCCGACCGCACCATCGGCAGCGCCCGCTAGACGCTCGCCGCGCAACGGTTCAGGGCGCGGACGGCGGTCTCCTGGGAGTAGGCCAGCACGCCGATCGTCATCGCGCTCATGACGAGGGCGAAGAGCACGTGGCCGAGCGTCGAGGTCACGGCCAGGCCCGCGGCGTTCAGGGCGAAGTGGCTGCCCACCCGCAGGGCGATGAGCGCGAAGGCGAGCTTGCGGGTCTCCTTGCCGCGCCACAGCGCCTTGGCGAGCTTGATCCGCCTGCGCATCATCGTCAGCGAGACGACGATGTTCACGGCCAGCAGGACCAGCAGCACGGGCCAGACCGAGGGGAAGGCCTTCAGGATGTCGAACGCGGCCGCGAGCACGCCCTCGAAGCCGAAGAACCAGAGCGGAAGCCGGTAGTCGGACGGAGCCGGGGCACCGGTGTCGACCGCCTCGGCCGGTGCGGCGTCCTCGGTCTTCTTCTTCAGGATGTTCATGCCGCCGCCCCCGTGATCGGTGTGATGATCACAGTCTGGCCGGGGTGGGGGACCGCGGGGCAGGGCCCCGGGTCACCCGTGCCGCATGACAGCTGTCATGTGCCGCCCGGACGGCGCCGCCTGACGGTGTGATGGGATACCCCGCATGGCTCTCATCGGACCAGGAAACCAGTCGCCGACAGGGCTGCCCGTACCCCCCTTCGACCCCGAACTGGCCGTCGCCCTCGCGGCCCTGGACGAGGAGTCGCGGGAGCCGGTCACCCCGGAGAACCTCGCCGCCCGGCAGGAGCGGGACGCCGCGTCCCGGCCCCGCCCGACGGCCGAGCACCTGCGCGCGGACGGCCGCTTCGAGGTGACGGAGTTCCAGGTCCCGGGACCGCCGGGCGCCCCCGCCGTCACCCTCGTCGGCGCCCGTCCGTCCGCTCTCGCGGGGCGGCCGCTGCCCCTCCTCTACTACCTGCACGGCGGCGGCATGGTCATGGGCAACGCCTGGTCCGTGCTGCCGCGGATCCTGCGCGAATGGGCCCTCCCGCTGGAACTCGCCGTCGTCTCCGTCGAGTACCGGCTCGCGCCGCGGGCGCGGTACCCCGAACCTCTGGAGGACTGCTACGCCGGTCTCGTCTGGGCCGCCGCCCACGCCGGCGAACTCGGCATCGACCCCGACCGCATCGTCATCGGCGGCAAGAGCGCCGGAGGCGGCCTCGCCGCGGCCCTCGCCCTGCTGACCCGCGACCGCGGCGGGCCCGTCCCCCTGGGGCAGCTGCTGCTCTGCCCCATGCTCGACGACCGCGGCGCCACCTTCTCCAGCCGGCAGATGACCGGCTTCGGCGTGTGGGACCTCACCTCCAGCACCACGGGCTGGCAGGCCCTGCTGGGCGACCGCCGCGGCGCCGCGGACCTGCCGCCCTACGCCGCCCCCGCCCGCGCCACGGACCTCTCCGGACTCCCGCCCGCCTTCATCGAGGTCGGATCGGCCGAGATCTACCGCGACGAGGACGTGGCGTACGCGAACGCCATCTGGCAGGCCGGCGGCCAGGCCGAACTCCACGTCTGGCCCGGCGCCTGCCACGGCTTCGACGGCCTGGCCCCGGCCGCCGCCCTCACCCGCGCCGCCCGCGAGACCCGCACCCACTGGCTCCACCGCCTCCTCACCCGCTCGGCGCCGGCCTCCTGAGCCCGTCCAGGGTGAGGTCCAGGAGGCGTTCGGCCTGCTCGCGCTGGTCGGGTGCGGCCGAGGTGAGGGCGATGCCGGCGAGGGCCGCGAACATGTCGGTCGGGCCGATGTCGGTCCGGATCGCGCCCGCCCCGGCGCACGCGTCCATCAGCTCGGTGATCGCGGTCCGGATCATGTCGTGGCTGTGGGCGTACGGGTTGCTCCCCGAAGCGGCGATGGCGCGCAGGGCGTCGGCCATGCCCCGCTTGGCCGTGGCGTAGTCCATGAAGAGGCGCGTCCACGCGCGCAGCGCCTCGTACGGCGGCTGCGCCGCCAGCAGCTCGGGGACGACGTCGCGCAGCCGCGCCACTTCGTTGCGGTAGGCCTCCTCGACGAGCGCCTCGCGGGTGGGGAAGTTGCGGTACAGGGTCGCGGTGCCCACGCCCGCTTCCCTGGCGATGCGTTCGAGGTGCGCGTCCAGTCCCTCCTCCGTGAACACCCGTACCGCCGCGGCCAGGATCTTGTCCCTGTTGCGTCGCGCGTCGGCTCTCAGTGGGCGTGCTGCGTCCGGGGTCATCGGCGACCGCCGTCCTCTCTCGTTCTCGCCGTTTGCTAAGTGGAGGCGCGCCCAGTTAGCCTGCAATAAGTGGTGGCGCCTCCACTTGACTCTAGGGCATGCCCTGGCCTGCCCGTATGCCTCCTGGAAGGACTGCCGAACAATGTCGGGAATCGCGGGAATCGCAGGAATCGAAGGCAAGGTCGTGGCGATCACGGGCGCCGGCAGCGGTATCGGCGAGGCGACCGCCCTGCTGCTCGCCGAACGCGGCGCCAAGGTCGTCCTCGGGGCGCGCCGCACGGAGCGGCTCGAGGCCCTTGCCGCCCGCATCGAAGCGGCCGGCGGCGAAGCGGCGTGGACGCGCACCGACGTCACGGTGCGCGAGGACCTGACCGGGCTCGTCGAACTGGCGCGCAGCCGGTTCGGCAGGCTCGACGTCCTCGTCGGGAACGCCGGGATCGGTCTCATCTCCCCCTTGGACGAGGTCCGCGTCGAGGACTGGGAGCGGATGATCGACGTCAACCTCAAGGGCGTGCTGTACGGGATCGCCGCCGCGCTGCCGGTCTTCCGCGAGCAGGGCACCGGCCATTTCGTCAACACGGTTTCCACGGCCGGACTGCGCATCGTCCCGCTCCAGGCGGTGTACGCCGCCACCAAGAACGCCGTGCGCACCGTGTCCGAGGGCCTGCGTCAGGAGGCCGGCGACAGCCTGCGCGTCACGGTCGTCTCGCCGGGTGTCACGCGTACGGACTTCCCGGACTCCATGTCCGAGCAGATGCGGGCGCAGGTCCGCGACCGCATGGACGCGATCGCGATCCCGCCGGACGCCATCGCGCGCGCCATCGCCTACGCCGTCGAGCAGCCGGACAACGTCGACGTGGGCGACATCGTCGTCCGCCCCACCGCGCAGGCGTAGACACCGGTGACGCGGACGCGTGACGCGGACGCGTGACCCGGACGGGTGACGTGCGGGGCCGATCGGGGCGTGCCACCCTGTTCGCAGGCCTCGGGAGATGCAGCCGCGACGAACGGAGCGCGCTGTGGGACACGCTGTGGGACATCCGGTACGTGTCACGGCGCCGCGGCGCCGGGCGGCCGCCGTCTGCGCCGCCCTGCTGCTGGTGGCCCTCGCCACGGGTGCGGGCGCCGGCGCGGCCCCGGCGCCCGCCCCGATCCCCTCCCCGACCCCGACCCCCTCGGCGCACCGGGCCGCGCTCGATCCGCGCATCGCCGAGATCATGCGCAAGCCCGAGTACCGGCACGCCCAATGGGGCCTCCTGCAGACCGAGGGCGCCGACGGACCCGTGCTGCACAGCCTCTTCCCCGGCCAGTTCTTCATCCCCGGCTCCACCGCGAAACTCCTCTCGGTCTCCGGCACCTGGCGCACCCTCGGCACCGACCACCGCTTCGTCACCCCCGTCTACGCCGTGGGGCGGCGCACCGGCGCCACGCTCACCGGCGACCTCGACCTCGTCGCCCAGGGCGACCTCACCCTCGGCGGCCGTACCCGCCCCGACGGCACCGTCGCGTACACCGACCTCGACCACACCTACGCCAACGACTTCCCCGGCGCGACCCTCACCCCCGAGAACCCCCTCGCCGGCATCGACCGGCTCGCGCGGCAGGTCCGCGACTCCGGGATCACCCGCGTCGACGGTGACGTCATCGTCGACAGCCGCCTCTTCGCCCCCGACCCGGTCCTCGACCCCACCCCGACCCCGCTGATCGTCAACGACAACCTCATCGACCTCCTCACCACGCCCGGAGACCGGGCCGGCGCCGACGCCCGGCTCGACTGGCGGCCGAAGGTCGCCCCGTACGCCGTCACCTCCACGGTCGAGACCGTCGCCGCCGGGGGGCCCACGAACATCACCGTGACCGCCACCGACGGCGGCACCCGGATCCGGCTCTCCGGCACCATCGCCGCCGACGCCGCGCCCCTGCTGCGCACCACCCCGATCACGGATCCGGCCGCGTTCGGCCGGACCGCGCTCATCGAGGCCCTCGCCCGGGCCGGCGTACGGGTCACCGCGGATCCGGCCGGACCCAACCCGGCCGCCCGGCTCCCGCGCGACTACGACGGCCGCCCGCGGGTGGCCGAGTACACCTCACCCCCGTACGAGCAGTACGCCAAGCTGATCCTCAAGGTCAGCCACAACCTGGGCGCCAACCTCGGCATCTGCCTGATGGCCGTCTCCGCCGGCGGCAAGCAGTGCGAAGACGGATTCCCGGTGCTCGCCGCCTTCCTGGACCGGGCCGGAGTGGACCGCAGGCAGGCGGAGCTCATGGACGGCCGGGGCGGCAACCCCGCCGACCGGGCCACGCCGCGGGCGCTGGTGCAGATGCTGGCGTACTGGCAGCGCACCCCGGACGCGCGGCTCTTCCGGGAAGCCCTGCCCGTCCTCGGCGTGGACGGGCTGCTCGCCGAGAACTGCCGCAGCTGCCCGGCGCGCGGGAAGGTGTTCGCGAAGACCGGCGCGGCCGTCGGCGGCGACGCCCTCAACGACCGGCTCGCCGTGGGCGCCATCACCATCGCCGGCTACCTCGACAAGGGCGGCGGCCGCTTCGACCCCTTCTACGCGGGCGTCAACGGGGCCGCCACCCCGACTGCGAACCCCGCCGACATCCTCTCCATCGCCAACGACCTCGCCCTGATCGCCGCCTACCTCCAGGAGTCACCCTGACGCGGTGCGGGGGGTGCAGCGGGTGCGGACGGGTCGGATGCGGGGCCCTCGTCGAGGAAACCGCCCGACTGGTGCTGCCACAGCTTCGCGTACGTGCCCTCGCGGGCCAGCAGTTCGTGGTGCGTGCCCTGTTCGACGATGCGGCCGCGGTCGAGGACGACGAGCCGGTCCATGTGCGCCACCGTGCTCAGCCGGTGCGCGACCACGAGGGCGGTCCGCCCCTCCATGAGCCGCCACAGCGCCTCCTGTACGAGGATCTCGCTCTCGGAGTCCAGCGCGCTCGTCGCCTCGTCCAGCAGCAGGATCGGCGCGTCGCGCAGGATCGCCCGGGCCAGCGCGACCCGCTGGCGCTGCCCGCCGGAGAGCTTGACCCCGCGCTCGCCGACCATCGTGTCGAGGCCCTCGGGCAGCGCGTCGGCGAACTCCGTGACGTGCGCCGCCTCGGCCGCGCGCCGGATCTCGGCCTCGGTGGCCCCGGGCCGGGCGAACGCGATGTTCTCCCGCAGGGTGCGGTGGAACATCGCGGGGTCCTGCGGCACGTACGCCATCAGGCCGCGCAGGTCGCGCTGGCGCAGCCTGCTGATGTCCCGGCCGCCGATCAGGATCCGGCCCGCGTCGACGTCCGTCATCCGCAGCAGCAGCCGGGTGAGGGTGGTCTTGCCGCCGCCGGAGCGGCCCACGAGCCCGATCTTCGCCCCGCTGGGCACGTCCAGGTCCAGCCCCTCGAAGAGCGGCTCCGCGCCCGCGTGGGCGAAGTCCACCTTCTCGAAGCACACCTCGCCGGCCCGGTCCGGCTCCGGCACCGGCTCCGGGGACTGCGGCTCGAGTACGGTCGCCGGCGCCAGAAGCAGCTGCGTGAACTGCGCGGCCTCCGTCATCGAGCTCTCCAGGCGGCGGTAGATCTGGTTGAACTCGAACATGATCCGGGTGGCGTTGGAGAAGTACGTGAAGGCGACCACGACCGCCTCCACACCGTGCCCGCCGCCCCCGCCCGGGCCGGCGCTCCCGGCGATCGTGACGGCGATCAGCAGGCCCAGCGCGTTGGTCACCACCGACATCGGCGCGACGACCGTGTCGATGCGCAGGTTGCCGTAGTCCCACGAGCGCAGCGTGAGCGCGCGCGAGTGCGCGACCCGGGACCGGTGCTCGGCGGCCTCGCGCTCCTCCGCGGCGAACGCGCGGACCGTGTCCATGTTCATCAGGCTGTCGGACACGTGCCCCGACACCCGGGCGATGGCCTCCTCGCGCCGGTCCACGAGGGCCTGGCGGCGCCGGACGAGCGGCAGCACGCAGGCCCCCGTCACGGCGATCATGACCAGGAGCGCCACCACGAGCAGCGGTTCGTAGCGCCACAGCACCACCGACCCGAACAGCAGCGGTACGAACCGGCCCACGACCGAGAAGGTCAGCGCGTCGACGAACTCCTCGAAGCGGGAGGCGAAGCTCAGCACCCGCTTGGTCAGCGACCCGGCGAAGTTGTCGTGGAAGAACGCGGCGTCCTTCGCGAACAGCTCCTCCATGCCGACGATGTACAGCCGCTCGATGCCGCGGGCGTCGACCCGGTTCAGGCAGTGCAGGCCGAGGCGCCAGGCCCCCTCGGAGAGCAGCAGCACGCCGGCGAAGCCCAGGACGTACGGGAGCGCGGCCCCGAGCCCGATGCCGGCGGCGGCGGCGGTGTCGTCGGCGATGCGGCCGACGAGCTTGGCGACGACCAGCGGGGCGATGTAGTTGATGCCGATGTTGCCGATGGCGGGCATCAGCATGGCGGGAGCCGTCAGCCACCGCAGCCGCGCCAGCTCCCGTCCGTAGTAGCGGAGTGCGAGGACCACCGGTCCCCTGCCTGGCGGACCCCCTCGTGATGCGGACGCTTTCATGGCCACCCTAAGTAGTCGCTCGGTTACGGAACCCGCAGTCTCCCGCGACGCCCTCCGTGCCGTCCAAGCGTTTTCCGTGTGGGTGACAACCGCCGGTCACAGCCGTCGGACTAGCCTCCCGGCGTGAAGGTCACCGGCAGGGTCAGCGGGCCGCGCAGGCCGCCGGGGCGCCAGGGGATCTCCGCCGGGGGGACCGCGAGGGCGAGCCCGGGGAGCCGGCGCAGGGCGGTGCCGATGGCGATCTGGCCCTCCAGGCGGGCCAGCGGAGCGCCCAGGCAGTAGTGGATGCCGTGCCCGAAAGCCAGGTGCGCGTTGTCCGGCCGGGTGATGTCCAGGCGGTCGGGATCCGGGAACCGCTCCGGGTCGCGGTCGGCGACGGCCGAGCCGATCAGCACGGTCGCGCCGCGCGGGACGCGTACGCCCGCGATCTCCACGTCCTCCCGCGCGAAGCGGGCGATGCCGGGGCTGACCGGGCCGTCGTAGCGCAGCAACTCCTCGATCGCGCCCGGCAGCAGCCCGGGGTCGGAGCGCAGCCGGTCCAGCTGGTCGGGGTGGGCGAGCAGCATGGCGATGCCGCCGCCGATCAGGTTGACCGTGGTGATGTAGCCGGCGGCCAGCAGCAGGAACACCATGGCGACCAGCTCGTCCTCGGACAGCCGCTGTTCCGCGTCCCGGGCCGTGATCAGGGCGCTGAGCAGGTCCTCGCCTGGCTCCGCCCGCTTGGCGCCGATGAGTTCGGCGGCGTACCCGCGCATGTGCCGCCACGCCTCGTTCACCACGGCCGGATCCGGCGGCTCCGCACCCCGCATGATCATGCGGTCGGTCCAGTGCTGGAACTCGTGCCGCTCGTCCACCGGTACGCCGAGCAGTTCGCTGATCACCGTGACCGGCAGCGGCAGCGCGAAGTCCGCGATGAGATCGGCACGGCCGTCCGCGACGACCGCGTCCAGCAGCCGGTCCGTGACCTCCTGGATCCGCGGCCGCATCTGCGCCACCCGGTGGGCGGTGAACGCCTTGGAGACCAGGCGGCGCAGCCGCGTGTGGTCGGGCGGATCGCTGCGCAGCATGTTGCCGAGCATCGACTCGCGCTCGGTGTCGGGCAGCTGCTGCAGCAGCCGGGTGTCCGCGGCGTCCCGCACGTCGCTGCTGAGGCGGGAGTCGGACAGGGCCGCGAGCCCGTCCTCGTAGCGGGTGACGAGCCAGGCCTCCAGAGCCCCCGCGATGACGACCCGGCGCACCGGTCCGTCCTCGCGCAGCCGCCGGTACAGCGGGAACGGGTCCGCGACGAAGGCCGGGTCGCCGTAGGGGAGCGGCACCGGCTCCTCGCTCATGACACCTCCCGCACCGCGGCGTCGCCGCGCAGCGACTGCGCGGGAGGCCGCTCGCGCAGCGCCCCGTAGGCGATGAAGTAGGCCGGCACCCGGTTCAGCCACCGCGAGTCGGTGACGAGCTCCGTCAGCCACTTCGCCCGCCGGGGATGGCCGAACGGGGCGCGGCCGGCCAGCAGCGGCTCGATGACCTGGGCGTGGGCCAGGCGTTGCATGCCCTGGGTCGCCACCGTCGTCGGCATGCGGCGCAGCTGTACGCGGCGTACGTCGTGCAGCCCCACGGTGCCCTCGCGGAGCGGGCCCACCAGGTGGCGGGCCGCGGCCACCGCGTCCTGCACGGCGAGGTTGATGCCGATGCCGAAGACCGGCGACATGGCGTGGGCGGCGTCGCCGATGCACAGCAGCCCCGGCCGGTGCCAGCGGCGCAGCCGGTCCAGCCGTACGTCGAGCAGTTTGACCTCGTCCCAGGAGGTGACGGCGTGCGACCGGTCGGCGAGCCACGGCACGGCGTCCGTGAACTGGGTCATGAACCGGTCCAGGCCCTCGGCACGGCGCTCGGCGTCGGTCCCCTTGGGGATGAGCCCGGCGATCTGCCAGTAGTCGCCGCGGTCGATGAGCGCGCTGAAGAAGCGCTCGCCCAGGCCTCCCACCAGCCCGCTGGGGTCGTCCTCGTGGCGCGGCAGCCGGAACCACCAGGCGTCCATCGGGCAGGGGAAGCCCTCCAGGCCGAGCTCGGGCAGCACCCGGGCGAAGGACCCGCGGCCGTCGCAGGCCACGGTCAGCGTGGCCCGGAGCTCTCCGGTGGCGCCGTCCGCGGTGCGGTACCGCACGCCCGCGACCCGGCCGCGCTCCATCAGGAAGGACGTGGCCTCCGTGTTCATGCGCAGCCGGAAGGTCGGCTCCTTGCGCGCCTCGTCGGCGAGCAGGTCGAGCAGGTCCCACTGCGGGACCATCGCGATGTAGTTGTACTTGCCGTGCAGCGCGGCGATGTTGCCGACCGTGACGAGCGAGCGGTCGGTTCCGATCGGCAGCTGCACCGAGGTCACCCGCCGCTGCGGCAGCTGGGCGAACCGGTCGGCGAGACCGATGTCGTCCAGCAGCGACAGGGTCGACGGGTGCACGGTGTCGCCGCGGAAATCGCGCAGGAAGTCACCGTGTTTCTCCAGCACGGTGACCTCCACCCCGGCCCGGGCCAGCAGCAGGCCCAGCACCATCCCGGCGGGCCCGCCTCCCACCACACAGCAGGCCGTACGCTCCACGGCAACCACGTCCCTTCGCCCGCATCGGACTACGCCCCTAGGACGTATACCGCACCCGCGGCGCCGGACGCGTCAACGGCGAAGACGCGCCGCGAAGGAGGCGGGACGGCCTAGCGGCCGGGCGTGCGGCGCAGGACCAGGGAGACGAAGCCCCAGGTCTCGCGGTAGGTGTGCAGCCATTCGGAGCGGCGGACGTTCGCCGTCTCGAGCACCTGCGAACTGTCCGGATCGCCAGGGTGGTCCAGGGCCCACGACGCGAGCGAACCCCAGTTGGACCACTCGTACGCGTCCAGCTCGGCGCGCGTGCTGACGTGCCCCTCGACGGGGGTCCACCCGTCGGCGGCGATCCGGTCCACGGTGGTCGCCAGGTCGGCGAAGTCGCCGAGCATGTCGACGGCTTCCGGAGACGGCGTGCGCTCCCAGAACCCGTCCCCGATGACGACGCGGCCGCCGGGGGCCAGGTGCTCGCGCGCCGCCGCGAGGGTGGGGAGCAGCCCTCCGAACGCGTGCGTGGACCCGACGCTGAGCACCAGGTCGAAGGGGTGCGGGGAGGCGAAGTCCTCGGCCGGTGTCCTGTGGAGGGTCAGGCGCTCTTCGACGCCGAGGTCGCGCGCCGCCTTCCCGGCGAGCGCCAGGGCCTCCTCGGAGATGTCCACGCCCTCCGCGCGTACGAGCGGCTTCGCTGCCAGCGCCCTCAGCAGCCACTCCCCGCTGCCGCACCCGAGGTCGAGGACGCGCTCGTCGCCCCGCGGGAGCCCGTGCTCCAGCAGCCGGCGTACGGACGCGTCGTCGAGCGGGGCCTTGATCGGGTGATCGGCGTGGGCGATTGCGGAAATCTGTTCACGGTTCATTGGGGGCAGCCTCTCAGCGGAACGCCGGGCGTGCACCTCGATTTCACGGCGGGGACGGCGCTCGCCACGAGGCCATCTGCTCCCGGAAGTTCGGGCAGCCGACGATGTCCGTCCTGCTGCACTGGAGGGCGTGGGTCAGCAGCTGGTGCGCGTGGTCGAGATCGACCAGGCGCTGCTCGATCTCGGCGACCTTCGTACGGATCATCGCCTGCCGGCGCGGCCGGTCCTGCTGCAGTTCGCGGATCTCGGCCAGGGTCAGGCCCGCCTGCTGGCACTTGCGCAGCAGCACGATCCGCTCCGCGGCCCCCGCCGGATAGCGCCGCTGCCCGCTCTGGCGTTCGGGCTGGGGCAGCAGCCCGTGGCGCTCCCAGTACCGGATGGCCGAAGCGGGTACCCCGGTGGCCCCGGCGAGCTGCCCGATCGTCATGCGCACGTCCGGCCGCCTCCCTCTCTCCTCGCGGGCGTTTGACTTGAACCTTAGTTCAAGTTGAAGAGTGGGCCGCGTACGGGACGGCGGCCCATCAGGGGCCGCCGGCCGCGACGTTCGCAGACGGGACAGCCATGACCACGGCAGACGCACGACGTGAGACACGCGACGAGGCCCACCGGCTCGTGGAGGCCTCCCGGCGCCTCTTCGAGGCGGGAGTGATGTCGCATTCCGGCCACGCCAACCTGAGCGTGCGGCTCGACGCCGAGCGCTTCATGCTGACCCCGGGCTTCGTCCGCGGTCTGCGGGCCGAGGACCTGGCGACGGTGAGCCTCGACGGGCAGGTCCTCGAAGGGGAACTGCGGTCCGTCAGCATGGAGATCATCGCCATGCACAGCGCCGTCTACCGCGCCCGCCCGCAGGTCGGCTCGGTCATCCACACCCACTCGCCCTCCGCGACGGCCTTCGCCGTGGCCCACCGGCCGCTGCCCTGCCGCACCGAGCCGATGCTGCGCTTCGGCCAGGCCGAGGACGTGCCGGTGGTGCCGTGGGGGCCGCGCGGTTCGGACGTGTCGGTGAGGGGGGTCGTCGACGCCCTGACGCACAGCCCCACGACCGCCGCGGTCCTGCTGGCCAACCACGGCCTCCTGGTGTTCGGCCCGGACCCGGCGGACACCGCCCACCTCGTGGTGGCCATCGAGGAGAGCGCCGAGGCGGAGCTCGCCGCGGCGGCGATCGGCGGGGCCGTGGACTTCCCCGCGGGCGCGCTGGAGACCGTACGGGCATCGATCGCGCGGGTGGCGTCGTGAGCACCCCGGACGAGACCCTCGCCCCGCGGGCCGAGGCCGTACGCGAGCGCTACCGCGCCACCCTCGGCGCCGTCCCGGCCGGCGTCGAGGCCCGCCTGGACCTGGCCCTGACCCACGGCCGCCTGCACACCGAGGAGGCGGTCTCCGAGCTCCGGCACATCGTCCTGACGGACAACGCGCTCGGCGGACGGGTGCAGCAGCTCGTCCACTTCGGGCAGCTCCTCGCCCTCGGCCGGGCCGACCCGGCGCGGATCCACGCCCGGGGAGCCCTGCACGCCGGAGCGGAGGTGGCCGACCTCATCGGCGTGGCCGAGACCTCCCTGCTCACCGCGGGAGTCCCGGCGTACGCGCTCGGCATCGAGACGGTCCTCGAGCTCGTCCACGCCCGAGAGGCCGGGCCGCTCGGGGGCCCGGCTCCCGCCGCCGGCCGGCGGTGAGAGACGGCGGACCTCGCCGGCCGCCCGTCAGGCACCGGGCGGCGGGGACTCGATGACGACCGCCGACGGGGCCAGGAGGGACCGGTCGACGGGGAGTGCGGGGCCCGCCAGGACGACCAGGTCCGCACCCAGCAGGGCCCGTTCGCGGGAGGCGGCCGTGGTCAGGGCGGTGCCCTGCGCCGCGGCCAGGGCGGCGTCCCCGGGGTGCGGCCAGCGGGCCGGCCCCGGATGGACCGTGATGTTGCACAGGCCGGGCACCTCGCGCACCAGTGCCGCGAGGTGGGCCGCCACGGCCGCACCCGTGCCCAGCACGGTGGCCGAGCTGACGCGCGGCACGAGCAGGGTCCGGGCCGCCGCCGCGCAGAGCCGTGCGGCGGCCTCGTGGGACAGGGCGGCCTCGTGCGGGAGGGCGGCCTCGTACGGGAGGGCCGGCGGGGCGGTACGGGGCATGCGGGTGCCTTCCTGCGAGCGGGGCCGCCTGCCCCGGTGCCCGCAGCGTGCCGCCGCCCGCTACCCGCCCGCTATCCGCGGGCCGTTGCCGGGTCCCGCGTGCGCCCGGGCCGGTCTACCGCGGGGCGGGCCAGGCCACGTCGGTCTCGACCGGCCGGCCGTAGGCCACGCCCTCGACGCCCCAGCCGTAGAGCTCCCGGACCTGGCCCATGAACCAGTCCGCACCGGCCCGGGCCGCCTCGAGCCCGCGCTCGGGATCCGCCCACAGCTCCCGGACGCGGCCTTGGACCCGGTCGTCGAGTTCCCAGCCGTCCAGCCGGATCCGCCCCGCCTCGTCGAGGAGCAGCGGGGTGCGGCCCTCCAGCTGGTCCCACAGGTCCACGGCCTGCTCGGCCGTGGACCGGAAGCCGCGCTCGCCGAGGACGGTGCGCAGGAAGGCGGTGTAGAGGGCGATGGAGGGGATGGCGCTGGACGCCTGGGTCACGGCGGCGCCGGCCACGACCGTGAAGGCCCGGCCGTCCTTCTCCTCGAGGAGGGGGGAGGCGTTGAGGTCGTGGGCGGTCCGTTCCAGGTGCTCCTTGGCGGCGCCGATGGTTCCCTGCCGGTAGACGGGCGCGGTCACCTCCGAACCGACGTAGGTGAGGGCCACGGTGGTGAACCCGTCCGCGAGGAGCCGGCGGGCGGCCAGGGCGCGCACCCACAGGGCCCAGTCGTCGCCCCCCATCACCGCGACCGTCGCCCGCGTCTCGTCCTCGGTTCCGGGTTCGATCCTGGCCCGGGTGACCTTCGGGTCGGCGCCGGAGAAGTCGAGCGCGGGTGCCTCGTAGGCGGCGCCGAGGGGCTTGATCACCGAGTGGTGGACGGCAGCGGTGGCCGGGTCGGTGCGGCGGGGCGCGGCGAGGCTGTAGACGAGGTGGTCGACGGGTCCGTAGTGCTGTTCCAGCAGGTCCGCCACGTGCGCCTTGGCGTCCGCGGAGAAGGCGTCGGCGTTCACGAAGCGGATGTCGTGACCGTCCTCGGCGGCGAGCCGGGCGGCGGTCGCGGTGCGGTACCAGCCCGCCGTCGCGGTGCGGCGCCCGGTGTCGGCGGCCTCGTAGGCGACGCCGATGCCGCGGATGCCGTGCCGGCGCAGTCCGGCCAGGAGGGTCGCGAGCCCGTATCCGGCGGAGTGTCCCAGGATGAGCGCGACCGGCTTGCGGCCGTCGGCGCGGGCCGGGATCTCCTCCCATGTCCGGCGTACGGTCTGCGCGGCCCCTTCGGGGTGGGAGTTGACGATGAGGAACCCGCGCTGCTTGGGCTCGATCTGGCGAGGGCTCACGATGCGTCCGTTCCGCTCGGGGAGGGGCGGACGAGGAGCGCGCGGGTCCGCGACCGCGTGGAGGCGGCCGGTCTCCCCGTCCGGGATGACGACGGGCTCCCGGTGCCGAACTCCTGAGCGGGACACCCGTCACCGGGGATCGTATCGACCGTTCCGTCAGCGGATCATGACTGAGTGTCATGCAGAATGGGGCCGGTCATTGTGCGGTCCGGCATTGACGCCGCCTCGCCGGCCGCCCTGACGCCCCGGCGCCGCCGGGGCGCCCCCGTCAGCCCGCCGAACCCCGTACCAGCAGCTGCTTGCCCGCCAGCTCCGAGCGCAGGCGGGCGGCCGCCGGGGCCGGGTCGGCCGCCAGCAGCGCCTCGGCCGCCGAGGCCGCCGCCAGGGCCGCCGCCGGGTCGCCGACGGCCGCGTACGCGTCGAAGAGCGCGCTGGCCGCACGGCCCTGCCACACCCGGCCGCCCTCCAGGCCGCCGAACACCTCCCGCGCCGCCGCCAGATGGGCCACGGCCGCGTCGGGCGCACCGCCCTCCAGCGCGGCCCGCCCCAGGGCGAGCGCGATCCGTCCCTCCGCCGCCCGGTCGCCGGTTCGCCGGGCCAGGGCCTGCGCCTGCAGCAGCGCCCCCTCGGCGGCCTCGCCGCGACCCGCGCGCCCGTGCACCAGGCCCAGACCCAGCAGCGTGTGCGCCTCGCCGGTGCGGTCGCGGGCCGCCCGGTCCATGCGCAGCGCCCAGTTGAAGGCCTGCGCGGCGAGCTCGCCCTCCCCGGTGTGCAGGTACAGGGCGCCCAGCCCGCGCACCGTCCGCGCCTCGGCCCGCAGCGAGCCCGTCTCCCGGCTCAGGCCCAGGGCCCGGGTCAGCAGTTCCCGCGCCTCCCCGGGCCGGTCCTGCTCCAGCCGTGCGGCGGCCTCCCCGGCCAGGGCGAGCGCCTCGCCCGCCCGGTCCCCGGCCTCCCGCAGCAGTACCGCGGCCGCGGCGTGCCCCTCGGCCGCCGCCGCGTGGTCGCCCCGTACGGCGTCGGCGCGCGCGCGGAGCCACCGTACGAGCGCCGACCCGTGCCGGTCGCCCCGTACGCGGAAGGCCTCCGCGGCCGAGGCCAGCAGCGGGCCCGCCTGCGCGGCCCGGTGCCGGAACAGGTGCAGCGCGGCCAGACTCGTACGCGCCGCGGCCGCGCCCCGCGCGTCCCCGGCCTCCTCGCAGGCGGCCAGGGCCAGTTCGGCGCACTCGCGCCAGTCCTCGGTGTGCCCGCGGGTCTCGAAGTGCCCGGCGCAGGTCACCGCCAGGTCCCAGGCGCTCTCGTGCAGGCCGCAGCCGGCCGCCCGGCGCACCGCCGCCACCAGGGCGTCGTGCTCCCGCTCCCACCACCGGCCCGGCGCGGCCAGGATCTCGTCCGCCGCGGCGGCGGGCAGCTCGTACAGCGGCGCCCTGGTTTCGCCGTGCAGGACGAGGAAGTCCCCGCCGTGCTCGCGCCGGTGGGCCTGCGCGGCCAGCGACAGCCAGGTCTCCAGCACCCGCCGCACCGCGTCCCCGGACTCCCGCGCACTCTCCGTCGCCAGCAGCTGCTCGCGGGCGAAGACGCGGATCAGGCCGTGGAAGCGGTAGCGGGCCGTGGCGCAGGAGCCCGTGCCGGTGCCCGTGCCGTCGCCGTCCCCGCCGCCGGGCACGAGGTCCAGCAGCTGGGAATGGACCAGCTCCTCCACCACGTCCTCCGCCCCGGCCGGATCCGTGCCGAGCAGCGCGGCCGCCGTCCAGCCCGGGAACTCGGCCGTGTCCAGCAGCGTCAGCAGCCGCAGCAGCCGGGCCGGCTCTGGATCCAGCGCCCGGTAGGCCAGCGTGATGTGCGAGCGCAGCTCCATCCCGCAGTACGAGAACTCGTCGAGCCGGCCCGCCTCGTCGCGGAAGCGCCGTACGAGCCGGTCCAGCGTCCAGTGCGGCCGGCACGCCAGCCGCGCCCCCACCACCCGCAGCGCCAGCGGCAGCCCGCCGCAGAACTCGGCCAGCTCCAGGGCGGCCGGGAGCTGGCCCGCGATCCGCTCGGCGCCCGCGATCCGGGTGAGCAGCTCCACCGAGTGCGCCTCGTCGAGGACGTCGAGGCGGAGCTGCCGGATGCCGGGCAGGCCGGTCAGCGGGTAGCGGCCGGTGACGACCACCGCCGAACAGGCGTCCCCCGGCAGGAGTTCGCCGACCGTGCCCTCGTCGGCCACGTCGTCCAGCACGATCAGCACCCGCCGCCCCGCCAGCAGGCTCCGGTACAGCGCCCGGCGCTCGCCGCGGCCCTCGGGCACCGCGTGCGCGGGCACGCCGAGCGCGCGCAGGAAGCCGGCCAGCACCCCGGCCGACGCGTCGCCGCCGTCGCCGTCGCCGAGACCCTCCATGGCGGCGTACAGGCGGCCGTCGGGGAACCGCTCGCGCAGCCGGTGCGCCACGTGCACGGCCAGGCTCGACTTGCCGACACCGTCCTTGCCGCAGATCCCGGCGATGCGCACGGGCTCCCCCGTACGTCCGGAAGCCCCGTCCGGGCCGGCGAGGAACTCCGTGAGCTCGGCCAGGTACTCCCCGCGGCCCGTGAAGTCGGGCAGGTCGGACGGCAGTTGTTCGGGCCGTACGGGGCCCGCGGGCGAAGCCGGTGCGGGCTGCGCGACGGCCGGGCCCCCCGACGGGCCGACCGGTGCCGCACCGGCCGCGTCGAGGGAGGGGTCCCGGTTCAGGACGGCCGCCTCCAGGTCCTGCAGGGCGCGGCCCGGCTCGATGCCCAGCTCCGCGTCGAACACGGAGCGCAGCCTGCGGTACACCTCCAGGGCCTCCGCCTGCCGGCCCGAGCGGTACAGCGCGAGCATCAGGCTCGCGTGCAGCCCCTCGCGCAGCGGTTCGGCGGCCGCCAGCGCGAACAGCTCGCCCGTCATCTCGGCGTGCCGGCCCAGCGCCAGGTCGAGGCGGGCCAGTTCCTCCAGGGCGGTCAGCCGCTGCTCGTCGAGCAGGGTCGCCCCCCGGCGCACCGGATCGCTGTCCAGGCCCAGCAGGGCCGGGCCCCGCCACAGGGCGAGTGCCTCGCGCAGGTGCCGGGCCGCGCCGGCCCGGTCGCCGGCCGCGGCGTACGAGCGGGCCCGCCCGAGCAGCAGGGTGAAGCGGTGCGCGTCCAGGTCCTCCTGCGCGAGGTGCAGCCGGTAGCCGGCCGCGGTCGTCTCGATCGCGTCGGGACGCCCGGCCCGGGCGCACACCTTGCGCAGCGCGGAGACCGCCGACTGGACCTGGGTCCGCGCCGTCTCCGGCGGGGACTCGCCCCAGATGGCGTCGACGAGCAGCTCCTGCGGGGCGACCTGGTTCGCGTGCAGGGCCAGCACCGCGAGGACGATCTGCTGGCGGGGTCCGCCGAGGGGGCGCGGTACGCCGTCCTGTGTGAGCTCCAGCGGACCCAGAAGGCCGATGTTCATCTGCGAATCCCCCATTCCCGGCGGCCCGTTGGTCCATGGGCGGCCGCGGGCAGGCTATGGGCCGCCGGGCGGCCCCTGCCAGGGACCGCCGTGCGGGGTTCGCGATGCGTGGGATCGGCCGTGCCGATGGCAGGCGGCGACCGGCCGCGGCGGGGTGCGGCGGGGTGCTGCGACGGCCGCGGCGAGGTGCTGCGGCGGACGCGGCCGGGTACGGCGGCGGAGGCGGCGACCGGTGCGGACGCGGGCCCTGACCGGGTCCGATCGGGTTTCCTGATGGGCCGGTTCGGCACCCTCCATCGGCCGTCCGTTGTGGCGGCGAGCCCCGCTGAACCAGTCTGACCGGGCATTCGTCAACGCAATCAGCCGCAATCCCCGGAGGTTGGACCGTGTTCCAGGACGACGACGAGGGCCGGTACGACGTCGTGATCAACGACGAGGAGCAGTACTCCGTCTGGCCGCAGCTCCGCGAGATCCCCGCGGGCTGGCGCGCCACCGGGTTCAGCGGGACGAAGGACGCCTGCGCCGCCCACGTGGACGAGGTGTGGACGGACATGCGGCCGCTCAGCCTGCGTCAGGCCATGGCGCAGGACGCCGGGGCCGCCGCCGGAGCGGGGCCTCGGTGACCACAGGCTCGATACGCCCGCTGATCGGCCGTGGGGAGGAGCTCGCGGCCGTCCGCCGGCGGTTCGCCGCCCTCGGCGACGGCCCGGCCCTCGTCGGCATCGCGGGGGACCCGGGCCTGGGCACGACGCGGCTCCTCACCGAGATCGCCGCGTGGGCCGCCCGTGCCGGCGCCCACGTCCGCACCACGCACCCGGAGGCCCTCCCACAGGCCCTCTCGGCCCTCCCCGCCCCGACCACCGCGCCCGTCGTCCTCATCGTCGACGACGTCCACCGGTGCGACGAGGCGGCGCGGGAGGCGCTGACCGGGCTGCTCGAGACCCCGCGCGACGGGGTCCTGCTCGTCCTCGGCCACCGGCCCCGGCAGTGCCCGCCCGCCCTGCTCGCCGCGCTGACCGCGCCCCGCCCCGGCCTGCACGCCGAACACCTCGACCTGGCCCCGCTGGACCGGGCCGGCGCCGAGGAGTTCGCCGGGGCCGCCCTGTGCGCCCGCCACCGGGCCACCCTCCACCAGGACAGCGGCGGCAACCCCCGCCTGCTCGCCCTGCTCGCCGCCTCCTGCGAGGGCCCCGGCACCTGCCCCGGGGACGCCCCCGGAACGCACCCCTTCGCCGCCCGCGCCGCCGCCCCGCTGCTCGCAGAGGTGGCCGCGCTCGGCCCGCACGCCCGACTGGTCGCGCACGCCGCCGCCGTGCTCGGCGAGCCCGCCGAGCCCGACGCCCTCGCCGAGGTCGCCGAACTCGACCGCGCCGCCGTCCTCGCCGCCGTCGACGAACTCCTCGCCGCGGACGTGCTGCGCACCTCGGCCGTCCCCGGCCACGTCGAGTTCCGCCACCCCCTGCTGGCCCGCCTCGTGCACACCGCCGTGCCCGGCGGCTGGCGGCTCGGCGCGCACCGCCGCGCCCGTACGCACCACCGGGCCCACGGCCGCCCCGCGGTCCGCCGCGCCCGCCACGCCGAACAGGCCTGCCGGCCCGGCGACGAGTCCGGTGCGACCGAACTCGCCGCCGCCGCCGACGAGGTGCTCGCCTCGGCACCCGCCACGGCCGGCGCCTGGTACACCGCCGCCGCCCGGCTGCTGCCCGCCGCCCCCGCGCACCGGGCCCGCCGCCGGGAGCTGCTCGCCGCCGCCGCGGCCGCCGCCGTCCGCAGCGGCCGCGGCGACCTGGCCCGCGCCGCCCTCGCCGACCGCGAACAGCTCCTCGACGTCCACGACCGCGCCGCCGGGGCCGCCGACGCCGCCGAACCGCGCGCCCTCCTCGCCGAACTGGCCGGGGACCTCCCGCAGGCCCGCGAGATCCGCCGGGCCGCGCTCGCCGAGCCGGCCGCCGCCCCCGCGGGCGCCGACCCGCACCGGGCCGCCGCCCTGTGGACCGCCCTCGCGGCCACGGCCGGCCAGGACCACCCCGCGCAGGCCGCCGCCTGGGCCGAGGAGGCCGTACGGGCCGCCGCGCACGGCTGCGACGAGGCCGTGCACGCCCACGCCCTCGCCGCCCGCGGCACCGCGCAGCTGGCCGCCGGGGAGGCCTCCGCCGCCCTGCGCGACGCCCGCGCCGCGGCCCGGATCGCCGACACACTCACCGACCGCGCCCTCGCCCTGCGCCTCGGAGCCCTGGACTGCCTGGCCCGGCTGGAGACCGAACTGGAGCAGTACGGTCCCGCCGTACGGCACTTCACCCGCGGCATCGACACCGCCCGCTCCACCGGCCAGTGGCCGGCCGCCACCGCGCTCGCCGCCGGCCTGGCCGCCCTGCTGCTGCGCCAGGGCCGCTTCCCACAGGCCGCCGCCCGTGCCGAAGAAGCCGTACGGTGCTCCGAACTGGCGGGCGGTCAGGAGCCCCGCGCGCTGGCCCTGTGCGTGCGCGCCCAGGTCGCCCTGGAGGTCCACACCCCCGAGACGGCCGTCGCGGTGGCCCGGGCCGCCTGCGCGCTGGCCGCCGCCGACGGCGCCTGGTGGCACCGCTCCCGGCTGGTGCTGGCCGCCGCCGAACTCGCCGCCGGGGACGCCCTCGGCAGCCTGGAGACCCTTGCCGGAGCCGCACTGGCCGATCCGTCGACCGCCCCGCTGCCCGCCGCCGAGCGGCTCGCGCTCGCCGAGACCCTGTGCGGGGCCCGGCTCGCGGTGGGCCGCGGTGACGCGGCCCGGACCGCCGCCGGCCAGGCCCGCGAACTCGCCGCGCGGACCGGCCTCGCGGGGCTCCGCGTCCAGGCGCTGCTGCTGGCCGCAGCCGTCGCCGAGAGCCCGGCCGAGGCGCTGGCCCCGGCCGAGGAGGCCCTCTCCGCGGCCGCCGCCTGCGGGCACGCCGCCGACGAGGGCTGGGCCCGCGTGGCCCTCGCCCGGGCCCGGACGCGGCTCGGCCAGCCGGAGCAGGCCGACCGCCACCTGACGGCCGCCGCGTACACGGCCACCGCCTGCTCCGCGGCCCGGCTCGGCCGGGAGGTCGCCGCCGCCACCGCCGAGGCGGCGGTGTCCGCGGCCCCCGCCGAGGAGGCGTACATGCTCAGCCAGCGCGAGTACGAGATCTCCCAACTGGTCAGCCAGGGCTGCACCAACCGGCAGATCGCCCGGACCCTGGGGGTCAGCCACAAGACGGTCGAGACCCATCTCGGGCGCATCTTCGCCAAGCTGGAGGTCTCCTCACGGGCGGAGATCGCCAACATGATCGGCCGGAACACGGTGGTCGCCCGGCCCCGGGCCCGCGCCAAGTCCCTCGCCGGGGCATCCTGAGGGCGGCCGGCGACCGTCCGGCCGTCCGATCCACCCCAACTGCCACGGAGAAACACGATGTACCCGAGCATCCGCACGATCACCTTCGACTGCACCGGAGACCCCTACGACCTCGGCCTGTTCTGGAGCGGCCTGCTGGGCCGCCCGTTGGCCGACGACGACAAGCCGGGCGACCCCGAGGCGGTCATCGAGGACCCGGAGGGCGGTCCCACCCTGCTGTTCGTACGGGTCCCCGAGGGCAAGGCGGCGAAGAACCGCATCCACCTCGACCTCAAGCCGAACGGCCGCACCCGCGCGGACGAGGTGGCCCGCGTACAGGCACTCGGCGCCCGCCTGGTCGCCGACCGGACCCGCCCCGACGGCCGCGGCTGGGTCGTCCTCGCCGACCCCGAGGGCAACGAGTTCTGCGTGGAGCGCGGGGAACTCGGGTGACGGCGCACACCACTTCGGCCGCCGGCCCGGACACCGCGCGCTGGCTCAAGCGCCTCACCGTCCCCGGAGCCCCGGCCCCGCGGCCCGCCCGCGCCCGCGTCGTCTGCCTGCCGCACGCCGGCGGCGGCGCGAGCGCCTACCAGGGCTGGGCCCGCCACCTGCCGGCCGCGGTCGAACTGCTCGCCGTGCAGTACCCCGGCCGACAGGACCGGCTGGCCGAGCCCTGCAGCGAGACCATGGAGGAGAGCGCCGGCGCGGCCGCCGCGGCCCTCGCCGCACTGCCCGTACTGCCCACCGTCGTCTTCGGCCACAGCATGGGCGCCCTCGTCGCGTACGAGACCACGGTCCGGCTCGGCCGGCTCGCCCCGCACGCCGCCCCCGTGCACCTGTTCGTCTCGGGTACCGCCGCCCCGCACCGAGACCGCGAGGAGCTGCCCGCCCTGGACGACGCCTCGCTCGTCGCGTACACCCGCCGGCAGGGCGGCGCCGAGCCCGAGGTGTACGAGATACCCGAGCTGCGGGAGCTTCTCCTGCCCTCGCTGCGCGCGGACTTCCGGCTGCTGACCGACTACCTGCCGGTCAAGGAGCCCGCATGCACGAGTGTCCCGGTCACCGCCTTCGGCGGCGACCGGGACACGGGCTGCCCGCCCGGTGCGCTGGCGAGCTGGGGGGAACTGACCACGGCGCAGTTCACCAGCAGGGTGTTCACCGGAGGCCACTTCTACCTGCAGGGGCAGGAGGAGCAGCTGACGGCCCTGGTGACGGCGGCCCTCGGCGACGGCGACGGCGACGACGGCGTGGCCGGCGGGGTCAGCAGGCCGGCTCCGTAGCCATGCACGCCGTGAGCGTGGTCCCGTCGTCCGGGTCGATCAGCAGGAACGATCCGGTACGGCGGGAGCGCGCGTACGCGTCGAGCGCGATCGGCTCGGCCGTGCGGACCACGACCTGCCCGATGTCGTTGGCCCGCAGCTCCTCGACGGCCGTGCGGCGCGCCGGGTCGTCCAGCGCGAGCCGGGACGGGATCGCCTTCACGACAGCCTTGACCGTACGGGTGGTGTGCTTGACCAGCACCCGGTCGCCGACCCGCAGCGGCCGGTCCGCGACGTGGCAGACGGTGGCCGCGAGATCGCGGGTCACCGGCGGGGCGCCGTCGGCCGGGGCGATCATGTCCCCGCGGGAGACGTCGATGTCGTCCGCCAGCCGCACCGTCACCGACTGCGGGGCCCACGCCGCCTCGGCGGGGCCGCCGAGCGTGTCGATGGCCTCGATGGTGGTGGTCAGCCGGGACGGCAGCACGGTCACCGGGGCCCCGACGCGCAGTACGCCGGAGGCGATCTGGCCCGCGTAGCCGCGGTAGTCCGGGTGTTCGGCGGACTGCGGACGGATCACGTACTGCACCGGGAGCCGGGCCGGTGCGGCCTGCGGGTCGTGGTCCACGGCAACCGTCTCCAGGTGCTCCAGGATGGTGGGGCCGCCGTACCAGTCCATGTGCGGGGAGGGCTCGACCACGTTGTCCCCGGCCAGCGCGGAGACCGGGACGGCGGTCACCTCCCGGACGCCGAGCCCGCGGGCGTAGTCGGCGAACTCCGCGGCGATGGCGGCGAAGACGGACTCGTCGTAGCCGACCAGGTCCATCTTGTTCACCGCGAGCACCAGGTGCGGGACCCGCAGCAGGGCCGCGACCGCCGTGTGCCGCCGGGTCTGCTCGACCACCCCGTTGCGGGCGTCGACGAGCACGACGGCGAGCTCCGCCGTCGACGCCCCGGTGACCATGTTGCGGGTGTACTGCACGTGGCCGGGGGTGTCGGCGAGGATGAACCGGCGCCGGGCGGTGGCGAAGTAGCGGTAGGCGACGTCGATGGTGATGCCCTGCTCGCGCTCGGCCCGCAGGCCGTCGGTGAGCAGCGCGAGGTCCGGGGCGTCCTGGCCGCGGCTCGCGGAGACCCGCTCGACGGCCTCCAGCTGGTCGGCGAGGATCGACTTGGAGTCGTAGAGCAGCCGTCCGACCAGGGTGGACTTGCCGTCGTCCACGGAGCCCGCGGTCGCGAAGCGCAGCAGCGAGGTGGCGGCGATGGTGCCGCCGGGGGCGGTGTTCGTGGTGGGGGTCATGGCTAGAAGTACCCTTCGCGCTTGCGGTCTTCCATCGCGGCCTCGGACATCTTGTCGTCGGCGCGGGTCGCGCCCCGCTCGGTGAGCCGGGAGGCGGCGATCTCGGTGATGACCTGGTCGATGGTGGCGGCGTCGGAGTCGACGGCGCCCGTGCAGGACATGTCGCCCACGGTGCGGTAGCGGACGAGGCGCGTCTGTGTGCTCTCGCCGTTCTTGGGGCCGCCCCATTCGCCGGCGGTGAGCCACATGCCGCTCCGCTGGAAGACCTCGCGTTCGTGGGCGAAGTAGATCTCCGGGAGTTCGATGTTCTCGCGGGCGATGTACTGCCAGACGTCGAGTTCGGTCCAGTTGGAGAGGGGGAAGACGCGGACGTGTTCGCCGGGGGCGTGGCGGCCGTTGTAGAGCTGCCAGAGTTCGGGGCGCTGGCGGCGGGGGTCCCACTGGGAGAATTCGTCGCGCAGGGAGAAGACGCGTTCCTTGGCGCGGGCCTTCTCCTCGTCGCGGCGGCCGCCGCCGAAGACGGCGTCGAACCCGAGCCGCTGGATCGCTTCGGTGAGGGGGACGGTCTGGAGGGGGTTGCGGACTCCGTCGGGGCGTTCGCGCAGTGTGCCGGCGTCGATGTACTCCTGGACGGAGGCGACGTGCAGGCGCAGGTTGTGCCGGGCCACGGCGCGGTCGCGGTAGTCGAGGACCTCGGGGAAGTTGTG
>NZ_JBIAXU010000013.1:0-221256 GCF_042896985.1 Streptomyces sp. NPDC001194 | reverse complement strand
CAACGTCGTCGAACGCTGCTTCAACAAACTCAAGCAGAACAAGGCCCTCGCCACCCGCTACGACAAACGAGCCCGCCACTACAAAGCCCTCGTCACCCTCGCCTGCCTACGACTATGGCTCCCCAACTGACATTGCGGACACCCCCTAGGGAGTGTCCCCCCGGGATGTCGGGCCGCTCTCGCCCTCCGGCCGGAACACCGCCACCCACACGCCCTGCGCCGCCTCGCGGAAGACCACTTCGAGCGGCATGCCGATCCGCAGGTCCGCCGGGGCGCAGTCGACGACCTCCGTCATCATGCGCGGGCCCTCGGCCAGGTCGACCACGGCCGCCGTGTACGGGACCCGCGTCCCGAACGGCGGGAGGTCGTTGCGGTGGATCACCGACCACGTGTAGAGGGTGGCGCGGCCGCTCGCGGGTTCCCAGGTCACCCGCTCCTCGCCGGACCAGCAGAACGGGCAGAACTCCCGCGGGTAGTGGTGGACCCGCCCGCAGTCCGCGCAGCGGCGCAGCAGGAGCCGGCCCTCGGCGGCCGCGTCCCAGTAGGGCCGGGTGAAGTCGTCGGTCTCGGGCAGGTCGTGGCGCGGCGCGCCGGCAGGACTCACAGTGCTCGCGGCGGTCGCAGCGCGCGCTGAGCCCGCAGGACTCGCTGAGCCCGCCGGGCTCGCCGAGCCCGCAGGACTCGCTGAGCCCGCCGGGCTCGCCGAACTCGCAGGGCCCGTCGAACTCGCGGGGCTCACAGGAACAGTCCCGTCGCCGCGTCCACGGACCAGGTCTGCCAGGCCATCGCGAAGAGCGCGACGAGCGAGATCAGGGCCATCATCGCGTTCTGCCCCTGCTCGGCCCAGTCGTGGATCATCAGCACCAGGTACAGCAGGTTCAGCAGCAGCCCGCCGACGAGCGCGACCGGGGTCAGGAAGCCGAGCACCAGCCCGAGCCCGAGGGCGAGTTCCGCGTAGACGACGACGTACGCCATCAGCCGCGGGCGCGGCTGGACGACCTTCTCGAAGCCGCCCTTCACGAACGGCCAGCGGTGCTTGCCGGCGACGTCGGCGGCCCAGGCGATGCCGGTGCCGCGCTCGAACCAGCCCTTCTTGTCCTTGTGCCGCCAGCTCTCCAGCCACCACAGGCCGAGCCCTATCCGGAGCACGGCGAGCCACTCGGCCCCACTGAGCCAGATGGTCTGCATCGGCCCTCCCTCCCTAGACCTGACGGTACGTCAGTTCAGCGGATCGGGAGCGATCCCGCAAGGGTGGCCGTGCACTGCGTTCACCCCGGGCACCCGGCCCGGAGGGGGCGGCCCGGAAGCGCCCGTGATCGATCCGCAATCGATTCCCTCCTTGTCCGAGACCCATCAACGCTGTGTGTCGATACGCTCACTCCTCATGTCCGGAGTCCCCACAGCCCCCGACCTGTCCACCCAGCCGCGCCCGGTCTACGTGATCGGCGCCGGGCCCGGCGGCCTCGCCGCGGCCGCAGCCTTGCGCGCCCGCGGGGTGCGTGCGGTGGTCGTCGAGAAGTCCGATGACGTCGCCTCCTCCTGGCGGGGGCACTACGACCGGCTCCACCTGCACACCACGCGCCGGCTCTCCGCCCTCCCCGGGCTGGCGATGCCGCGCAGGTTCGGGCGGTGGGTGTCGCGGGACGACGTGGTGCGGTACCTGGAGAAGTACGCCGAGTTCCACGCGCTGGAGCTCGTCACCGGTGTCGAGGTGACCCGGCTCGACCCCGCCCCCGGCGGGGACGGCTGGCTGCTGCACGCGACCGGCGGGCGGGTGCTGGACGCCCGCGCCGTCGTCGTCGCCACCGGGTTCAACCACACCCCCGCGCTCCCCGACTGGCCGGGCGGCGACACGTACACCGGGGAGCTCCTGCACGCCCGCGAGTACCGCAACGCCGAGCCGTACGAGGGCCGGGACGTGCTCGTCGTCGGCACCGGCAACACCGGCGCCGAGATAGCCGTCGACCTGGCCGAGGGCGGGGCCGCGCGGGTGCGGCTCGCCGTGCGCACCGCACCGCACATCGTGCGGCGCTCCACCGCGGGCTGGCCCGCGCAGCGCACCGGGATCCTGGTGCGGCGGCTGCCCGTACGGCTCGTGGACCGGCTCGGCGCGCTCGTCGCCAAGGCCTCGGTCCCCGACCTGACGGCGTACGGACTCCCCCGCCCCGCCGCCGGCCTGTACAGCAGGGTCAAGGAGGGCGCGATCCCGGTCCAGGACGTCGGCCTGATCGACGCCGTGCGCACGGGCCGGGTCGAACCGGTCGCCGCCGTGACCTCCTTCGACGGCGGGCAGGTGGTGCTCGCCGACGGTTCCCGCATCACCCCGGACGCGGTGGTCGCGGCCACCGGATACCGGCGCGGCCTGGAGGGCCTGGTCGGGCACCTCGACGTGCTCGACGGGCGCGGCCGTCCCCGCACGCACGGCGGCCGCTCCCCCGCGCAGGCCCCCGGCCTGTACTTCACCGGCTTCACCAACCCCATCAGCGGCATGTTCCGCGAGATGGCCCTGGACGCCGAGAAGATAGCCCGGGCGGTCTCCCGCCGCCTGGGCCCCCTGGCCGGCCGCCCGCAGCCCGACCCCCTCCCGAACACGGGCCTCCGCCCGGTCGACCCCCTCGCCTAGGGGGTGTCCGCAAAGTCCCGCCTGCCCCGCGACGCCCGGCACGCGCTCTCGGCGCACCGGACGCCGCGGGACCGCCCTCCGGGCGGCCGGCGCCACTTCGCGGACACCCCCTTGGGGCGGGCACGGGCCACCCGGGCCGCCACCCGGGCCGCCACCCGGGCCGCCACCCGGCATCCGCGCGGCCGCGTGCGCGCTCCGGCGGGCCGGCCGGCCGCGGGGGTCCCCCGTACCGCCTCCGGCGGACGCGGCCGACGGGTCCCGAACGCGGCCGAAACGCGCTCTGGACCCGTCCCGGCGGGATCTGGGACCGTTCCCACACACCACCTCCACCAGCTTTCCTGCGCAGCACTGTTCCTGACGGCACGTCAGTTCAGTAATCTGACTACGCGTCAGTTATTGAGGTTCATCGAGCAGGAGCGGGCGGAACGATGCTTGGATCTACTCACGGCACCCTCACCACCGACTTCCGCGCACGTGTCGACGCCTGCGGGGAGACCCCCAGGACGGCCGTCCACTCCACGGCGGCACCCTCCGCCGCGGACGCGGTCGCGGTGGACGTCAGCGGACGGCCCCTGCACGCCGATGTCCCCGACCTCGACCGGTTCTTCCGGCCCGAGTCCGTGGCCGTCATCGGCGCCTCCGACGACGAAGGCAGACCGAACACCGGCATCACCCGCCAGCTGATCGCCTGGGCTGAGCGCGTCGGCGCGCGGATCCACCCCGTGCACCCCACCCGCCCCGCCGTCTTCGGAGTGGCCTGCCACGCGTCCGTGGCCGACCTGCCCGAACAGGTGGACCTGGCCGTCCTCCTCGTCGGCGATCCGCTGCCGGTGATCGAGGAACTGGCCGAGGCCAAGGTGAAGTTCGCCGTCGCCTTCGCCTCAGGCTTCGCCGAGACCGGAGACGAGGGGGCCGCCGCCCAGGAGCGGCTCGCGGCCGCCGTCCGGCGCTCCGGCCTGCGCCTGCTCGGCCCCAACACCAACCTCAACGCCTTCGAGGAGTTCCGCGAGGACCTCGACGGCCCGGCGATCGCGCTCATCACCCAGTCCGGCCACCAGGGCCGGCCCGTCTACACCCTCCAGGAGCTGGGCATCCGGCTCTCCCACTGGGCCCCCACGGGCAACGAAGCCGACCTCGAGACCTCCGACTTCATCTCCTACTTCGCCGAGCGGCCCGAGGTCGGGGCCATCGCCTGCTACGTGGAAGGCCTCAAGGACGGCCGCCAGTTCCTCCTCGCCGCCGACCGCGCCGCACGCAACGGCGTGCCCGTCGTCGCCGTCAAGGTCGGCCGCACCGAGACCGGCGCCCGCATGGCCGCCTCCCACACCGGGAAGCTGACCGGCGCGGACACCGTCGTCGACGCCGCGATGCGGCAGTTCGGCGTCATCCGCGTCGACGGTCTGGACGAGCTCCAGGACACCGCCGCCCTGCTCGCCCGGGCCCGCAAGCCGCTGGCCGACGGGGTCGTCGTGTACTCCATCTCCGGCGGCACCGGGGCCCACTTCTCGGACCTCGCGACCGAGGCGGGGCTCACCCTGCCCACCCTCTCGCAGGCCAAGCAGCAGGAACTCCACCAGTGGATACCGGAGTACCTGAACGTCGCCAACCCCGTCGACAACGGCGGCCACCCGGTCGGCGACTGGCGCGGCCGCAAGATCATCGACGCGATCCTCGCCGACCCGTCGGTGGGCGTGCTGATCTGCCCGATCACCGGGCCGTTCCCCCCGATGAGCGACAGGCTCGCGCAGGACCTGGTGGACGCTGCCGAGCAGAGCGACAAGCTGATCTGCGTCGTCTGGGGCTCGCCGGTCGGCACCGAGGAGGCCTACCGCACCACCCTGCTCGGCTCCTCCCGCGTGGCCACCTTCCGCACCTTCGGCAACTGCATCACCGCCGTCCGCGCCTACCTCGGCCACCACCGGTTCACGTCCGCGTACCGCTCTCCCTTCGAGGACGCGCCGCGGACCCCGTCCCCCTCGTACCGCAAGGCGCAGGCACTCATGCGGCCGGGCCAGCAGCTCAGCGAGCACGCGGCGAAGCAGCTGCTCAGGGCGTACGGGATACGGGTCCCCCGCGAGCAGCTCGTGACGAGCGCCGCGGCGGCGGTACGGGCGGCGGGGCTCGTCGGGTACCCGGTGGTGATGAAGGCCTCGGGGCCGCAGCTCGCGCACAAGACGGAACTCGGGCTGGTGAAGATCGGCCTGACCTCGGCGAGCCAGATCCGGGACGCGTACCGGGAGCTGACGGACATCGCCCGCTACGAGAACGTCCCGCTGGACGGGATCCTCGTCTGCCAGATGGTGGAGCGGGGGGTCGAGATGGTCGTCGGCGTGACGCAGGACGAGCTCTTCGGCCCGACGGTGACGGTGGGCCTGGGCGGGGTCCTGGTGGAGGTCCTGCACGACGCGGCGGTCCGCGTCCCGCCCTTCGGCGAGGACCAGGCCCGCGCGATGCTGACGGAACTGCGCGGCCACGCCCTCCTGGAGGGCGTACGGGGCGCCCCGCCGGCCGACGTGGACGCGCTGGTGGAGGTCGTCCTGCGGGTCCAGCGGATGGCGCTGGAACTGGGCGGCGTCCTGTCCGAGCTGGACATCAACCCGCTGATGGTCCTCCCGCGCGGCCAGGGGGCGGTGGCGCTGGACGCCCTGGCGATCTGCCGCTGACCGCCGCGCGGCCCCCGGACCCGCGGACCCCCGGACCCCCGGACCCCCGGACCCGGCCGGCACGCCGGGCCTGCGCCGCGCGGGGCCGCCTCCCCACCCCTACCCCGAACGGGAGTTCACCCCATGAGCAGCGACGCCCCCGCCGACGAGGTCCTGCACCGCATCGAGAGCGGGGTCTCCTGGATCACCCTGAACCGGCCGGAAGCCATGAACGCCGTCACCTGGGACCAGCGCGAGCGCGTCATCGCCCTGCTCGCCGAGGCCTCGGCGGACCCCGGCGTGCGGGCCGTCGTCGTCACCGCCACCGGCAAGGGGTTCTGCGCGGGCGCCGACCTGCGCGGCGCCCCCGCCGCGCCGGGCGAGCGCGTCGCCGGTGACGTCGCCCGCATGATCCGGCTCGGCGCGCAGCGCCTGATCACGGCCGTGCTGGACTGCGAGAAGCCGGTCCTCGCCGCCGTCAACGGCACGGCCGCCGGGATCGGCGCCCACCTCGCCCTCGCCTGCGACCTGGTCGTCGCCGCGGACTCGGCCCGCTTCATCGAGGTGTTCGTACGCCGCGGCCTGGTCCCCGACGGCGGCGGCGCCTACCTGCTCCCGCGCCTGGTCGGTCCGCAGAAGGCCAAGGAGCTGATGTTCTTCGGCGACGCCGTCCCGGCGGCCGAGGCCGAGCGGCTCGGTCTCGTCAACCGGGTGGTTCCGGCCGGGGAGCTGGAGGCCGCCGCCCGGGAGTGGGCGGAGCGCCTGGCGCAGGGCCCGACCCGCGCCCTCGCACTGACGAAGCAGCTGGTGAACGCCTCTCTGGACGGTGGCCGGGCGGCCGCACTGGCCGCCGAGGCCACCGCTCAGGAGATCAACATGACCACAGCCGACGCGAACGAGGGCGTGGCGAGCTTCGTGGAGCGACGCTCGCCCAAGTACCTCGGGCGCTGAGCGGGCGCCTCACGTCATCGGGTTCGGCTTCAGCAGCGCGAACACGGCTCCGGACGGGTCCGCCACCCACGCGATCCGGCCGACGTCCGGCACGTCCGCGGCCGGCATGAGCACCGATCCGCCGTTCCCGCTCGCCGCCGAGACCGTCGCGTCGACGTCCGCGACGTTGAAGTACGGGACCCAGCGCGGCTTCTCGACGCCCCCGCCCGCCCCGTCGCCCATCGGCGCGATCCCGCCGAACGAGGTCTGCTGCTGGTCGCCGTCCTTCAGGCTCAGCACGCGGTACGTCATCCCGGGCGTCTCCATGTCCTGGCTGCGCCAGCCGAAGACGCCGTTGTAGAAGGTGATGGCCGCGGCCGGGTCCGGTACGTGCAGCTCCGCCCACACCAGGCTGTTCTCGTCGGAGACCCTCCCCAGTCCGTCGGTCTTCCCGGACTGCCAGAGCGCGAACTCGGCGCCCTGCGGGTCGGTGGCCTGCGCGAGCCAGCCCTCGCCCATGACGTCCGTCGGCTCCATCCGGATCTTCCCGCCACCGGACCGGATGGCGGACACCGTGGCCTGGATGTCGTCGGCCTTGAAGTGCAGCATCCAGGCGGAACTCGCCCCTTCCTCGGTGAGCGGCCCGAGCGCGGCGACGGTCTTGCCGTCCACCTGGAAGAACCCGTACCCGCCGGCGTCCGGGCCCAGGTCGGTGAAGGTCCAGCCGAAGACGGAGCCGTAGAACCCCGCGGCCCCGGTGGTGTCGGGGCTGCCGAGGTCGAGCCAGACGGGCGAGCCGAGACGGAAGTCGGTGCCGAGCATGGAGTCCTCCTGGAGACGGGTGGATCGGGATCGGGCCGGGGGCCACGATGCCGACCTGCCGCGGGAGTGTCCTCCGTACGGGTCCCGGTGGGGCGGTGGATTCACCCGTACGGGCGAACGGCGAGGCCCCGCCCCGAGCCCCGGCTACAGGCGGTGCAGGGTTTCGGCGGACCGGGGGTGGAGGTCCTCCGGATCGCCCAGGACGCAGAACAGCTCGGGCCGTTCGGCCGTGCCGGCCACCTGCCAGTCCCGCATGGGGCCACAGCCCTCGATGGTGAGCGTGACCCGGTCCCTCGGCCGGTCGAAGAGGCCGCCGGACCCGCGCCCGGGCTCGAACGTCCACGTCCCGGTCCCGGAGCAGGTGTCCCACAGCCCGGTCGGCGCGACCTGCGCCAGGTTCCCGGCTTCCGCCTCGCCGTTCTCGCCCAGCCGCAGCCGGTACGCGCCGCCGCCGCCGATCCACTCGCCGGCGTACCGGGCCCGCTCCAGCCGGGGCGGCTCGTACGCGGCGAACCCGGTCCGCTCCTGGAGGAAGGCGCCGAACGCGCAGAGGAGCAGGGCGATGCCGGTGGCGGCGCCGGCCCGGGCCGCCATCCCGGTCCACCCGAGCGACCTGTGGTGCGCGTACGAGGCCGCCAGCACCGGGAGGACCCCGGAGCCGGCGATCCAGAGCGCCGTCCAGCCGTACGGCAGGCCCCAGGCGGCACCGGCCCATCCCGTGTAGGCGGCGGCGACGGCGGCGGCCCAGAGCGGTGCCCACCACGGGTTTCCCAGCGCTCGCGTCAGGGCCATCACCGGCAGGGTGAACAGCACCCGGTGCAGGTACGCGGCCAGGACCACCACGAGCAGCATCAGCGGTATCGCGGCGAAGACGGCGGAGTCGATGCCGAGGCCGTGGTCGTCGCGCATGCCGGAGGTGGCGAGGAAGGCCGCCCCCGCCACGATGCACTGCCCGGTGAAGGCCAGCTCCGACCCGGTCGACAGACGGGACCGGTTCCGGGACCGCGCGGCCGGTCCCGCGTGCACCTCTGGCATCCCCATGCCCCCACCCCCACATTAATTGAACATGTTCAATCGATGGCGACGATACACCCTCCCCATTTCCGAGTCACCCGCCCGCACCCCTTCCAATCTGACGGACCGTCAGCTTCAATCGTGACGTGATGGGACACGCAGGGATGGCGGCCACCGTCGTCCGATACCTCAGGTCAGTCGGCTCCCCCACCTCCGCCCCGTCGGAGCAGGACCCGGACGCCGGCCACGTCGACGCGCTGCCGCGCCCCGATCTGCGGGCCGTCGGCGAGGACGAGCGCGCCCCCGTCAGCCCCGCCGAGTTCCGGGCCGTACTCGGGAACTTCGCCAGCGGGGTCACGGTCATCACCGCCCCGGCCGGGGAGGGGGAGGACGGCCCGGCCGGGTTCGCGTGCCAGTCCTTCGCCTCGCTGTCGCTCGACCCGCCGCTGGTCACCTTCATGGTGGCCCGTACGTCGACCACCTGGCCCCGGATCGCCCGCGCCGGGGTGTTCTGCGTCAACGTCCTGGGCGCCGGGCAGGGCGAGCTGTGCCGGGCCTTCGCGGTCAGCGGCGCCGACAAGTTCGCCGGGGTCGCGCACACCCCCGCCCCCGTGACCGGGTCACCGCGGCTGGAGGCCGTGCCCGCCTGGATCGACTGCCGCATCCACGCCGTGCACACCGGCGGGGACCACCTGATCGTGGTCGGCCGGGTCGAGGCCATGGGCGCCGCCGGGGAGGACGGCCCGCTCCTCTTCCACAAGGGCCGCTTCGGCCGCCTCGCCGCCGAGTAGCCCGCGGGCGAGCGGGCGAGCGGCGCCGGGGATTGCGTGAAGGCCCCGCCTCCGGCCGGAGGCGGGGCCTTCACGTCGTCCGCGTCGTCCGCGTCGTCCACGTCGTCCACGTCGTCCACGTCGTCCGCGTCGTCCGCGTCAGAACGTGAGCACTCCCCGCGCCACCCGCCCGTGCTGCGCGTCGTCCACGGCCTTCGCGAAGTCCTCGATCGGGTAGGTCTCGGTGACCAGTTCGTCGAGCAGCAGCCTGCCCTGCCGGTAGAGCTCCGCGTAGAGGGCGATGTCCCGCTGCGGGCGGGAGGAGCCGTACCGGCAGCCCATGATGGTCTTGTCCAGGTACATGGACGAGACCGTGAACGACGCCTCCTCCTTGAAGCCGGGGACCCCGAGCAGGATCGCCTGCCCGTGCCGGTCCAGCAGGTCGACTGCCTGGCGGATCAGCTTGACGTTGCCCACGCACTCGAAGGCGTGGTCCGCGCCCGTCGGGAGGATCTCGCGCACCGCCGCCGAGGAGTCGGGGACGGCCGAAGCGTCGATGAAGTGCGTGGCCCCGAACTGCCGGGCCACCGCCTCCTTCGCCGGATTGGCGTCCACGGCCACGATCGCGCCCGCGCCCGCGATCCGCGCGCCCTGGATCACGTTGAGCCCGATGCCGCCCGTGCCGATGACGACGACCGACTCCCCGTGGTCCACCCGGGCCCGGTTCAGCACGGCCCCCACCCCGGTCAGGACACCGCAGCCGATGAGCGCGGCCGAGGTGAGCGGGATGTCGTCCGGGATCTTCACCGCCTGGACGGCCTTGACGATCGTCCGCTCCGCGAAGGCGGAGTTGGACGCGAACTGGAACAGCGGCCTCCCGCCCCGCGAGAACGGCTGCCCCGGCATCCCGATCGCCTTGCGGCACATGGTCGGCCGGCCCCGGTCACAGTCCGCGCAGGCCCCGCAGTTCGCGAGGGTCGACAGGGAGACGTGATCGCCGGGCGCCACGTGCGTCACACCCGAACCGACCGCCTCCACCACCCCGGCGCCCTCGTGGCCGAGGACCACCGGCGGCGGGAACGGTATCGTCCCGTCGATCACCGACAGGTCGCTGTGGCACAGTCCGGCCGCCGCGATGGCGACCAGCACCTCCCCCGGCCCCGGGTCGCGGATCTCCAGATCCTCCACCACCTGGACCTGCTTGCCGTCGAACACGACGCCTCTCACCTGGACTCCTTAGGCAGGCCGAGCACGCGCTCGGCGATGATGTTCCGCTGGATCTCGTCCGAGCCGCCGTAGATCGTGTCGGCGCGGGTGAACAGGAACAGGCGCTGCTCCTCGTCGAGTCCGAGTTCGTACGGGGTCCCGGGCGCCCAGTCGCCCGGCCCGGCGCAGGCCGCGGCTCCGCGGACCGCCACCGCCAGCTCGCCGAGCCGCCGGTGCCAGCCGCCCCACAGCAGCTTGGCCACGCTCGGCGCACCCGGGTCTGCGGCCGTTCCCAGCGTCCGCAGGGCGTTCCAGCGCATCGTGCGCAGCTCGGCCCACTGCCGTACGAGGCGTTCTCGCAGTACGGGGTCCCCGGCGCCCTCCGGCGCCGCGGCCACGTAGGCCCCCACCACCCGCTCCAGTTCCGCCGCGAAGCCGATCTGCTGGACGAGCGTGGAGACCCCGCGCTCCAGGGCGAGCAGTCCCATGGCAACGGTCCAGCCGTCGCCCTCCCCGCCGACGGCCTCCGCCGCCACCGCCCCGTCGAAGAAGACCTCGTTGAACTCGCTCGTCCCCGACATCTGGCGGATCGGCCGGACCTCGACCCTGCCCGGCTGGTCCATCCGCACGAGCAGGAAGGACAGGCCGCGGTGGCGCCGCGAGCCCGGTTCGGTCCGGGCCAGGACGAAGCACCAGTCGGCGTCCCGGGCCAGCGAGGTCCAGATCTTCTGGCCGGTGACCCGGAACCGCCCGTCCGCCGCGTCCCGTACCGCGGTGGTACGGATCCCCGCGAGGTCGGAGCCGGCGCCCGGCTCGCTGTAGCCCTGGCACCACAGCTCCTCGCCGCGCGCGATGCCGGGCAGGAAGCGGTCCCGCTGCTCCCGGGACCCGTACGCGATCAGGGTCGGCGCGAGGAGGTTCTCCCCGATGTGGCCGACCCGCCCGGGGGCGCGCAGCGCCGCGTACTCCTCGGCCCAGACGACCTGGCCGGTGAGGGAGAGCCGCTGCTGCCCGTACGTCCCGGAGGGCAGCTCCCAGCCCTGGCCGATCCAGCCGCCCCGGCCCAGCTCGCGCTCCCACGCGCGCCGGGTCTCGACCCCTTCGTGCTCGCTGCCGGGCCCGCCGAGGCCGAGGGCGTCCGCGTACGGACCCACCAGGTGCCCGGTGAGCCAGGAGCGGGCGCGGACGCGCAGCCGCTCGTCCCCGGCCCCGAAGCTGAAGTCCATGTCTTCCGGGCTCCCCTACGCGTTGGGGCGGTCCTTGGCGGCCGCCGCCTTGGCCATGGCCTCCAGCTGCGCGAGCATCGGCATCGGGTCGGTGCCGACGGTGCCGGGCAGGAAGTCGGCGATCTTCTCGGGGGTCCAGGAGCCCTCGGCGTAGCCGGCGCGCAGTTCGCGCGGCTGTGCCCAGACGGCGATCTTCGGGCCGGCGATCGTGTAGACCTGCCCGGTGATCTTCTCGCCGCCCACGGCGACGGCCTTGTCGGAGAGCAGGTAGGTGACGAGGGCCGCGACGTCCTCGGGCTCGCCGATCTCCTTGAGCTCCATGGGGACGTTCGCCGACATCCGGGTCCGGGCGACGGGTGCGACGGCGTTGGCGGTGACCCCGTACTTGGCCAGCCCGAGCGCGGCGGAGCGGACGAGGGAGATGATCCCGCCCTTGGCGGCGCTGTAGTTGGCCTGGGCGACGGAGCCCTGGTGGTTGCCGCTGGTGAAGCCGATGAGGGTGCCGGAGCCCTGGCGGCGCATGACGGCGGAGGCGGCGCGGAAGACGGTGAAGGTGCCCTTGAGGTGGGTGGCGACGACCGGGTCCCACTCCTCCTCGGACATGTTGAACAGCATCCGCTCGCGCAGGATGCCGGCGACGCACACGACGCCGTCGATGCGGCCGAACTGCGCGAGGGCGGTGTCGACGATGCGCTGGCCGCCCGCCATGGTCGAGATGTCGTCGGCGACGGCGACGGCCTCGCCTCCGGCGGCCTGGATCTCCTTCACCACGCCGTCGGCTATCTCGCTCGTCGGCTCCCCGCCCTCGATGCCGACGCCGTAGTCGTTGACGACGACCCTGGCGCCCTCGGCGGCCGCCGCGAGTGCCACGGCCCGCCCGATGCCCCTGCCCGCGCCGGTGACGGCCACGACCTTGCCGGCCAAGAAGTTCCCCACGCCCGACCCCTTCCCGCGTTTTCTGACGGTCCGTTAGATTCTATGACCAGTCGGATGTCCGGGCACAAGCCCTAGTCGGCCTCAGTTGCCCCAGCGCACCCCAGGAGCTGATGGAAGCCATGACCTTGCCCGCCGAGTTCCACGACATCGCCAAGCGCGTCAACAACTGGGGGCGCTGGGGCGCCGACGACGAGATCGGGACCCTGAACCTGATCACCGCGGAGGTGGTGCGGGCGGCCGCCTCCGAGGTCCGTACCGGCGTGCGGATCCCCCTGGCACTGCCCCTGAAGGAGGACGGGGTGCAGGCGGGGCTGATACCGGGGCGGGTCAACCCGCTGCACACGATGGTGCAGATCAACCAGGAGCTCTTCGGTCCGGGCACGGTGGCGTGCAGCGACGACGCCGTGACGATGGGCCTCCAGTCGGCCACCCACTGGGACGCGCTGACGCACGTCTCGCACTCGGGCCGCATCTACAACGGCCGCCCCGCGTCCACGATCACCGCGCACGCACGCGCCGAGTTCAGCGGCATCGACAAGGCCGCCCCCATCGTCTCGCGGGGCGTCCTGCTGGACGTGGCCCGCGCGAAGGGCCTGGACCGGCTGCCGGGCGGCCACGCGGTGACCCCGGAGGACCTGGCGGAGGCGGAGGAGTTCGGCGGGGTCACGGTCCGGCCCGGAGACGTCGTCCTGGTCCGCACCGGCCAGATCCAGGTCTACCTGGCGGGCGACAAGCACGGTTACGGCTTCCCGTCGCCCGGACTGTCCGTCCGCACGCCGGAGTGGTTCCACGCGCGGGACGTGGCGGCGGTGGCGAACGACACCCTGACCTTCGAGATCTTCCCTCCGGAGATCGACAACCTGTGGCTGCCGGTGCACGCGCTGGACCTGGTGGAGATGGGCATGCACCAGGGCCAGAACTGGAATCTCGAAAAGTTGTCCACAGCCTGTGCAGAAGAGAACCGGTACGCCTTCCTGCTCTCCGCCATGCCGGAGCCCTTCGTCGGCGGCGTCGGCACCCCGGTCGCCCCGGTGGCCGTCCTCTGAGCGCGTTCAACCGTATGGCCCGATTCGGCCGGTGGGGGCGGGGTAGGGAGGGGCCGTCCAACCCTCATCGGCAGCCCCGGAGGCATCCGTGCCCGACATGAACGGCCCCTACCAGGCCGGCACCCCCTGCTGGATCGACCTGATGGTCCCCGACCAGCAGGCCGCCCTCGACTTCTACCGCGACCTCTTCGGCTGGCAGGGGGAGATCGGCCCGGCGGAAACCGGCGGCTACTCCGTCTGCACCCTCAAGGGCAAGCCGGTGGCCGGGATCATGCGCGCCTCCAACCCGGACGGGACGGTCCCGGACCCGATGCCGCCGACCGTGTGGACCACGTACCTGGCCACCGACTCCATCGACTCCACCCTCAAGTCGGTGACCGACGCGGGCGGCACGGTGATGGTGGGCCCGATGGACGTCATGGACCTCGGGCGGATGGCCGTCGTCTGCGACCCGACCGGCGCCGTCGTCGGCCTCTGGCAGTACGGCACCTTCGCCGGGGCGGGCATCGTCAACGAGCACGGCGCGCTGATCTGGAACGAGCTGAGCACCGGCGACGTCGCGGCCGCCTCCGCGTTCTACTCCGCCGTACTGCCGATGGGCACGGCGAAGTCGCAGATGCCGGGCGCCGAGGAGTACACGGAGTTCACGGTCGCGGGCCGGGCCGTCGGCGGGATGATGGACCTCGCCTCGATGCCGACCGGGGTTCCGCCGCACTGGCTCCCGTACTTCGCCGTCGACGACGTCGACTCCGTCCAGGCGGCCGCGGTGCGGGCCGGCGGCGCCGTCAAGGCCCCCGCGTTCGACATGGCGGCGGGCCGGATGGCCGTCCTCGCCGACCCCCAGGGCGGCACCTTCGCGGTGATCGCCGCCACCACCCCGGAGCAACCGGCCTGATCCGAACGGCGGTTGCCCCGGCCCTCCGGCCGGGGCAACCCGCGCGGCCCCGCCCGCACTACCCCAAGCGGTAACGGGCCGCGGCGGCGGCGAAGCCGGGGGCCTCGGCCGGGGTCAGGGCGGAGACCGCCACCCAGGAGAGGTCGGCGAACTCGATGTACATGCGGCCCTTCTGGAGCAGGCCCGTCCCGTTCGCCCGGACGACGGTGATCTCCGACCGCGGGACCTCCCAGTACTGCTGCATCACGGGCGTCGACTGCCACAGCGGCGAGACGTCGGTCAGGGCGAACCAGCGCCGGTCCGTCACCACGAGGACGTCCGTCGCCGAGCCGCGCGCGCCGGCGCGGCCGATCAGGAACCGGCCGGCCGCGCTCTGCCAGCCGCCCTCCATGCCCTTGCCGTCCGCCGGGTCGGGGGTCCGCTCGGCCGCGTCCCGGCGCGGGTCGTGCCCGCGCGCCTTGAAGAACTGCTGGAGGGGGCGCGGGAGCTTCTCCTCGATCCGCCGGCCGAGCGCCGCCGGCTCCGGCGGCGCGAGCAGCTCCTCCGGCGGGTTCGGCACGCCGGGACCCGGTTCGCAGGCACATACGGCGATCAACTGCTCGTCAGGCTGCAGGAAGTCCTCGGCCTGGCGGCGCCGGTCCTGGTTCACGCGCTTGCTCCTACTGCTGAGTAACGTCGAGTGCGCCCCAATTGTCCTCGAAACCGGAATGCCTGATTACCACCGGGGCCGACACCCTCCCCCGGGATGCATCCCGGGGGCGGATGTCCGTACGGGGGACCGCCGTTAGGGTCGCGGCATGGACACCTCATCAGGGCAGGTCGGCAGGGGTCGGCAGCCGTTCCGATGGCAGGTCGCGGCCCTCTGGACGGGCGCCGCGCTCGGCACGCTCCTGCTGTCGAACCTCGCCTTCCGCGTCCCCCTCGGCTTCGGGGACCAGATCTTCGACGTGGGTCCGCTCCTCGCGGTCATCGGCGTGCTGACCGGCGCCCTCCTGGTGCGCCGGGCGCCGCTCACCACCCTCGGCCTGATGCTGTTCGGCACGTACCTGATGCTCTTCGTCGGCCGCGCCCCCGGGCTCACCCTCTCCATGGTGCTGCCCGCCGCGGTGGCGCTCGGGATGGTCGCGGCCACCCGCTCGCGCCGGGTGACCCTGTCGGCCGTGGGCATCACCGTCCTGCTGCTGATCACGGCCCAGTTCGCGGTGCCCGCGGAGGGCTCCGCCGCCCGCGTCCTCGCCCAGAGCCAGCTGCCGGTCGTGGTCCTCGGCTGGCTGATCGGCGACTCCGTGCGGCGCGGCCGCGAGGCCGCCGCGCAGGCGCAGGCCCGCGCCACCGAGCAGGCCCTCACCGACGAGCGGCTGCGCATCGCCCGCGAGCTGCACGACATGGTCGCGCACAGCATCGGCGTCATCGCCATCCAGGCCGGGGTCGGCAGCCGGGTCATCGAGACGCAGCCCGCACAGGCCCGCGAGGCGCTGCGGGCCATCGAGGCGACCAGCCGCGAGACCCTCGCGGGGCTGCGCCGCACGCTGGTCGCCCTGCGCCGCAGCGAGCCCGCGCCGCTGGGGCCCGCGCCGGGCCTGGACGGCATCGACCGGCTCGCCGAGGCCGCCGCGGCCGATACGGGCGTACGCGTGGACGTGGCGTGGTCGGGGGAGCGGCGGCCGCTGCCCTCCGACATCGAACTGGCCGCGTTCCGCATCGTGCAGGAGGCGCTGACCAACGTGGTCCGCCACGCGCGGGCCGGCGGCTGCCGGGTGGAGATCGCGTACGGGCCGGACGAACTCGCCCTGGAGGTCACCGACGACGGGCGCGGCATCCCGGAAGGCGCCGCGCCCGGCGCCGGATTCGGACTCACCGGCATGCGGGAGCGCACCGCCCTGCTGAACGGCCGCTTCGAGGCCGGACCACGGCCCGGGGGCGGCTTCCGCGTGGCGGCGGCCCTGCCGGTCGGACAACCCCAGGAGAAGGCATGAACGCCAGCGCCAACGTCCGCGTACTGCTCGCCGACGACCAGCCCCTGGTCCGCTCGGGGCTGCGCGTCCTGATGGCCGACACGCCGGACCTGGAGGTCGTGGGCGAGGCCGCGAACGGCGCCGAGGCGGTCCGGATGAGCGCCGAGCTCGCCCCCGACGTGGTGGTGATGGACATCCGGATGCCGGAGATGGACGGCATCGAGGCCACCCGGCGCCTCACGTCGGCCGGCCCGGGCGGAGCCCGCGTGCTCATCCTGACCACCTTCGACGAGGACGAGCACGTGTACGGGGCACTGCGCGCCGGTGCGAGCGGTTTCGCCGTGAAGGACATGGCGCTGGACGACATCCTCGCCGCCGTCCGCGTGGTCGCGGCGGGCGACGCCCTGATCGCGCCGGGCGTCACGCGCCGCCTGATAGCGGACTTCGCCGCGGGTCCGGCGGCCGCCCCCGAGCGCGTCGCGGCGATCACGGGCCGGGAGCAGGAGGTGCTGACCCTGGTGGGGCGGGGCCGGTCGAACAGCGAGATCGCGCAGGACCTGTTCATCACGGTGGCGACGACGAAGTCTCACGTGGCCCGGCTGCTGACGAAACTGGACGCCCGGGACCGCGTCCAACTGGTGATCAAGGCCTACGAAATGGGACTGGTCGCGCCGCCCGGTTAGGGGCGCGCGGGAACCAGCGGGTGGCGGCGTACGGTCGTGCGCACCCCGAGCGCGGCACGGCAGCCGCCACCCCACGACCCGCACTCGTCAAGGTCTGCCCTTGGCGTCCCCTCGCGACGAATCGCTGAGTACAAGGGTGATCACCAGTTGACGAACCGTCAACACCTCGTTAGAGGTACACGCGCGGTTCCCACGTCGATCGACAATCCGCGGGTTTGTCGGCGCGGTCGATCTCGCACCAGATCCGCTTGCCCGCGCCCTCGCGCTGCCAGCCCCAGCGGTCGGCCAGTCCGTCCACCAGCTCCAGGCCGCGCCCGCCCGTGTCGTCCCCGGCGGCCTGCCGCCGGGCCGGGCCGCGGGCGCTGGTGTCGGCGACCTCGACCCGTACCCCGGGCTCCCCGAAGAGCATCCGCAGGACGGCGGGGCAGCCGGTGTGCACGACCGCGTTGGTGACCAGCTCGGAGATCAGCAGGATCAGCGTCTCGGCGAGCGGTTCGTCATCCCCTATGCCCGACCCCGCCAGCCGCGACCGCGCCCAGCGGCGGGCCCGGCCGACCTCGGCGGGGTCCGGTCCGACCTCCAGCTGTACCTGAAGCACCTGCACCGCTCACACCATCCGAACCGGCGGACACTTCGCCTCGCGACAGGACGGGATCACCGAGTGTGATCCCCTTGCGGAGCAGCATGGTTGACATACAGTCACCGCAACAAGCGCTTCGGGCATATTCCAGCGCGAAGGAGTAGGTGTGGTGCATACTGCGCGTCGCTCGCGCTGCTGGGCCGCTCGCATTCCCGGGAGCGTACCGGAGCAGGCCCCCGAGTCCGGGCCGCAATGGGCCGGGCCTAGGACACAAACCGATATCAACTCTCTGTAATCGGACATGCGTCCCGGACCGTTCCGACCGTACCCCGTTCCGCTCCCGTTCCACCCCCTTTTGGTGACAGGGAGCTACGTCGAGACCGACGCCAGCTCCGCCGCCAGCAGCTCCTCCGCCTCCTGCGCCGTCCGCCACTGCTCGGCGCGCACCCAGGCCCGCTTGAGGTGCAGGTGCACGTCCGCCTCCCACGTGAAGCCCATCCCGCCGTGCACCTGGAGGCAGTCGCGGGCATTGCGCACGGCGGCCCCGTCGGCCAGCAGCTTGGCCCCGGCCGTCTCCGCCGGGTCCGCGGTCACCGCCGCCGCGTACACCGCCGTACGGGCCACCTCGGCCCGCACCAGCATCTGCGCGCACAGGTGCTTCACCGCCTGGAAGGCCCCGATCGGCTGCCCGAACTGCTCGCGCTCGCGCCCGTACCGCACCGCCAGCTCCAGCGTGCGCAGCGCGCCGCCGACCTGGAGGGCGGCCGTCAGCAGCGCGCCCTCGTCGCGGTACGCCTCCGCGGCGGCGGGCGGCCGCGCGGCCACCCGGTGCAGCGGGGTGAGCGGGTCCGCCGAGGGCACCGGCTCGCCCGGAGGGGGAAGCGGCGCACCGAGCACGGCGTCGGCCTCCCCGAGGTGCGCCACCAGCGCCCCGCCGCCGCCCGGGGCCCCCAGGTCGAACGCCGTGACCACCGCGGTCCCCTCCGCCGCCCCCGGGACGGCGCCCGCCGCCAGGTGCGTGGCGACCAGCGGCCCCGGCAGCAGCGCCCGGCCCGCCTCCTCGAAGACGAGCACCGCCTCGGGCAGCCCGAGCCCGACCCCGCCGCGCTCCTGGGGGAGCCGCAGCGCGAAGAACCCGGCCTCGCCGAGCTCCCGCCACAGCCCCCGGTCCAGGGCCCCGCCCGCGTCCACCGAGGCCCGCAGCGCCTCGCGCCCGTACCGGCCCGCCAGCAGGTCCCGTACGCCGGCCCTCAGGTCGCGCTGCTCTTGCGTCAAGCGGAAGTCCACGGCCCTCACCGGCCCTTCGGGAGGCCGAGGATCCGCTCGGCGACGATGTTCCGCTGGATCTGCGAGGTGCCCGCCGCGATCGTGTACGAGAGGGACGAGAGCCGGTCCAGGGTCCACTCCCCGTCCAGCGCGAGGGAGTCCGCGCCCAGCACCTCGGCGGCGGTGTCGTACAGCTCCTGCCTCGCGTGGGAGTAGGCGAGCTTGAAGACGGAGCCGCCGACGCCCGGCACCCCGCCGGAGGCCTCGGACGCGCTCACGTTCCACTGGGTGAGCCGCCACAGCGCGCCGAACTCCCCGTACAGCCGCCCGAGCCGGCGCCGCAGCACGGGATCGTCCCAGCGGCCGTTCGCCTTCGCGGTGCGCGCGAGCTCTCCCAGGGTGCGGCGGCAGGCCACGACCTCGCCGACGAAGGCCGTCCCCCGCTCGAAGGAAAGCGTGACCATGGTCACGCGCCAGCCGTCGTTCTCGTCCCCGACCCGGTTCGCGACGGGCACCCGCACCTCGTCGAGGAACACCTCCGCGAACTCGGCCGATCCGGCGAGGGTGCGCAGCGGCCGTACGGTGACCCCGGGCGCGTCCATGGGCATGGCCAGCCAGGAGATCCCGCGGTGCTTGGGGCAGGCCTCGCTGACGGGCTGCGTGCGCACGAGGAGCTCGCACCAGTCGGCGACCTCCGCGTGCGAGGTCCAGATCTTCGAGCCGGTGATCACGTAGTCGTCGCCGTCGCGCACGGCGCGCGTGCGCAGCGCGGCCAGGTCGGAGCCCGCGCCGGGCTCGCTGAACCCCTGGCACCACACCTCGTCCCCGCGCAGTACGGGCGGCAGCCAGCGCGCCCGCTGCGCCGCCGTGCCCTCGGCGGCGATCGTCGGGCCGGCGTGCAGGAGCCCGACGAAGTTGGCGCCCACGTACGGGGCGCCGGCCCGCTCGGTCTCCTCCAGGAAGATCAGGTGCTGGGTGGGGGTGGCCCCGCGGCCGCCCGCGTCCACGGGCCAGTGCAGGCCGGCGTACCCGGCGTCGTGGAGCCTGCGCTGCCAGCCGGCGTCGTACGCGCGCCGGCCGGGCCAGTCGTCGGGGGACGGCTTGGCGGGCAGCTCGGGCAGGGTCTTGCCGAGCCATTCGCGCAGCCGGGCCCGGAAGTCCCGCTCCTCCTGCGTGTACGTCAGGTCCATCAGCGGTTCTCATCCATGGACAAGCCGAGCATGCGGATGGCGTTGCCGCGCATCAGCTTGTAGACCGTCTCGTCGTCCAGCCCCTTCACGTGGTCGAGGGCGACCTCCTTGGTGTGCGGGAAGGTCGAGTCCACGTGCGGGTAGTCGGTCTCGAAGGTGGCGTTGTCGCGGCCGACGACGTCGAGCGAGGCGATCCCGTGCTTGTCGCGGAAGAAGCAGCAGAACATCTGCCGGTAGTAGTACGTGGACGGCGGCTCGGGGATCAGGTCGCGGACCCCGCCCCAGGCGCGGTGCTCCTGCCAGACGTCGTCGGCGCGTTCGAGGGCGTACGGGATCCAGCCCATCTGGCCCACGCTGTAGGCCAGCTTCAGCGTCGGGAACTTGACCAGCACCCCGCTGAACAGGAAGTCCATCATCGAGGCCATGGCGTTGTTGAAGCTGAGCGAGGCCTGGACGGCGGGCGGCGCGTCGGGCGAGGCGGCGGGCATCTGGGAGCTGGACCCGATGTGCATGTTGACGACGGTGCCCGTCTCCTGGCACACGGCGAAGAAGGGGTCCCAGTAGCCGGAGTGGATGGACGGCAGCCCGAGGTAGGTCGGGATCTCGGAGAAGGTCACCGCGCGCACCCCGCGGGCCGCGTTGCGCCGGATCTCGGCGACGGCGAGGCCGACGTCCCAGAGCGGGATGATGCAGAGCGGGATGAGCCGGCCGCCGCTGTCGCCGCACCACTCCTCGACCATCCAGTCGTTGTACGCGCGCACGCAGGCGAGCGCCACTTCCTTGTCGTGGGCCTCGGCGAAGGTCTGGCCGCAGAAGCGCGGGAAGGTCGGGAAGCAGAGCGATGCCTCGACGTGGTTGAGGTCCATGTCGGCGAGGCGCGCCTTGGGGTCCCAGCAGCCGCGCCGCATCTCCTCGCGGGTGATGCCCTCCAGGGTCATGTCGTCGCGGTCGAAGCCGACGGCGGCGATGTTGCGCTTGTACGGGAACTTCAGGTCCTCGTAGATCCACCAGTCGGTCGGCGGGCCGTCGGGGTCCATGGAGATCACGTACTTGCCGCCGGTGTACCGGAGGTCGCCGATCCCGGCCGTGAGCGGCTTGGGCCCGCGGTCGCGGTACTTGGCCGGCAGCCAGACGTCGAAGAGGTGCGCGGGTTCGATGACGTGGTCGTCGACGCTGATGATCCGAGGCAGTTCCAGTTCCATGGTGTCCCCTCGCGAGCCGATGAATCCGGTAAATCTGATGGAGCGTCAGAAAGTACGCTAGCCCCGCCACCCCTGGACCGACAAGCGCCGGAGCCCTACGCTCTGCGCTGGATCTGACTAAGCGTCAGTTACGGGAGGCTGGGCATGGCGGACACCAACGACACGGCGGTACGGCTGAGCCACTCCCCCACCCTGTGGGAGCTGGTCGCGGCGCGGGCCGCGCTGAGCCCCGGCGCCCCGGTGCTGATCGAAGCGGCCGAAGACCCCGCCGGCGACCGCACGCTCACCTTCGCCGAGCTGCGCGACCGCTCCGAACAGGTCGCGGCGGGGCTGTACGGGATGGGCGTACGGCCCGGCACGGTCGTCGCCTGGCAGCTGCCCACCCGGATCGAGACCGTCCTGCTCTCCCTCGCCCTGGCCCGGATCGGAGCCGTCCAGACCCCGGTGATCCCCTTCTACCGGGACCGCGAGGTGGGCTTCGCGCTGCGCGAGTCCAAAGCCGAGTTCTTCGCCGTCCCCGGCGTCTGGCGGGGCTTCGACCACACGGCGATGGCGGAGCGCCTCGGCGCGCGCGGCGTCTTCGAGGCGTACGGATCCCTCCCGGCCGCGGACCCCGCCGTACTCCCCGCGCCCCCGTCCGACGGCACGTCCGTCCGCTGGATCTACTGGACCTCCGGGACCACCTCCGACCCCAAGGGCGTCCTGCACACCGACCGCTCACTGATCGCGGGCGGCTCCTGCCTGGCGCACGCCCTGCACCTGAGCCCGGCCGACACCGGCTCGATGGCCTTCCCGTACGCGCACATAGGCGGCCCGGACTACCTGGTGATGCTGCTCCTGTACGGCTTCCCCGCGGTCCTCTTCGAGAAGTTCGCGATGCCGGACGCGCTGGCCGGCTACCGGCGCCACGGGGTCACGGTGGCGGGCGGCTCCACGGCCTTCTACTCGATGTTCCTCACCGAGCAGCGCAAGGACCCCGCCAAGAAGCTGATCCCCACCCTCCGCCTCCTCGCGGGCGGGGGCGCCCCGAAGCCGCCGGAGATCTACCACGCGGTCGTGCGCGAACTGGGCTGCCAGCTGACCCACGGCTACGGCATGACCGAGGTCCCGATGATCACCATGGGCGCCCCGGACGACACGGCGGAACACCTCGCCACCACGGAGGGCCGCCCCCCGGCCGGCATGTCGATCCGCATCACCGCCCCGGACGGCACGCCGCTCCCCGCGGACACCGACGGCGAGGTCCGGCTGCGCGGAGAGGCGGTCTGCCGGGGCTACCTGAACCGCGAGGACCGCCCGGCCGAGGTCTTCGACGACGACGGCTACCTGATCACGGGCGACCTCGGCCACCTGACCCCGGACGGCTACCTCGTCCTCACCGGCCGCACCAAGGACGTGATCATCCGCAAGGGCGAGAACATCTCCGCGAAGGAGATCGAGGACCTCCTGCACCTGCTCCCGGCCATCGGCGACGTGGCCGTGATCGGCCTCCCGGACCCGGAGCGCGGGGAACGCGTCTGCGCGGTGGTGGAACAGCCGCCGGGCGCGGCCCCCCTGACCCTCCCGGACCTCACGGCCCACCTCCGCGCCCAGGGCCTGTCCCCCCACAAGCTCCCGGAGCAGCTCGAACTGGTCGAGGCCCTCCCCCGCAACGAAGCCCTCCGCAAGGTCCTGAAGTACAAGCTCCGGGAGCGGTACGCGTAGCGCGGGGCCCCGCGGCGCCGGCGGGGCCCCTGGCTGCCTGCCGCTACGCGTCCGGGGCCTCCACGCCGCAGTACGCGGCGAAGGCCGTCAGGATCTCGTCCTCCGTGATGCGGCCGTCGGCGTCGGCGTCCAGGGCCTGCGCGATCCCGTCGGCCAGTTCGGCCGGGGTGCCCAGGACGCGCAGCACCCTGGCCGCCGCCGCCGGGGTCGTGCCGCGGCCGTCCTCGTCCGCCACCGCGATCACCCCGTGCAGGAACGGCCGCGCGATCTCCGCGAACCGCTGCGGGTTGTCGCGCAGCCGCTTCGCCGCCCCGGTGATGAACTCCTCGCGGGTCACGCGCTGGTCCCCGTCGACGTCCGCGATCCCGGCCATCCCCTGCCAGAACGCCTCGGCGCCCGCGAAGAGGCCCTGGCCCCTGTCCGACCGCGCGGTGGTGCCGAATTCGGCCAGCACGGCCCTGGCGGCCGCGCTGAAGTCCTCACGGTCGATGTATCCGTTCCCGTCCTGGTCGAACGTGGCAAACCGGGCGGCGATCTTGCGCTCGTATTCTGCGCTGTCCATATGCGGCGTTCCGCCTTCACATGTGCGGTGGAGTTCAGTTCAAGACAAGCCAGGAGCGTAAGGCCTACGTGGCCTGCCCGTTAAGCGAAGTCGTCAAGCAGGTGGCCGCATCGAACCCGCGCACGGGAAGCGCGGCGGGGCGCGTACACCTGTGCCCATGTGCCGCATCCGGCCCCATTGTTCACACCCCGCACCGCGCCTATCACGGAGAGCGCTCTTCCTGGGCCGCGTTCCCCCAAAACGGGCGCGAACCCGCCTCTGGCGACTACATTCGAGGCGTCGACACACGGCTGGGGGCAGTTATGCCGAAGGACGTACCACCTCGCTGGGACCGCCGCATGCAGCAGCGCCTCGCCCGCGGCGAGGCCGCCGCGCTCGGAGAGCTGTACGACCGCTTCGCCTCGCTCGTGCACAGCCTGGCGCACCGGGTCCTCGGCGACGAGACGGCGGCGGACCGGATCACCCGCGAGGTCTTCGGCTACATCTGGGAGAACCCCGACGCCTACGACCCGAAGCAGGGCTCCATGCGCTCCTGGGTCGCCCGGGTCACCCAGAGCCAGGCCGTGGCCCGGCTGCGCCAGTCCGAGCTCGGCCGCGGCTCGCGCGAGGAGCTCGAGCAGAAGGTGCGCAGCGCCACCGCCGCCGCCCGCGCGGACTACATCGTCACGTCGATGCCCGCACCGCTGCGCGCCGCGCTGGAGCTCGCGTACTTCAAGCGCCGCGACTACCGGCAGGCCGCCGCCGACCTCCGCATCAGCGAGGACGAGGCCCGGCGCCGGCTGCGCCTCGGCCTGCAGCTGCTGTCGACCGCCAACGTCCTCCCGCAGGAGGACTCCGCTCCGCCCGGATACGGCCCGCCAGGATATGGAACTCCCCGATGAACGGCCCCGCCGACCCGCCCCCCGAGGGATACGAGGAGCTGCGCCCCGGCGGTCCGGCGCGCATACCGGGTCCGCGCGGGGCCGCTGACGACCTCGATCCGCGGCACGCGCCCGAGCCGCTCCCCGAGCCGCCCGCCGCACCGGAACCGCCCCCGCCGCCGCGCACCCACGCCGTGCTGAAGTCCCTGCTCGGCGCCTGGGCCCTCGCGGCCTGCTCCGCCGAGGAGACGCAGGCGGTCGAGGACCACCTCACCGAGTGCGCGCAGTGCGCCGAGGAGGCGCTGCGGCTACGCGACGCCGTGGGCCTGCTGCACCCCGAGGACAGCCTGGACCTCAAGCCGCTGCTGCGCTCGCGGGTACTGGAGGACTGCCTCGGCAAGCGGCCGGCCCGCATCCCGGTGCCGGCGTGGGCGAACCCGTACGACACCGAGACCGCGCGGCTCGACGCGCTGCTGCGGGACTTCGGCGACTCGGAGTGGCAGACCCCGGTACGGCTCAAGTGGTTCGAGGAGGAGCGGCGCCAGACGCGCCGGACGACGGTGGCCGGGGTGATCGGGCACCTGCTGACGGTCGACGGGCTGGTCGCGACGGCGCTGGGCCTGGACGACCCGCTGGGCCCGGAGGCGCCGTCGGACGCCACGGGCCGCACCGAGCACTACTGGAGCTCCGCCGAGCAGCCGATCACCCGGCAGATCCGCGAGCCGTGGCGGGAGCAGGGCCACACGCTGCTGCGCACGGTGTCGTTCGCGGGCCGGGGCGTCGGCGAACTGTCCGTGGACTACGGGCCCTTCGCGCTGCCGCTCGGGGACGCCTTCCTGGAGCGGGCCTTCGAGTGCTGGGTGCACGCCTGGGACATCGCGGAGGCGGTGGACTACCCGTACGACCCGCCGTCCGGGCCGCACCTGCACCGGATGATCGACCTGGCGGCGCGGCTGCTGCCGAGCGCACTGGCCCACCGGCGCCGGGCGGGCCTCGCCGCCCCGGCCCGCGGCCTGGTCGCGGCGGGCGCGCCGGGGCGGACCCTGCACCTGGAGATCGAGGGCGCGGGCGGCGGCAGCTGGGACATCGCCCTGGACTCCCCGGCGGCGAAACCGTCGGCGGAGCTCACGGTGGCGCAGATCGCGCTGGACGGCGCCGAGTTCTGCCAGCTGGCCGCCGGGCACATCTCCCCGGAGGACGCGGCCGTGGGCCAGCACGGCGACCGCGAGGCCATCCGCGACGTCCTGTTCGCGGCGGCCTCGCTGAGCCGTCTGTAGGCGGTGCGCCGCCGGACCGCTGCCGGAGCCCCGCCGACCTCGGCGGGGCTCCGCCGGTCCGGCGGAGCCCGGTGCTACGCGAAGACGACCGTGCGGGTGCCGTTCAGGAGCACGCGGTGCTCGCTGTGCCACTTCACGGCCCGCGCCAGCGCCTGGCATTCCACGTCGCGGCCGATCGCCACCAGCTGGTCCGGGGTCACCTCGTGACCGACCCGCTCGACCTCCTGCTCGATGATCGGGCCCTCGTCGAGGTCGGCCGTCACGTAGTGCGCGGTGGCACCGATCAGCTTCACGCCGCGCGCGTGCGCCTGGTGGTACGGCTTCGCGCCCTTGAAGCTCGGCAGGAAGGAGTGGTGGATGTTGATGATCCGCCCGCTCAGCTCCTTGCACAGGGTGTCCGACAGCACCTGCATGTACCGGGCCAGGACCACGAGCTCGACGTTCTCCTCGCGGACCAGCGCCAGCAGCTGCGCCTCCGCGTCGGCCTTCGTCTCCTTCGTCACCGGGATGTGGCGGAAGGGGACCCCGTACGAGCGCACCAGCTCGGCGAAGTCGGTGTGGTTCGAGACCACGGCCGCGATCTCGACGGGGAGCGCGCCGATGCTGGAGCGGAACAGCAGGTCGTTCAGGCAGTGCCCGAACTTCGACACCATCAGCACGATCCGCATGCGCTCGTCGGAGCGGTGCAGCTGCCAGTCCATCCGGAACGAGTCGCCGATCGCGGCGAAGCTGGCCCGCAGCTTGTCGAGCGTCACCGGAGCGTCGGCGGAGAAGTGGACCCGCATGAAGAAGAGGCCGGTGTCGTGGTCGCCGAACTGCCGGCTGTCCTCGATGTTGCACCCGGTCATGAACAGGTAACTGGACACGGCGTGCACGATGCCCTGCTTGTCCGGGCATGACAGGGTCAGTACGTACTGCTGGGGGGCCTGGGCCTGCGGGTCGTCGCTCATGACCCCACAGCCTTTCACACCCCGCGGCTCACGCCGCGCGGGTGAGGATCCTCAGCACTTCCAGCGACCGCGGCGGCTCGTCCGGTTCGTCACCGTCCGCCGTCGCCAGCCGTACGTGCGCCTCGCGCGCGGCACGTACCGCCTCGGGCCAGGCGTGGTGCTCCAGGTAGGCGGAGACGGGGGCGTCGGGCCCGACCTGGTGCAGGATCCGCAGCACCCGCAGCACCGCGAGGTCCACGAGGGTGGCCTCCTGGGAGTCGCGGAATATCGTGCCGACGTACTTGTCGGCCGACCAGCTGTCGAGCCAGGTGTCCTCGACGAGGCGGTACACGGCGTCGGTGACGTCCCCGTACCCCTCGGCACCGGCGAGCCAGGTCTCCTCGTGGAAGACCGGGTCGGAAAGCATGTGAAGCGCCGAGCGCACGTTGCTGCGCCAGCGCCACCACGGCATGTCGTTCAGGGGCATGCCGCCCATGGTGGAGGAGCGGCCACCGCGACGGGAAGAGTTCTTCGAACCTTGGGCGAATGTCACGCTTGCGATGTTACGTTCACGGCTTGCGCGATCTTGAAGCGCCTGTGCGCAATCCGCCCCCCTGCAATTCACCTTCACGTCACCGCTTGTTGTGTCCATCTCACTCTTCAGTTACCCGTGGGGCGGAAGTGTGCGTGGACATGACCGAATGGCGACGCACGGCTCCCCTGACCCGCACCTTGGTGGCAACGGCGACGGGGGCGTGTCTCGTCGCCGGATGCGGGGTGCTCCCCGGGGGCTCGGGGGGCTCCGGGGGCACCATCACAGTCATGACCTTCGCGCCCATGGAAACCAAGGCGACCAACATGCCCGGAATGCCGGGAATGGCCAAGGCCTATGAAGCCTGGGTCAATTCCAAGGGCGGTATCAACGGACACAAACTGCGCGTACTGACCTGCAACGAGAAGAACACCCCGACCGGCGCCGCCGACTGCGCCCGCAAGGCCATCGACGAGAAGGCCGTCGCGGTCGTCGGCTCGTACAGCCAGCACGGACGCGCCTTCATGGCCCCGCTCGAGGCCGAGGGCATCCCCTTCATCGGCGGGTACGGGGTCTCCTCCGAGGAGTTCCAGAGCACCCTCTCCTACCCCGTCAACGGCGGCCAGCCCGTCCTCCTCGCCGGCGCCGGGCACCAGCTGGGCAAGGCCTGCAGCCAGGTGGCCATCATCCGCCCGGACACCCTCGCGGGCGACTCCATGCCGATCCTGCTCAACGCCGGCCTGAAGCTCAACAAGGCGCCCGAGGCCAACGACATCCGGGCCGCCGAGGACTCCGCGGACTACGTCACGCAGGCCCGCGAGGCCCTGGCCAACTCCACCGGCGGCAAGGACCGGGGCTGCGTGACCGCCGTGCTCGGCGAGCGCACGGAGACGTTCTTCGACGCGTTCCGGCGCGAGGACAGCAAGCACAAGAACCCGCAGATCTCCTCGGTCCTCGGCAGCGTCAGCCAGGCCGTGGTCGACCGTACCGGCGGCCGGGAGAGCCCTTTCGAGGGCGCGTACGTCGCCAGCTGGTACCCGGTGTCGACGGACGCGCTGTGGGAGCCGATGCGGAAGGTCATCTCCGAGCACGCCTTCGGCAACGACGCGGTGGACCCGGACGACAGCGGGACGCAGACCACCTGGATCGCGTACACCGTGCTCGCCGAGACCCTGAAGCGGTTCAAGTCCGGCGAGGACGTCACGGCGCGCAAGGTGGCGCGCATGCTGAACCAGGGCGAGCCGGTCAAGACCGGCGGGCTGACCCCGGACCTGAGCTGGCGCTACAAGGACATGCGCGCCGTCGCCGGCTTCCCGCGCATGGTGAACGGGCGCGTCAACTTCCAGGTCGTCCAGTCGGGCCGGCTGGTCGCCCAGCAGGGCGGCGAGCCGTCGATGGACATGACGGAGACGCTGGAGCAGGCGCCCCGCGCCGCGTGACGCCCGCTCGCCGCCGTGGCGGCTAGAGCTGGGACTTGTCCCGCTTCGTGAGGGCGTACTTGGCCGCGATCGCGTTCCACAGGGTCGCGGCCGACTCCTTCGCCCTGGTCGCCTCGCCGCTCGCCTTGTTGCCCTCGCTCGCGTTGCCGGTGCCCTTGGCCTGCCCGTCCTTGCAGCCCTTCTTGTCGCCGGCGGTGTCGTCCGCCCAGGCGGCGTAGCTGTTGTCGGCGTCCGCGGAGGACTGCCAGGCCTTGGTGAGCGCGGCGGCCAGCTTCGCGTTGTCCGGGAGCTGGTCCATCTTCAGGTCCTGGAGGCGGGTGACGAGCTCCTCGCGCTGGCGGGCGGCGTCGCGCAGGTCGGTCGCCGCCTGGCCGAGGTTGCGGCAGCCCTTGATGTCGTCGACGGCTCGGATCACCGCGGCGCGGCTGTCGTTGCTGTCCGCCAGCAGCTTGTCCAGCTGGACGGCCTGCGAGCGGGCCGGGTCCACGGGCGCCTCGGCGGCGCCCGCGGCCGAGCTTCCGGCGCTGGGGACCGCGGCCGCGGCCGCCGGGTCGTTGTTCTGCTTCTTGCCGTCGCTGAGCAGCGCGCCGACGCCGAGCCCGACGACGGCCAGGCCGATGACCACGGCGGCGATCACCCAGGCCGGCACCCGGCGGGCCGCCTCCGGCCGGGGCGGGGGCGGGGCGTACTGCGGGTTCTGCGGCTGCGGGTTCTGCTGCGGCGGCTGTTGCGGATGCTGCTGCTGCGGGGGCTGCGGGAACGGCTGCGCCTGAGGGGGTACGGGCCGCTGCCCGCGCGGCGGGTAGCCCCGCGGCGGCTGCTGGCGCAGCACCGGCTCCTGCACGGGCGGCAGCTGCCGCGTGTGCCCGCCGTCGCCGCCCTCCTCCCGGAACAACGCGTCGAACCCCTCGGTGACCGGCGGGATGTACTGCGTGGCGGCCTCGTGGAGCCCCGCCCCGCCCGGTACGGGCGGAATGTACTGGGTCGCCGCCTCGCCGTGCGCCGGTACGGGCGGTATGTACTGGGTGGCCGCCTCGCCGTGCGCCGGTACGGGCGGAATGAACTGGGTGGCGGCCTCGTCGTGCCCGGCGCCCGCCGGCGGGAACGGGGCCGCGGGCCCGGCCGGGACCGGCGGGATGTACTGGGTCGCACCCTCGTCCTGCACGGGCGCGGCCACGGCGGGCGGGTACGGGGCCGCCCCGTCCGGCCCGGCCGGGACCGGCGGGATGTACTGGGTGACCGCCTCGGGCAGCGGCGGGTAGCCGTACCCGTGCGGATCCCCCGGCCCCTCGTAGCCGGGCCCCACCACGTGCCCGGGCGCGGCCCGGTCCGGCACGGGCGGGTAGCCGTACGCGGGCGAGCCCTGCGGCGCCTCCGGGCCCGGCGCGGCCGGATAGCCGTACGCCGGCCGGCCCGGCTGCGGGGTTTGACCGTGGCTGGGTTGCGGGTGCGTCGGGTCGGGGCCCCATGGCGTACCCGCCTGCGGGCCGCCGCCCTGTCCGCTCTCCGTCACCGGGACTCCTTCGCCGACTACTCCGGACAATCCGAATCGTCGGCTCACGCTACCCGGTCACCCCCCTGCGCCGGAGGCCCCAGGGGGAGTCTTGCCGATCGGGCCGGGCTCGCGGCGCCTGGCACCGCGCCCTGATCCGGCCCGACCGACGCGGCTCCCCTACGCCACCACCTCCAGCCGCGCCGTGAATTCCCGGGCCGCCGGCTCCTCGCGGTACGGGGCGAGCCGGCTCCGGAAGTCGTCCAGGTACTCGGCGCCCCGGTTCGAGCGGAGCCCCGACAACAGGTCGGCCGCCTTCGCGGCCGTCTGGCACGCCTGCTCCACCTCGCGCTGCTGCACCTGAGCCGCCGCCAGCAGCAGCAGCCCGATCGCCCGGCGCCGCGCCTTGCCCGCCGGGAGCCCCCGCAGCGCCTCCTCGGCCTGCCTGGCCGCCGAGTCCGCCTGGCCGAGGTCCCGGTGGCAGTGGGCCAGCTCGTCCGCGAGGTACGCCGCGTCGAAGTGCCCGATCCACACCGGGTCGTCGCCCGACTCCGGCTCCGCCCGCTCCAGCGCCGTCACCGCCCGGGAGGACAGCACCGCCGTCGCCCGGGCATCCCCCAGCAACGCGTGCCCGCGCGCCTCGGCCGCGTAGAACATCGCCTCCACCCGCGGCGTGACCTGCCCGCGGGTCCCCTCCTGCGCGGCCCGCGCCAGCTGCGCGATCTCCCGCGGATTGCCCAGCTCCGCCGCGAGGTGGCTCATGGACGCCGCGAGCACGTAGCCCCCGTACGCCCGGTCCCCGGCCGCCTGCGCCAGCCGCAGCGCCTGGATGTAGTAGCGCTGCGCCAGGCCCGGCTGGCCGGTGTCCACCGCCATGTACCCGGCCAGCTCGGTCAGTCTGGCCACCGCCGCGAACAGCGCCCGCCCGACCGGCTCCCGGTACGAGCCGCCGATCAGCCCGGACACCACGGAGTTGAGGTAGTGCACGACGACGGGCCGCACGTGCCCGCTGCCGAAGCGGTGGTCGAGGTCCTTCAGGGCGTCGGTCGTCGCCCGTACCGCCTCCACGTCCGGCATCCCGACGCGCGAGCCGCCGCTGCGCGCCACCTGCGCGTCGGCGCCGGTGATCAGCCAGTCCCGGCTCGGCTCGACGAGCGCCGAGGCGGCCACGCTGGATCCCGAAAGGAAGTCGCGGCGGCCGACGTCGCTCCGCCACAACTCGCTGACCTGCTCGATGGCGCCGATGACGGTCGGGGAGAACTGCAGGCCGATGCCGGAGGCGAGGTTCTTGCCGTTGGCCATGCCGATCTCGTCGATGGTGACGGTCCGGCCGAGTTTGCGCCCCAGCGCCTCGGCGATGATGCCCGGCGCCCGGCCGCGCGGCTGCTGGCCGCGCAGCCACCGGGCCACGGACGTCTTGTCGTAGCGGAGATCGAGGCCGTGTTCGGCCCCGCACATGTTGACGCGCCGGGCGAGCCCGGCGTTCGAGCACCCGGCTTCCTGGATGAGCGCCTGAAGCCGTTCATTCGGCTGGCGCGCGACGAGAGGCCTGGCTGCCATGAAAACCCCCAGTAGCCGCGGGTGATCGTTGGAATGATCACTTCCCGCCTGAGTTGCGGAGAATCATCCGCTCTGCGTCGTGTCGCTACCCAACTCCGGCGCCCCGACCTCCTACGCGCCCCCACGCGTGCTCCAGTGCGCCCCATATGCAGGATCGATGCTCCGGCCACCGGCCGGTTTACGCCCGTAACCCCGCGTGACCCCGAGAGTTGTGATGGGCGTGGAAGAGACCATCGGAGTCACGGAGACGGCACCCATCCCCAAGCAGCGCGGCGAGCAGCTGCTGGACCATGCCGTGCGGTACGCGGAAGAACGGCACTGGGACGTCTTCGCCGGCACCTGGCTGGAGTCCGCCGACGGGCGTGAGGTGTGCTCCTGCGGGGCGCAGGACTGCCCGGCGCCCGGCGCGCACCCCACGGTGAAGGACTGGGCGGCGCTGGCCACGGGCAGCGCGGTCCAGGTGCGGCGGATCTGGGCGAAGCGCCCCGAGGCCTCGATCCTGCTGCCGACGGGCCGGACGTTCGACGCGCTGGACGTGCCGGACTCGGCCGGGTTCCTGGCGCTGGCGCGCCTGGAGCGGATGGAGCGCACCCTCGGGCCGGTCGCCCTGACGCCCGACCACCGGATGCTGTTCTTCGTCCTGCCGGGCGCCGGTGCGAAGGTGCCGGCCCTGGTGCGGGGGCTCGGCTGGTCGCCGACCGCGCTCGATCTGGCCGCGCGGGGCGAGGGCGAGTACGTGGCCGCCCCGCCCACCCGTTTCGGCGGCCGGGGCGCGGTCCAGTGGGCCCGCCGGCCCACCCCGGCCAACCGGTGGCTGCCGGACACGGAGGAGCTGATCGCGGCGCTGGCGTACGCGTGCGGACGCGAAGCGGCGGCGGACCGGGACCGGCGGGGCGCCTGACCCCAGCGCCCGGGATCGCAGGTCAGGGCCGGGATGTTCGTGCCCGGAAACTCATGACATAAGTAACTGCCCACCCTCTCCCCGCCCTCCTATCGTGAGGAAGGCAAGACCACGGGGAACAGGACGAGAGGCAGGCGCACATGCCGGACCAGGCAGTTGCGACGGGTGGGACGGACGGACCGGACGGTGCGCGACCCGCGCCGTCCACCGGACGGGCGGCGGTTCGGGTCGAGGGCCTGTGGAAGCGCTTCGGCGACCAGGTCGCGGTCGCGGGGATCGATCTGGAACTGCCCGCCGGCCAGTTCATCGGCCTGGTCGGGCCGAACGGCGCGGGCAAGACGACGACGCTGTCGATGGTGACCGGACTGCTGCGTCCCGACATGGGGCGGGTCCTCGTCGCCGGGCACGACGTGTGGAGCGACCCGGTCGAGGTGAAGTCGCGGATCGGCGTACTGCCGGAGGGCCTGCGGCTGTTCGAGCGGCTGTCGGGCCGCGAACTGCTCGGCTACATGGGCCGGCTGCGGGGGCTGCCGGGCGAGGAGACGGACAAGCGGGCCACGCAGCTCCTGGACGTCCTGGACCTCGCGGGCTCGCAGCACAAGCTGGTCGTGGACTACTCGACGGGCATGCGCAAGAAGATCGGCCTGGCCGCCGCACTGCTGCACAACCCCGAAGTGCTGTTCCTGGACGAGCCGTTCGAGGGCGTGGACCCGGTGTCGGCGCAGACCATCCGCGGAGTGCTGGAGCGGTACACCTCCTCCGGCGCCACGGTCGTCTTCTCCTCCCACGTGATGGAGCTGGTCGAGTCGCTGTGCGACTGGGTGGCCGTCATGGCCGCCGGCCGGATCCGCGCCGCGGGCCCGCTGGCCGACGTACGGGGCGACGCTCCCTCGCTGCAGGCCGCCTTCCTGGAGCTGGTCGGTGCGGGCGGGCGCGACGCGGGCGACTCCCTGGACTGGCTCGGCGGGCAGGCGGCCCGATGAGCACCGCATCCACCCCCGCCCCGGCGGCCGGGCACGCCGTCTCCGCCGCCCCGGCCTCCGCCCCCGCGGTCAACCTGACCGCGGTCTTCGTCCGCCTCAAGCTCTCGCTGATCCGCAACGGGCTGAAGGGCTCGTCGAAGCGCAAGGCCGCGTACTTCAGCTCGCTGGCGCTGTCGCTGGCGGTGGCCTGCCTCGCCATGGTCGGCCTGGCCGTACTGCACGGGAACGCGCACGCGGGCACGGTCGTCGTGCTGCTCGCCGCGATCCTGGCGCTGGGCTGGACGTTCATGCCGCTGTTCTTCCCGAGCGGGGACGAGACCCTCGACCCGAGCAGGCTGGTCATGCTGCCGCTGCGGCCGAGGCCGCTCGTACGGGCCCTGCTGGCCTCCTCGCTGGTCGGCATCGGCCCGCTGTTCACGGTCTGCCTGGCGGTGGGCTCGGTGGTGGCCGTCGCGCGGGGCGCGGCGGGGATCGTGGCGGCCGTGGTGGCCGTGCCGCTGCTGGTGCTGGGCTGCGTCGCGCTGGCCCGCTCGGTGGCCACGGCCAACGTGCGGCTGCTGACCAGCCGCAAGGGTCGCGACCTGGCACTGCTCAGCGGTCTGCTGATCGCGATAGGCGCGCAGGTGGCGAACTTCGCGAGCCAGCGCCTGTTCGATTCGGGCGGTCTGGCGCAGCTGGAGCCGGCCGAGGCCGTGGTGCGCTGGCTGCCGCCCGCGACGGCCGTCGGCATGGTGGACTCGGCGAGCAGGGGCTCGTACGGGGTGGCGGCGGGCCAGCTGGCGGTGACCGTCCTCGCACTGGTCCTGCTGCTGCGGTTCTGGGAGCGGAGCCTGACCGCGCTGATGGTCACCCCGGACGGGTCGACGATCGCGGCGGCGAAGCCGTCGGGGAAGCGGGAGTCCGCGGGCGGCGCCGGTGCGTGGGCGTTCCTGCCGGCCGGCCGGACGGGCGCGGTCATGCAGCGCTCGCTGCGGTACGTGGTGCGCGACCCGAAGACGAAGTCGGCGTGGGTGACGGCGCTGGCGGTCGGTGCGATCGTCCCGGTCTTCAACGCCCTGCAGGGCACCGGCTCGATGTACCTGGCCTGCTTCGGCGCGGGCATGCTGGGCATGCAGATGTACAACCAGTTCGGGCAGGACACCTCGGCGTTCTGGATGGTCGCGCAGACCATCTCGACCCCGCGGGAGGCGTTCGAGGAGCTGCGCGCCCGCGCGTACGCCCTGGCCCTGGTGACCGTCCCGTACACGGTCGTGCTGACGGCGGTCACGGCGGCGCTCCTGGACGACTGGGCCGCGCTCCCGGCGGGGCTCGGGGTGAGCCTGGCGCTGCTCGGTTCGATGCTGTGCACGGGTGCGCTGGCCTCGGCCCGGTTCCCGTACTCGATCCCGACGGACGGCGCGTTCAAGAACGTGGCGCCGGGTCAGGCCGGGCTCGCCTGGGCGGGCATCTTCGGCGGCATGCTGGTGTCGGCGCTGATCTGCTCGCCGGTGATCGCGCTGACGGTCTTCCTCAACGTGACGGACCAGCACTCACTGACCTGGATCCTGCTCCCGCTGGGCGCGGCTTGGGGCACCTTCGCCGCCTGGGCGGGGCTGCGTCTCGCGGCCCCGAAGGTGGCCGGGACCCTTCCGGAGATCCTGCTGGCGGTCAGCAAGGGCTGAGCGGCGGGCCCGGGCGCGCGTCCGCGTGCGGGAGGGGGTGACGGGCTGCTGCCCGTCACCCCCTCCCTCGTTTCGCGTGGACGCCCGTCCGCCCTGTCCGCCCTGTCCGCCCGTCCGTCTCGCTCAGCGGGCGGCGCTTCTGATCTCGTCCAGGAAGGGTTCCAGGGCGGCGCGCCAGGCCGCCGGCTGGTCGTAGTGGAGGTAGTGGCCGGCGTCGGGGATCTCGGCGTACCGGCCCTTCGGGAGGACGCGGACCATCTCCTGGGCCTCGGCGCGGCCCAGTTCGCCGTCGAGGCCGCGGACGACCAGGGTCGGGCAGCGGACCTGGGCCAGCTCCTCCCAGTGCGCGTCGTGGACCCAGGTCTCGCGGGCGGTCAGCATCTGGCGCCGGGAGAAGACGGGGCGCCAGCCGTCCCGGCCCTCGTGCATCACCTCGGCGAAGAAGGCCCCGCGTCCCGGGTCGGGGCGTTCCACCCGGGGGTCGTCCTCGCCGAACCAGCGGCGGGCGGCGTCCTGGGTGGGGAAGGGGAGGGGCCAGCGGCGGAACCATTCCTCCCACTCCTGCTGGGAGGCCTCGCCGAGGGCGGAGGCGCGCATGTCGCAGATCACCAGTGCCTCGACCAGGTCGGGGCGGCGGGCGGCGAGCTGCCAGCCGGTGAGGGCGCCCATGGAGTGGCCGACCAGGGTCACCGGGGCCAGGCCGAGCTGCTCGATGACGGCTTCGGCATCGGCCACGAAGGCCTCGCGCCCCAGCGGGGTCGAGGCACCCGGGCCGGCGGCGGGGCGCTCGCTCTGGCCGTGGCCGCGCTGGTCGAGGGCGATGACCCGGCGCTGCCGGGAGAGCCAGCGCGCGGTGCCCGCCCAGTGGAAGGCGCGGCCCATCAGGCCATGGAGTAACAGCACCCGGGGTTCTTCGGGATCCGGGGGCGCGGTGGGGGGTGATTCCCGGAACTCCCAGGCGGCCAGGCGCACACCGTCTGCCCCTGTCACATCGATGCGCTGTACCACGGCAGATGCACCCCCTTCGCTCGCGGCCAGACTATCGAACCCGTATTCGAAAACGGGGTTCTCGTCTTCAACACCGCTCTTTCGAGTGACCTTGCTCAAGGATTGGCCGCCGCTGCCGATGGAGATCCTTTCAACAGGGAGGCGGGCCGCTCGGGGAAGACGGTCCGAGGGGATGACCTTGAGAGCTCGGGGCTCCGGGTCAGCAAAGGGGAGGACCGGTCCCGGCGCCGCAAGGCGCCGGGACCGCCCACACCCACCACCGGCTGTGCTGCCACCGAAAGTGCCGCGTACCGGCCCGTGTGGAGGCCGTCAGCGCTTGGCCACGAACACGTGCGAGGCGATCTCCGCATCGAGCTCCGCGGCCTCCCCACCACTGCCGACCAGCACCCCGCCCGGCGACTCGGTCACGCTGACCACCGAGCCGGGCTGTACGCCCGCCCGCCGCAGCGTGTACATCAGCTGGGCGTCCGTCTGGATCGGCTCCCCGATCCGGCGGACCACCACCGTCTTGCCGTCCGCGCCCGGATCCAGCTCCGACAGGCTGACCATGCCGTCCTCCAGGAACGGGTCCGCCTCGGCCTTCTCGCCCAGCTCCTCCAGCCCCGGGATCGGGTTCCCGTACGGCGACTCGGTCGGGTGGCGCAGCAGCTCCAGCACCCGCCGCTCCACCGCCTCGCTCATCACGTGCTCCCAGCGGCAGGCCTCGGCGTGGACCTGCTCCCACTCCAGGCCGATGACGTCGACGAGGAGGCATTCCGCGAGCCGGTGCTTGCGCATCACGCGCGTCGCCAGCCGCCGCCCCTCCTCCGTCAGCTCCAGGTGGCGGTCGCTCGCCACGGCCACCAGGCCGTCGCGCTCCATGCGCGCCACCGTCTGGCTCACCGTCGGGCCGCTCTGGTCGAGCCGCTCGGCGATGCGGGCGCGCATGGGGACCACGCCTTCCTCTTCCAGCTCGAGGATGGTGCGGAGATACATCTCCGTGGTATCGATCAGTCCGGACATTCGTGCCCCTCGGATATCGTGCGCTGGCCCTGCACCCAATTCTGACGCATCGCGCCGACAACCGTCCCGTGCCGGACGTCAAGCCCCGCCCGGGACATCCCCGGGCACACCGGCCCCGGGATTGACGTTCGTATTGACACGCCCTTGGTCCAGACCGCACGGTGAGCGGCGGACACGGACGAACCCCACCTCTGGAAGGGCCATCGGCGTATGAGCGAGAGCAAGCTGGCCGGTCAGTTCCTCGACGCCGCGATCGGACTCCTGGAGCGGGTGAGGGACGAGGAGTCCGCGCACATCGCCGAGGCCGGCACCGCCATCGCCGACGCCGTCGCCTCCGGGAACCGGCTCTTCGCCTTCGGCGCCGGACACTCCTCGCTCCCCGCGCAGGACGTCGTCTACCGGGCGGGCGGACTCGCGCTGGTGAACTTCCTCGCCGTCCCCGGCACCGTGGGGATCGACGTCATGCCGGCCACCCTGGGCAGCGCCCTGGAGCGGGTCGACGGCCTCGCCGGGGCCGTCCTCGACAGCAGCCCGGCCACCGACGGCGACGTGCTCGTGATCATCTCCCTCTCCGGGCGCAACGCGCTGCCGGTCGAGATGGCCATGAACGCCCGGGCCCTCGGCCTGAAGGTGATCGGCGTGACCTCGGTGGCGTACGCGACCGGCACCAAGTCGCGGCACGTCTCGGGCACCTTCCTCAAGGACCACTGCGACATCGTCCTCGACAGCAAGATCGCGGTCGGCGACGCCGAGCTGAGCCTCGACGGCATCGACGCGCCGTTCGCGCCCGCCTCCACGGTCGTGACCAGCGCGATCATGCAGGCCGTGATGGCCGCGGCCGCGGGCGAGCTCGCCGCCCGCGGCGTGGAGCCCCCGCTGCTGCGCTCGGGCAACGTGGACGGCGGCCACGAATGGAACGGCCGCGTCCTGAAGGAGTACGGCGACCGGATCTTCTTCCGCCACTGATCCTCCGGACACCTAGGGGGTGTCCTCTGCCCGGGGCGGCCGCGGCCGGGACGCCAGGTCGAGGTCGGCCGCCACCCGGGCCGCGACCTCCTCCGCGTACGCCGCGTCCGCCTGCTCGAAGGCCGCCCGCGAAGCGGCCCGTACGAAGGTCAGCGCCCCCACGGTCCGCCCGCGGCTGCGCAGCACCGTGCACAGCACGTGCGCCGCGTCCTCGGGCCACTGCCGCTCGCGCGCCCAGCTCCCGGCCGCCTCCCCGCGCGGGGCGCTCGTACGGACCGAGCCGATCCGGTCCAGCGCCTGGAGCGCCGGGTGCCCGGGCGCGTACCGGGCCGGGATCTCCTCCGCCCCCGGCAGCAGCGGCGGCGAAGCCGCCATCCGTACGAGCCGGCGCCGGTCCGGGTCGGCCGACTGCTCCAGTACGTCGAGCAGCGCGTGCTCGGCGAAGCCCGCCAGCGCGAAGTCCAGTCGTACGGCGGCCGCCTCGGCCGGGTCCTCGCACTCGGCGGCCGCCCGGCCCGAGCGGTGCAGCTGGCCGGCGCGGAACCGCAGCTGCGCCGTGTCCAGCGCCGCCTGCCGGGCCTCGGTGATGTCCTGGAACAGCCAGCCGACCCCGAGCGGCACCGGCTCCTCCGCCAGCGGCGAGCCCAGGCGCAGGAACCCCGACCGCCAGCACCGCCGCCGCACCCCCTCCGGCGTGCGGACCGACACCCACAGCTCCGTGGGCGCGGGCGGCGACCCTTCGGCGAGCACGTGCTGCAGGGCCCCCTCCAGCTCCTCGACGCCCTGGGCCAGCAGCTCCCCCAGCGGCCGGCCGAGCAGTGCCGTGCGCCCCGAGCCGAAGGCGCGGGCGGCGTGCGCGTTGACCACGGCGGGCCGCAGGTCCACGTCGACGAGGACGACACCCCAGGAGGCGTCGTCCATCAGCGCCTCGCTCAGCGCGATGGACCGCTCCAGGTCGATCTGGGCGTGCACCTCGCTGAAGGCGCAGTACACCCCGGCGGGCTTCCCGTCCGCCCCGGGCACCCCGGCGGACTGGGTCCGTACGAGCACCCGCCCGCCCTCCTTGGTCAGCAGCGCGAACTCGTGAACCTGCCGCCCGGGCACGTCCTGGGCGGACATGAGCCGCTCCTCCACGTCCTGTGCGTCGGCGGCGCGCACGGCCCAGCCGGCGAAGCCCTTGCGCCCGACCGCCTCGGCGGCGCTCCAGCCGAGGATCCGCTCGGCCTCGCGGTTCCAGTGCGTGATCACGCCGTCGGAGTCGAACGCGCACAAGGCCGCGTCCATCCCGTCGAGCAGCGCTGCGAGCAGATCGTCGGTGGTCTCACTACGTCCGGAAGCACTCACCTGGCACCCCCTGCAGGTGTTCGCGTGTGCGGCACGTCGGATCATTCAACTGGAACGTGACGCAGCCCACACCGCATTCCCCGAATCGCCCCGAAATAAATCACTTGAGGACCTCGGGGAGCGGTTCTAGGCTCTGCCGTACACGAGAAGGGAGGTGGTTCCCGAAATGTACGGAAACCGGACGCGTGAGGTGGCTGCGGGCTAAGGGCCCGTCGTCGCACGCACCCAGTGCGGTGCCCGGCGGGTAGCCAGGCGCCAATCCCAAGCAGTCACCCGACCCGCGAGCTCGCCGGCACGTCCGGCCGGCTTCTCTCACTGCAGGAGAGAAACCCGAGCTCGCGGGTCGTCTGCGTGTGCGCGCGGGTGACGCCGGCCGCTACGGGCAGAGCCGCTCCAGCCGCCACTTCCCGTCCTCCAGGACGTAGCGCAGCCGGTCGTGCAGGCGGTTCTCGTGCCCCTGCCAGAACTCGATCCCGTCGGGGACGACCCGGATGCCGCCCCACTCGGGCGGGACGGGGACCTGCTCGCCCTCGGGGTAGCGCTCCGCGAGCTCCGCGTAGCGGCGGTCGAGCTCGGCCCGGGAGGCGATCACCCGGGACTGCTCGCTCGCCCAGGCGCCCAGTTGCGAGCCGTGCGGGCGGGAGCGGAAGTACGCCGCCGTCTCGTCGCGGCCGATCCGCGAGGCCGTGCCGGTGACGATGACCTGGCGGGAGATGGGGTGCCAGGGGAAGAGCAGCGCGACGTGCGGGTTGGCGTCGATCTCGCGGCCCTTGCGGGAGCCGTAGTTGGTGTAGAAGACGAATCCCCGCCCGTCGAACTGCTTCAGCAGCACCGTGCGGGAACTTGGGCGGCCGTCGGGGGTTGCGGTCGAGACCACCATCGCGTTGGGTTCGAAGAGGTGCGAGTCGGCGGCCTGCTGGAACCACTCGGCGAACTGCCGCATGGGATCTTCGGCGAGGCCGTCCTCGTGGACGATCTCCGAGCGGTACTGCTTGCGCATCGTGGCGGGGTCAATGTCCTGGTCGGTCACGCGTGCCATCCTGCCGCAGGAGTGCTCGCGGCAGTGTGCCGTATGTCACGCTTCCGCCGGCCATCCGTAACAGCCAAAATCTTGGGGCCGGTCCGGAGGTCCCCACGCGGGTGACCGACGGCCGTGCCGGGCATCAACGGGGATGACCGCGCCGGACCGCGAGTCACGCCGGGAGCCGCGCGTGTTCGCACTATCTGAGGAGCCGCCTGATGTCCGACTTCGTACCCGGGCTCGAAGGGGTCGTCGCGTTCGAAACCGAGATCGCCGAACCTGACAAGGAAGGCGGATCGCTCCGCTACCGCGGGGTCGACATCGAGGATCTCGTCGGGCACGTCTCGTTCGGCAACGTCTGGGGCCTGCTGGTCGACGGGGCGTTCAACCCCGGCCTGCCCGCCGCGGAGCCCTTCCCGATCCCCGTGCACTCCGGCGACATCCGCGTCGACGTGCAGTCCGCCCTGGCCATGCTCGCCCCCGTGTGGGGTCTGAAGCCCCTGCTCGACATCGACGAGAAGACCGCCCGCGACAACCTCGCGCGCGCCGCCGTGATGGCGCTGTCGTACGTCGCGCAGTCCGCGCGCGGACAGGGCCGGCCGATGGTTCCGCAGAGCGAGATCGACAAGGCCGAGTCCGTCGTCGAGCGGTTCATGATCCGCTGGCGGGGCGAGCCGGACCCCAAGCACGTCAAGGCCGTCGACGCGTACTGGACCTCGGCCGCCGAGCACGGCATGAACGCCTCGACGTTCACCGCGCGCGTGATCGCCTCCACCGGTGCGGACGTGGCCGCGGCCCTCTCCGGCGCCGTCGGCGCCATGTCCGGGCCGCTGCACGGCGGTGCCCCGTCCCGCGTCCTCGGCATGATCGAGGAGATCGAGCGCACCGGCGACGCCGTGGCGTACGTGAAGAAGGCCCTGGACAAGGGCGAGCGGCTGATGGGCTTCGGGCACCGCGTGTACCGGGCCGAGGACCCGCGCGCCCGCGTGCTGCGGCGTACGGCCAAGGAGCTGGACGCGCCGCGCTACGAGGTGGCCGCCGCGCTGGAGAAGGCCGCGCTGGAGGAGCTGCACGCGCGCCGGCCCGACCGGGTGCTCGCGACGAACGTGGAGTTCTGGGCCGCGATCATGCTGGACTTCGCCGAGGTCCCGGCGCACATGTTCACCTCGATGTTCACCTGCGCCCGCACCGCCGGCTGGTCGGCGCACATCCTGGAGCAGAAGCGCACGGGCCGCCTGGTGCGGCCGTCGGCCCGCTACATCGGCCCCGGACGGCGCGACCCGCGCGAGATCGAGGGCTACGCGGACATCGCCGACACGGCCTGAGCACCCCTTCGTACGCCGCCCGCGCGGCGCCGCCGCCGGTCAGGGCGCCGCATCCCGTGGAAGTACGGGGTGCGGCGCCCTCGGCGTACGCGGGGTACGAGGCGTACGCGGGGTACGAGGCGTACGCGGGGTACGAGGCATACGCGCCACCGGCCGCGCGTGCGCGCCGCCGGCCGGCTTCAGCCGAGGGCGGCGTCCAGGATCCGGGACCACTGGGCGACCACGCGGGCGCGGCGGGCCGTGTCGTCGGTGAGCACGTTGGCCAGGCCGAGGCCGCGGGCCATGTCGAGGAGGCCCTGCACGGTCTCGCGCACGCCGGGCACGGACTCGTCGGCGCCGAGGAGTTCCACGGCGATGCGGTGGGTCTCGCGGCCCACACGGGCCTCCAGTTCGGTGACCTGGGGGCGCAGCTGCTCCTCGTTGGAGGCGGCGACCCACAGCTGGAGGGCGGCGCGGAAGAGGGCTCCGGTGTAGAGGTCGACGATGGCTTCGACCACGGCGGGGCGGGCGGCGGGCCCGGCCTGGAAGAGGTCGCGCAGGGCGGCGGAGCGCTCCTCGGAGACGTAAGCGACGGCGGCGGTGAACAGGTCCTCGCGCGTCGGGAAGTGGTACTGGGCCGCGCCCCGCGAGACCCCGGCGCGTTCGGCGACGACCGCGACGGTGGAGCCGGCCCAGCCCTGTTCGGCGAGGCAGGCGACGGCCGCCTCCAGGAGGTGGCGGCGGGTGACGCGGCTGCGGGCCTGCTTGGGGCCGGACGGGGCCTCGGGCCCGGTCCGGTCGTCCTCGGTGGACCGCGTGTCGGTCACAGGGCCCATGACGGGTCCCGGCGTTCGAAGCGGGCCGTGATGCCCTCGCGGGCCTCGGCGGAGCCGAAGTGGCGTGCGGACAGCTCCGTGAGCGCGGCGCCGTCCGTCGCGAGCACCGCCCGTACCGGGGCGGTGAGCAGCTCCTTGGTGGCGGCGAGGGCCTCCGGGCCCGCCTTGCGCAGGCCCGCGAGCACGGGGGCGAGGACCTGGTCCACGTCCTCGCCGTGCAGGGTGAGCAGGCCGATCCGGGCGGCTTCGGCCGCGTCGAAGGCCTCGGCGGTGAGGAAGTAGCGGGCCGCCGCGCGCGGGTCCAGGCGCGGGAGCAGCGGCGCGGAGATCACGGCCGGGACCACGCCCAGGTGGGTCTCGGTGAAGGCGTACGTGGAGGCGGGTCCGGCGGCGGCGATGTCGCAGACGCCGAGGAGGCCGAGGCCCCCGGCCCGGACGTGTCCGGTGACGCGGGCCACGACCGGCTTGTCCAGCTCGGCGATCTCGCGGAGCAGGGCGAGGAAGTCGGCGGGGTCGCAGGGGGACTTCAAGTCGGCGCCGGCGCAGAAGGTGTTGCCGGTGTGGGTGAGGACGATGGCCCGGGCCCCGGGCTCCGCCGCCGCCGCGGCGAGGGCCGCGCGCAGCTCGCCGACGAGGTCCTCGGAGAGCGCGTTGCGGTTGGCCGGGGAGTCGAGCGTGAGGGTGGTGATGCCGTGCGCTCGCGCGGCGCCGACGGGGCGGGTCATGCCATGTCCTCCGGAGGTTGTGCGGGTGGTGGGCCGCTCCCCGCGGCCCCCGCCCGGTGGCCAGGCTAGTAGGACTTGGGGAGGCCCAGGGTCTGGTGCGAGACGAAGTTCAGGATCATCTCGCGGCTGACCGGGGCGATGCGGGCGACCCGGGAGGCCGTGATGAGGGCTGCCAGCCCGTATTCGCGGGTGAGGCCGTTGCCGCCCAGGGTGTGGACGGACTGGTCCACGGCCTTCACGCAGGCCTCGGCGGCAGCGTACTTGGCCATGTTCGCGGCCTCGCCGGCGCCCATGTCGTCCCCCGCGTCGTACAGGTGGGCTGCCTTCTGCATCATCAGGCGGGCGAGTTCGAGGTCGATGTGGGCCGCGGCCAGAGGGTGGGCGATGGCCTGGTGGGCGCCGATCGCCTCCCTCCAGACCTGGCGGGTCTTGGCGTAGTCGACGGCCTTGGCGAGGGCGTGGCGGCCCATCCCGATGGCGAAGGCGGCGGTCATGATGCGCTCGGGGTTGAGGCCGGCGAAGAGCTGGAGCAGCCCCGCGTCCTCGTCGCCGACGAGGGCTTCGGCCGGCAGCCGCACCTCGTCCAGGACCAGTTCGAACTGCTTCTCCGCCGCCTGGAGTTCCATGTCGATGACGGAGCGGGAGAAGCCGGGGGTGTCGCGGTCCACGATGAACAGGCAGGGCTTGAGGCTCCCCGTGCGTGCGTCTTCGGTACGGCCGACGATGAGCGTGGCGTCGGCGATGTCCACGCCGGAGATGAAGACCTTGCGCCCGGTCAGGACCCACTCGTCGCCGTCGCGGCGGGCGGTGGTGGTGATGCGGTGGGAGTTGGAGCCGGCGTCGGGTTCGGTGATGCCGAAGGCCATGGTGCGGCTGCCGTCGGCGAGGCCGGGCAGCCAGGCCCGCTTCTGGGCCTCGGTGCCGAAGCGGGAGATGACCGTGCCGCAGATGGCGGGTGAGACGACCATCATCAGCAGGGGACAGCCCGCGGCGCCCAGTTCCTCCAGGACGATGGAGAGTTCGGCGATGCCGCCGCCCCCGCCGCCGTACTCCTCCGGCAGGCTGACCCCGAGGTAGCCGAGCTTGGCGGCATCCGCCCACAGCTCGTCGGGGTGAGCGCCCTCCCGGGCGACGCGGGCGAGGTACTCGCGTCCGTACCGCTGCCCGAGCGCGGCGACGGCGGCGCGCAGCGCCCTGTGTTCCTCGGTCTCGACGGTGGTGCTGGTGACGGGGCTCATGCTGGCGTTTCCTCCTGGACTACGGCGAGCAGGGCGCCGAACTCGACCTGGTGGCCGAGGGTGGCGTGGAGCGCGGTGAGCGTGCCGGAGGCGGGCGAGACGATGCGGTGCTCCATCTTCATGGCCTCCAGCCAGAGCAGGGGCTGCCCGGCGGTGACGGCGGCGCCGGGCGCGAGGCCCTCGGCGACGCGGACGACGGTGCCGGGCATGGGGGCGAGCAGGGAGCCGGGTTCGGTGCGGTCCTGGGGATCGGCGAACCGGGGTACGGGGGCGAGCGTGTGTGCGCCGGTGAAGGGCGAGTCCACGTACACCTCCGACGTGTTCGAATTGTGTTTCACGTGGAACGTCCGCCGTACCCCGTCGACTTCGAGGACGACCAGGTGCCGCTCGGCCGACAGGATGCGAACGCCGGGGTGCTCCCCCGGGTCCACCGGGCCGTACCGGACCTCGTGCTCGGTGCCGGCCACGGTGTAGCGGCGGGTCTGCGGCTGGGAGCGGAGGTTGCGCCAGCCGCCGAGCCGGAGGGCCAGCGGTGCGCCCGGGGCGGGGGCCGCCTCGGCGAGCGCACCGGCGAGGGCGGCCAGCGCGGTGCGGCCGGCGGTGTCCGGGGCGGGCTCGGTGAGGGCGGCGAGGTGCCGCTCGTAGAAACCGGTGTCGGGCTGCCCGGTGGCGAACTCCGGGTGCCGCAGGGAGCGTACGAGGAGCTCGCGGTTGGTGGTGAGCCCGTGGATGCGGGCTCCGGCCAGGGCGTGGGCGAGGGCGCGGACGGCCTCGGCCCGGGTCGGGGCGTGGGCGACGACCTTGGCGAGCATCGGGTCGTAGTGGATGCCGACGGTGTCCCCGTCCGCGAAGCCGGTGTCCACGCGGACCGTCCCCCCGGCTTCGCCTGGGACGGCGAGGGTGTGCAGGACGCCGGTCTGGGGGCGCCAGTCCCGGGCGGGGTCCTCGGCGTACAGGCGGGCCTCGACGGCGTGCCCGGCGGGCTCGGGGGGTGTCAGCGGCAGGGCCGCGCCCTCGGCGATGCGCAGTTGCAGGGCGACGAGGTCGAGGCCGAAGACGGCCTCGGTGACGGGGTGTTCCACCTGGAGGCGGGTGTTCATCTCCAGGAAGTACGGGCGCCCGTCGGCGGCGACGAGGAACTCGACGGTGCCCGCGCCCTGGTAGGAGACCGCGCGGGCGGCGGCCACGGCCGCCGTGTGGAGGCTCTCGCGCAGGCTGTCCGGCAGGGCGGGCGCCGGGGCCTCCTCGATGACCTTCTGGTGGCGCCGCTGGAGCGAGCAGTCGCGGGTGCCGAGGGCCCAGACGGTGCCGTGGGAGTCGGCGAGGATCTGGACCTCGACGTGGCGGCCGCGCTCGACGTAGGGCTCGGCGAAGACCTCGCCGTCGCCGAAGGCGGAGGCCGCTTCGGCGCAGGCCGCGTCGAGGGACTCCTTGAGCGTGTCGAGGTCCCGTACGACGCGCATGCCGCGACCGCCGCCGCCCGCGGCGGCCTTGAGCAGGAGGGGCAGGTCGGCGGCGGTGGCGGCCGCGGGGTCGACGGGGTCGAGGAGCGGGACCCCGGCGGCACGCATCAGCTCCTTGGCCCGGGTCTTGGAGGCCATGGCCTCGATGGCCTCGGGCGGGGGACCGATCCAGGCGAGTCCGGCGGCGGTCACCTCGCGGGCGAAGCCGGCGTTCTCGGAGAGGAACCCGTAGCCGGGGTGGACGGCGTCCGCGCCGGCGGCGAGGGCGGCCTCGATGACGAGGTCACCGCGCAGGTAGGTGTCGGCGGGCGCGGCGCCGGGCAGGCGCACGGCCGCGTCGGCCTCCCGTACGTGCAGGGCGTCGGCATCGGGGTCGGAGTGGACGGCGACGGTGGCCAGGCCGAGGGCGCGGGCGGTACGGAAGATCCGTACGGCGATCTCGCCGCGGTTGGCGACGAGGAGGGAGGTGATGGGCTGCTGGGTCATGTGCGGGCTCACATCCGGAAGACGCCGAAGCCGCCGCGGGCGCCCTCGACGGGGGCGTTGTGGACGGCCGACAGGCACAGGCCGAGGACGGTACGGGTGTCGCGCGGGTCGATGACCCCGTCGTCGTACAGCCGCCCGGACAGGAACATCGGCAGGGACTCGGACTCGATCTGCGCCTCCACGAAGGCGCGCATCCCGGCGTCGGCCTCCTCGTCGTACGGCTGCCCCTTGGCCGCGGCGGACTGCCGGGCCACGATGGAGAGCACTCCGGCGAGCTGGGCCGGGCCCATGACGGCGGATTTGGCGCTGGGCCAGGCGAAGAGGAAGCGGGGCTCGTAGGCGCGGCCGCACATGCCGTAGTGGCCGGCTCCGTAGCTGGCGCCGATGAGGACGGAGAGGTGGGGGACGCGGGAGTTGGAGACCGCGTTGATCATCATCGAGCCGTGCTTGATGATGCCGCCCTGCTCGTACTCCTTGCCGACCATGTATCCGGTGGTGTTGTGGAGGAAGAGCAGCGGGATGTCGCGCTGGTTGGCGAGCTGGATGAACTGGGCCGCCTTCTGCGACTCGGCGCTGAACAGCACGCCCTGCGCGTTGGCGAGGATGCCGACCGGGTAGCCGTGGAGCGTGGCCCAGCCGGTGACCAGGCTGGTCCCGTACAGGGGCTTGAACTCGTCGAAGTCGGAGCCGTCGACGATGCGGGCGATGACCTCGCGGGGGTCGAAGGGGGTCTTGAGGTCCGCGGGGACGATGCCGAGGAGTTCCTCCGGGTCGTACTGCGGCTCTTCGGCGGGCTGCGGATCGGGGTGCGGCTTGCGGTGGCCCAGGCGGGCGACGACGCGGCGGGCCTGGCGGATGGCGTCGTGCTCGTCGAGGGCGTAGTAGTCGGCGAGCCCGGAGGTGCGGGCGTGCATGTCGGCTCCGCCGAGGGACTCGTCGTCGCTCTCCTCGCCGGTGGCCATCTTGACGAGCGGCGGACCGCCGAGGAACACCTTGGAGCGGTCCTTGATCATGATGGTGTGGTCGGACATCCCCGGGATGTACGCGCCTCCGGCGGTGGAGTTGCCGAAGACGACGGCGACGGTGGGGATGCCGGCGGCCGAGAGCCGGGTCAGATCGCGGAAGATCGCGCCGCCCGGGATGAAGATCTCCTTCTGGGAGGGGAGATCGGCGCCGCCGGACTCGACGAGGCTGATGCAGGGCAGGTGGTTCTGCCGGGCGATCTCGTTGGCCCGCAGGGCCTTCTTGAGGGTCCAGGGGTTGGAGGCGCCGCCGCGGACGGTGGGGTCGTTGGCGGTGATCAGGCACTCGACGCCCTCGACCGTGCCGATGCCGGTGACCATGGAGGCGCCGACGGGGTGGTCGCTGCCCCAGGCGGCGAGCGGGGAGAGCTCCAGGAACGGGGTGTCCGGGTCGAGGAGCAGCTCGATGCGCTCGCGGGCGAGGAGCTTGCCGCGGCCCTTGTGGCGGGCCGTGTACTTCTCGCCGCCGCCGAGGAGTGCCTTGGCGTGCTCGGCGTCCAGTTCGGCGAGGCGGGCCGTGGCGGCCGCGTGGTGGGCGAGGTAGTCGGGGGCGTGGGGGTCGACGGTGGTGGTGAGGCGGGTCATGGGGCGGTCCCCTCCGGGGTGAGCGGGAGGTGTGTCGGCAGGAGGTGGGCGGGAATGTCCATGTGCCGGGCGCGCAGCCACTCGCCGAGGGCCTTGGCCTGGGGGTCGAAGCGGTGGGCGGAGGCCACGCCGGCGCCGAGGATCCCTGCGATGGTGAAGTTGAGCGCGCGGAGGTTGGGAAGGGTGTGCCGGGTGACGCGGAGGTCTTCGGTCTCGGGGAGCAGGGCCTGAAGGGTTTCGGCGGTCAGGGTGGTGCGGAGCCACTCCCAGGCGTCGTCCCGCTCGACCCACACCCCGATGTTGGCGTCGCCGCCCTTGTCCCCGCTCCTCGCTCCGATCAGCGTGCCGAGGGGGACCCGGCGGGTGGGCCGACCCGCGGGGCCCTCCCCCGCCCCGCCCGTGCCCGGACCCGCGGGCTCCGCCCCGGACCCGGCGGGGACCGGGTCCCCGGCCCCCCGCGCCCCGGAAGCCGTCGGGACCGGCTGGCGGGTGCCGTTGGGCAGGACCGCCACATGGGGCACCGCCGTCGCCGGGACGCTCGAGGACGTGAAGACCCCGTACGGCTGGGCCGGGCCCGGCGGGGACGTCACGTGGAAGCCCGGGTAGCTGGCCAGGGCCAGTTCGACGGCCCCGGAGGTGAGGGCGCGGCCCACCCGGTCCGGCGACGGGTCGCGCACCACCAGGCGGAGCAGCGCGCTGGCCGTCTCCTCCGTCTCCGCGTCCTCGTGGTCCGTGCGGGCCAGCGTCCAGTCCGCCGTGGCCACTTGGGACAGCGCCTCCGCCAACTGCGCCCGGACCAGCGCCGCCTTCTCCTCGATGTCCAGGCCCGTCAGGACGAAGACCACCTCGTTGCGCCAGCCCCCGATGCGGGTCACCCCCACCTTGAGGGTGGCGGGCGGGGCCTCCCCCACGACTCCGGAGATCGACACCCGGTCTTCGGCCGCCTGCGCCAGGCGGGCCGTGTCCAGGCGGGCCGTGACGTCCGGGCCCAGGTAACGGGGGCCCTGGGTCTCGTACAGGAGTTGGGCCGTCACCGTGCCCACCGAGACCACCCCGCCCGTGCCCGGGTGCTTGGTGATCACCGACGAGCCGTCCTCCGCGATCTCCGCCAGCGGGAATCCGGGGCGGCGGACGTCGTGCGCCGTGAAGAAGGAGTAGTTGCCGCCGGTGGCCTGGGTTCCGCACTCCAGGACGTGGCCCGCCACCACGGCCCCCGCCAGCCGGTCGTGGTCGTCCGGCGCCCAGTCGAACCACCAGGCCGCCGCACCGCTGACCAGCGCCGCGTCGGTGACCCGGCCCGTCACGACCACGTCCGCGCCCGCCCGCAGGCAGGCCGTGATGCCGGCGCCGCCGAGGTAGGCGTTCGCGGTCAGCGCGCCCTCCGCGAACGGCATCAGGTCGTCGCCCTCGACGTGGGCGACCGACACCGGGACCCCTGCCTTGGCGGCGAGCGCGCGGATGGCGTCGGCCAGGCCCGCCGGGTTCAGGCCGCCCGCGTTGGCGACGATCCGCACACCCCGTTCGTGCGCGAGCCCGAGGCCCTCCTCCAGCTGCCGCAGGAAGGTCTTGGCGTAGCCGAGGTCCGGGGACTTCAGCCGGTCCCGTCCCAGGATCAGCATGGTCAGCTCGGCGAGGTAGTCGCCGGTGAGCACGTCCAGCGGGCCCCCGGTCAGCATCTCCTCGAACGCGCTGAAGCGGTCCCCGTAGAACCCCGAGGCGTTGCCGATGCGCAGCGGCCGCCGGCTGCCGCTCACCGGGCCGCCCCGGGCGCGCGGCCGGGTCCCGCCGGGCCCGCGAAGGCCTGGGCGATGTCCAGCCAGCGGTCGGCGTCGGGGCCGGTCGCGGTCAGGGCGAGGTCGGCGCGGTGGGCCCGCTGGGTCACCAGCAGGCAGAAGTCGAGCGCCGGCCCGGTGATCCGGTCCGCCGCGTCCGGCGGCCCGTAGGTCCAGGGCTCCCCGCCGTCCGGCGGTACGAGTTCCACCCTGAACTCCGCGGCGGGCGCGGGCAGTCCCCGTACGGCGAACGCGTAGTCGCGGGCCCGTACGCCGATCCGGGCCACGTGCCGCAGCCTCGCGGTCGGGGTGCGGCGTACGCCCAGGGCGTCGGCGACGTCCTGGCCGTGCGCCCAGGTCTCCATCAGGCGGGCGCTGGCCATGGAGGCGGCCTTCATCGGCGGCCCGTACCAGGGGAAGCGGGTGTCGGGCGAGGCCGCGGCGAGCGCCGCGTCGAGGGCGCTGCGCCCGGCCCGCCAGCGGGCCAGCAGTTCGGCGGGCGGCAGCGCGGCGCCTTCCTCCGCGCCTTCGTCCACGAAGGATTCGGGGGCCTTGACGGCCTCCTCGACCAAGGCGGCGAAGCCTTCGGCGTCGGTGAGCGAGACCAGCGCGGCCCGGTCGGTCCAGTGCAGGTGGGCGATCTGGTGGGCGACGGTCCAGCCGCTCGCGGGGGTGGGCCCGGCCCAGCCGGCGGCGGGCAGGTCCCGTACCAGGGTTTCGAGCGCGAGGCCTTCCTCGCGCAGATCGGCGAAGACGGCGACAGCTGACGGATCGAGCACGGCGGGCTCCCCTTTCGGCGTGAGGGGAAGACTGGCAGCCGCACGCAAAACAATCAAGCATGCTTGCATGATTTGGCCGGCGAGCATCCCCTTCGCGCCAGTGGCACCAACTGGCCTGGCAGGAAGGCGATTTGACGTTCGGCACCGGACCAGGCCTGGTCGGCGGGGTGGGCCGCCGCGGGACCGGAGGGGGCGATTCAGGCCGTACGCCGGAAAGCGGCGGAAGCCCGCCGATGTCGCCTCGATACTGAACGCTTCGTCCCCCGCGAAGTCCCCCCGCGCCGAAGGCACTCGCGAAGAAGCCACTCGAAGAAGTCACTCGCCGAACGTCACCCGACGAAGAACGTCACCCGACGAAGAGGATGAACCGACGTGATCTCAGCCGCTTTCTCGCTCTATCCCGAACTCGACGCGACCACCCTCACCGCGTTCGTCACCGCCCTCGAGACCGGCGACGTCACCGGCCTCGCCCCCGCCCGCGCCGCGGAGGTCGCCGACGCCCGCTCCGTCGCCGTCTTCAGCCGGGTCAAGGTCGCCGGCTCCGACGGGGGCCTGCTCGACGCCGCGCTGTGGCGGCACAACGGGGGCCGGCCGCGGCCGGTGATCGTGATGCCCTCGCCGTGGACGAACCACGGCTGGCTCCCGTACGCCGTCCAGGCCAGCGTGTTCGCCGCGCGCGGCTACAACGTGCTCGCCTACAGCACCCGCGGTTTCGCCGGCTCCGAGGGCCAGGTCGACGTGGCCGGCCCGCTCGACGTCGCCGACGGCAGCCGCGCCCTGGACCACCTCATCGAGCGCACCGCCGGACCGGTCACGAAGATCGGCTTCCTGGGCGACTCGTACGGCTCCGGCATCAGCCAGCTCGTCGCCGCGCACGACACGCGCGTCGACGCGGTGGTCGCGCTCAGCACCTGGGGCGACCTCGGCGAGGCCTTCTACGAGAACCGGACCCGGCACGTGGCGGCCGTCCAGGCGCTGCTCAACGCCGCCTCGAAGGCCCGGCTGAGCCCGCAGACGCAGAGCGTGTTCGAGAACGTCCTCGCGGGCCGCGACATCCAGGGAACCCTGCGCTGGGCGGAACAGCGCTCGCCGTTCACCCACATCAAGGAGCTCAACCGGCGCCAGGTCCCCGTCTACTTCTCGCACGCCTGGCACGAGACGCTCTTCCCCGGCAACCAGACGCTGAAGCTCTTCAACGAGCTCACCGGCCCCGCACGCCTCGACCTCGCCATCGGCGACCACTCCGGCCCCGAGATGACCGGCATGATCGGCCTGCCCAACCGGATCTGGACGAACGCCCACCGCTGGTTCGACCACCACCTCCGGGACATCGACAACGGCATCGCCGACGAGGGCCGGATCCTCAGCGAGGTCATGTGGGGCCAGACCCTGGAACCCCGCCCCACCTGGGAATCCGTCACCGAACAGGTGCGCCGGCTGCACCTGGCGAGCGGCGGGGAGCTCACCGAGCGGCCCGAGGCCGGCTGGAGCGCGGGCGTGCTGTGCGGGGTGGACACCCCGGCGACCGTCGCCGACGAGATCGTCCGCTCCGGGTACGACGAGATCGCGGGCCGCCCCAAGGCGTACCGGACCGGTGACATCGACCGCACCGTCGCCGCCGTCTGGACGGCGGACCCGGAGGCGGAGACCACCCGGCTGCGCGGCACGCCGAGGCTGCGCGTCACGTACCGGGCCGCGAACCCGGACTCGTCGTTCGTCGCGTACCTGCTCGCGGTGGCGCCCGACGGGACGGGCCACATCGTCACGCACGCCCCGTACACGGACCTCGACTCGCCGCCCGACAGCCTGGTCAGCGCCGACCTCGAGCTCCAGGCGACGGCGTACGACGTCCCGCGCGGGCACCGGCTGATGCTGGTGATCGACGCCCGCGACCCGTTCTACGCCGACGCCAACCTGCCGCGCTCGACGCTGGCCTTCACCTCCCCGGAGGCCACGCCGTCCTACCTGGACCTGCCGCTGGGCTGACCACCGCCACCCCCGCCCCGCCGAGCACCCCCGAGCCCGGCGGGGCGGGCGCACGGGCTCAGGCGGCGGCCGTCCTGCGGGTCTGGGAGCGGACCGCGCCCATGCTCGCCGCGATGACCAGTGCGATCGCCAGCGCGTCGACCGCCGACATCGCCTGGTTCAGGAGCAGGAACCCGGCCGTGGCCGCGATGGCCGGTTCCAGGCTCATCAGGATCGCGAACGTCGGGGCGGGGACGCGGCGCAGCGCCAGCAGCTCCAGGGTGTACGGCAGCACGGAGGACAGGACGGCGACCCCGACGCCCAGGGCCAGCGTGCTCGGCACCAGGAGCGCCGGGCCGGCCTCGATCACGCCCAGCGGGAGCGAGAGCACCGCCGCCACGGCCATGGCCAGGGCCAGCCCGTCCGCCTGCGGGAAGCGGCGGCCCGTACGCGCGCTGAACACGATGTACGCCGCCCACATCGCGCCCGCTCCGAGCGCGAAGGCGGCGCCGAGGGGGTCGAGGCCGCCGAAGCCGCTGCCGCCGCCGTGGCCGGCGAGCAGGACGACGCCGCCGAGGGCCAGGCCGGCCCAGAGCAGGCTGACCAGGCGGCGCGAGACGACGACCGAGAGGACGAGGGGGCCGAGGACTTCGAGGGTGACGGCCGGGCCGAGCGGGATGCGGTCGATGGACTGGTAGAAGAGCCCGTTCATGCCGGCCATGGCGACGCCGAAGGCGACGACCGTGCCCCAGTCGGCGCGCGCGTACCCCCGCACCTTCGGGCGGCACAGGACCAGCAGCACCAGCGCGGCGGCCGCGAGCCGCAGCGTGACCACGCCCGCGGCCCCTGCCCCCGGCATGATCTTGACCGCGAGGGCGGCGCCGAACTGCACCGAGATGCCCGCGGCGATGACCAGTGCGACGGGGCCGAAGCGGGACGGGGCTACGCCGGCGGCCGCCGGGAGTGCCGGGGTCGTCGTGAGCTCGGCGGGCCCCGGGGTGGCGCGGTCGGACTTGGGCGAGGTTGCGGGCATTAATTCAGACTAAGGGGTGCGTAAGGGCCACGGGGGCATGCGTTGGCTTACAGGGCCTCCGCCAGGAGCTCGGCGAGGTGGCGGGCCCGGCTCCCGTCGGGGAGCCCGGCGAGCTGGGTGATCTGGGTGCGGCAGGAGAATCCGTCCGCCAGGACCGCGGCCCCGGGCGGGGCCGCGCGCAGGGCGGGCAGCAGCTGTTCCTCGGCGCAGGCCACGGAGACCTCGTGGTGGCCCGGCTCGAAGCCGAAGTTCCCGGCGAGGCCGCAGCAGCCGCCGCTGAGCTCACCGCCGAGGCCGGCGCGCTCGCGGAGCCTGCGGTCGGCGGCGTCGCCGAGGACGGCGTGCTGGTGGCAGTGCGTCTGGCCGACGGCGGTGCGGTCCAGGCGGGGCGGCTGCCAGTGCGGGGCGTTCTCCTCCAGGGTCTCGGCGAAGGTCCGGACGGCTGCCGCGAGGCGCTGCGCGCGCGGGTCGTCGGGCAGGAGGGCGGGGAGGTCGGTGCGCAGGGCGGCGGCGCAGGACGGTTCGAGGACCGTCACCGGTCCCCGTACGACGTCCACGGCGTCGAGGGTGCGCCGCAAGACGGTGCGGGCGCGGTCGAGGCGGCCGGTGGAGATGTAGGTCAGCCCGCAGCAGACCCCTTTCGGGGGGAGGGAGACGGCGAGCCCGGCGTCGCGCAGGACCCGGACGGCCGCCCGTCCCACCTCGGGCGCGAGGTGTTCGGTGAAGGTGTCGGGCCAGAGCGTGACACCGGCCGGGGCCGGACCCGGGGGCACCGGCCCCCGGGTCGCCGCCGCCGCTCCGGCCGTCCGCCGCCACCAGCGGGTGAAGGGCTCGCCGGCCAGCGGGGGGAGGGGGCGTTCCCGCGTCAGGCCCGGGACCGGGAGGCGGCGGGCGGCCGCGTTCGCCGCGCGCGCCAGCCGCAGCGCGGAGATCAGGCGGAGCCACGCGGGCAGACCGCCCAGGGCGTAGTGGGACAGGGGGCGGATGCGGCCCGCCCAGTGGCGGTGCAGGAACTCCGCCTTGTACGAGGCCATGTCCACCCCCACCGGGCAGTCGCGGAGGCAGCCCTTGCAGGCCAGGCACAGGTCCAGTGCCTGCGCCACCTCCGGCGAGCGCCAGCCGTCCGTCACGATCTCCCCGGCCAGCATCTCGTGCAGCAGCCTCGCCCGGCCGCGCGTGGAGTGCCGCTCCTCCCCCGTGACCCGGTACGACGGGCACATGACCTGCGGACCGGCCGTCTCGGTGGACCGGCATTTCGCCACGCCCACGCAGCGGGCCACCTCCCCCGCGAACGCGGTCGCCGGCAGCACCTCGAAGCGGAGGTTCTCGTCCAGGCGGTCCGGGCGGACCAGCATGCCGGGGTTCATCCCGCCCGCCGGGTCCCACACGTCCTTGTACGCGCCGAAGAGCCTGACGACCTCCGCCCCGTACATCCTGGGCAGGAGCTCCGCCCGCGCCTGCCCGTCCCCGTGCTCCCCGGAGAGGGAGCCGCCGTGCGAGACCACCAGGTCCGCCAGGTCGGCGGAGAAGGAGCGGAAGCGGGCGATCCCCGCCGCCGACACCAGGTCGAAGTCGATCCGTACGTGGACGCATCCCTCGCCGAAGTGCCCGTACGGGGTCCCCCGCAGCCCGTGCCGCGCCAGCAGCGCCCGGAACTCCCGCAGGTAGGCGCCCAGCCGGGCCGGCGGGACCGCGCAGTCCTCCCACCCCGGCCAGGCCATCCCCCCTCCCGGCATCCGCGTCGCCGTCCCCGCCGCGTCCTCGCGGATCCGCCACAGCGCCCGCTGCCCCGCCGGGTCCGTGACCACGACCGAGTCCAGCGCGTCCGCGGCCCGTACGAGGGACCGCGCCGCCCCCTCGTCCCGCATCTCGGCGAACAGCCACCCCCCGCCCCGGGGGAGTCCGGAATCCGGGCCCACGAGGTCGGCCGCCATCCCCTCCACCGTCAGCGGCCCGAAGCCCAGCAGCCCGGCCGCCGCGTCCGCCGCCGCGCTCTCGTCCGCGTACCCGAGGACCGCGAGGGCCGGCGCGCGCGGCGCCTCCACCAGGCGTACGACCGCCTCGGTCACCACCCCGAGCGTGCCCTCGCTCCCGCAGAAGGCCCGGGCCGCCTCCACGCCCCGCTCGGGCAGCAGCGCGTCCAGCCCGCCGTATCCGGAGATCCGCCGCGAGAAGCCTCCCGCCATGCCCGTGCGCAGCACCGCCAGGTTCCCCGCGACCAGCTCCCGCAGGCCCGCCGGGGCTCCCGCCCAGCCTGTGCCCAGCCGGTACGACGCGCCCCCGTACGCCGTGACCGCCAGCTCCGCCACGTTGTCCGCGGTGGTCCCCCAGGCCACCGAGTGGGCCCCGCACGCGTTGTTGCCGATCATCCCGCCCAGCGTGCAGCGGGAGTGCGTGGAGGGGTCCGGGCCGAAGGTCAGCCCGTGGGGGCGGGCCGCCTCGCGCAGCCGGTCGAGCACCAGACCCGGCTGGACCACGGCGGTGCGGGCGGCGGGGTCCAGCGACACCAGGGCGTTCATGTGCCGGGTCAGGTCCAGCACCACGCCGACGCCCGTGGCCTGCCCGGCGATCGAGGTCCCGCCGCCGCGCGGGACGACCGGTACGCCCGCCTCCGCGCAGATCCGCAGCGCGGCCGCCACGTCGTCGGCGTCGCGCGGCCGGGCCACCCCCACCGGTACCCGGCGGTAGTTCGAGGCGTCCATCGTCGCCAGGGCGCGGGCCGCGGCCCCGAAGTCCACCTCCCCGCGCAGGTTCTCCCGCAATGTCCGTTCGAGTTCCCCGGGTGACGTCACGGCGCCCACCCTGCCACCGGCCGGACCCGTCTCACCGGGTGGACGCGCCTCCGAGGGGTGGACCGGGACCCGATACGCTCCGCTCGTGGCCGAGATCCAGATTCCCGCTGACATCAAGCCCGCCGACGGACGCTTCGGCGCGGGCCCCTCCAAGGTGCGGACCGAGGCGCTGGACGCCCTGGCCGCCACCGGTACCTCCCTGCTCGGAACCTCCCACCGCCAGGCCCCGGTCAAGAACCTGGTCGGCTCGGTGCGGGACGGCATCCGGGACCTGTTCTCCCTCCCCGAGGGCTACGAGGTGATCCTGGGCAACGGCGGCTCCACCGCCTTCTGGGACGTTGCGACCGCCGGGCTCATCGAGCGCAAGTCCCAGCACCTCACCTTCGGCGAGTTCTCCTCCAAGTTCGCCAAGGCCGCGAAGCTCGCGCCGTGGCTGGACGAGCCGACCGTGATCTCCTCCGAGCCGGGCACGCACCCCGAGCCGGCGGCCGAGGCGGGCGTCGACGTGTACGCGTACACGCACAACGAGACCTCCACGGGTGTGGCGGCGCCGGTCAAGCGCGTCGCTGGCGCCGACGCCGGTTCACTCGTCCTGGTGGATGCCACCTCGGGCGCCGGCGGTCTGCCGGTGGACATCACCGAGAGCGACGTCTACTACTTCGCCCCGCAGAAGTCCTTCGCCTCCGAAGGCGGCCTGTGGCTGGCGGCGTTCTCCCCGGCGGCCCTGGAGCGGGCGGCGCGCGTGCACGCCTCCGGCAGCCGGCACATCCCGGAGTTCTTCTCGCTGCCGACGGCGATCGACAACTCGCTGAAGAACCAGACGTACAACACCCCGGCCCTGTCCACCCTCTTCCTGCTGGACCAGCAGCTGAAGTGGATGAACAGCCAGGGCGGCCTGGAGTTCACGACCGGGCGTACGGCGGCCAGCGCGGGCCACCTGTACGGCTGGGCGGAGGCCTCGAAGTACGCGAACCCGTTCGTCGTGGACGCCGACAAGCGATCCGCCGTCATCGGCACGATCGACTTCTCGGACGACATCGACGCGGCCGCCGTCGCCAAGGTGCTGCGCGCCAACGGCATCGTGGACACCGAGCCGTACCGCAAGCTCGGCCGCAACCAGCTCCGCATCGCGATGTTCCCGGCGATCGACCCGGCGGACGTGCAGGCGCTGACCGCGTGCATCGACTACGTGATCGAGCAGCTCTGACCACGGCCCGACCAGGGCCTGAACAGGGCCTGATCGTGGCCTGATCGCGGCCTGACGGCAGTCCGGCCACGGTCCGAACCGCACCGTACGAGCCCCTGGCGACTCCTTGTCGCCAGGGGCTCCGTCGTTGCCCCGGCAAGGCCGGAACTCCGGGACCTTGGTCCCAAAAATCGGGGCAAAGAGCCCGTAAACGACACCCCCTTGGCGGGTGTGCGGCCTGCGGCTTCATGCCGAGGGACTTTCGGCACCCACCCCGACGGCGCCCGTGCGGGCCCGCAACCAAACACCCCGTTATGTCCCTCATGTCAGGTGTGCCGGGAACGAACCCCGGTCTCCCGTTCAGGAGGAATTCCATGCGCAAGGCAGTCACCCTCGCAGCCATAGCCCTGACGTCGACGCTGGCCCTCGGCGCCGCCGCTCCCGCGTTCGCCGCCGACGCGAGCCCGTCCCCTTCGGTCGGCCAGGGCGCGAGCAGCAGCGACAGCTCCGCGTCCCTGCAGCTGTCCGTCGCCTCCGGCAAGCCGGGCACCGAGGTCAAGTTCACCGTGAAGGCCCCCAAGGGCTCCACCGCCCTGTCGGTCTCCTCGAAGGCCCTGGAGGACGTCAGGCTGAGCCCGGCGGGCGACGGCACCTGGACCGGCACCGCGAAGATCGCCAAGGTCGCGGACGGCAACTACGGCGTGAGCCTCACGGGCACCGCCCCCGACGGCGGCAAGCTCCAGGCCACCGCGCAGCTGACCGTCAAGGCCCAGACCCCGCCGCCCGCCCCGGTCTCCTCCCTCAAGCTCTCGGCCGACCACGGCCGCCCGGGCGACAAGATCGGCGTCACGGTCAGGACGGCGGCCGACGTGAAGAACGCGTACGTCGCCTCCGACGCGTTCGGCGGCCGGGTCGACCTGAAGAGCGACGGGCACGGCACCTGGACCGGTACCGCCGTCGTCGCCAAGGACGTCAAGACCGGGTACTACGGCGTGCACGCCTTCGCGGGCGGCAAGGAGTTCGACACCGTGAAGTTCTCCACCGAGGCGGGCGGCGGCGGCAAGCCCGACGTCAAGCCGGTGACCCCGCTCAAGCCGGGCGAGCACAAGACGCCCAAGGGCTCCGTCAACACGGGCCAGGCGCCGGCGGACACCGTCGCCTCCGCCGTCGCGGCAGAAGCCACGACCCATGCCTGAGCAGCCCACCCCTCCCCGCCGGGGCGGCCGCGCACGCCGCGCTGCCGCCCTGGCGGGCGCCGCGGCCCTCGCCGCCGTCCTCACCTCCGGCTGCTCGGCGTCGGCGAGCAGCGGGCCCGGCGGGGCCGGGCCCGCGAAGGCGGCCGCCGCGCTCCCCGCTTCCGTCCCGGACCGCATCGAGATCCCGGACATCAAGGTCGACGCCCCGCTCGACACGGTCGGCCTCGACCCCCAAGGCGAGATGCAGGAGCCGGACTTCGCCAAGCCCGACGACGCCGCCTGGTACAAGGACGGCCCGACCCCGGGTGAGGCGGGCGCGGCGGCCATCGTCGGCCACATGGACACCCCGCAGGCCCCGAAGGCCGTCTTCTTCAACCTCAAGACCCTGAAGAAGGGCGGGAAGATCGAGGTCCACCGGGCCGACGGCAGCACGGCCGTCTTCGCCGTCGACGAAGTCGGCACGTACAAGAAGGACCGCTTCCCCACCGACAAGGTCTACGGGGACACCCACGGCTCGGCCCGGCTGCGCCTGATCACCTGCGGCGGCGAGCTCACCGCCGACCGCCACTGGGATTCCAACGTCGTCGTCTTCGCGCACCTCACCGGACGGGCGTAGGCCGCGTCCGGGCCGCGTCCGGACCCCGCCGCCCGCACGCGATACCTTCAGGGCCTCGGCATTCGGTGAATGCAGGACAGCATGGAGGCAGCGGCGTGAGCGTGCGAGTGACGGCGGCCCAGAGCGGCGTGGACCCCTTCGGCACGGCCCGGCTGCGGCGCGGGGTCCTCGACGCCTGGGGCGCGGGCCCGGCCCGTTTCCGCGAGGACGCCAACGCCGAGGAGGACCTGGCCCTCGGCGGCTACCGCGACCGGCTCGTCGTCGAGCTGGCGCAGAACGCCGCCGACGCCGCGGCCCGGGCCGAGGTGCCCGGCCGGCTGCGGCTCACCCTGCACTCCGGCGAGGGCGGGCACGGGGTGCTGGCCGTCGCCAACACCGGTGCCCCGCTGGACGCGACGGGCGTGGAGTCGCTGAGCACCCTGCGGGCCTCCGCGAAGCGGGAGCCCGCGGGGGCGGCCGGGGCCGCGGGCACGACCGGCTCCGCCGACACCGTCGGCCGGTTCGGCGTCGGCTTCGCGGCCGTCCTCGCGGTCTCCGACGAGCCCGCCGTGCTGGGCCGCCACGGCGGCGTCCGCTGGTCCCTGGCCGAGGCCCGCGAGCTGGCCCGCGACGCGGCCAACGGCAGCCCCGGCCTCGGCGACGAACTGCGCCGCCGCGACGGGCACGTCCCGCTGCTGCGGCTGCCGCTGCCCGCCGAGGGCACCGCCCCCGACGGTTACGACACCGTGGTCGTCCTCCCGCTGCGCGACGCGGCCGCCGGTGGCCTGGTGCAGCGGCTGCTGTCCGGCATCGACGACGCGCTGCTGCTGACCCTGCCCGGGCTGGCCGAGATCGTCGTGGAGACCCCGCAGGAGGGGACCCGTACGCTCCGCCGCCGCGACGAGGGCCCGTACACCGTCGTCGAGGACGCGGCGGGCGGCGCCGCCGAGACCCGCCGCTGGCGCACCGTCCGCCACAGCGGCCCCATCGAGCCCGCCCTGCTCGCCGACCGGCCCGTCGAGGAACGGCTGCGGCCGGTCTGGACGGTGTCCTGGGCCGTGCCCGTGGACACCGAAGGCGCTCCCGTGCGCCCGTCCACCGCGAGCGTGGTGCACGCTCCGACCCCGACCGACGAGCCGCTGGGCATCCCCGCCCTGCTCATCGCGACGCTGCCGCTCGACACCGCCCGCCGGCACCCCGCGCCGGGGCCGCTGACCGACTTCCTGGTGGAGCGCGCGGCCGACGCGTACGCCGAACTGCTGGGCGCCTGGGACCCGGTGGGCACCGCGCTGGTGGACCTCGTACCCGGGCCGCTCGGCCGGGGCCCGCTGGACGGGGCGCTGCGCGCGGCCGTGCTGCAGCGGCTGCCGCGTACGGCGTTCCTCGCCCCGGCGGCCCCCGCCGAGCACGCGGAGGAGCGCTCCGCCCTGCGGCCCTTCGAGGCCGAGGTGGTGGAGGGCGCGGGCGCCGACACCGTACGGGTCCTGGCCGAGGTACTGCCCACCCTGCTGCCGGCCGGGCTGGAGCGCCGTCCCGAGCTGCGCACGCTGGGCGTGGGCCGGCTGCCGCTGGGCGACGCCATCGAGCGGATCGCGGGCATCGAGCGCACCCCGCAGTGGTGGCACCGGCTGTACGACACCCTGGCGGGGGTGGACCCGGACCGGCTCTCGGGCCTGCCGGTGCCGCTGGCGGACGGACGGACCACGATCGGCCCCCGGCACGTCCTGCTGCCCGACGCGGACACCCCGAAGGACCTGGCCCGGATGGGGCTCAAGGTCGCCCATCCGGACGCCGCCCACCCGCTGCTGGAGCGGCTCGGCGCGCTCCCGGCCACGCCGCGCGCGGTCCTGACGACCCCGCAGGTGCGGGCGGCGGTGGCCGCCTCGCTGGACGCCGGGGAGATCTGGGACGAGGACGCCCTCGACGCCGACGAGCTGGCGGAGGTGGTCCTGGGCCTGGTCCGGGAGGCCGACCTGGCGCCGGGCGACGAGCCGTGGCTGGGCGCGCTGGCCCTGCCGGACGAGGAGGGCGAGCTGACGCCCGCGGGCGAGCTGCTGCTGCCGGGATCGCCGCTGGCCGCGGTGATCCGCGAGGACGAAGTCCCCTACGTGGACGGCGAACTGGCCGAGAGGTGGGGCGCGCAGCCGCTGACGGCCTGCGGCGTGCTGGCCACCTTCCAGCTGGTCCGCGCCACCGACGTGGTCCTCGACCCGGACGAACTGGAGCCGCGCGACGGGGACTTCGCCGAACCGGACGACGCGGGGCTGCTGGACGCGGTGGACGTGTGGTGCGAGGACGTGCTGGACCAGCTCCCCGACACCCCGCTGCCGCCCGTGGCCACGGAACTCGTCGCGGTGCGCGACCTCGACCTGGTCGACGACGACTGCTGGCCCCAGGCCCTGGCGATGCTCGCGCAGCCCCCGCTGCGCGATGCGCTGACCCAGCCCGTACGGGTGCTGCTGCCGGACGGCACCACGCAGTCGGTGCGCTCGTACACCGCCTGGTGGCTGCGCGACCACCCCGTGCTCGACGGCCGCCGCCCGGCGGGGCTGCGCGCGGCGGGCGGCGACCCGCTGCTGGCGGGGCTCTACACCCCGGCCGACGCGACGGGCTTCGAGGACGAGCAGGTCCTGCGCGCACTCGGCGTACGCACGACGGTGCCGGCCCTGCTGGACGAACCCGGCGGCGCCGCCGAGCTCCTGGGCCGGCTCGCCGATCCGGACCGCGAGGTGTCGGACCGCCAGCTGCACGCCCTGTACGGGGCCCTGGCGGATCTGGACCCCGAGCAGGTCACGCTCCCGGACGAGCTGCGCACGGTGGTGGACGGGGAGGTCGTGGTGGTCGACGCGGCGGACGCGCTGATCGCGGACGCCCCGGACCTGCTGCCCCTGACGGCGGGGCTCCCGCTCCTGCCGGTGGCCCCGGCCCGCGCGGCCGACCTGGCGGAGCTGCTCCAGGTCCGCCGCCTCTCGGAGACGGTCCCGGCGGAGGTCACGACGCCGGGCGAGGAGCACGAGGTACCGGAGTCGGTCCGGATCCTCCTGGGCCCCTCGACCCCGGAGGTCTACCTGGAGCACGAGGAGCTGATCGCGGGCGGCGTGGAACTCGACTGGCGCCGCACCCCGGACGGCACCCTCCACGCCGCCACCCTGGAGGGCGTGGCGGCCGGCCTCGCCTGGGCGGCGGACCAGTGGCCCCGCCGGTTCGAGGTGGCCGCCCTGCTGGAAGACCCCTCCCGCACGGCGGAACTGGCCCGCGACCGCTGGTTCGACTGAGGCGGGCGCGGAGGCGGGCGCGGGCGCGCGCCGGCCCCGGTCCGGTCCGGTCCGGACCGGACCGGGGCGGACCGGGGCGGACCGGACCGGACCGGGGCGGACCGGGGCGGACCGGACCGGACCGGGGCGGACCGGGGCGGACCGGACCGTCTAGGCCGGGAACCTGCGGTTGACCCAGCGGAAGGTGATCTCGATCAGGGCCGAGGCCGCCGCCGCGACGGCGACCGCCGTCCAGGGCATTTCGGTGCCCACCAGCTTCAGTTCGAAGAACTCCTGGAGCCAGGGGACGACCAGGACGATCAGGAAGGCGCCGCCCATCGCGCCGACCAGGGCCACCCGCCACCACGTGTACGGGCGGGCGATGATCACCAGGACCCACATCGAGGTCAGGAACAGCGTCAGCGTCGCCGCGCTCGTCTCGGCCTCGAGGGCCTCGGGGCCGCTGTAGTGGTGGCGGGCGAGCAGGTAGGTGACGAAGGTGGCCACCGCCGCGATCACGCCGCCCGGGATCGCGTACCGCATCACCCGTTTCACGAAGTGCGGCCGCGCGCGCTCCTTGTTCGGAGCCAGGGCCAGGAAGAACGCGGGAATGCCGATGGTGAGCGTGGACAGCAGCGTCAAGTGGCGCGGCAGGAAGGGGTACTCGACCTGGAAGCAGACCACCAGGATCGCCAGCAGCACCGAGTAGACGGTCTTCGTGAGGAAGAGGGTGGCGACGCGGGTGATGTTGCCGATGACCCGGCGGCCCTCGGCGACCACCGAGGGGAGGGTGGAGAAGCTGTTGTTCAGGAGGACGATCTGGGCGACCGCGCGCGTGGCCTCGGAGCCCGAGCCCATGCTCACGCCGATGTCCGCGTCCTTGAGGGCGAGGACGTCGTTGACGCCGTCTCCCGTCATCGCGACCGTGTGGCCCTTGGACTGCAGCGCGCCGACCATGTCCCGCTTCTGCTGCGGGGTGACCCGGCCGAAGACGGCGTTCTCGTCGAGGACCTTGGCCATGTCGGCCTGATCGGTCGGCATCTTGCGCGCGTCGACGGTGTTCTCGGCGCCCGGCAGGCCCAGTTTGCCGGCCACGGCGCCCACCGAGACGGCGTTGTCGCCGGAGATGACCTTCGCGTGGACCTTCTGGTCCTCGAAGTAGCGCAGGGTGTCGGCCGCGTCGGGGCGCAGCCGCTGTTCCAGGACGATCAGGGCGGTCGGCTTGGCGCCCGTGCCGACGGCCGGGTCGTCGAGCTCGCGCGCGGCCCGGGCGAGGAGCAGGACGCGCAGGCCCTGCTCGTTGAGCTCGTTGATCTCGTCGAGGGCCGGGTCCCCGGCCGGGAGGAGCACGTCGGGGGCGCCGAGCAGCCAGGTGTTGTTCTCGCCGTCGCCCTCGCTGAAGCTGGCGCCGCTGTACTTGCGGGCGGAGGAGAACGGCAGGGACTCGGTGCAGCGCCACTCGGCGCTGTCCGGATAGGCGTCGATGATCGCCTGGAGGCTGGCGTTGGGACGCGGGTCGGATTCGCCGAGCGCGCCGAGCACCTTCTTGACGTACGCGTCCTCCGCGCCGCCGAGCGGGCGGAGCTCGGTGACGTCCATGCCGCCCTCGGTGAGGGTGCCGGTCTTGTCGAGGCAGACCACGTCGACGCGGGCGAGGCCCTCGATGGCCGGCAGCTCCTGCACCAGGCACTGTTTGCGGCCGAGCCGGATGACGCCGATCGCGAAGGCGACGGAGGTCAGCAGGACGAGCCCCTCGGGGATCATGGGGACGATGCCGCCGACGGTGCGGGCGATGGCGTCCTTGAGGTTGTTGTCCTTGACGACGAGCTGGCTGATGATCAGGCCGATCGAGGTCGGGATCATCATCCAGGTGACGTACTTGAGGATGGTGGAGATGCCGGAGCGCAGCTCGGAGTGGACGAGCGTGAAGCGGGTGGCCTCTTCGGCCAACTGGGCGGCGTAGGCCTCGCGGCCGACCTTGGTGGCGGTGAACGCGCCGCCGCCGGCGACGACGAAGGACCCGGACATGACGGGGTCGCCGGGCTTCTTCAGGACGGGGTCGGCCTCGCCGGTGAGCAGGGACTCGTCGATCTCCAGGCCCTCGGCCTCGCCGACGGACCCGTCGACGACGACCTTGTCGCCCGGGCCGAGCTCGATGACGTCGTCGAGGACGATCTCGGAGGTGGAGATCTCGGCGGTCCGGCCGTCGCGGCGGACGCTGGGTTTGGCTTCGCCGATGACGGCGAGGCTGTCCAGGGTCTTCTTCGCCCTCATCTCCTGGATGATGCCGATGCCGGTGTTCGCGATGATCACGTAGCCGAACAGGCTGTCCTGGAGCGGCGCGACGATGAGCATGACCACCCAGAGCACGCCGATGATGGCGTTGAACCGGGTGAAGACGTTGGCGCGGACGATGTCGGCGGTCGAGCGGCTGCTGCGCACGGGGACGTCGTTGACGGCCCCGCGGGCGACGCGCTCGGCGACTTCGGCGGTGGTCAGGCCCGCGGGCTTGAACCGGGGTGCGGGCGGCCGGACCGGGTGCACCGGGTCCAGCTCGGCTCCCGCGTCGATGGCCGCGCCGCCGGGCCCGCCACCCGGCTCGGAACCGTTGGGTTCGATCTCTGCCCGCTGCGTCATGCTTTCGACGGTAAAGGGGGTTCTACCGGTTCACCCGCCGAGAAGTCCGAAGATCCGACTTCGGGATGACCCGAATCGTCCCTTGGTCTTCCCCGGTCTTCCCTGCTCTTCGCCGGTTCCCCGTCCCCCGCCGGTCCGCCCCGTCCCTCAGCCGGAGCTGCCGCCGCCGCTCTCCCCGTTCCGCGCGGCCAGTGCCTCCGCGGCGTGCCGCTTGAGCGCGGCGTCGCGGCCCCGGACGTACCAGACGCCGATCAGGCCGAGGAACCCGCCGGCCGCGCAGCACCAGACCCACCACAGCAGGTCGCGGTCGGCGAACCAGCCGTAGAAGGGGAGCTGGACGACGAACATCGCGAACCAGAGGATCGTGCCGCCGGTGACGGTCGCGACGATCGGGCCCTCGAGGGGCTCGGGCGCCTCGTGCTTCGCTGTCCATTTCGCCATGCCCTCAAGTCTAGGTGGCCCGAAACCGGGTCTACGCGCGGAGATGGACGGGCTTTCGTTCATGTGTTCATACTGAAACGGTGTGGGCATGGCCCATTTTCTTCGTATGAATCCCCCAATGCCCCCCGCAATGAAGACCTAGAGGACCGCATGAGCACGTCGGCTCCCGCCCCCGCGCCCACCCTCCCGGACCCCGCCCCCCGCGGCGGGTCCGCCCTGGACCGCCACTTCAAGATCTCCGAGCGCGGCTCCACCATCGGCCGCGAGGTCCGCGGCGGCTTCGCCACCTTCTTCGCGATGGCGTACATCATCGTGCTGAACCCGATCATCCTGGGCAGCGCGAAGGACATGTACGGCCACCAGCTCGACAGCGGCCAGCTCGTGACCGCCACCGTCCTGACGGCGGCCTTCACCACGCTCCTCATGGGCGTCATCGGCAACGTCCCGATCGCGCTCGCCGCCGGCCTCGGCGTGAACACCGTCGTCGCCCTCCAGCTCGCCCCGCGCATGAGCTGGCCCGACGCCATGGGCATGGTGGTCCTGGCCGGCTTCGTCGTGATGCTGCTGGTCGCGACCGGCCTGCGCGAGCGCGTCATGAACGCCGTCCCGCTCGGCCTGCGCAAGGGCATCGCGATCGGCATCGGCCTGTTCATCATGCTGATCGGCCTGGTCGACTCGGGCTTCGTCACCCGCATCCCGGACGCCGCGCACACCACCGTGCCGCTCACCCTCGGCACGGGCGGCCACCTGCACGGCTGGCCGGTCCTGATCTTCATCGTCGGCGTCCTGCTGACCCTGGCCCTGCTGATCCGCAAGACGCCCGGCGCGATCCTGATCTCCATCGTGGTCATGACCGTCGTCGCCGTCGCCGTCCAGCTGATCGTCAAGCTGCCCGACTCGGGCTGGGGCCTGACCGTCCCCGAGTGGCCGGGCAATCCGGTGGCCGCGCCCGACTTCGGGCTCGTCGGCCAGGTCAGCCTGTTCGGCGGCTTCGGCAAGGTCGGCATGCTGACCGGCATCCTCTTCGTCTTCACCGTGCTGCTGTCCTGCTTCTTCGACGCGATGGGCACGATCCTCGGCGTCGGCGACGAGGCCAAGCTGATCGACAAGGACGGCAACTTCCCCGGCATCAACAAGGTGCTGCTCATCGACGGCCTGGCCGTCGCCTCCGGCGGCGCCACCTCGTCCTCGGCCACCACCTGCTTCGTGGAGTCCACGGCAGGCGTCGGCGAGGGCGCCCGTACGGGCCTCGCGAACGTCGTGACCGGCGGCCTCTTCACCGTGGCGCTGTTCCTGACCCCGCTCGCCACCATGGTCCCGTCCCAGGCGGCCACACCCGCCCTCGTGGCGGTCGGCTTCCTGATCCTGGCGGGCTCGGTCAGGGACATCGACTGGAGCGACTTCACCATCGCCGTCCCGGCCTTCCTGGCCATGGTGATGATGCCGTTCACGTACTCGATCACCAACGGCATCGGCTTCGGCTTCATCAGCTTCTGCGTCCTGCGGCTGGCGACCGGCCGGGGCCGTGAGGTGCCGGCGGCCCTGTACGTCGTCTCGGCGGTGTTCGTCTTCTACTACGCGATGCCGGCCCTCGGCCTCACGTAGGGCGCCCCTTCCGGCGCTTCCCGGCCCCGCCCTCCACGGAGGGCGGGGCCGTTGCCGTCTCCGGCCGACGAGCCGGGCGATTCGGCCGAGCCGGGCTCAGGTGAGCCCGTAGAACTTCTCCGTCTCGTCGACGGCCGCCTTGAAGCGCTCGTCGAAGTCATCGCGAATGAGCGTCCGGACCACGTAGTCCTGGACGCTCATTCCGCGTTTCGCCGCATGAGTCCGGAGGCGGTCGAGCAGCTCCCCGTCTATGCGCATGCTCAGCACGTGTGTCCCCATGCCGAAAGGGTCGTGGCACAGGACGTGGACGCGTGTCGCTTTCCGCTGCGGACTCACCCGTACGAGTGACACGCTTCACCTGCGTTCTTTAGAGAGAGTAATGAGGTAGTCTAAAGAGATGCTCGACCTTACCCATGGCGACGACGCTGCCGCCGTGAACGACCTCCGCTCCGCCGTCATGCGGCTGGGCCGGCGCCTCAAGCACCAGCGCGTCGACGAATCGCTGAGCCCGACCGAGATGTCGGTCCTCGGCACCCTCGCCCGGTGCGGCCAGGCCACCCCCGGTGAGCTGGCCCGGCGCGAACACGTCCAGCCGCCGTCGATGACACGCATCGTCGCGCTGCTGGAGGCCAAGGGACTGGTCAGGCTGCAGCCGCACCCGGACGACCGCCGCCAGAAGGTGGTCACCCAGACCGAGGAGGCCGAAGCGATGCTCGAAGAGAGCCGTCGCAAGCGGAACGCCTTCCTGGCCGGGCTCGCGGCCGAGCTCACCGAGGACGAATGGGCCAAGCTGCGCGAGGCCGCGCCCGTCCTGGAGAAGCTCGCGCACTTGTAAGGAACGACGCCAGGAGGCGAACGCTTTTGAGTACGGGAAACGGAGCAGACTCCGCACCCGGCCATACATCCACCACTACCACCGGGCGCCCGACGCGCTCCACCGGCACCACAGGCTCCACGGGCAAGAACAACTCGATGTTCAGCTCGCTGAAGATCCGGAACTACCGGCTCTTCGCCACGGGACAGGCCGTCTCCAACACCGGCACCTGGATGCAGCGCATCGCCCAGGACTGGCTGGTCCTGTCCCTGACCGGCTCGGCCTCCGCGGTCGGCATCACGATCGCCCTGCAGTTCCTGCCGATGATGGTGTTCGGCCTCTACGGAGGCGTACTCGCGGACCGGCTGCCCAAGCGGCCTCTGCTGATCGCCACCCAGACCCTGATGGGCCTGACCGGTGTCGCGCTCGCCGCGCTCACCCTCGCCGGACACGTCCACGTGTGGCACGTGTACCTCGCGGCCTTCCTGCTCGGCCTCATCACCGTCGTGGACAACCCCGCGCGGCAGACCTTCGTCTCCGAGATGGTCGGCAAGGAGCAGCTCGCCAACGCCGTCAGCCTGAACTCGGCGAACTTCCAGTCCGCGCGGCTGGTCGGCCCGGCGATCGCCGGTGTGCTGATCACCGCCGTGGGCGTCGGCTGGGCCTTCCTGCTGAACGGGCTGTCCTTCGCCGCGCCGGTGGCCGGCCTGCTGCTGATGCGCACGCGCGAACTGCACCCGGTCGAGACGCGGCCGCGCGCCAAGGGCCAGCTGCGGGAGGGCCTGCGCTACGTCGCCGGCCGCCCCGAGCTGATCTGGCCGATCGTCCTGGTCGGCTTCATCGGCACCTTCGGGTTCAACTTCCCGATCTGGCTGTCGGCCTTCGTCAGCGACGTGTTCCACGGGGACGCGGGCACGTACGGGCTGTTCAACACGCTGATCGCCGCGGGCTCCCTGGCGGGTGCGCTGCTGGCGGCCCGGCGCGGGCACTCGCGGCTGCGGCTGCTGGTCGCGGCGGCGGTGCTGTTCTCCGTGCTGGAGGTCGTGACGGCCTTCGCGCCCGGGTTCTGGCTGTTCGCCGCGCTGCTGGTGCCGATCGGGATGTTCGGGCTGACGGTCAACGTCACCGCGAACGCGAGCGTCCAGATGGCCACCGACCCCGAGATGCGGGGCCGGGTGATGGCGCTGTACATGATGGTGTTCACCGGCGGCACCCCGATCGGTGCGCCCGTCGTCGGCTGGGTGACGGACACGTACGGGGCCCGGATCGGCATGGCCGCGGGCGGCCTCGTCTCCCTGGCCGCGGCCGCGACGATCGCGGTGATCCTGTCCCGGGTCGGCAACCTCCGCCTCAGCGTGAGCCGTCACGGGGTCACGTTCGTCCCCTCCCCCCGCCCCCGCGAGCTGGTCACGGCGGCGTAGTACGTCCGCCGCGAGCCCCGCGGCCGCGTGACGCCTCGGCGCCGCGGCCGCGTCAGTCGCGGGGCCTGCGGCGGAAGAGCCGCTTGGCGCCGAAGACCAGGGCCGTGCCCACGGCCAGGACGGCGGCACCCTTCGTGAAGCCGCCCCCGCCCTGCTCTCCCGCCGGGCCGGGGGCCCCGGTGGCCGGCGTCGAGCCCGGCTTCGCCGGGGCCGGGCCGCCGGATCCGCCCGCCGCGGGCTTCACCGCGACCGCCACGACCCGGCTCGACTCCCCCTCGGATCCGAACAGCAGCGTCGACCCGTCCGCCGAGTACGTCACCGACTCGGCCTGCCCCTGCCACGGCGCGTCCACCCGCTCGCCCTCGCCCTGCGGCTTGCCGTCCTTCCACGGGTAGGTCTTCGCGAAGAAGTAGCCCCGCAGCGTGAGGCTGCCGCCGTCCGGCGAGAACGCCCCGTCCGTCACCCACGGCAGGTCGGCGACCCGCCGGAACACGTTCGTCCCCGAGGCGGACAGCTGCTGCGGGCCCTCGTACAGCCCGCCCTTGTCCTCGCTCTTGCTGGCGATGTACACCCGGCCCGTCACCGGATGCACCATCAGCGCCTCCGCGTTGCGCGCCCCGTCCGCGTACTTCACCGTGAACTGCTCGGCCTTGACCGTGACATCGGCCAGCTGCTTCGGCTCCGGGAAGCGGTAGATCCAGACGTGGTCCCAGGTCCCGTTCAGGTTGTCGCCGATGTCGCCGACGTACAGCTGCCCGTCCGGGCCCAGCGAGATGGCCTCGACGTCGCGCGGGGTCCCGATCCCGGTCAGCGTCACCCGGGCCACGGTCTTGCCGGTCGCCGAGTCCACCGCGTACACGTACGGGCCGTCGTCGCTGTCGTTGTGCGTCCAGTACACGCCCGGGTGGATCCGGCTCGCCGCCAGCCCGCTCGACTCCTTGATCCGCGGATCGGTGATCGTGAACCCGGAGGCGCCGGGGGCGGCGGAGGCCGAGCCCTCGGCGGCCGCGGCGGCCGAACCGGGCAGCACGGCAAGGGCGATGACGGCGGTCAACGGCAGCAGGCGCATACCCCAAGCGTGCCAGGCCGCCCCGCGTGTCCGGCATCACAGGGGCGCCCGGCGCGTGATCCGCGATGATGACCGGATGCGTTTCATGTTCGTCGGCGATTCCATGACCATCGGACGCGCCGGCGACTACACCTGGCGCTACCGGATGTGGCAGCACCTGGGTGCCGCGCCGGGCGGCCCGTACGAGATCGTCGGCCCGCGCACCGCGCTCTTCGACACCGGAGCGGGCGAGCCGGTCAGCCACGCCTACGCCGACCCCGGCTTCCCGGAGGACGCCCGCCGCCACCTCGCCGGCTGGGGCGAGGGCTGGCAGCACATGGCCCCCCTCATCGGCTCCGCCGTCCGCTCCGGCGAACCGGACGTCCTGCTCGTCTCCCTCGGCCTGATCGACCTCGGCTTCTACACCGCCGCCGAGGAGACCGCGGCCAACGCCCGCCGCTTCATCGCGGAGGCCCGCGCCGCCCGGCCCGGCATCCGGATGGTCCTGCTCCCGGTCATCCCGAACGTCCGGGCCGATTCCGACGCCCCGTTCGCGGCCGAGGTGGCCCGGTTCAACGAGCTCCTCGCGAAGGCCGTGGCCGACCTGTCCACCGACGCCTCGCCGATCCTGCTGGCCGCGCGCCCGGCCTCGTACGAGATCGCGCACGACACGTACGACGGCACCCACCCCAACGCCTCCGGCGAGCACCGCCTGGCCGGGGAGTTCGCCGCGGTCCTGCACCAGGCCTGGGGCATCGGCGGCCCGTACCGGATGCCCTGACCGCTCCGCGCCCCGCGCCCCGCGCCGGGGCGCGGGGCGCGGAGCGGTCGTGCCGTCATGGCCGCGCCATCACCAGGCGAAGGCCTCCGGCGAGGTCCCCGGGCCGGGGAAGATCTCGTCCAGGCCGGAGAGCACCTCCTGCGAGAGCTCCAGGTCCAGCGCCCGCAGCGCGCTCTCCAGCTGCTCCGCCGTACGGGGACCCACGATCGGCCCCGTCACCCCGGGCCGGGTCAGCAGCCACGCCAGGGCCGTCTCGCCGGGCTCCAGGCCGTGCTTGTCGAGCAGGTCCTCGTACGCCTGCACCTGCGCCCGTACGGCCGTGTTCGCCAGGGCGTCCGCGGAGCGCCCGGAGGCGCGGCGGCCGCCCTCGACCTCCTTCTTGATGACGCCGCCCAGCAGCCCGCCGTGCAGCGGGGACCACGGGATCACCCCGAGCCCGTACTCCTGCGCGGCCGGGACGACCTCCATCTCGGCGCGCCGCTCGGCGAGGTTGTAGATGCACTGCTCGCTGACCAGCCCGACCGAACCGCGCCGGGCGGCCGTCTCGTTGGCCTGGGCGATCTTGTAGCCGGGGAAGTTCGACGATCCGGCGTACAGCACCTTGCCCTGCTGGATCAGCACGTCGACGGCCTGCCAGATCTCCTCGAACGGGGTCCGGCGGTCGACGTGGTGGAACTGGTAGAGGTCGATGTAGTCCGTCTGGAGCCGCTTGAGGCTGGCCTCGACGGCCCGGCGGATGTTCAGCGCCGAGAGCCGGTCGTAGTTGGGCCACGGGTCGCCCTCGCCGGCCATGTTCCCGTACACCTTGGTGGCCAGCACGGTCTTGTCCCGCCGGCCGCCGCCCTGGGCGAACCAGGTGCCGAGGATCTCCTCGGTGCGGCCCTTGTTCTCGCCCCAGCCGTAGACGTTGGCGGTGTCGAAGAAGTTCAGGCCCGCGCCGAGCGCGGCGTCCATGATCGAGTGGCTGGTGGGTTCGTCTGTCTGCGGACCGAAGTTCATCGTGCCGAGGACGAGTCGGCTGACCTTGAGTCCGGTGCGTCCGAGCTGTGTGTACTTCATGGGCCCCAAGCCAACTGCCTGGAGTCCACTCGAAGCAAGGGTCCGCGCGGGCGGGGTCGCCGTCCGGGCAGGGCTACTGTCCCACGGCGGCTGCCACGGCCACGACGACGAACATCAGCACGAGCACACCGGCCATCACACGGTTTCGGGTCTTGGGATCCACCCGTCGAGCGTAACGCGGGCCCCGCACCTTCCCGTACCGAGGGGCCTCAGGCGGCCAGGGGCCAGGCCTCGACCACCTCGTAGCGGGGCTGCTCGCCGGGCACCCCGCCCGCCGGGAGGTTGCTGCGGACCAGGCTGAGCTCGCCGGCCCGCCAGGGCGTGCCCTCGAAGTCCGCCAGGGCCTCGACGTACGGGTGCATGTCGGCGCCGCCGCGGCTGCGGGCCAGGGTGAGGTGCGGGGTGTAGCGGCGGTGGTGCTCCATCGGCACCCCGGCCCGGCGGGCGGCCGCGTCGGCGCGCTCGGCGAGCATCCGCATGGGGTCGAGCCCGCCCGCGGCGCCGACCCACAGGGCGCGGTCGCCGAAGTGGCCGGAGCCGTGGATGCGCAGGCTGAAGGGTTCGGTGCGGTGGGCGGCGCGGGCGAGGCGGGCGTGCAGGTCCGGCAGGAGCCCGTCGCGCACCTCGCCCATGAAGGCGAGGGTGAAGTGCCAGCCCGCCTCTCCCGTCCAGCGGAGCCGGTCGTCCCGCAGCGGCTCCACCACCCGGCGCAGCTCATCGACGGCCTGCTGGGGCGGCATCAACGCGGCGAACAGCCTCATGGGCGCGAGCCTAACCCGGACGGCGGGTCGGGCTCGCGCCCGGCTGCGGGTTACGCCTCCGCGATCGGGATCGGCTGGGACGGCGCCGCCGCCGTCCTGCCGTTCACGGGGGTGGCGCCCGCAGCGGTTCCCTCGGCGGCCGGCTGGGCGGCCGGCTGGGACATCGACGAGAGCAGCTGGCGGGCCAGGCCGAGGCCGGTACCGCCCATGGTCAGCGCCTTCGCGAACATCTCCGACATGCCCTCGGCCCCGTTGAGCAGCACCATGTGCTCCACGTTCCCGAAGGCCCCGGCGCCGGCCTCCACGATCGCCGGCCAGTTCTCGGCGAGCTGCTGGGCGACGACCGCCTCCTGGTTCTCGGCCAGTGCCGCGGCCCGCGCCTTGATGGCGTCGGCCTCGGCGAGGCCCTTGGCCTTCGCCGACGCCGCGACCGCGAGGCCCTTCGCCTGGGTGGCCGCCGCCTCGGCCTCACCGGTCGCCCGGGTGGCCTTCGCGGCCGCGAGACCCCGGGCCTCGGTGGCCGCCGCGTCCGCGGTCGCCGCCGTGGTCACGCGCGTGGCCTCGGCCGCGGCCGCCAGCTCGGTCTCCTTGGCCTTGGCCTGCGCCGCCGAGATGCGGGCGTCCCGCTCGGCCTCGGCGCGGGTGCGGGTCTCGTACGCCGCCGCGTCCGCGGGCTTGCGCACGTCCGCCTGGAGCTGCTGCTCGCGCCGGTGCGCTTCCAGCTCGGCGACCCGGGTCTCCTGTACGACGACCTCCTGGCGGGCCGCCGCCTCCGAGAGCGGGCCCGCCTGGCGGGCGGTCGCGGCGGCCTTGTCCCGCTCGGCCTGGTAGCCCGCCTGGAGGATCTCGCTGTCGCGGGTGGCCTCCGCCATCCGCGCGAAGGCGGTCTGCTCGGCCTCGGTGGCCAGGCGGTTCGCCTCGGCCTGCGCGATGCGCGCGTCCCGCTGGACGGCGGCCGCGTGCGGCATGGCCAGGTTCTTGATGTAGCCGGTCGGGTCCTCGATCTCGTGGATCTGGAGCGAGTCGACGATGAGGCCGAGCTTCTCCATCTCCGTACCGCAGGCCGCCCGGGTCTGCCCCGTCAGCTTCTCGCGGTCGCGGATCATGTCCTCGACCGTCAACCCGCCCACGATGGAGCGCAGATGGCCCGCGAAGACGATGTGCACGCGCTCGGGCATCATCTTCTGCTGGTCCAGGAAGCGGCGTGCCGCGTTCGCGATGGACACGAGGTCGTCGCCGATCTTGAAGATCACGACGCCCTTCACCCGCAGCGGGATGCCCTGGTGGGTCACGCAGTCCACGTTCAGCTGGGTCTCGTTGAGGTCCAGCGACAGCTTGCGCACCGCCTGGACGCCGGGGACCACGAGGGTTCCGCGTCCGGTGACGATCCGGAACCCCATGCCCTCGCCGATGCCCTCGGTGCGGTGCGTGGAGCCGGAGATGACGAGTGCCTCGTTCGGTTCGGCCACCCGCCACATGAGCTTGAACAGGCCGATCAAAGCCAGGATTGCGGCGAGAACGATTCCCGCCACGACGCCGATAGCCATCGGCAACGCCCCCTTATCGCAGTGCCGTTCGACACTGACGAGGGCGAGTGTGCTCCTGTGCGGGGCCGTTAAGAAGACGCGGACGCTTTCTTGTCGCCATCTTGATACGAACCACATCCGCGCAGGTGGCGCCGGGGCTCAGTTGTCGTACGCCGCCATCACGTACACCGTGCGCGGAGGCAGGTACTCGACGACGGTCACGACCGTTCCGACCGGCAGCCGGCCCGTCCCGTGCGCCGGATGGGCGAGGAAGTGCTCCGCGCCGCCCCGGATGCGGACGATGACCTCGCCCACGAGCCCGGGGCCCACCGTCCCGGTCACCCGGCCGTCCAGCCCCACCATGCCGTCTTCCCCCATGCGCCGAGCGTACGCCGCCGGGGGACGGCCGTCGCCCCGTACGGACGGGGCAGGACACCCCTTACGAGTGGCCCAGGTCCGCGGCCGGGAGGTCCGTCGAGGGGACCGAGCCCGTGTCGGGGGCCGGGCGCAGCGGGAACTCGTCCGTGGCCATCGAGTCGAGCACCGGCGGCGCCGGGCGCGGCGGCTTCGGCATGACGGCGGCCTCGGAGTGGCCGCCGCAGCCGTACGAGAGCGAGACGAGGTGTCCGTCGGCCGGGCCGAACTCGTTGGCGCAGATGCCGAAGGCCTGGCCGAGCGAGCCGCCGATGGCGACGAGGAACCCGCACGAGACGCAGGAGGCGGGCGCGGCCTGCGCCATCGGGGTCTTGGCGCCGAAGGACTCGTCCCAGCGGTCGGCGGCGCTGTGCAGCCCGTACCGGGACAGGACCCGGGCGCGCCGCATGCCGAGCTCCTCGGCGACGGAGGTGATGGAGCCGCGTACGGGCACCACGGCGCGGTCGGTGACGTCGGCGTCCTCGGCCTCGACCAGTTCGGCCATCTCGGTGGAGACGACGGAGTTAGGCGGCGGCGCGTCCTCGCCCGACCAGCCCGGCTCCAGCCGCAGGTCCTCGGCGTCGGTGGGCAGCAGGTCGCCGGGGCCCATGTCGCCCGGGCGCAGCCGCTCGCTCCACGGCACCCATTCGGGGGCGAGCAGCGCGTCGTCGCCGGGGAGCAGCACCGTTTCGTCGAGGGTGACGTTCTTGGCGCGGGAGGCGCGCGTGACGGTGACGGCCCAGCGCCAGCCCCGGTATCCGGGGTCCTTGCACTCGAAGAAGTGCGTGACGACCCGGTCGCCCTCCGCCACGGCGGAGACGTGCTCGCCCACCACGGAGGGAGCGGCGGCTTCCTCGGCCGCCGTGCGGGCGAGGTCTACCGCCTCGGCGCACAGGCGGTCGGGGGTACGGCTTCGCGTCGTCGCAGCACTCACAGGTCTCGTTCTCTCCTACGCCGTCTCACGAGTGCGCCGTCCGTACTGTCGTCCTGAACGACCCGTCGGTCCTGTCCGTACGTGGCGCGGGCGGAGCGGACCAGAGGGCCGCGTCGACGTCCGCACCCGATCGGCCTCGGGCGCACCTACCTGCAATCCATTCTGCGGGATCGCGAAGAGGCGCGCGGCCGAGAGCAACCGCCGGTGGCGCGCTACGCACGCTACCTCCTCCGACGCCTTGGGCCCACATGCAAGGTCCGATTCGCGGACGGGAGCGTGTGCCGACATCGCCCCCACGACCTCCGGACGACCTCCCGACGCCGTCCCGACGGCGATCCTTCGGGCGCCCGTAACGCGCCGGGACGGGACCGTGAAGGGTCCGTGGGGCACTATGGCGGGTGTGACACCCGTACGGTCGTCCCGCGACGGCTCGGGACCGGCCAGGCGGGCCGGCCGGGCCGTCGGGCGTGCCCTGCGGCGCCCTTTCACCGGTACGGCGCGCGGGATCCGGCGGGCCACGCACGCGCACGGGGCCGGCGAGTCGGGTCTCGGCAGGCTGATCGAGCTGCACGCCATCAACGGCGCCGGCGACGTGATGATCACCGTGGCGCTGGCCTCGACGGTGTTCTTCTCGGTACCCACGGACGAGGCGCGCGGCCGCGTCGCGCTGTACCTCGCGATCACGATGGCCCCCTTCACCGTGCTGGCCCCGGTGATCGGTCCGGCGCTGGACCGGCTGCCGCACGGCCGGCGGGCCGCGATGGCCTGCGCGATGCTCGCGCGGGCGCTGCTCGCCGTCATGATGTCCGGCGCGGTGGCCACGGGCGGGCTGGAGCTCTACCCGGCCGCGCTGGGCGTGCTGGTCGCCTCCAAGGCGTACGGGGTGGTGCGCAGCGCGGTGGTGCCGCGGCTGCTCCCGCCGAAGTTCTCACTCGTCAAGGCGAACTCCCGGGTCACCCTGGCGGGCCTGCTCGCCACCGCCGCGGCCGCGCCCGTCGCGGCGGGGCTGCACACCATCGGGCCGCCGTGGCCGCTGTACGGGGCCTGCGCCATCTTCGTCTGGGGCACGTTCGCGGCGTTCTCGCTGCCGCACAAGGTGGACGAGGCCAAGGGCGAGCGCCGGGCCCGGCTGTCCACGCACGAGCCCCACTCGCGCAAGCCCGGACTGCGCACGGTGAGCCCGTCGGTGCTGTGCGGTCTGCTGGCGAACGCCGCGATGCGCGGGCTGTCCGGGTTCCTGATCTTCTTCCTGGCGTTCCTGCTGCGCGAGCACCCGCTCGCCGGGCAGAGCGCGGCGGTGTCGCTGGGCATCGTGGGCGTCTCGGCGGGCGTGGGCAACGCCTGCGGGACGGCGGTGGGCGCATGGCTGCGGGCCCGCGCCCCGGAGACGATCATCGCGGCGGTGCTGTCGGCGACCCTGGGGGTCGCGATCCTGGCGGCGGTGTTCTACAGCGGGCTGTTCATGGCCGTACTGGGGGCCACGGCGGGCTTCTGCCAGGCGCTGGCGAAGCTGTCGCTGGACGCGATGATCCAGCGGGACGTGCCCGAGGCGGTCCGGACGTCCGCGTTCGCCCGTTCGGAGACGCTGCTCCAGATGGCGTGGGTGCTGGGCGGCGCGATCGGTATCGCGCTGCCGCTCAACGGGGTCCTGGGCATGGCCGTGGCGTCGGCGATCGTCGCGGCGGGCACCGTGATGGCCCTCCGCGGCCGTCTCACCGCCCCCCGCCACCACCATCCGGGTTCTCCCCGCCCCCGAGTGGCGTAGAGCGGGGCAAAACGGCCCCGCCCGGCGGGGTGCGCGCCGCGCGGCAGGCCACGGACACCCCCGTGCGGCGGTGGAGGCGGGTGGCCCGATAGCCTTCGGCTCATGACCGCACAGCTTTTCTCGGGTAGGGGCCGCCGCAGCGTCGCGGCCCTCGGAGCCGTGTCCGCCGGCCTCCTCCTCCTCTCCGCCTGCGACAAGCCGACGCCTCTGGCGACCGTGACGGTCGGCACGTCGTCGGTGTCCACCGAGGCCGTCTGCTCCGACTCCAAGGAGCTCTCCATGGACAAGGTCCAGGAGTGCCTCACCGACATGAAGGACGCCAAGACGATCGAGTACGGCCGCGGGGACACCCTGCGCCTGGGCGTCGAGCCGGACGTCGTCGAGGACGGCAAGCGGTGGCAGGCGGTCCTCGACGGCCAGCCGATCACCGAGCCCTCCTCCAACACCTACCGCAGCTTCCCCGGTGCCGACCTGTTCGCCACCGGCGGCCAGGGCGAGGCCCCGTCCTCCAAGAAGCTGAACATCGTCCAGGTCGGCGAGGACGGCAAGCCGCTCGCCGTCTGGGCCTACAACGTCAAGCTCAAGTAGCCACGTACCGACCGTGCGCGCGCTCATCGTGACCGCGGTGGCGGCGGAGGCAGACTCCGTCGCCAGTGGCCTGACCGGGCCCACCCCTCATCCGGACCCGGTGACGCCGGAGCCGCGTGCCCTCCCCGGCGGCTACCTCCTCTCCCGGCGCGATCTGCCCGGTCTCGCCGCCGACGTCCTCGTCGGCGGGGTGGGGCCGGCCGCCGCCGCGGCCGCCACGGCCACCGCGCTCGCGCTGGCCGACTACTCCCTCGTCGTCTCCGCCGGCATCGGCGGCGGGTTCCGGCCCGCCGCCCCGGTCGGCTCCCTCGTGGTCGCCGACGCCGTCGTCGCCGCCGACCTCGGGGCCGAGACCCCCGACGGCTTCCTCGACGTGCAGCAGCTCGGGTTCGGGCACAGCGTGCACCTGCCGCCCGCCGAACTCGCCGCCCGCGCCGCCGAGGCCACCGGGGCGCTGCTCGCGCCCGTGCTGACCGTCTCCACCGTCACCGGCACCGCCGAGGGCGCGGCCCGGCTCGCCGCCCGGCATCCGCTCGCCGGGGCCGAGGCCATGGAGGGCTTCGGGGTCGCGGAGGCGGCCGCCGCGCACGGGCTGCCCGTGCTGGAGATCCGCGCCGTGTCCAACGCCGTCGGCCCCCGCGACCGCGACGCCTGGCGGATCGGGGACGCGCTGGCCGCGCTCACCGCCGGATTCCGCGCCCTGGGGCCCGTACTCGTCACCTGGGGAGAACGCCATGAGCACCGCTGAACGGACCGCCGGCCGGCCCGCCGGGCCGCTCGCCATCGCCTATTCGCCCTGCCCGAACGACACGTTCGTCTTCGACGCCTGGGCCCACGGCCGGGTCCCGGGCGCGCCCGGCCTCGACGTGACCTTCGCGGACATCGACATCACCAACGGCATGGCCGAGCGCGGCGAGCTGGACGTGCTGAAGGTGTCGTACGCCGTGCTGCCGTGGGTGCTGGAGGAGTACGCGCTGCTGCCGTGCGGCGGGGCGCTCGGGCGCGGCTGCGGGCCCCTCGTCCTCACCCGCGAGGCCGGTGTGGACCTGGCCGGCAAGACCGTCGCCGTGCCCAGCGAACGCTCCACCGCGTACCTGCTGTTCCGGCTGTGGGCCGCGGACGTGCTGCCGGACGGCGTCGGCAAGGTGGTCGTCCTGCCGTTCCACGAGATCATGCCGGCCGTACGCGACGGCCGGGTCGACGCCGGACTCGTCATCCACGAGGCCCGGTTCACCTATCAGGACTACGGGCTGCACTGCCTGGCCGACATGGGCGAGCACTGGGAGTCCACGACCGGCCTGCCGATCCCGCTCGGCGCGATCATCGCCAAGCGCTCGCTGGGCGCCGAAACCCTGCACGCGCTGGCCGAGTCGGCCCGTGCCTCGGTCCGGATGGCCTGGGACGACCCGGAGGCCTCCCGCCCGTACGTCCGCGCCCACGCGCAGGAGCTGGACCCGGCCGTCGCCGACCAGCACATCGGGCTGTACGTCAACGAGTTCACCGCGAACCTGGGAGACGCAGGGTACGCGGCGGTGCGCGGGCTGCTGACGAGGGCCGCGGCGGAGGGTCTGGTACCGGCCATCGCGCCGAACGCGCTGGACTTCCCGTAGGCGTTTTCCGGCCGCCCACGACGCTGCCCCGGCCCTCCGGAGAGGGCCGGGGCAGCGTCGTGGGAACGGATCCCGAGGGCTCAGACGTCGAGCTGGTCGGCCACCGCGCGCAACAGGCCGGCGATCTTCGTGCCGTGCACCTTGTCGGGGTAGCGGCCGCGCTCCAGCATCGGGGTGATGTTCTCCAGCAGGGTCGTGAGGTCCTGCACGATCGAGGCCAACTCGTCCGGCTTGCGGCGCTGAGCGGCCGCCACCGAGGGGGCCGGGTCCAGCACCGTCACGGAAAGTGCCTGGTCACCGCGCTGTCCGGCGACGACACCGAACTCGACGCGCTGGCCGGGCTTGAGGGCGTCGACCCCGGCCGGGAGCACCGACGAGTGGACGAAGACGTCTCCGCCGTCGTCGCGGGAGAGAAAGCCGAAGCCCTTCTCACTGTTGAACCACTTGACCTTGCCGGTAGGCACGTCCGTCCTCTGTCCTTGTGCTCGTCGGGGTCCGGGACGCCGCGCGGCGGGTCCGGACAACAGCGCAGCGGGTCGTGGTGACCCGCCGTGTCCAGGCTAGTGGGCGTTTCACAGGAGACAAGACGTTCCCCGGTCCTTCGCCGGCTCTTCGGATTTCGGCTGCGCTGTCGGCTGCTTCGGCCAGGGAACTACCCTGGTGAGGTGACTGTTACTCCTCATTCCGACGAAGCGCGGCCGGGCGACGGCCTGGTGCGCGCCGGTGGCATCGTGTTCATCGCGGGCGCCGTGGCGACCCTCGCGACGATGGCCCCGCTGTTCCTGGACGTCGACCCGTTCCCGCCGTACGCGTGGGCCGTGTGCATGCTGATGGGCATCGGCTTCCTGATCTCGGCGGCCGGGGTGCTGCGCTCGGCCGCGGCCCAGCGCCGGGACGCCCGCGCCTCCCAGGCCTGACGCGCGGACCCGACGCCCTTCCGGGTCAGAGCGCCTGAGTGCGGACGTAATCCGTGAGCCACTGCGGCAGCGCGGTGAGGTCCGGCAGCACCACGTCGGCGCCCGCCTCCCGCAGTTCCGGCTCGGGGCACGGGCCGGTCGGCACCGCCACCGACACCGCGCCGGCCGTACGGGCCCCGCGCACGTCGCCGACGTGGTCGCCGACGTACACCTGAGCCCCGTACTCGCGCAGCGCGCCCGCCTTGGCCTCGGCCCACAGCCAGCCGATGACCGCGTCCGGCACGATGCCGAGGTGCGCGAGGTGCAGCCGGGCGTTGGGCTCGTGCTTGGCCGTGACGACGATCGCGCGGCCGCCGAGCGCCTGGACGGCCTCGATCGCCTCGCGGGCGCCGGGCATCGCGGGGGTCGGCTCGATGGCGTGGGTGGGATAGATCTCCCGGTAGCGATCGGCCATGGCGGGGATCTCCGCCTCCGGGAACCAGTACGCGAGCTCCTCGTCCAGCGGCGGTCCGAGCCGCGTGACCGCCTCGTCGGCGTCGATGAACGTGCCCGTCTCGGCGGAAAGCGCCTGGTAGGCGGCCTTGATGCCGGGGCGCGAGTCGATGAGGGTCATGTCGAGGTCGAAGCCGACCGTCAGCTGGGCGGACGCGGCGGGCACGGCGGGGGTCTCGGAGCTCATGCCTCCATTGTGCCGAGCGGCCCCGGACGGGCGGGAACACCGGCGTGGCCCCGCCTTACGGGACGGTGAAATCCGGGGGGGCGCGCCGGCGCCCGTCCCCGTGGCGTCCGCCGGACGGGCCGTTCGGCCTCAGCGGCGGCGGGAGCGCCAGGCCAGGTAGAGGGCCGAGGCGACGGCCGCGACGCGGGCCAGCCAGGGCCACATGCCCTGGAAGACCACGCCCAGCCCCTCGTCCGTCAGCGGCGCGCCCCAGCGCCGCTCCAGACGGCCCCACAGCCACACCACGGCGCCCGCGAACACGGCGCCCGGCACCCCGAACACGACCGCCTTGCGCTCGGCCGGCCCCAGCACCCGCGACGCGTACGCGAGGAGCCAGCCTCCGGCGAGCAGCAGCCAGGAGCCGGTGACCGCGCCGGCCACGAGCACGGCCGCGGCCAGCAGCAGGAAGGCGTGCGGCTTCGGGCGCGGGGCGGCGCCGGGCGCGGCCCCCGCATCCGGTGCGGCCGCCGCCCTGGCCTCCGCCTTGGCCTGCCGGCGCCGCTTCAGGAACCGTACGAGTCCCCGTACGGCCGATTCGCCTTCGGCGGCGGGCGCCCCCGCCGGACCGGTGGCGGGCTCCGGCTTCTTCTCCTCCTCCGGGTGCCGGAACAGCTCCGGGATCTCGATCCCGCCCGCGAAGCCCTCCACCTGCGGTCCGGCGCCGTGGGGGCCCGGCGAGACCCGCCACCAGTCGGGCTCCGCCCCGTCGTCGGCGCCCAGTTCGTCGAGCCCGGCCAGGTGCGGCGGCGCGGGTGCGGTGTCCGCCGGGCGCGGCTCCGGCACGGCCTTGCGGAGCAGCCGGCCGGGCCCGCGCTGGGTCGGCACCGCGGGGGCCGGATCAGGGGTGGCGGCCCGCGTCTGCGGGGCGGGCGACGCGCCCATGCCGTCGAGGACCTCCTCCGGCGTGCCGATCCGCTCCAGGATGCGCCGCACGGCCGCCGGGGTCTCCGGCTCGTACTTGGCGCGCCGCCGGTCGATCTCGTCCCGCAACCCCGCCACCAGCCGCATCCGGTCCCCGGAGGACAGCTGCCGCCGCTGCGCCAAGTCCCCGACCCGGCTCAGATATTCGTAGACCAGATGGTCGCTCTCGATCCCCATGTCCGGCTCCTCCCGTACCACCCTCCCGAAAGGTAGCGCGTGCGCCCGTGGAGCTGCCGAGGGCTCAGCGGATACCGTTGGCCGGATGGGGACCGGCCGACGCGACCATGGAGGCGACCGTGCCTGAGCTGCCCGAGCCCGGCAGTGCCGCGGAGAACGCCACGGCGAGCAGCGCCCCGCGCTCCCTCGCCGAGGCCCTGCGCGCCCGCGACGACGCGTCGCTCGCCGCCCTGCTGCACGCGCGCCCGGACCTGCTCGGCCCGGTGCCGGGCGACATCACGCAGCTGGCCACCCGGGCCGGCACCCGGGCCTCGGTGATCCGCGCGCTGGACCGGCTCGACCGGTTCGCGCTGCAGACCGCGGAGGCCCTCGCGGTGGCCCCGGACCCGTGCCCGTACCCGGTGCTGGAGTCCCTGCTGGCCGGCGAGCACGGCAGCGGATCCGGTGCCCGCGAGGACAACGGCGCCCGCGCCGAACTCCCGCGCGCCCTGGCCACCCTGCGCGACCAGGCCCTGGTGTGGGGCGACGACGAGCGGCTGCGGCTGGTCCGCACGGCCCGCGAGCTGCTGGCGCCCTCCGCCGGCCGGCCCTCCCCGACGGGCCTCGGGCCGACCGTCGCCGAGGCCACCGCCGGGATGTCGCCGACCCGGATCCAGGAGATCGTGGCGGCCGCCGGGCTGCCCGCCACGCACGACGCGGTGTCGGCCGTGACGGCGCTGACCGGCCTGTTCAACGACCCGGAACGGATGTCGGCGCTGCTGGACGAGGCCCCCGCGGAGGCCCACCAGGTGCTCGGACGGCTCGTGTGGGGGCCTCCGTACGGGGAGGTCACGCCGAACCCGACCCCGCCCGTGCGGTGGCTGCGCGACCGCGGGCTGCTGCTGCCGGCTTCGGCGCGGACCGTCGTACTGCCCCGTGAGGTGGCGCTGCACCTGCGCGGCGGCCTCGCGCACCGGGCGACGGAGCCGCTGGCCCCGGCCGTGCCCGCCGACCGCGAGCACCGTCCACAGCTTGTGGACGCCAACGCGGCCGGGCAGGCGCTGGCCGCGCTGGCCACCGTCGAGGAGCTGGTGAAGTCCTGGGAGCACACCGGGCCGCCGGTGCTGCGGGCCGGAGGCCTTTCCGTACGGGACCTGAAGCGGACCGCGGCCACCCTGGACGCCACCGAGCCGGCGGCCGCGTTCTGGATCGAACTCGCCTATGCGGCCGGGCTGCTGGCCAGCGACGGGGAGGCCGACGAGCGGTACGCCCCCACGCCCGCCTTCGACGACTGGGTCGAACTCCCGCCCGCCGAGCGGTGGTCGGCCCTCGCCGCCGCCTGGCTGCCGGCCACCCGGACCGCCGGCCTGATCGGCGATCAGGACGCCAAGGGCCGCACCCTGTCCACGCTGGGCCCCGATCTGGACCGCTCCGCCGCCCCCGAGGTGCGCCGGCGCGTCCTCGAACTCCTCGCGGCCCTACCCGAGGGCGCCTCCGCGGCCCCCGACACCCTGCTCGCCCGGCTCGACTGGGAGCGGCCCGTACGGGGGACGAGCGCGCTGCGCGCCCGCCTCGCGCGGTGGACGCTGACCGAGGCCGAGGTGCTCGGGGTGACCGGCCGCGGCGCGCTCTCGGCGCACGGCCGCGCGCTGCTGGAGCACCGCGATCCGGCGCCGCTGCTCGCGCCGCTGTTCCCGGAGCCGGTGGACCACGTACTGCTGCAGGCCGACCTGACGGCGGTGGCGCCCGGGCCGCTGCGCCGGGGGCTCGGCGATGTGCTGGCCGTCCTCGCGGACGTGGAGTCCAAGGGCGGGGCGACCGTCTACCGCTTCACGCCCGGCTCCGTACGGCGGGCGCTGGACTCCGGGCGGACCGCGTCCGACCTGCACGCCTTCCTCGCCGAGCACAGCATCACGCCGGTTCCGCAGCCGCTGGCCTACCTGATCGACGACGTGGCGCGCCGGCACGGGCACCTGCGGGTCGGCGCGGCCTCCTCGTACGTGCGCTGCGACGACGACGGCATGCTGAACGAGATCCTGGCCGACCGGCGCTCCGCCGGGCTCGGGCTGCGGCGCCTGGCCCCGACGGTGCTGGCGGCGCAGGCCGAACCGGGGGCGCTGCTCGACGGGTTGCGGGCGATGGGCTACGCGCCGGCCGCGGAATCGTCGACCGGGGACGTGGTCGTGGCGCGGGCCGACGCCCACCGGACGCCGGCGAGATCGGCGCCGGTCCCGGTGCCGGACGGGCCGCCGGTACCGGACGTGACGCTGCTGGGGGCGGCCGTCCGGGCGATCCGCGCGGGCGACCTGGCGGCGACGGCGGTGCGCAAGGAGCCTGCTGCCGCGTCGGCGGGGGTTCTGGCGGGCGAACTCCCGCGTACGAGCGCGGCGGAGACCCTGGCCACGGTGCAGGCGGCCGCGCTGACCGGGACGGCGGTGTGGATCGGGTACGTGAACGCGGACGGCGCGGCGAGCCAGCGCGTCATCGCCCCGGTCCGGGTGGAGGGCGGCTTCGTCACGGGGTACGACCACACGGCCGACGAGGTGCGGACGTACGCGCTGCACCGGATCACGGGGGTCGCGGAGCTGGCGGAGGAGCACCTGTAAAACGGCTGGCGGCCCCGGGCCGGCGCCGAGCACCCTTGTGCCCATGCAAGAAGTACGAGCCAACCGGCAGATCAGGGCCGCCCACACCGACACCACGGTGACCGTCTACCAGGCGTACTCACCCGCGCTGGGACTGCCCGCGGCCCGCGACGGCCGGTTCCCGCCCGCCTGGAAGCGGGAGCGGATGACGTGGATCAAGCCGTCGTTCCTGTGGATGATGTACCGCTGCGGCTGGGCCGCCAAGGCCGAGCAGGAGACGGTGCTGGCCGTCGAGATCACCCGCGAGGGCTTCGACCGCGCGCTGCGCGACGCCTGCCTGTCGCACTTCGAACGCGGCACCCACGCCGACCACGAGGCCTGGCAGCGGGCGCTGCGCGGGAGCAGTGCCCGCGTCCAGTGGGACCCGGAGCGCGATCTGCACCTGAACCCGCTGCCCCACCGCTCGCTCCAGCTGGGCCTGTCCGGACCCACCTCGCGCGCGTACGCCGACGAATGGACGGTCTCGATCCGCGACGTGACCCCGCTGGCCCGGGAGATCCACGGCCTGGTCCGCTCGGGGGACGAGGGCGCTGCGCGGGCGCTGCTGCCGGTGGAGACACCGTATCCGGCGGGGCCGCTGGAGCACCTGGGCGCGTAGCCGGAACGCGATCCGAAAAGCGGAATGCGAGGCATCGTTTTCGCAGCTCAGATGGGGTGGGAGGCCTTCCGGTCCCTGTTGCAGAGCGGTGACAGAGGGGCGATGGATTGGTGATCCACGATGTGTGAAGATCAGTTCATCGCAGCAAGCGGCCGAGGAAGTCGAACCGGCGCCGGAGCGAGAACCCCGCACCACCCGCCACCGGCGCTCCGCCGCGGCACCTCGCACGTCCTCTTCCGTCTGCCCTGCCGGCCGCCACCGCTCCGCGCTGCTCGCCTGCCTTCGTGATTCCTTGGGGGGAGTCCACCATGTCCGCTCGCACCATCACCCGCCGCACCGTCCGCTCCGCGGCCGCCACCGCCGTCGTCGCCGCCGTCGCAGGTACCGTCCTGATGCCGCTGTCGGCGTACGCCGCCCCGGCCGCCGAGAACCTGCACGCGCTGAAGATCACGATGGGCGCCCCCGCACCGAGCGGCCCGCTGACCCGGGGCGGCGCGACGGAGACCTTCGAGCTGACGGTCTCCAACCCCGCGGACAAGCCGAGCTCGTTCCACCCCTGGATCCTCCTGGAGGGCGCGGGCGCGAGCCCGCTCCAGCAGAGCGACGTCACCTTCAAGGTCGAGGGCGTGACCGCGCCGGCGACCGAGTCCTTCATCGGGCAGCAGGACGGCGAGTGGCAGGGCATGTTCCACCAGGCGGGCAAGCCGCTCGGGGACGGCTTCGAGATCCCGGCGGGCGCCAAGCTCACCTGGAAGGTCACGATGGGCCTCGGCAAGAGCTACCCGACCACCAACGGCGACTTCAAGCTGACGGCCACGAGCTACACGGGCGAGGTGGCGGACGACGGCGCCGCCAGCCTGACGTTCAAGACGGAGCCGTCGGTCAAGAAGGGCAAGCTGGAGACCGCGTTCAAGAACGTCGGAGACTGCAAGGGCGTCCCGGCCCTCCAGTGCCGCGAGATGGACCTGAGCTACCGGCTCACCGGCGACGGCGAGTTCGGCACGGCGCTGCGCACGTCGGTGGGCGTCAACTTCGGCACCAACGTCAAGGTGCCCAACCTCCAGCTGGAGATGCTGGTGGACGGCAAGTGGCAGGGCGTGAACACCTCCGACCCGTACAACTTCGACCTGCCGACGATCCCGAAGGGCTTCAGCGCCGCCGCCGGCGAGCGCATCGTGCACCTGCGGACCTCGCTGGGCCCGAACACGGACTTCAAGAAGGCCACCGACATCACCCTGCAGTCCGGCATCGGCCTGGCCGAGGGCAACACCTACGAGTTCGCGGGCAGCGAGACGAAGTTCCAGCTCGCCCCGGCCACCACGGCCACGTCGCCCTCGCCGACCCCGAGCAAGTCCGCCACCACGCAGCCGTCCACGAGCCCGTCGCCGTCCGCCTCGGCCTCCGCGACCGCCGTGGTCGCCGCGAACAGCAACACCAAGGCCACCGGCGCCACGGGCTCCCTGGCCAGCACCGGCGCCGACTCGAACACCGCCCTGTACTCCGGCCTGGCCGCCGTCCTCGTCGGCCTCGGCGGCGCCGCCGCATGGTTCGGCGCCCGCCGCCGCCGCGCGACGCGCGTCTGATCACCCGCACCACGGCGAAGGGGCCCGGCACACCAAGTGCCGGGCCCCTTTCCCGTGCTCACCCGGACCGTGAGGGGTGCGTTCCCCTCGTGCGGTGAGCGGCGGCCGCGCGGCGGCTCGTACGCGGCCGCACGGCCATGGCTGTCCCCCCACCGGGCGGATGCGGCAGACTGGAGGTTTGGCCGTCCGCGCCCGGTCGGCCACCCCCGCAGGAAAGGGACGTTTGTGAACGGGCCTCTCATCGTCCAGAGCGACAAGACACTGCTTCTCGAGGTCGACCACGAGCTCGCCGGGGCGGCGCGGCGGGCCATCGCCCCCTTCGCCGAGCTCGAGCGGGCCCCCGAGCACATCCACACGTACCGGATCACCCCGCTCGGCCTGTGGAACGCGCGGGCCGCGGGGCACGACGCCGAGCAGGTCGTCGACGCGCTCGTCGAGTTCTCCCGCTACCCCGTCCCGCACGCGCTGCTCGTCGACGTCGCCGAGACCATGGCGCGCTACGGCCGCCTCACCCTCTCCAAGCACCCCGTGCACGGGCTGGTCCTGACCAGCACCGACCGGCCCGTGCTGGAGGAGATCCTGCGCTCCAAGCGGATCACCCCGCTCGTCGGGGCCCGGCTCGACCCCGACACCGTCGCCGTGCACCCCTCCGAGCGCGGGCAGATCAAGCAGACCCTGCTGAAGCTGGGCTGGCCGGCCGAGGACCTCGCCGGGTACGTCGACGGCGAGGCGCACGCCATCGACCTCGTGGAGGACGGCTGGGCGCTGCGGCCGTACCAGCAGCAGGCCGTCGAGGGCTTCTGGCACGGCGGATCGGGCGTGGTCGTGCTGCCCTGCGGCGCCGGGAAGACGCTGGTCGGCGCCGGGGCCATGGCGATGGCCAAGGCCACGACGCTGATCCTGGTCACGAACACCGTCTCGGCCCGCCAGTGGAAGCACGAGCTGGTCAAGCGGACCTCGCTGACGGAGGAGGAGATCGGCGAGTACTCCGGCACCCGCAAGGAGATCCGGCCGGTCACGATCGCCACGTACCAGGTCCTGACGACGAAGCGGAAGGGCGTCTACCCGCACCTGGAGCTGTTCGACTCCCGGGACTGGGGCCTGATCCTCTACGACGAGGTGCACCTGCTGCCGGCGCCGGTGTTCAAGTTCACCGCCGACCTCCAGGCCCGGCGGCGGCTCGGCCTGACCGCGACCCTGGTCCGCGAGGACGGCCGCGAGTCGGACGTGTTCTCGCTGATCGGCCCGAAGCGGTTCGACGCGCCGTGGAAGGAGATCGAGGCACAGGGCTACATCGCGCCGGCGGACTGCGTCGAGGTCCGGGTGAACCTGACCGAGAGCGAGCGGCTGGCGTACGCGACCGCCGAGACGGAGGAGAAGTACCGCTTCTGCGCGACGACGGCGACGAAGCGGAAGGTCACCGAGGCGCTCGTCGCCAAGCACAAGGGCGAGCAGACGCTGGTCATCGGTCAGTACATCGACCAGCTCGACGAGCTCGGCGAGCACCTGGACGCGCCCGTCATCAAGGGCGAGACCTCGAACGCGCAGCGGGAGAAGCTCTTCGACGCCTTCCGCGAGGGCGAGATCAGCGTGCTGGTGGTGTCGAAGGTCGCGAACTTCTCGATCGACCTGCCCGAGGCCACGGTCGCGATCCAGGTGTCCGGTACGTTCGGCTCCCGCCAGGAGGAGGCCCAGCGGCTGGGCCGCGTACTGCGCCCGAAGGCGGACGGCCACGAGGCGCGGTTCTACTCGGTCGTCGCGCGCGACACGATCGACCAGGACTTCGCCGCCCACCGCCAGCGCTTCCTGGCCGAACAGGGCTACGCCTACCGGATCATGGACGCCGACGACCTCCTGACGGCCGACGGCCCGACGGACTGACCGGCTGACCGGCTGACCGGCTGACCGGACGTGAGGCCCGGCCCGCCTCAGCCGTCGTGGCCGGGCCGCGGATCCTCGACGACGCGGACATCCTGCTGCCCGAGGGGTGACCTGCGGAGCGGGAGCGGGAACAGGACGAGGTCCGGCCGCGGCTTCGGGCGGCGGCGGGCCGCCGTCCGGGCCAGGAGGGCGAGCAGCGGGAGGGACCAGACCCACAGGTGCGGCCAGTCCGACAGCAGGGCCCGGCCCGGGGCGGGCAGGTGGCGGGCCCAGAAGGCGGCGGAGTCCTGCGGGAGCACCAGCAGGCCGAGCAGGGCGGTCCCGGCGAGGGCGCCCGAAGCCGTCAGAGCGGCCCGGACCCGGCCGGTCAGCAGCAGGTACGGGATGAACAGCGCCGGGGTCAGGGTGATCCCGGCGGCCGTGCCCAGCGCGAAGCCCTTGCCGAGGGCGCCGCGGGGCCGGCGCAGGTCCCACAGGACCAGGCAGGCCAGCGCCAGGTTGATCTGCCCGGCGAGCAGGCTCTGGAACAGCGGCTCCACCCACAGCCCGGCGATGGTGGCCCCCAGGACGGGCCCGGGCCGGGCCCGCAGTCCCGCGAGGCGGCAGGACATCAGGAGCAGCAGGGCCAGCAGGACCGCGTTGCCGAGCACGAAGACGGCCTTCAGGACCCCGGCGGGCAGCCAGGCGGCCGGGGTGAACAGGATCGCCGCGAAGGGCGGGTACGCCGAGGGAGGGCGCCACTCGGCGGCGCTGAAACCGGCGGCGAGGCCGTCGGCGATCGGGATCCGCACCACGATGCAGAGCACGCCGAGCACGAGGAGCGAGCCCGTGACCAGCACGCCGACCAGGGGCGACGTCGGGGGGCTGGAAGGGAGACTCCGGGTCACGCGCGTGACCCTAGTGGATCACCGTGGACGCCCCGCCGCTATCCGGCCAGCCCGCCGCCCGGCCCGTGCGGCCGTACGCGGACCCGGGGCGTGCCCGGGGCGGGATGGGGGCAGGCCCGGAGCGGGACCGAGGCAGGCCCGAGGCAGGCCCAGGGCAGGCCCGGGGCCGCTGGTCAGCGGCGTATGACGCCCGCGTCCTCGGCGTATTCGCCCAGCACGACCACGCTCACGGCCGCGGAGGCGAAGACCTTCGCTGCACGCAGGGCGTTGCCCACCAGGTGGCGGGGGCGGGAGTCGGAGGTGGCGGTGGCGCCGCTAGGGCGGCCGCCCCGGATCGGGGTGAAGGTTGCGGTGCTCATGTATCCATGGTGCATTTTCGTCCCGAATATCACATCGGTCTCGGGGTGGAATCGCAGGCCCTCCCGCCTCCTCCTCCCGGCCCATGCCGTCCCCTAGTGGCTCTGTCCCAGGTCTGACACTCCCCGGTACGACACCCGGACGGGCCTACCCCCGCGGAGGGACCTCCCGCCGGTGAATCCGTTAGCGCCGCGCCTGCGCACTGACTACAATCTCCGCTCTTGCCGCCTCCCGCCGCCGTTTCGGGGAGAGCCGCCCGCCGGACGGAAACCGGCGGGCATCGTTCCGTACCGATCAGCAGCTGGAGGCATTTCCGTGTCCGCGCACGCCCCCGAAACCGGCATCGACGACGACAGCGACAGCGGCTCCGGCGCCCACCACCCCCTCGCCCGCGAGCAGGCCCACCTCACCGCCTCCCGCTCCGCCCTGCGCGCCATGCGCGAGGACGTCGAGGCCCTCGACATCCGTGACGTCACCGCGAACTGGGTCAACGCGATCGTCCTCCAGGCCCAGATCGACGACCGGATCAAGGCCCTCGCAGACCTCGCGCACACCCCGCTCTTCTTCGGCCGCCTCAACTACCTGCACGCACCCGGCGCGGACCTCGCCGAAGGCGCGGAGGGCGAGCAGTTCTACATCGGCCGGCGGCACGTCCACGACGCCGACGGCGATCCGATGGTGATCGACTGGCGCGCGCCGGTCTCCCAGCCGTTCTACCGCGCCTCCAAGAACGATCCGCAGGACATCGCCCTGCGCCGCCGCTTCGGCTACACCGGCGGCGAGCTCACCGCGTACGAGGACGAGCACCTCTCCGACCCCTCGGAGGCGGCCGCCGTCAGCAAGCTGCTCCAGCAGGAGATCGAGCGCCCGCGCGTCGGCCCCATGCGCGACATCGTCGCGACGATCCAGCCCGAGCAGGACGAGATCGTCCGCTCCGGCCTGTCCGGGTCCGTCTGCGTGCAGGGCGGCCCCGGCACCGGCAAGACGGCGGTCGGCCTGCACCGCGTCGCGTACCTGCTGTACGCCCACCGCGAGCGGCTCGCCCGCACCGGAACGCTCGTCATCGGGCCGAACCGTTCCTTCCTGCAGTACATCGAGCAGGTCCTGCCGGCCCTCGGTGAGCTGGAGGTCAAGCAGGCCACCGTGGAGGACCTCGTCTCCCGCGACGGCCTGGAGATCCGCGGCGCCGACGCCGCCGCGACGGCCGTGGTCAAGGGCGACGCCCGCATGGCGGAGGTGCTGCGCCGCGCGGTCCGCTCGCACGTCACCCCGCCCTCCGAGCCGCTGATGGTGGTGCGCGGTTCGCGCCGGTGGCGGGTGCCCGCGTACGAGCTGGCGGAGATCGTGACCGAACTCCTCGACCGGGACATCCGCTACGGCGCCGCCCGCGACGCGCTGCCGCAGCGCATCGCGCACACCGTGCTCGTACGGATGGAGCAGGCGGGCGAGGCGCCGGACGACCGCGTCCAGGACGCGGTGGCGCGCAGCGCCGCCGTGAAGGCGGCGGTCAAGGCGGTGTGGCCGGCCGTGGACCCGGCCAAGCTGGTGCTGCGCCTGCTGTCGGACGCGGAGTTCCTGGCGGAGCACGCGCAGGGGGTGCTCTCGGACGAGGAGCAGCGGCTGCTGCTGTGGGCGAAGCCCTTCCGCAGCGTGAAGTCGGCGAAGTGGTCGGCGGCCGACCTGGTCCTGATCGACGAGGCGGCGGACCTCGTGGAGCGCACGCACTCGCTGGGCCATGTCGTCCTCGACGAGGCGCAGGACCTGTCGCCGATGCAGTACCGGACGGTCGGGCGGCGCTGTACGACCGGCTCGGCCACGGTCCTGGGCGACCTCGCGCAGGGCACGACCCCGTGGGCCACGCGCAGCTGGGACGAGGCGCTGGCGCACCTGGGCAAGCCCGAGGCGGTGCTGGAGGAGCTGACGGCCGGCTTCCGCGTGCCGCGCGAGGTGATCGCGTACGCCTCGCGGCTGCTGCCGTCGATCTCGCCGGGGCTGGCCCCGGTCTCCTCGGTGCGTGAGACGCCGGGCTCGCTGGTCGTCGCGCCGGCGGCGGATCCCGCGGACCTGACCGCCTCGGTGATCGGGGCCTGCCGCGCCTCGCTGGGCCACGAGGGCTCGGTCGGCCTGATCGCGGCGGACGCCCGGATCCAGGAGCTGGGGGCGGCGCTGGAGGCGGCGGGGATGGCCTACCTCTCGCCCGGCGAGGAGACGACGGCGCACGCGCGCCTGACGCTGGTCCCGGCCTCGCTGGCCAAGGGCCTGGAGTACGACTACGTGGTCCTGGACGAGCCCGCCGCGATCGTGGCGGGCGAGCCGGACGAGCGCACGGGCCTGCGGCGCCTGTACGTCTGCCTCACCCGCGCGGTGTCGGGCCTGACGGCCCTGTACGCGGACCCGCTGCCCGAGGCGCTCGCCGGGGTGTGAGGCGTACGGCGGCCGGTGCCCGCCCGGCACCGGCCGCCTGCCGAACGGCCCGCCTCCGGTGCGGGCCCGGCGGTACGCCTACGCCAGTGCGGCCCTCCAGTCGGCCACCGCCGAGGCCGAGACCGGGCCCGTCCAGCCGTCGGGCCGGGCCGCGCCGCCGATGTGGAAGGCGTCGATCCCTGCGGCCCGCAGCACCGGCAGGTGGGCCAGCGTCAGCCCGCCGCCCACCAGGATCTGCGCCGTGTACCCCGGCTCGCCCCGCCGCGCCGCCTCGGCCAGCAGCACCGGCAGCCCCGCGTCGACCCCGGTCGCCGAGCCCGCCGTCAGGTACGTGTCCGGCGCGGCGGACTCCGGCAGCTCCGCGAGCGCCTTGCGCAGCTGGTCCCGGTCCGCGGCCCGGTCGATGGCCCGGTGGAAGGTCCACTTGCAGCCGCCCAGCTCCGCCACGACCGCCTCGATCGCGGCCAGGTCGGGGCCGCCGTCCGGGGCCAGGAAGCCGAGGACGAACTCCTCCGCGCCCTCCGCCCGCAGCGCCCGCGCCCGCGCGGCCAGCAGCTCCACGTCCGCGGCCGAGCCCGCCGCGAAGCCGTCGGCCGTACGGAGCATCACGCGCAGCGGGATGTCGACCGCCGCCCTGATCGCCGCGAAGGTCTCGCGCGGCGGGGTGAGCCCGTCGGCGGCCATGTCGGTGACCAGTTCGAGGCGGTCCGCCCCACCCTCCTGGGCCGCGACCGCGTCCTCCGCGTCGAGGGCGATCACCTCCAGGACTGCACGGTTGCTCATTGGGCCCCACTCCTCCGGAAAGCTGCTGGTATGGAAAATAGGTCTAGTCCAATATCCAGGGTACGGGCCTCCGCCCACCCTCCACCAGCACAATCACGCCACCCGCACAATGTGCGCATGGACCGCATGGACACCGCCCCGCTCCGCGCCCGCTGGCACGCGACCACCACCGCCGCCGGCGCGGCCGCCGGGCACGATCCCGACCCGTACGCCGACCGGCTCCTCGCCGCCTGGGCCGAGCCCCAGCGCCGGTACCACACCACCGCGCACCTGGCCGACGTGCTCGCCCGGATCGACGTGCTCGCCGCGCACGCCGCCGACCCCGCCGCCGTCGAGCTCGCCGCCTGGTTCCACGACGCCGTCTACCGCCCCGACCGCTCCGAGAACGAGGAGCGCAGCGCGGCCCTCGCCGAGCGCGCCCTGCCCGAGCTCGGCATCGACGCGGCCCGCACCGCCGAGGTGGCCCGGCTGGTCCGGCTCACCGTCACCCACGACCCCGCCCCCGGCGACACCAACGGCGAGGTGCTCTGCGACGCCGACCTGGCCGTGCTCGCGGGCGCGCCCGACGCGTACGCGGCGTACGTCGCCGCCGTCCGCGCCGAGTACGGCTTCGTCCCCGAGGACGCCTTCCGCGCCGGCCGGGCCGCCGTACTGCGCCAGCTGACAGGCCTGCCCCGGCTCTTCCGCACCCCGTACGGCACCGCGCACTGGGAGGCCCCGGCCCGCCGCAACCTGGCCGCCGAGCTCGCCGATCTGAGCACCGGTCCCGCCGACCGGGAATGAGAACCGCTTCGCGGCGGTTTGTGCAGAGCATGCCCTCCGCCGCAGCACGCTCCCGCATGCCCGTCGCCGTCTACGTCCTCGGCCTGTCCGTGTTCGCGCTCGGGACCAGCGAGTTCATGCTCTCGGGGCTGCTGCCGCCCATCGCGCGGGACATGGACGTCACCATCCCGCAGGCCGGCCTGCTGATATCGGCCTTCGCGATCGGCATGGTCGTCGGAGCGCCGCTGCTGGCGGTGGCCACCCTGCGGCTCCCGCGCCGCACCACCCTCATCGCCCTCATCAGCCTCTTCGGCCTCGGGCAGGTCGCGGGCGCGCTGGCCCCCTCGTACGAGCTCCTCTTCGCCTCCCGCGTCGTCTCCGCGCTCGCCTGCGCCGGCTTCTGGGCGGTCGGAGCCGCCGTGGCCATCGCGATGGTGGAGAAGGACCAGCGCGCCCGCGCCATGGCCGTCATGATCGGCGGCCTGTCCATCGCCAACGTCCTCGGCGTCCCCGCCGGCGCCTTCCTCGGGGAGCACCTGGGCTGGCGGTCCGCGTTCTGGTCGGTCGGCGCGGCCTCGGCGGTCGCCCTCGCCGGCATCCTGACGCTGATCCCGGACATCCCGCGGCCCGCCGTACGCCCCACCCTCGCGCGGGAGCTGCGCATCTACCGTGACCGCCAGGTGTGGCTGTCGATCGGCATCACGGCGCTGGCCGCGGGCGGGGTCTTCTGCGCCTTCAGCTACCTGTCGCCGCTGCTCACGGATGTCGCCGGACTGGACGCCGGCTGGGTGCCGTGGGTGCTCGCGCTGTTCGGGATCGGCGCGCTCGTCGGCACGACGATCGGCGGGCGGATCGCGGACGCGCACCTGTTCGGCGTGATGCTGTGGGGGATCACCGCCTCGACGCTCTTCCTCGTGGCGCTGGCCCTCTTCGCTTCCTCGGCCGTGGCCGCGGTGGGACTGTCGTTCCTGATCGGCGTCTCGGCGTTCGCCACGGCGCCGGCCCTCAACGCCCGCATGTTCAACGTGGCGGGCGCCGCCCCGACCCTGGCCGGAGCCACCACGACGGCCGCGTTCAACCTGGGCAACACGGGCGGACCCTGGCTCGGCGGCGCCGTCATCGACGCCGGCCGCGGCTTCGCCGCACCCGCCTGGGCGGGCGCGGCGATGACGGTGACGGCCATCGCCCTGGGCGCGGTCGCCCTGCGCCTGCACACCCGGGCGCCCCAGCCCCCGACCCGCGTGATCGCCTCCTCGGCCCCGGCCCCTGCGGCGGCCGCGGCCGAACGGGCCGCCACCCGCTGACCCGCCGGCCAGACGGGTCTTCGACGACGCCCCCTACGCCGCCGGGCGGCCCTTCGGGCGGCGCAGGCCCGCGGCCGTCAGGCGGCGGACCAGCTCCTTGCTGCCGACCTCCACCGCGCCCGCGCCCACCGCGTCCGCGTAGCGGTGCGACGGCACGTCGTAGTGGTCCCGCTCGAACGCCTTCGCCGGGCAGCCGATCGACGCCGCGAAGGCGTGCAGCTCCTCGTACGAGACGTCGCTCACCAGGTGCGACCACATGCGGCCGTGGCCCGGCCAGGTCGGCGGGTCGATGTAGAGCGTCACCGGCGGCTCACCGGCCGGCGCCGAACACGGGGCCGAGGGCGCCCACCGCGGCGACCTTCACCCCGGCCTTGCCGCACACCCAGTGCGGGTCCGGCCCCAACTCCGGCTCCACGTCCAGCGCGTGCGGATCGCCGTGCGAGCAGACCGGGCACAGCGGCCAGCGTCCGTACTTCTCCAGCAGCGCGTCCTGCACGTCCTGGGCGACGAGTCCGGAAAGGTAGTCGACCCCCTCGGGCCACTGCTCCACCCACCACCGGCGGTGCGTGACCGAGTCCTCGACGAGGGAGACGACATCGGCGTCGGCGACCTCGCCGGCGGCGAGATCGGCGAGAACAAGTGCGCGGGCGACGTGCAGCGCCTGTTCCAGGGGGGTCGCGTGGTCCATGCGCCCATTGTGGACCCGTACGGCCCACGCTGACGAAGGTCATTTCGTCACAGCGGCTCATGGCGCCTTGACGGCCCCCACAGCCGAAAATAGCTTTCAGGTGTGAGCGGCGACGTGAAGGAAACTTCCAGCACTCCGGCCCCGGCCTCCGGTGCCCCCGCCCCCGGCGCCCTGCGGGCCCGGATCCGGGCGCTCGACCCCTCCATGACCCGCTCCGTCCGGGCCGTCGCCGAAACCGTCGCCGCCGACCCCGCCGGCTGCTCCCGCCTCACCGTCGGCGCGCTCGCCGCGCGCACCGGTACCAGCGAGGCCACCGTCGTCCGCACCGCCCGCCTCCTCGGCTACCCCGGCTACCGCGACCTGCGCCTGGCCCTCGCCGCGCTCGCCGCGCAGCAGGAATCCGGCGCGGCCCCCGCCCTCGCCGCCGACATAGCCGTCGACGACCCCCTCGCCGACGTCGTCGCCAAACTGGCCCACGAGGAGGCCCAGACCCTCGCCGACACCGCCGCCGGACTCGACCTCACCGCGCTCGCGGCCGCCGTCACCGCACTGGCGACCGCCCGCCGGATCGACATCTACGGCGTCGGCGCCTGCGCACTCGTCGGCCAGGACCTCGCCCAGAAGCTGCTGCGCATCGGCCTCGTCGCCCACGCCCACGGCGACCCCCACCTGGCCGTCACCGGCGCGGTCCAGCTGCGCCCCGGCGACGCCGCCGTCGCGATCACCCACTCCGGCGCCACCGGCGACGTGATCGACCCCCTCCGTACGGCCTTCGAGCGCGGGGCCACCACCATCGCGCTCACCGGCCGCCCGAACGCCCCCGTTTCCCATTACGCCGACCTCGTACTGGCCACCTCCGCCGCCCGCGAGACCCGGCTGCGCCCGGCCGCCATGTCCAGCCGGACCAGCCAGCTCCTCGTCGTCGACTGCCTGTTCGTCGCCGTCGCGCAGCGGACGTACGAGAGTGCCGCCCCCGCGCTCGCCGCCTCGTACGAGGCGCTCGCCCCCCGCCGATCCGCCAGGAGCCCCCGCCCATGACCGGCCCGCACGCCGACAGCCCGCACGCCGATGGCTCGTACACCGCACTCCGCGCCCAGCTCGACACCCTGACCACCGAGGCCTTCCGCCCCGAACTGGCCGAGATCGACCGGCTGTCCACCCTGGACATCGCCCGCACCATGAACGCCGAGGACGCCGGCGTCCCGGCCGCCGTCGCCGCGCAGCTGCCGCGGATCGCGGCCGCGATCGACGCCATCGCGCCGCGGATGGCCCGTGGCGGGCGGCTCGTGTACGCGGGCGCCGGCACGGCCGGCCGCATGGGCGTCCTGGACGCCAGCGAGTGCCCGCCCACCTTCAACACCGATCCGGCGCAGGTCGTGGGCCTGATCGCGGGCGGGCCCGGCGCCATGGTCCGGTCCGTGGAGGGCGCCGAGGACTCGAAGGAACTGGCCGCCGCGGACCTGGCCGCCCTGGACATCGGACCGGACGACACCGTCGTCGGCGTCTCCGCCTCCGGCCGCACCCCGTACGCCATCGGCGCGGTCGAGTTCGCCCGTACGCGCGGGGCGCTCACCGTCGGCCTGTCCTGCAACGCCGGCTCGGCGCTGGCCGCGGCCGCCGAGCACGGCATCGAGGTCGTCGTCGGGCCCGAGCTGCTGACCGGGTCCACCCGCCTGAAGGCCGGCACCGCGCAGAAGCTCGTACTGAACCTCGTCTCGACCATCACCATGATCCGGCTGGGCAAGACCTACGGGAACCTGATGGTCGACCTGCGCGCCTCCAACGAGAAGCTGCGGGCCCGCTCGCGCCGGATCGTCGCGCTGGCCACGGGCGCGCCGGACGAGGAGATCGAGGCCGCGCTCGACGCCACCGGCGGCGAGGTCAAGCAAGCCGTGCTCGTCCTGCTCGGCGGCGTGGACGGCCCGGCGGCCGCCGAACTGCTCACGGCCGCACGCGGCCACCTCCGCGAGGCCCTGGCCATGGCCTCGGCCCCCTGACCCCGGCCTCCCCGACCCGCTGACTGCCCCGTTTCCCCGACGCAAGGCGATCACCACATGTCCACTGACAAGAACCGCGCCACCGCCGCCGCGATCCTCCCCCTGGTCGGCGGCCCGGACAACATCGGCTCGATCGCGCACTGCATGACCCGGCTGCGCATCGCCCTGCACGACCGCTCGCTGGTCGACGACGAGGCGCTGCGGGCGCTGCCCGCCGTACTGGGCGTCGTCGAGGACGACACCTACCAGATCGTGCTCGGGCCGGGAGCGGTCGCCCGGGTGACCCCGGAGTTCGAGGCGCTGGTCGAGGAGGGCCGGTCCTCCCGTACCGCCGGGGCTGCGGTGACCGCCGGGGAACTGGCCGAGCGGGGCGCCGCGTTGAAGCAGGCGCAGAAGGCCCGCAACAGCACACCGGTGAAGCTGTTCCTGCGCCGGATCGCGAACGTCTTCGTACCGCTGATCCCGGCGCTCATCGGCTGCGGCATCATCGCGGGCCTGAACGGCGTGCTGCTCAACACGGGCTGGCTGCCGGCCGTCGTCCCCGCGCTCGCCGCGATCGCCTCCGGGTTCATGTCGCTGATCGCGGTCTTCGTCGGCTACAACACGGCCAAGGAGTTCGGCGGCACCCCGGTCCTGGGCGGCGCCGTCGCCGCCATCATCGTCTTCCCCGGCGTCGCGAAGATCGACGCCTTCGGCCAGCACCTCTCCCCCGGCCAGGGCGGCGTCCTCGGGGCGCTGGCCGCCGCGTTCCTCGCCGTGCAGGTGGAGAAGGCGTGCCGCAGGTGGGTCCCGGAGTCGGTGGACGCGCTGGTCACCCCCACCCTCACCGTCCTGATCTCCGGACTGGTGACGATCTTCGGCCTGATGTTCCTCGCCGGTGAGGTCGCCACCGCCATCGGCTCCTTCGCCACCTGGATGCTCGCCGGCGGCGGCGCCTTCGCGGGGCTGGTCCTCGGCGGACTGTTCCTGCCGCTGGTGATGCTCGGTCTGCACCAGGCCCTGATCCCGATCCACACCACCCTCATCGAGCAGACGGGCCACACCGCCCTCCTGCCGATCCTCGCCATGGCGGGCGCGGGCCAGGTCGGCGCGGCGCTCGCGGTCTACTGCCGGCTGCCGCACAACCGGTCCCTGCGCACCACCATCAAGTCCGCGCTCCCGGCCGGTTTCCTGGGCGTCGGCGAGCCGCTGATCTACGGGGTCTCGCTGCCGCTCGGGCGCCCCTTCGTCACCGCCTGCGTGGGCGGTGCGGCGGGCGGGGCGTTCGTCGGGCTCTTCAACCAGCTCGGGGTCGCCTTCGGCGCCACGGCCATCGGCCCCTCGGGCTGGGCCCTGTTCCCGCTCCTGGACGGCCCCTCGGGTCTGGGCCCGAACCTCGCGATCTACGCGGGCGGCCTCGCGGTCGGCTACCTGGTGGGCTTCGCCGCCACCTGGTTCTTCGGCTTCACCCGCCAGATGCTGACGGACCTCGACACCGACCCGCAGCCCGTGGCGGACGCCGCCCCGACCGCGGACGCCGACAAGGAACCGGCGATGACCTGACGGCGCCGACGCCGACGCCGACGCCTCCACCTGCGCCCTCGGCCGACACGGCGGTCCGGCCGGTCAGTGAGTCGTTCCCGCCGGGACCCAGCCGTCGCCGCCGAGGGGGAACTCGTAGCCGGGCCGCCCGTTGTAACCGCTGGTACGGAAGGGCTTTCCGTTGTTGTCGATCTTGACGGTGCCGTGGCGGGACCCGCTCGACCAGGCCAGCTCCAGGTACCAGCTCACGTCGTACGCGGAGGCGTCGGCCCTGACGTAGAACACCTCCGGTTCGGACTCGCTCACCTTGAACGGGAAGTTCGGCTGCCCCGCCTCGGGTACGACGGCCGGGCGCACGGCGTCGAGGGCGACGGTGAAGGAGCGCGTCGGCACCCCGGCGCCGCAGCCGACGCCCGGGTAGCCCATGGCGTAGTCGTTCCAGGCGAGCGGCGCACGCTTGCCCGCCATGCGGACGGTCAGGCTCTCCAGGACCACCGTGTCCTTGCCGGTGCCCTGGAGGGTCAGCGTGACGTACTGCTTGCCCGCGGACACGGCTCCGACCGCCCCCACCCACGCGGGCGTGTCCCGTTCCAGGGGCGGCGGGGCCACCTGGGCCGGAGGCCTCTCGATCAGGTAATGCTGGTCGCACGGGTTTTCCCAGGTGTAGGGCTGGGTGGTCACCTTCACCGGCGTACCGGACGCGGTGTCGCCGCCGCGACCGGCGGGGGACGGGCTCGCGGTGGGGGCGTTGGGGGCGGCGCCGGCCGCCGGCGCGGAGTCCGAGGGCGAGGGTGAGGGCGAGGGCGAGGGCGAGGGCGAGGCTCCCGAGCGTGCCGCCTCGGACGCCCCCGTCGTCCCGCCGTCCGTACGCCGCCCCGCGCCGTCCGCGAGGGACGCGGCACCGGCGGGGCGCTCCCGGGCGTCGCCGTCTCGTGTCGGCAGGTACGCGCTGAGCGCCACCGCCCCGGCCACGACGGCCACGGCGATCCCCGCGAGGACGGCCGTGCGGATCCGGCGGCGCCCGTTCGGCGCGGGCGGACCGGAAGGAGCAGCAGGCTCGACGAGCGGCTCGGCCGGGTCAGCCGAGTCGGCGGGGTCCTCCGGCTCCGCCGGAAGCGTCTGCGCGGGCGCCTCCGCGCTCGGTGTCCTGGCGCCCGGCTCACCGCCCTTGCGCGGGCGGTTGGCGTCCGCCAGCACCCAGGCCCGGTGCAGTTCGACGAGTTCCCCGGGCGATGCCTTGCAGAGGCGGGCGAGCCGTTCGACCGGTGCGTAGTCCGCGGGGATCACGTCGCCGATGCAGTACCGGTGCAAGGTCGACGTACTCATGTGGAGCCGTTTGGCGAGCGTTCCGTAGCTGAGCCCGGACCGGTCCTTCAGCTCTCGCAGCAGCCGGGCGAACCCGGCATCAGCAGTGTCTTCCGACACCGTTCCTCCCACCCCGTGTCCCGTCACGCATCCCAGCAACAGGCTGTTTCAGCAGCTCAGAGCCTGTTTCAGCATCCCAGCGTCCCTGACCGCCCCTCGGGTGCAGCGGCTGGGACGGATCACCGCGCAGGCTGAGGCCATCCAAGCACACGGCTCCCGGCGCCGGTCCCGACGAACCACCGCCCCTGCCGGGCCACATGAAAGGCCATCAGCCATGACCGCGCTCCGCACCACTCGTACGACCCGGCGCCTCGCCGGTGCCGCCGCCGTCGCCCTCGCCGCGCTCGCCCTCACCGCGTGCCAGAACGGCACGGGCCTCAAGGACGGTGGAGCCGCGACCGCCTCGGACTCCACCACGGCGACCCCCTCGCCGACGGGCGCCACGAGCCCCGCCCCGGGCACCCCCGCCCCGGGCGCCGCGAAGACCGGTACCGGCACGGGCAAGGGCACCGGCTCGGGCTCCGGCACCGGTTCCGGCTCCGGCTCCGGCTCCGGCTCCGGAGAGGCGAAGGGCGGCTCGTCGGACCCGGCCGCCGCCGCGGGCAACCGCGTCCTGTGCAACGGCTCCAACACCGAGGTGACCGTCCAGCCGGTCGCCCGACCGCTCAACCACATGCTGATCTCGGTGAAGAACACCGGCTCGAAGTCCTGCGACCTGACGTACTACCCGGTCCTCCGCTTCGACGAGATGCAGTGGGCCCCGGCTCCGCGGCAGGAGACCCGCCCCCAGGCCGTGGTGTCCCTCGCGCCCGGCCAGTCGGGCCACGCGGCGGCCATGCTGGCGGCGGCCGACGGCAGCGGCGAGGGCGGAACGACCGGGCAGAAGCTCACGATCGCCTTCCAGGGGCGCACGCCCAACAGCAGCGGCGGCGCGTCCGCCATCCCGTCCCTGCCGGCCAAGGGCGTCTACTACGACAGCTCGCTGACGGTCACGTACTGGCAGCAGAACATCGAGGACGCGCTGGGCTCTTGAGCGGGAGCCTCGGCATACTCTCCGGCATGGAGATACCCCCCGTAGTCCCGCCCGGCCGGATGAGCGCGCTGCCCCAGGCCGTGCTCGACCTCCCGGACGGGTGGCTCCTGCGGCCCTGGGAGCCGTACGACGCCCCCTCGCTGGTCGCCTCCGGCACGGACCCGGACATCCAGCACTGGAACCGCACGGGCCGGTTCACCGAGGCCCGGGCCGAGGAGCGCATCGCGCGTTACCGCGCCGACTGGGAGGCGGAGAAGGCCGCGCTCTGGGCGATCGCCCCCGCCACCGGCGTACCGGCCGTCGGCCTGATCGGCCTGGCCGACCTCGACCTGGCGGGTGGGAGCGGGGAGATCCTGTACTGGCTGCTGCCCGCGGGCCGCGGCAGCGGGACCATGGCCGGGGCCACGGACCGGGTCAGCCGCTGGGCCTTCGAGGAGCTCGGCCTGCACCGCCTGCGGATCACCCACTCCGTGGCCAACCCGGCGTCCTGCCGCATCGCGGAGAAGGCCGGTTTCCCGCTGGAGGGCACCATGCGAGGGGCCCTCCTCCACGCGGACGGCTGGCACGACGAACACCTCCACGCCCGCCTGCGCACGGACTGACCGGTCCCGCCTTGAAGATCGCCGCATGATCACACCATCGAGCTAACACGTGGCGACGAACGCCCCGCGGGGCCGCATATGCCAGCAACCTATGCACATGCATTCCCTCACCCCACATGCCGGACACGGTGGTGGCATCGCAAGTAGCATGGGTGGCATGAGCGAGCCCACCCAGAAGTACTCGATCTCGATGCCCCGCGACGTCGCCGAGGCCGCTCGCGCCCGCAGCGGCCCCTCGGGCCTGTCCGCCTACGTCACCGCCGCCGTGGCCCGCCAGATCGAGCGCGACAACCTCGCCGAGCTCATCGCCGTCGCCGAGGCGGAGATCGGCCCGATTACAGCCGAGGAAATCCGCGAGAAGGGCGACTTCCTCGTGCGTGCGCACAAGGAAGAGTCGGCCATTGCCGAAGACGGGCGGAGCGCCGCATGACACCCCGGAAGGCCGCCCCCGCCGGCACTCTCGTCCTCGACAGCGAGGGACTCGCGAAGTACATCTCCCGCGACCGTGAAACCGTGGGCTGGCTGGCGGCAGCCCACGCCCGGGACGTCCGTGTCATCACCAGCACGGCCACCCTCGTCGAAGTGATCCACCCTCAGATCAACGTGCCGGCACTGAAGTGGGCCCTCTCCCGCGTGGTGGTCGAACCCGTCACGGAGGAGATCGCCCACCGGGCCACCGACCTGCTCCGCGAAGCGGGACTGCACGGGCACAAGCACGCCATCGACGCCATGCTCGCCGCCACCGCGCTCGCGGCGCCCGGGCCGGTCACCGTCCTGACCTCCGACCCGGAAGACCTGACGGCCCTCTGCGGCACACGCCTCGCCACGGTCAAGGTCTGACCACCCCCGCGGGGCCCGACCCGGCTGCGGTCCGCAGGAAGCGGACCAGGTCATCGGTGCTGCAACCGAGGCTCGGGCCCCGCTCGGCGGCCATCAGGAGCAGCTTCCAGGCCAGCTCGAACTCCCAGGCCCGCGCGGTAGCGAGGCGCCCCTCCAGGGCGGCCTCGCTCACGCGGGACGGGCCCGCTCGTGCAGGACGACGGCCAGCCGGAGCGCGGTGGTGACGTTGCAGCGGCCGAGGTCGATCAACGGGAGCCCGTACGTCCCCGCCGCCGAGACCACCCACAGTGGCGGCAGTGGCGGCGACTGCCTAGAAGTCGCCGACGGCCACCCCGACCTCGTCCCCGTCCGGGACTACAAGGTCCCGGACGGCCCCCACCTCACCTTCAACGGCCCGGCCTGGACGGCGTTCGTCACCAGCCTCGGCTGAACGAGCCGTACATGAGGCTGGTGGTCGAGCGGGATCCTTCCCGTACAGGGCGACCGTCGAGATCCCCGCCCCCGTGGGCATCGCCCTCGACACCCGGCCCCTCACCAGCCGATAGTCGGGGCCACGTCGAAGATCGGGGGGAGGCTGCCGTCGGCGTCGAGGTTGACGAACGTCCTCCCGTGGAGGGCGAACGACTCGCCCAGCCGGAGGCCCCGCAGGACCGTCGACTCGCCGTCCGGCTTCCCGGTTCGCGGGTCGAGGTGCCAGAGGTGGTGGTACGCGCCCTCCGTGACCACGGCGATCCGCCCGGACCGGCCGTCGGCGGCCAGGGCCCGGACCCGCCAGTCGTTCTCGAAGGCGCGGGTCCACAGGTGGCGGCCGTCCGTCAGGGAGAACGCCGCCAGCAGCTCCCGCTTCTCCCGCTCCGGGACGGACGCGTACAGCACGTCGCCGACGACCAGCCACTCCGTCTCACCCGTGGTCGGGACGTACGGCTCCTGCGACTCCGCCCGCACGCGGCCCGCCTCGTCGAACACCAGCAGGCGGCCGTCACCGACGGCGGCGGCCAGGGACGCCGACGCGATGCGCGGGGACTCGTACCCGACCGGCATCGGGTACCGCCAGGCGACGGCGCCGGTGCGGGCCCCGAGCGCGAACAGCTCGACTCCCGCGTCGGTCCGGGCCAGGAGCAGGACCCGCTCCGGGCCGGCGGCCACCTCCACGGCGACGGCGCCCGCCGGCAGCGGGGAGCGCCACCGCTCGGCGCCGGTGGCCAGGTCGTATGCGAGAACGGCGTCCGCGGTCGCGGTCACGGCCAGGGAACCTCCCGCGGCCGGCCGGCCCACGAGGTGCGGGATGTTCATGGTCCAGAGCTGCTTGCCGGAGGTGACGTCCACCGCCACCAGGCGGCCTCCGCAGCCGTCCAGCACGGTGGCGAAGGTCAGCAGACCGGTGCCGGAAGGGCTGTCCGCGCTCATCGCGCACACCGCCCCGCCTGCCGGAACCCGCAGGCTCCAGCCCCGGCGGCCCTCCCCGTCGTAACCGGTCACGCCGTCCGCTCCGGCCCGGACCACGAACCCGGTGGCCGGGGGCCCCGCCCAGGAGCCGAGCGGCTTCCCGACTGCCGAACTCCCCGGGGCCTGGTACGAGAAGAGGTCCATGTGCGGGCCGCGCAGCCAGGAGAAGCCGAGCCACCCGGGCCACAGGGCGACCAGCGCGACGGCGACCGCCGCGGTCCAGCCGCCGGCGGACCGGTACGCACGGCCCTTCACGACCGACCACCACAGCCCGCCCGCCGCCAGACCGGCGAGCAGCGTCCACCAGACCAGCGAATCCAGCCCGCGCGGGCAGCCGCCGTAGTCGCACACGCCGTCGGTCATGTCGACGGCGGTCAGCTTCGCGCACAGGACGGCGTACAGCACCGCGACCGCGCTGAAGGCGCAGGCCGCGGCCAGCCGTACGCGGTCCCGGAGCCGCTTCACCGGCGGCGGTGTCGTGTCCATGATCCCCCTCGGCCCGCAGCCTATCCCCGAGCGGGCTGCGGGCCCGGTTCGTCAGGACCCTCCTGCGGTCAGAGACCGGCGGTGTACAGCAGCTTGTTCGGGGAGGCCGGGCTGAGGCTCTTCAGGACGTCCTTCGTGGACTCCTGCTCCAGGTACTCGGCGACCTCCTCCGGAGCGGCGGTCGGGTGCGCCTGCTTGTAGAGGACGGCCACACCGGCGACGTGCGGCGCCGCCATCGAGGTGCCGTCCAGGGCCACGCTGCCGCCGCCCAGCTTCGCGGAGACGATGGCCTGGCCGGGCGCGTAGAGGGTGACGCACTGGCCCCAGTTGGAGAAGGAGGTCTCCTCGTCGTACTGGTTGGTCGCCGCCACCGTCACCACGAGCGAGGCGGACGCGGGCGAGACGCCGCAGGCGTCCTTCGCGGAGTTGCCCGCCGCGACGACCGGCAGCACCCCGGCGGCGGTGACCGCGTCCGCGGCGTCGTTGACGGCCTTCGACAGGTCCCCGCCCAGGGAGCCGTTCATGACGGCCGGCTGCTTGGCGTTCTTCGCCACCCAGTCCATGCCCGCGATGATCCCCGACCAGGTGCCCATGCCGTCACAGCCGAGGACACGGACGCTGACCAGGTTCGCCTTGCGCGCCACCCCGTACGTCTTGCCCGCGACCGTGCCCGCGACGTGCGTGCCGTGGCCCTGGCAGTCCGCGCCGAGCCGCCCGTCGCCGATGGCGTCGAAGCCGAAGGTGGCGCGCCCGCCGAACTCGTCGTGCGCGTAGTCGATGCCCGTGTCGAGGATGTAAGCGGTCACCCCGGCGCCGTTGCCCTCGGTGGTGAAGCTGTTGTCGAGCGGCAGCTCCTTCTGGTCGATCCGGTCCAGGCCCCACGAGGAGGACGGCGCACGCGTACCCGGCGTCCGGGTCGGCTGCGGCACGGACTGGACCGCGGCGTCCTCCTCGACCGACTTCACCCCGAGGCTCACCCGGACGATCTGCAACTGGAGCGGGGTCAGCGGGACCGCGAAGCCGTTCATCGCCTTCGTGTAGACGAACGTCGGCTTCAGGCCCAGCTTCGTCGCGGCCTTCGCCGCGTCCACCCCCTTGTCCAGGGTCACGATGTACTTGCCGGGCACCGCGTTCGCGGAGGTGTGCAGGGGTACCGGGGTCGGCTCCGGGGTGTCGGCGGCGGCCGTACCGGCCGCGACCGCGGGCACGGTGAGGAGGGTGGCGGCGGCCAGGCGTGCGAGCAGGCGCATGGAAGGAACTCCCTGAGGGGGGCAGGACGGGAAACCGGCATGAAGGAGCCGCCCCGACCAGGGCGGATGCCTCTGCGGGTGCGGCCTTCCCTTCCATCGGTGCCACGCGGGCGCGCCATGAACCACCGCCGCCCGCCCGGCCGATCGCCGGCCGCCCGCGCAACACGCGCTGCCGCACAAGCTGCAGAAAGGGTTGTCCCCCTGTGCCGTCAAGGCCGTGCCGCGCGCCGTCCCGGCCCGGGCCCCCCGGCAAGATCACCCGTACGGCCCGCCCCCACACCGGCGAGCGCGCAGCCGGTGCGCCCCCGGTGCCTCCGCCACCCCCACGCACGTCGTTGACCTGCGGCGTCGTACGTGATGGCCTCACCCCATGCGCACCCGCCTGAGCCGGGCCCTGCCCGCAGCCGTCGTCGTACTGGCCGCCTTCTCCGCCCTCCCCGCGTCGACGGCCACGGCCGCCGTGCACGCACCGGTCCCGTACGCGGCCCCCGCCGACCACCCCACGTACATCGTCACCGTGAGCCGGGACCTCGACCCCGCCGACGTGGCGCGGCGGGTCGGTGTCACCCCGGTCCACGTCTACGACACCGCCCTGCACGGCTTCGCCGCCCCGCTCAGCCCCGCCCAGCGCGTGGCCCTGCGGGCACTGCCGGGCGTCGAGACCATCGAGCAGGACGGCACGGCCTCGGCCGGCTGACGGGCGCCCGGCCGTTCCCCCTCCCCGCCCGCCGCTTAGGGTGAGGACGATCAACTCGGCTGTTGATCGGGGGAGTCGGGGGGAGACCGATGAACAGCGCGACCGAGGTGTTCCAGCCCTTGCGGGAGGACGATCCGCAGACCGTCGCCGGCTACCGCCTCGCGGCCCGGCTCGGCGCGGGCGGCATGGGCCGGGTCTACCTGTCGCACACCCCGGGCGGCCGGCCGGTGGCCATCAAGGTGGTACGGCCCGAGCTGGCCGAGGATCCGACGTTCCTGCGGCGGTTCCGCCGCGAGGTCGAGGCGGCCCGGCGGGTCCGGGGCGCGTACACGGCCGAGCTGATCGACGCCGACGCGGACGGGGTGCCGCCCTGGCTGGCCACCGTGTACGTGCCGGGGCCCTCGCTGTCGGAGGCCGTGGCCCGGCGCGGACCGCTGCCGGTCCCCGCGGTGCTGTGGCTGGTGGCGGGGGTGGCCGAGGCCCTGGGGGTCATCCACGGTGCGGGGATCGTGCACCGCGATCTCAAGCCGTCGAACGTGCTGCTGGCCGCCGACGGGCCGCGGGTCATCGACTTCGGCATCTCACTGGCGTCCGGCACCACCTCGCCCACCGCCACGGGCAGCGCCATCGGCACGCCCCAGTACATGGCCCCCGAACAGGCGCTGGCCGGCGAGACCACGACGGCCACCGATGTCTTCGCGCTCGGCCAGACGGCGGCGTTCGCCGCACTGGGCGAGCCGTTGTACGGAGACGGCCCCTCCGTCAGCGTGCTGTTCCGGATCGTCCACTCCGACCCCGACCTGTCCCGGCTGCCGGAGTCGCTGCGCCCGCTGATCGCCCGGTGCCTGGCAGCCGATCCGGACGACCGCGCCACCCCGGCGGAGATCGTGGCGTGGTGCAGGCAGCGGCTGGGCAAGGACGCGGACGCGGGCGGCGGTCCGGCCGTCTGGCGGGAGGTGGCGGGGCCGGAGCCGGTGGTCCCGGCCCCGGTGCCGCACCCCACCTCCGTACGCACACGGGCCCTGGCACCGGACGCGGCGCCGATGGCCTGGCGGCCGCCGGCCACGCCGCCGCTCACGCCGGAGGAGCAGCGGGTGCGCAGGCGGCGTACCGCTGTGATCGTCGGCGCGGTGGTGACGGTGTCCGCCGTCCTGCTGACCGGGCTGACCTGGAAGGTCATGGACGCGGCGGACCGGGCACGCGAACGGAGCGCGGCCACGCCCTCCGGCCCGTCGAGTGGCGGCAAGGCCACGGGATCCGCCGGGGCAGCGGGAGCCGGCGCATCGGTCGGGGCCGGCGGAGCCGCATCGAGCGCGCCCAAGGCCTCCAAGCCGCCCGCGCCCTTCCCCTACCCCCAGGTCTGGCTGGACGAGAAGAACTCGATCGGCATCAAGGACCCGGTCAAGCGGCAGGACCGCACGGGGGACATCCGCCTGGACTGCGAGAAGAACAGCTGTGAGCTGGTGAGCGACACGAGCGTGTTCGTCCAGCTGTTCGCCGATCCCGGCACCGGCAACCTCGACACGTGCGGCCTCATGACGAGGCCCTCCAATCAGCACACGCTCCCGCTGGCCGCATCGGCGCCCGGCACCGAGATCTGTGTCCGGCACCCCTCGGGGGACATCGCACTGCTCGTGATCCAGACGAAGCCGGTCGTGCGGCTGCCCGATCTGCCCGGCTGGATCACCGCGGACATGACGGTCTGGCGCGCGGCCTGACGGCGGCCCGTCCGCCGGGGAGTCAGCCGCGGGCGGCCTCGATGAAGGCGCGGATCAGGGCGGGGTCCTTCACGCCGCGCTCCCGCTCCACCCCGCTCGACACGTCCACGCCCCAGGCGCCGGTGGTCTCCACGGCCTCCCGTACGTTCGCGGGCGTCAGCCCGCCGGCCAGCAGCCAGCGGCCCTCCGGCGCGGTGAACTCCGCCGAGCCCCAGTTCCACGGCTTGCCGGAGCCGGGGTCGGGCGCGTCCAGCAGCAGCAGGTCCTCCCCGTACTCCCCGCACCGCTCCACGTGCCCGGCGGTGGCCCGCAGCAGGGTCCGGCCCCCGGCGCGCAGCGCCTCGTAGAACTCCGGGCCCTCGTCGCCGTGCAGTTGCACGCCCCGTACGCCGCTCTCCTCGGTCAGACGCCGCACCTCGTCGACCGGCTGCCCGCGGAACACCCCGACGGTCAGCACCGAGTCCGGCACCCGGGCCCCGAGCTCCCGCGCCTCGGCGGCGGCGATCGTACGGGGGCTGCCGGCGGCGAAGACGAACCCGACGGCGTCGGCCCCGGCCGCCACGGCCACGTCGACGTCGGGCCCGGTCTTCAGGCCGCAGATCTTCACGAACAGCTCGTTCATCCCCCCAGTCAACCAAAGCCGTCCGCCAACGGTGAAGGACCGTCTCGTTCATCGCGCGCACGGCTGCCTGAAACGCCCGAGGGCGGCACCCCCCGTGTGGGGAGTGCCGCCCTCGGTCGAAGAACAGCCGATCAGCCGGGGCCGATCAGAAGTCCATGTCACCGCCCGGCATGCCGCCGCCGGCCGGGGCGCCGGCCTTCTCGGGCTTGTCGGCGATGACGGCCTCGGTGGTGAGGAAGAGGGCCGCGATCGACGCCGCGTTCTGCAGCGCGGAGCGGGTGACCTTCGCCGGGTCGATGATGCCCTCGGCGATCATGTCCACGTACTCGCCGGTCGCGGCGTTCAGACCCCAGCCGACCGTCAGGTTGCGGACCTTCTCCACGACGACGCCACCCTCGAGACCACCGTTGACGGCGATCTGCTTGAGCGGGGCCTCCAGGGCGAGCTTCACGGCGTTGGCGCCGGTGGCCTCGTCACCCGTGAGCTCGAGCTTCTCGAAGACCGCGGAGGCCTGGAGCAGGGCCACGCCACCACCGGCGACGATGCCCTCCTCGACGGCCGCCTTCGCGTTGCGAACGGCGTCCTCGATGCGGTGCTTGCGCTCCTTGAGCTCCACCTCGGTCGCGGCACCGGCCTTGATGACGGCCACGCCGCCGGCCAGCTTCGCGAGGCGCTCCTGGAGCTTCTCGCGGTCGTAGTCCGAGTCGGAGTTCTCGATCTCGGCGCGGATCTGGTTGACGCGACCCTGAACCTGGTCGCTGTCACCGGCACCGTCGACGATCGTGGTCTCGTCCTTGGTGATGACGACCTTGCGGGCGCGGCCGAGCAGGTCCAGGCCCGCGTTCTCGAGCTTGAGGCCGACCTCCTCGGAGATGACCGTGCCGCCCGTGAGGATGGCGATGTCGCCGAGCATGGCCTTGCGGCGGTCGCCGAAGCCCGGGGCCTTGACGGCGACGGACTTGAAGGTGCCGCGGATCTTGTTGACGACCAGGGTCGACAGGGCCTCGCCCTCGACGTCCTCGGCGATGATCAGCAGCGGCTTGCCGGACTGCATGACCTTCTCGAGGAGCGGCAGCAGGTCCTTGACCGAGCCGATCTTCGAGTTGACGATCAGGATGTACGGGTCGTCGAGCGACGCCTCCATACGCTCCATGTCGGTGGCGAAGTACGCCGAGATGTAGCCCTTGTCGAAGCGCATGCCCTCGGTGAGCTCGAGCTCCAGACCGAAGGTCTGGGACTCCTCGACCGTGATGACGCCTTCCTTGCCGACCTTGTCCATGGCCTCGGCGATGAGCTCGCCGATCTGGGTGTCGGCGGCGGAGATGGAGGCCGTGGAAGCGATCTGCTCCTTGGTCTCGACATCCTTCGCCTGCTCCAGCAGGGCGCCGGAGACGGCCTCGACGGCCTTCTCGATGCCGCGCTTGAGGGCCATCGGGTTGGCGCCGGCCGCCACGTTGCGCAGGCCCTCGCGGACGAGCGCCTGGGCGAGCACGGTGGCGGTGGTCGTACCGTCGCCCGCGACGTCGTCCGTCTTCTTGGCGACTTCCTTGACCAGCTCGGCGCCGATCTTCTCGTACGGGTCCTCGAGCTCGATCTCCTTGGCGATGGAGACACCATCGTTGGTGATCGTGGGGGCGCCCCACTTCTTCTCAAGGACGACGTTGCGACCCTTGGGGCCAAGGGTGACCTTGACGGCGTCGGCGAGCTGGTTCATCCCGCGCTCGAGACCGCGCCGGGCCTCCTCGTCGAACGCAATGATCTTGGCCATCTGAAGTGGTCCTCCAGGACTGGGGTTCCCCCTGCGCCGTCGGCACGAGGGGAGGGTTGGATTGCTCCGGACCGCGCCCGCGCCCGCGACGGACGGCCTGCGTGCCCGGCGGTTCCTTCCCGCCGGACCCTGCGGGCCTCACCGACCCGGTCCTGTGTAGTAGCACTCTCAGCAGGAGAGTGCTAACGCCAATGATTAGCACTCGACCCCTCCGAGTGCAAGCGGCTTGGGTGAACGTCGACCCGTGCCCGGCCGGGCCCCCGCCCCGCTCCCGGGCAGCACGAAGGGCCCGTACCCCTCCTCTGAGGTCCGGGCCCTGCGTGTGTATGCGTCGGTGGTCGATCGCGCCGGGACTAGACGGCGAGCTTGACCATGTCCGCCTGCGGACCCTTCTGGCCCTGCGAGATCTCGAACTCGACCCGCTGACCCTCTTCAAGGGTGCGGTACCCGTCCATCTGGATGGCGCTGTAGTGGACGAACACATCCGCACCACCGTCGACCGCGATGAAGCCGTAGCCCTTCTCCGCGTTGAACCACTTGACGGTGCCCTGAGCCATGCCTAACTCCCCTATTACTGGCCCTTGCGCAGGACCGCACTTCGCGGTCCCGGGTCAGAACTTGCGCCGGAACGCCTCGACCGGGGCTGAATGTATCCGCACCGCTGCTGTCTGCAACAGGTCAATCCGACGAGAATTCTGGACACGGGGATACATTGAAATAGAGTGAAAAGTTGGCATATTCCCGGGCAACTCGGACCCGGCATATCTCGCCAAAGCCCCATACCGCACTCACACATTGACTCAATGTCAACCATCACGCGACCCGCTCATATGCGGCGGGCAAGTACAGCGGAGGGGACTTCCCCAACTCTACCGCGCCCAACCAAGCAGAATTACCCCCTCCGCTTTTACCGGAGGGGGTAATTCTGGGCTTTCGCGTGTCAGCAGCCGCCCGCGACGGCGGGAATGATCGAGACGCCCGCGCCGTCCGGCGTCACCGCGTCCAGACCGCCCTCGAAGCGCACGTCGTCGTCGTTGACGTAGACGTTCACGAAGCGGCGCAGCTTGCCCTGGTCGTCCAGGACACGGGCGGAGATGCCCGGGTGGTTCGCCTCCAGGGAGGCGATGACCTCGGAGAGGGTCGCACCCTCGGCGGAGACCTCCGCCTGGCCGCCGGTGTAGGTGCGCAGGATGGTGGGGATGCGGACGTTGACGCTCATGGCGCTACTGCCTTTCCGGGGTTCAGAGGAGGGATCAGGCCAGGCCGGCGGCGCGGAACGCGTCCAGGCTCGGGCGGATGGTGGCGGTCTGCCCGCTGTCCGCGGCCACCGCCTCCAGGGTCTTGAGGCCGTCACCGGTGTTGAGGACCACCGTGGTCAGCGCCGGGTCGAGCTGCCCGTTCTCGATGAGCTTCTTCGTCACGCCGACGGTCACGCCGCCCGCGGTCTCGGCGAAGATGCCCTCGGTCTGCGCGAGGATCTTGATGGCCTCGACGACCTGCTCGTCGGTGACGTCCTCGACGTAGCCGCCCGTACGGCGGGCGATGTCCAGGACGTACGGGCCGTCGGCAGGGTTGCCGATGGCCAGCGACTTGGCGATGGTGTTCGGCTTCTGCGGGCGCACCACGTCGTGGCCGGCCTTGAACGCCGTGGAGACCGGGGAGCAGCCCTCGGCCTGCGCACCGAAGATCTTGTACGGCTTGTCCTCGACGAGCCCGAGCTTGATCAGCTCCTGCAGACCCTTGTCGATCTTCGTCAGCTGCGAGCCGGACGCGATCGGGATCACGATCTGGTCGGGCAGCTGCCAGCCGAGCTGCTCGCAGATCTCGTAGGCCAGCGTCTTGGAGCCCTCGCCGTAGTACGGGCGCAGGTTGACGTTGACGAAGCCCCAGCCCTCGCCCAGCGGGTCGCCGATGAGCTCGGAGCAGAAGCGGTTGACGTCGTCGTAGTTGCCCTCGATGCCGACGAGGTCGCCGCCGTACACACCGGCCATGACGACCTTGCCCTGCTCCAGGTCGTGCGGGATGAACACGCAGGAGCGGAAGCCGGCCCGGGCGGCCGCGGCGCCGACGGCGCCGGCCAGGTTGCCGGTGGAGGAGCAGGACAGGGTGGTGAAGCCGAAGGCGCGGGCGGCCTCGACCGCGATGGCCACGACGCGGTCCTTGAAGGAGTGCGTCGGGTTGCCGGAGTCGTCCTTCACGTACAGCTTGCCGGTGAAGCCGAGCTCCTTGGCCAGGTTGGCCGCGTCCACGAGCTTGGTGAAGCCGGGGTTCAGGCTGGGCTTGGAGGCCACGTCCGCGGGGACGGGCAGCAGCGGGGCGTAGCGCCAGATGTTGTTCGGGCCGGCCTCGATCGCGGCGCGCAGCGCTTCGGGGTCCCCGGTGGGAAGGTCGTAGGCGACTTCCAGCGGACCGAAACACTCGACGCAGGCGAAGATGGGTCCGAGCTCGAAACGGGTACCGCACTCACGACACGAGAGGCCGGTGGCAGGTCCGAGATCGACAGAGGTGGCAACAGTCTGTGCAGCCATGATGGCGAGGCCCTTTCTCCTCATCTTCCCCATGGCGCACTTCGCCATGAGACGGAATTGGCACCTTCCCTAGCCGGGGACCTCGCTGCTGCAAGCGAGCGCGAGAACCGACTGGAGGGTTGCCGGGGCTTCAACGGGCCGTGTCCCTCTGCCCCTCTGGATGAGCGGTATGGCACCGGTGCGCGCGCTCTGCGGCGCGTCCGGGCATTTGTGCGCGGGGACCCCCGGCATGCGGTGGTCCTTCGCGTTGTTCAAGACTGTAACCGAAGGCCCGGGCGGTTGAGACAGCCGTCCGAACCGCGAGATGGATCACTTTTCGGCCGAAAGCGCCGAGGGGCGACGGACGAACGACGGACGAGCAGGGAGTGCTGAACGTGCTGGAAGAGGTGGAGCGCTGGTTCGCGGACCGCTCCTGGTCCGCGGCAGACCGACCGCTCGACCAGCTGTTGTCCGCCAAACGGGCGGCCGGCACCACGGTCAGCGTCGTCCTGCCCGCGCTCGACGAGGAGGAGACGGTCGGCGCGATCGTCGAGGTGATCCGGCGCGATCTGATCGACGGGCTGCCGCTGCCCTTGGTCGACGAACTGGTCGTGATCGACTCGGGCTCCACCGACCGGACGGCCGAGGTGGCCGCGAAGGCGGGCGCCCGGGTGGTGCACCGCGACGACATCCTGCCGCGGATCCCGGCCGTGCACGGCAAGGGCGAGGTGCTGTGGCGTTCGCTGCTGGCGACCACCGGGGACGTCGTCTGCTTCGTCGACGCGGACCTGCGGGACTTCTCCTCCGCCTTCGTGTCCGGGATCGTGGGCCCGCTGCTGACCGAGCCGGACGTGCAGTTCGTCAAGGCGATGTACGACCGCCCCCTGGCCGACGCGCCCGGCCAGGGCGGCCGGGTCACCGAGCTCGTCGCCCGCCCCCTCCTCAATCTCCACTGGCCGCAGCTGGCCGGCTTCGTCCAGCCGCTGGGCGGCGAGTACGCCGTGCGCCGGGCCCTGCTGGAACGTCTGCCCTTCCCCGTCGGGTACGGGGTCGAGCTCGGCCTGCTCGTGGACGCGCTGCACACCGTCGGGCTGGACGCGCTGGCCCAGGTGGACGTGGGCGTACGGCTCCACCGCCACCAGGACGGCCAGGCACTCGGCCGCATGGCCGCGGCGATCTACCGGACGGCGCAGCTGCGGCTCTCGCGCGGGCACCTCGTACGGCCCGAGCTGACGCAGTTCGAGCGCGGCCCGGACGGGTTCGTGCCGCGGACGTACCCCGTGGACACCGAGGAGCGGCCGCCGATGGCCGGGGTCAAGGAGTACTCCGGCCGCCGGGTGGCGTGAGGGAACTGACGTTTGAGCAGGCGGGCCCCGGGCTAGGTTCGCCGCATGGCTTCCCAGGTACTCGTTGCAGCGAACCGCGGCCCGCTCTCCTACGACCTCGGCGACGACGGCACCCTCACGGCCCGGCGCGGCGGGGGCGGACTCGTCTCCGGCCTCTCCGCCGCCCTCGCCCGCCAGCCGGAGGCGCTGTGGATCTGCGCGGCGCTGTCGGAGGCGGACCGGGAGGCGGTCCGCCGGGGCGTCTGCGAGCCCGGCGTCCGGATGCTGGACATCGATCCCACGACGTACGACGACGCGTACAACGGCATCGCGAACTCGGTGCTGTGGTTCACCCACCACCACCTGTACGACATCCCGCGCGAGCCGGTCTTCGACGCGGAGTTCCGCCGGCAGTGGGCTTCGTACGTCGCGTACAACCGCGCCTTCGCGGCGGCGCTGGCCGAGGAGGCGGGCGAGGGCGCGGCCGTGCTCGTACAGGACTACCACCTGGCCCTGGTCCCCGGTGAGCTGCGGGAACTGCGGCCGGACCTGCGGATCGGGCACTTCACGCACACGCCGTGGGCATCGGACGCCTACCTGCGGATGCTGCCGGACGCGATCAGGTCCGAGCTGCTGTGGGGGATGCTCGGGGCGGACCGGCTCGGCTTCCACACCCGGGAGTGGGCGGCGGAGTTCGTGCGCGGCGCGGCCGTCGACGACGCGAGCGGAAGCGCCGACCCGTTCTGGCCCTCGGGCTCGAAGCCCGGCGTGCACCACCGCCGGAAGGGCCCCGACGGCAGCCTCGGGGAGCAGCGCACCACCGACGTGTGCACGTACCCGCTGGGCGTGGACGCCGACGAGCTGCGCGCGCTGGCGCACCGGCCCGAGGTGAACGACAAGCTGGCGGCGCTGCGCGCGGAGGTCGGGGACCGCAAGACGATCGTCCGGGTGGACCGGACGGAGCTGTCGAAGAACATCGTGCGCGGGCTGCTGGCGTACCGGGAGCTGCTGACGGCGCACCCCGAGTGGCGCGGGCGGGTGGTCCACCTGGCCTCGGCGTACCCCTCCCGGCAGGACCTGGCGGTGTACCGGTCCTACACGCAGGCGGTGCGGGAGCTGGCGGAGCGGATCAACGAGGAGTTCGGCACGCCGGACTGGCAGCCGGTGCTGGTGTCGGTGAAGGACGACTTCGCCCGCTCCCTGGCGGCGTACCGGCTGGCCGACGTGGCGCTGGTGAACCCGGTCCGGGACGGGATGAACCTGGTGGCGAAGGAGATCCCGGTGGTGTCGGACGCGGGGTGCGCCCTGGTGCTCTCCACGGGGGCAGGGGCGTACGGGGAGCTCCGCGAGGACGCGCTGACGGTGAACCCGTACGACGTGTCGGCGACGGCGGAGGCCCTGCACGCGGCGCTGTCCATGCCGGCGGACGAGCGGCTGGAGCGCACCAAGCGCCTGGCCGCCGCCGCCACCGCCCTGCCCCCGACGGCCTGGTTCACGGCCCAGCTGGACGCCCTGCGCGGGGTGTAGAGGGCTTCAGTCCAGGTCGAACTGCCAGTGCGCGGTCTCGCGGTGGCTCGCGGACGGCGCGTGGACCTCGACCGTGAACGGGGCGCCCCGGCCGTCGGGAACCACCCTCACCTGAACGGTCCGCTTGCCGCCCTTGCCGAGGGGCGGCATGAGGGCCGAGGCCACCTCGTCCTCGTTGACCCAGGTCAGCGTGGAGCCGGTCGCATAGTGGTCGGAGGACTTGCCCGCCCGCACGACGACGGGGGCGTCGCCGACCGTGCTGACGGCGCTCTTCTGCGACTCACCGCCCGGGTTCAGCACCCCGTCGGTGCCGTTGGCGTAGGTGATGGTGAAGCGGTAGGCCCCGTCGTCCCCGCGGCGGGGCCGGCCGACCGTGACCTCGAGGTCGTCGACGTACCGGGCGGTCGTGCCGGGGGCGAGCGGGTCCACCACGCTGCCGGAGGGGCTGTCGTTGTCGAGGTGCCCGCCGCCCTGCAGGCTCTTCGCCAGTTCGGCCAGCGCCACGGCTCCCACGAGGGCCAGCACGGTGACGACGAGCAGCGCCACCGCGCAGCCCGTGAGGCCGCGGGAGCTCGTGGTGGTCGCCGCGGCGGGGGTCGGGTCCGTGTCCATGCAGGTGACGATAGGAGCGGCCGGGCGGCGGATCATGAGCGTTCGTACTCAGAGGTCCGCTGGGTACACGGGTGCCGCGCACGTCAGCCGCGGATGGCTCCGGCCAGCGCGGCCAGGAAGGCCACCACGTCCGCGGGGCCGTTCAGGACCAGGTCGGCCCGGGCGGAGAGTTCGGGGACCTCGGCCGAGCCGCTGGCCACCAGGAGCCCCGGCATGCCGTCGGTACGGAGCTTCTCCACGGCCGCGTACGCCGCGAGGTCGCCCAGGTCGTCCCCCGCGTACAGGACGGCCTCGGCGCCCGTCTCCGCGAGGTACTCGGTCAGGGCCACGCCCTTGTCCATGCCCGGCGGCCGCAGCTCCAGCACCGCCCGCCCCGGCTCCACCATCAGCCCGTGGCGCGCCGCCAGCTCGGCCAGCGGCTCGCGCAGCGCGGCGAACGCCGCGTCCGGGTCGGCCGCCCGCCGGGTGTGCACGGCCAGGGCCCGGCCCTTCTCCTCGATCCACGTGCCGCGCCAGGCGCCGATGGAGTCCAGGAACCCGGGCAGCTCCGCCCGGACGGCGGCGACCCCGGGGTGCTCGGCCGGGGCGTGCACGATCCCGGTCACGGCGTCCCAGCGCTCGGCCCCGTAGTGGCCGAGGACCACCAGGTGCTCCAGGCCGGGGGCGCCGGCGAAGCCCCCGTAGCGGACCGCGACCCCCGCCGGCCGGCCGGTGATCACGGCCACCGAGGCGACCTCCGGGGCCAGGGCGGACAGCGCAGGGACGGCTCCCGGGTGGGCGCGCGCCTGGTCCGGGTCCGGGACGATCTCGGCGAGGGTGCCGTCGAAGTCGAGCGCGACCACGGAGCGGCGGGGCACCCGGAGGAGGGCTTCGAGTCCCTCCCGTCCGGCGGCGGTGACGGGCATCGGCATGCTGTGCGGATGGCTCCCCATGGGGACGACCCTAACGGCCCTGGCGGGCCACGGCTACGGCGCGGCGAAGGGCTCCGGCGCCCGCCCGCCGGCGAGGCGTCAGCGCCGGGCGCGCTGCGCCTCGCGGATGCGGCGGAGCCGGTTGACGGTGCCCGGGGCGTGGGCGAGGGCCCGCGGGTCGTCCATCAGCACGTTGAGCAGCTGGTAGTAGCGGACCGGGGTCATCCCCAGCCCTTCCCTTATCGCCCGCTCCTTGGCTCCGGGACCGGGCCAGGTGCGTCCCTCGTACGCGAGCACCGCGGCCTCGGTGGCCGTCAGCCCCACGTCGTCCGTCATACCGCCAGATTAACGCCGCCGTGTGACACCCACCCGGCCCAGGCCCCCCGGCGGGGGGGTGCGAGGGGCGGCCGGCGAGGGGCGTGCGCCCCGGCGGCGTCGCGTCAGTGCGCGTCCGCCCTGCGCGCCGACTCGGCGATGTCCTCCAGGACCTTCGCCGGCTGCCCGCCCGGCTGCACGCTCTTGCCGATGTTCTGCTTGACGTCCTCGCTGACCCCGGCCCAGGACTTCTTGCCGACCGGGTAGAGCCGCGCGTTCGGCAGTGCCTGCAGGAACGTCTTCAGCTGCGTGGCCGAGCCGCCCGTACTGGCGTCCATCGCCCGGTAGCCGGTCGTCGTGACCGGCAGCAGGTCGTACTTGTTGGTGAAGGCCGTCACGTTCTTCGCCTCGTACAGGTAGTCCAGGAACTTCCCGGACTCCTTGCGGTGGCCGTTCTTGAAGGCCATGACCCAGTCCGCGACGCCCATCGTCGGGTGCTCGGTCCCGTCGGCGGTCGGCATGGCCACCATGCCGAACTTCACGCCCTTCTCGGCCGCCTGCTTCAGCAGCGTGGGGTGGCCGTTGAGCATGCCGACCTCGCCCCGCGTGAAGGCGTCGAAGGCCGCCTGCCGGTCGGTCTTCGCCGGTTCCAGCGCTCCGGTCAGCCCCTGGCCGACCATCTTGTCGCGCAGGAACTCGAACGTCTTGACGTTGTCCGCGGAGTCGATCGCGTACGCCTCTTCGTTGTCGGTGTAGCCGCCACCGCCCGCGAGCATCCACATCATCGACTCGGCCTGCGCCTCCTCGCGGCCCAGCGGCAGTGCGAACGGCGTCGCCACGCCCGCCGCCTTGAGCTTCTTCGCGGCGGCCTCCAGGTCGGCCCAGCTCTTCGGCTGCCATCCGCCCTTGGTGTCCTTCGGCACGACCCCGGCGTCCGTCAGCAGCTTCTCGTTGTAGAAGAGCAGGCGGGTGCTGGCCACGAAGGGCATCCCGTACTGGACCCGCCGGACCTTGCCGGCGTCGGCGAGCGGCGCGAGGAAGTCGGCCTCGGTGCTGACGGAGAGCAGCTCCTCCGCCGTGTACAGCTTGCCCGCGGCCGCGTAGTCGGCGTACGCGCCGATCTGCGCGATGTCGGGGGCCTTGCCGGCCTTGACCATCTCCGCGACCTTGGCGTCGACCTCGGACCAGGAGTAGACGCTGACCTCGACCTTCACGCCCGGATGGTCCTTCTGGAAGCCTGCGGCGAGGTCCTTCCAGTAGCCCGCGGAGGAGTTCTGCGGATTGTCCCCGTAGTCGGCCGCCACGACCCGCAGGGTCACCTCGTTGTCCCCGGTGATGCTCCCCACGGCTCCGCAGCCGGTGAGTGCCGCGGCGGTCAGGCCCAGCGCGGCGCCGGTCGCGGCCAGGCTCAGGTAACGGCCCTTCACAGTTCTCGATCCACCCCTTGTTGTACGTACGATCCACGTAAGGTCTACACCACTTTGGCGGCTCGTCCACATCCGGAACGCACCGTGTCCGGTTCGTCGCCCGACCAAGGTCTCCGATTTTGTATGGCCGCTCAACAATCCCCTCCAATGGACTAGACCTTTCCCCGCCGAGCACGCGAGACTGTCACCTGTGAAACCCGTGAAACACGCCGTGAAGCACGTCATCGCCCTCGATGTGGGCGGCACCGGGATGAAGGCCGCCCTCATCGCCGGCGACGGCACGCTGCTCCACGAAGCACGCCGCGCCACCGGCCGCGACCGGGGCCCGGACGCCGTCGTCGAGACGATCCTGGAGTTCGCCGCCGAGCTGTCCGGGCTCGGCCTCGAGCGCTTCGGCGTGCCCGCCTGCGCGGCCGGCGTCGCCGTCCCCGGCATCGTCGACGCCGAGAACGGGATCGCCGTCTACGCGGCGAACCTGGGCTGGCGCGACGTACCCATGCGCGAGCTGGTCAGCAGACGGCTCGGCGGCATCCCGGTGGCCCTGGGCCACGACGTCCGCACGGGCGGACTCGCCGAAGGCCGCATCGGCGCCGGCCGGGGGGCCGACCGCTTCCTGTTCGTCCCCCTCGGCACCGGCATCGCCGGCGCCATCGGCATCGCCGGCCGCATCGAGGCCGGCGCCCACGGCTACGCCGGCGAGATCGGCCACATCGTGGTCCGCCCCGGCGGACCCGCCTGCGGCTGCGGCCAGTACGGCTGTCTGGAGACCCTCGCCTCCGCCTCCGCCGTCAGCCGCGCCTGGGCGGCCGCCTCCGGCGACCCGGCCGCGGACGCCGCGGACTGCGCCAAGGCCGTCGAGTCCGGCGACGACCGCGCCCGCGAGGTGTGGCTGGCCGCGGTCGGCGCCCTCGCCGACGGCCTGGTCACGGCGATCACCCTGCTGGACCCGCGCACGCTGATCATCGGTGGCGGGCTCGCCGAGGCGGGGGAAACCTTGTTCACACCACTGCGGACGGCCGTCGAGGAGCGCGTGACGTTCCAGCGGCTGCCCGACATCGTTCCGGCGGCCCTCGGGGACACCGCCGGATGCCTGGGCGCAGGGCTGCTCGCCTGGGACCTACTCGCCACGGAGGTACCTGCCTGATGTCCGGAAGCGCACACAGCACCGTTCTCTCCGGCGCCAGGGTGGTCCTGCCCACCGGGACCGTGGCGGGCGGCCGCGTCATCGTCGACGGCGAGCGCATCGCCGGCAGCGCCGGCGAGGGCGCGCGGATCGTCGACCTGTCCGGGCACTGGCTCGTCCCCGGCTTCGTGGACATGCACAACCACGGCGGCGGCGGCGCCTCCTTCACCTCCGGCACCGCCGAGGAGGTCCTCAAGGGCGTACGGACCCACCGCGAGCACGGCACCACCACGCTCGTCGCCTCCACCGTCACCGGCGACCTGGACGAACTGGCCCGCCGCGCCGGGCTCCTCGCCGAGCTGACGCAGGCGGGCGAGATCGCCGGAATCCACTTCGAGGGGCCGTTCATCAACCCCTGCCGCAAGGGCGCGCACAAGGAGGACCTGCTCCGCGACCCCGACCCGGCCGAGGTCCGCAAGCTGATCGACGCCGCGCACGGCGCCGCCCGCATGTTCACCCTCGCCACCGAGCTCCCGGGCGGGCTGGACTCCGTACGGCTGCTGGCCGAGCACGGGGTCATCGCCGCGATCGGCCACACCGACTCCACGTACGAACAGACCCGCCAGGCCATCGACGCCGGGGCCACCGTGGCCACCCACCTCTACAACGCGATGCCCGGCATGGAGCACCGCGCCCCCGGCCCGATCGCCGCGCTGCTGGAGGACGAACGGGTCACCGTCGAGCTGATCAACGACGGCACCCACCTGCACCCGGCGATGCTGGAGCTGGCCTTCCACCACGCGGGCGCGCACCGCGTGGCGCTGATCACCGACGCGATGGACGCGGCGGGCTTCGGCGACGGGATCTACCACCTGGGGCCCCTGGAGGTCGAGGTCAAGCAGGGCGTGGCACGCCTCGTCGAGGGGGGTTCGATCGCCGGCTCCACGCTGACGCTGGACACCGCCTTCAAGCGGTCGGTGACCCTGGACAAGCTGCCCGTCGAGTCCGTGGTGCAGGCGATCTCGGCCAATCCCGCCAAGCTGATCGGACTGTACGACGAGGTCGGCTCCCTGGAGCCCGGCAAGTACGCCGACCTGGTCGTCCTGGACGCCGAGTTCGACGTCAAGGGCGTCATGCGGCGCGGCGAATGGATCGTGAATCCGCTGGTCTGAGCGGGTATCGGAGGCAGCGGGCGGCCCGTGGGACTGGGCCGCCCGCACGCCTGTTTGGCATGATCCCGGCACACACCGAGACCGGGGCCTGCCATGATCCTCACCGTGACGCTCAACACCGCACTCGACGTCACCCACCACGTACCGAAGCTGATTCCGCACGCCTCGCACCGGGTCGGCGCCGTGACCGAACGGCCCGGCGGCAAGGGACTCAACGTCGCCCGGGTGCTGGCCGCACTCGGCCACGAGGTCACCGCGACCGGCTTCGCGGGCGGCCGCACCGGCGCCGTCGTACGCGAACTGCTCGCCGACACCCCACGGGTGACGGACGCCCTGGTCCCCTGCGCGGGCACCACCCGGCGCACCCTGGCCGTGGTCGACGGGGCCTCTGGAGACACCACGCAGTTCAACGAGCCGGGCCCGCAGATCGGTTCCGCGGAATGGGCCGCCTTCCTCGGCCGCTACGAGGAGCTGCTGGCCGGGGCCACCGCGGTGGCCCTGTGCGGCAGCCTCCCGCCGGGCGTGCCGGTGGGCGCGTACGCGGTGCTCGTACGGGCCGCCCGCGCGGCCGGGGTCCCGGCCCTCCTGGACACCAGCGGGGAGGCCCTGCGCCGCGGGGTCGCCGCCCGGCCCGAGATGATCAAACCGAACGCCGCCGAGCTCGCCGAGCTGACCGGCTCCCGCGAACCGCTCCAGGCCACCCGCGACGCCCGCCGCCGCGGCGCGCACGCCGTGGTGACCTCGCTCGGCCCGGACGGGCTGCTGGCGGCCACCGCCCAGGGCACCTGGCAGGCGGCCCCGCCGCGCGCCCTGACGGGCAACCCGACCGGAGCCGGCGACTCCGCGGTGGCGGGCCTGCTGTCGGCCCTGACGGAGGGCCTGGACTGGCCGGCCCGCCTGACCCGCGCGGTGGCCCTCTCGGCGGCCACGGTCCACGCCCCGACGGCGGGAGACTTCGACCCGGGCACCTACGAGGAGCTGCGGCACACCATCTCCGTCACCGGCGGCAACTGACTTTCCTGCCAGGGGACATGCCGTACCGGAACGCCGAAGCGCCCCCAACACACACCCTTGTGCCTGCATTTGACGGTCCGAAGGTAAAAGAAGCGGAATCCAGCCATTAGGATCACCGGACTAGTTGATCTTCGAAGATGCAAGGTTGAACCACATGAACCGAATCCTCCGCAGGGCGCTCGCCGTCGGCACCGGCGTGGCTGCCGTCTCCGCACTGGCCGCGGTTCCCGCCGAGGCACAGACGGTCTCGGGCGGCTCCTGCGGCGCCGGCTACCACCAGCAGGACGCCTACCCGCTCGGAGACAGCCAGGGCGCCACCGGCGCCGCCGTCATCTTCCTGTACTACAACAGCTCCACCGGCAAGAACTGCGCGATCCTGCGCCGTGACGCCAACTTCCTCGTCACCGACGGCATGTCCATCAGCCTGAAGTCCAGCAGCGGTGGCAGCGACGTCGACGGCCAGCGGGCCTACACCACGTACGCCGGCCCGGTGTACGTGTCCGCCCGCGGCGCGTGCGTCCAGATCAGCGCCAGCACCAGGGGCGTCTGGAGGGACTCCGCGTACCTCGCCTCGACGCACTCGGAGAACACCGGCTGGGTCCACTGCGGCTGACGGCCCGGCACGAGACGGGTCCGGCCCCACCGCGCGTGCGGTGGGGCCGGACCCGTTCCGGTTCCTGGCGGGAGGTCAGCGCTTGACGTGACCGCGGCCCAGGTCGAGCTGGTCGAAGACCGCATCGCACTGGTCACCGGCCTCGCACGAGATCTTCATCGTGTTGGTGCCCTTCTTCAGGCTGATCCACGCGAACGTGCGGGTCCAGCCCTTGTCCCAGGCTCCGGCCCCGGCCTTGGCGAAGTTCGACAGGTTCAGCGACTGCGTCGGGCTCTGCCCGTTGACCGTGAGGGTCGCCTTCGCGTCCTTGCCGGGCACGCCGTAGTTCACGAAGACCGTGTAGTCCCCGGCCGCCGGAACGTCCACGGTCCAGGTCAGCGCCGCACCGGGCGCGTTGAAGCCCGCCACGTACTGGCCGCCCGCGCTCTTCGCGCCCGGGACCGTGCCCTCCAGGTGCGCGCCGCCCGTGAGGGACATGCCCGCGCCCGAGGCGTCCGCCTTGGGCAGCGGGGCCTCCGCCGACTGCGAGGGGCTCGGCTGGGACGACGTGGAGTTCTGCGGCTGCGCGGACTGCTGCCCGCCCGCCGTGTTGCCCTTGTCGTTCTTGTCCTTGTCCTTGTCGCCGAAGGCCACGGCCGCGCCGATGCCGATCGCGACCGCGGCGACCACCGCGACCGCCGCGATGAGCATGCCCTTGCGGCTGGAACCGCTGCTTCCGCCGCTGCCGCCGTGGCCGCTCGGCGCGGGGATCGCCGCCGTGGTCTGCCCCTGCTGCGGCGGAACGCCGTAGCCGCCCGCCTGGAGGGCTTCCGGGGCCTGGTACTGGGCCTGGTAGCCCGGCGGCTGCTGCTGTTGCGGAACCTGGGCGCCGCGCTGGCCGCCGTACGTCCGCTCACCGACCGTGCGCACCTGGTTGTACGAGGTACGGGGGACACCGGGCTGCACGCCGGGCTGCCCACCGACCGTCGGGCCGGGGTAGCCGTATCCACCGCCCGGCGGGGGCGGGGTGGCTCCGGCGGCCTGGCCGTCCGCGTAGAGATAGCCGAACGGATCGTCGTCCTCGGGCTTGTTCGCCCCACTGTTCGGGCCGTGGTTCGCGGGCGTCGTCATCGCAGGTCACTCCTTTCGACCCACGGGAGCCTACCCCGAACACGTGCACCCACGGGCGGCCGATCGCCTCAGCCGGCCCGGCGGTGGGCCTTGGAACGGGACCTTTTCTCGATGTACATCCGCTGGTCGGCGGAGCGCAGCACCTCGTCCGCCGACATCCCGCAGCTGGCCCATCCGATGCCGAAACTCGCGCCCACACGGACCGCGCGGCCGTCCACCCGGATCGGCGGGATGATCGCGTTGCGCAGCCGGACGGCCAGGTCGGCGGCGTCGGCCGCGCCCAGTCCGTCCGCGAGGACGACGAATTCGTCACCACCCAGCCGAGCGACGGTGTCACCGTCCCTGACGCCCGTCGTCAGCCGCCGGGCCACCTCGATGAGGACCGCGTCACCCGTGTGGTGGCCGAACCGGTCGTTGATCGACTTGAACCCGTCGAGGTCGCAGAAGAGGACCGCGAGCCCCTTCGTCCCGTCGTCGACGTCGCTCGCGGGCGCCACCGTGTGCACGTGGTGGTCGTACGGGCCCGGGCCCGCGCCGGGTCCGCCCGGCCCGGGCACCCCCGGGGTGCCGGCACCGGGCACGGCCGGGGCGCCCGGGTACTCGAAGGGCTCGGGGTACGCGTCGGGCCGAAAGCCGTGCTCCCCGACGGCACCACCCGCCTCGATCCCGCCGCCGGCGTGCGCCGCGTGCCCGTTGTGGGCCCCGTGGCCGCCGTGGGCCCCGTGCCCCTCGTACGCGGCGTCGAGCGCCTCCACGGCGGTGGCCCGGACCGACTGGGGCCTGCGGCACAGCCGCGCCCCGAGGCGGGAGCGGAGCTCGGCGCTGTTGGGGAGGCCGGTCAGCGAGTCGTGGCTGGCCCGGTGGGCGAGCTGGAGCTCGTGGCGCTTGCGCTCCTCGATGTCCTCGACGTGCGTGAGCAGGAAGCGCGGCCCGTCGGCGGCGTCCGCGACGACGGAGTTGCGCAGCGAGACCCATACATAGGTGCCGTCGCGCCGCCCGAGCCGCAGCTCGGCCCGGCCGCCCTCGGCGGAGGTCCGCAGCAGGGTCCCGATGTCCTCCGGGTGGACCAGGTCGGAGAAGGAGTACCGGCGCAGCACGGAGGCGGGCCGGCCCAGCAGCCGGCACAGCGCGTCGTTGGTCCGCAGCAGCCGCCCGTGCTGGTCCCCGCCCATCTCGGCGATCGCCATGCCGCTGGGCGCGTACTCGAAGGCCTGCCGGAAGGACTCCTCGCTCGCGCGCAGCGCCTGCTGTTCGCGCTCCAGCCGGACCAGGGCCCGCTGCATGTTCGCGCGCAGGCGTGCGTTGCTGATCGCAATCGCCGCTTGGAAGGCGTACATCTGGAGCGCTTCGCGCCCCCACGCGCCGGGGCGGCGTCCGTTGCGCGGTCTGTCCACCGAAATGACACCCAGAAGTTCCCCGCCGGACGCGTACATGGGGGCATAGAGCCGGTCCTCGGGGTGCCACTCGTCCGCGAAGCGCGGATCGGGGCCGTCCGTGTGCCACTGGGGCACGTCGTCCTCGAGGAGGATCCAGCCCTCGGTGTGCGGGATGAAGCGGAGCCCGTCCCAGCTCTCACCCATCGTCAGACGGCGCTCCCAGGAGGCGCGGGAGCCGACGCGGCCGGTGATCAGCGCCTCCGCGGCGGGGTCGCCGGCGAAGGCGGCGACGACGAGATCCCCGTCAGGGCGTACGAGGTTGACACAGGCGAGTTCGTAGCCGAGGCCCACGACGATGCCGTCCACGACGGTCTGCAGGGTGTCCGCCAGGCTCCTGGCCGTGTTGAGTTCGGCCACCACCTGATGAAGCTGCCGCAGGGTCGCAAGACGGACGTACGGCTCCGACTCGGTCTCCATTGCTCGCTCTCCCCGAGACCTCGACAGCAACTCCAGGTTTGTCATCGGCGTTTCGTTGCGGTGTCCCGTCCACTGAATCACAGTGAGCTGTGCCGCCGGTACACAGGGTCAACAAATCTTGCCCTCTGTGACTCAAGTCACATGAGATGAATAAAGGTGGGCGATGGGGGTCGTGTCGCCTGGGAGCGCTCCCCCGCCTTCCCGCGAGCAAACGATACGCCCGGGCCTAGGCCAAGGGGCGGGGACGCGGCTCGGACTCGGGCCCGATGCGTGACGCGGGAGGGCGAGACTAGCGTTCCAACGTGCCGAAGACGACCCCTGTACCCGTGCCGATCCCCGCCACCCTTCATCCTGAGGGCGTGAGCAACGACGAGTTCCGTGCCGCGATGTCCCGACTGGCGGCGGGCGTGTGCCTCATCACCGCGCACGAGCCGCCGCTGACGCCGACCGGCCCGGACGGCGAGGACGTCGGCATGACGGCGACCGCCTTCATGTCCGTGTCCCTGGACCCGCCGCTGGTGCTGGTGAGCCTGCGCGAGGGCTCCCGGATGGACGACCTGCTCGCGGAGCAGCCGCTGTGGGCGGTCTCGGTGCTCGCCGACCACCAGGTGCAGGTGGCGAGCCGCTTCTCGATGAAGAACCGCATCAGCGACCGGCTGCTCTTCGCGGACCTGCCCTACGGGCGCGGCGAGGTCTCGGGGGCCCCGCTGCTGACGGGCGCGCTGGCCACCCTCGAATGCCGTACGGAGAACCGCGTCGAGGCGGGCGACCACACCCTGGTCATCGGCCGCGTCCTGACCGCGGCCCTCCCCTCCCCGGACTCCCCGCCGCTGGCGTACTTCCGGGGCCGCTACCGCCATCTGGCGGGCTGAGGCCCCGGCGGCGACGCCGGTGGCTACCAGTCGCGGCCGGTCCGGCCGCGCTTCGTCTCCGCCCGGGCCTTCTTCTCGCGCAGGCGCCGCTCGTTGATCCCCCGCGGGATCTTCGTGGCGCGGCGGGCCTTCGGCGGCGGGGCGGTGGCCTCCGCGAGCACGGACGCCATCCGGACCAGCGCCATCTCCCGGTTGCGGAACTGCGACCGGTGCTCCGAGGCCCGTACGGTCAGCACCCCGTCCACCAGCCGCGCCGCGAGCCGCTCCAGCGCCCGCTCCTTCCACACGTCCGGCAGGGCCTTGGTCGCCGCCACGTCGAACAGCAGCTCCACCCGCGAGTCCGACGTGTTCACGTGCTGGCCGCCCGGCCCGGAGGATCGCGAGAAGCGCCAGGCGAGCTCCGCCTCGGGGAGCACGACCGAACCGCGGATGACATGGGGACCAGGCATGCCCTCTATGATCCAGCCCCGCGCGATGCCCGTCACCCGTATTTCACCGCCGGATTCCGTCATCGTGTTCGTCACGGTGTTCAGACGCGCGGAACCTACCGGCCCCCTCGCCGCGTTATGAAGGTCAGCGGTACCTTGGCCACGATCTCGCGGCCATCTGAAGACGAAGGGACACCAGTCAAAATGGCAGTAAGCCTGTCCAAGGGCGGCAACGTCTCGCTCACGAAGGAGGCCCCCGGCCTCAGCGCCGTCACGGTCGGCCTCGGCTGGGACGTCCGTACGACGACCGGTGTCGACTTCGACCTGGACGCCTCCGCCATCGCGGTCAACACGATGGGCAAGGTCGTCTCCGACGGTCACTTCGTCTTCTTCAACAACAAGTCCACCCCGGACCAGAGCATCGTCCACACCGGTGACAACCGCACCGGCGAGGGCTCCGGCGACGACGAGTCCATCAACGTCAACCTCGCCGCCCTCGCGGCCGATGTCGACAAGATCGTCTTCCCGGTCTCGATCTACGACGCCGAGGCCCGCAGCCAGAACTTCGGCCAGGTCCGCAACGCGTACATCCGCGTCGTGAACCAGGCCGGCGGCGCCGAGATCGCCCGCTACGACCTCTCCGAGGACGCGGCCACCGAGACCGCCATGGTCTTCGGAGAGCTCTACCGCAACGGCGCCGAGTGGAAGTTCCGCGCGGTCGGCCAGGGATACGCCTCCGGCCTGACCGGCATCGCCCAGGACTTCGGCGTCAACGTCTGAGTCCGAGGCAGAGCCTGAGCCGGAGCCTGAGCGGCTGACGGCAGCAGTGGCCGAAGCCCCCTCCCGGCCGTCCGGGGAGGGGGCTTCGCTACGGTTCGGCAGGTGATCCTGCAACCGCTCGTGCCCGTGGACGGCGCCCTGCCGGGCCCCGTCCTCACCGAGATCGCCGCGCTCTACGCGACCAACCACGCCTTCTTCGAGCTCAGCGGGGACTTCCCCGACCCACGCCGCATCACGGTCGAACAGGTCGCCGCGGCCCTCGCCGACGAACTCGCCCACGAAGGCGCCGAGGTGCTCCTGGCCCGCTCAGCCGGCCGGCTGGTCGGCGTGGCCGTCACCCTCGCGCACCACCCCGATCCGGCCGCCGGCGACCCCGACCCGTGGATCGGCCTGCTGCTCATCGACGCCACCGCGCACCGCGCGGGGTACGGGCGGGCCGTCGCGGGCCTCGTCGAGGACCGCTTCCGCGCCGCGGGGCGCAGCGGCGTACGGATCGCCGTACTCGACGGCAACGCGGCCGGCCTGGCGTTCTGGCGCTCCCGGGGCTACACCGCGCTGCGCCACGCCCGGGACCGCGAGCACGGCCGCGACTGCACCGTGATGCGCAAGGCCCTGTAGGGGGCGCGGGCGACGCGGCGGGCGGGCCCGTACGGACGCGGGCCGTACGGATGAGGCCCGTACGGACGCGGCCCGTACGGATGAGGCCCGTACGGACGGGGCTGCGGACGGCGCCCGTGCGGACTACTTCGGCCGGCCCTCCCCGTACAGCCAGACGTCCCAGACCTTCTTCAGGTCGTGCCCCGTCGACCGCTCCGCGTACGCCGTGAAGTCGGCCGTGCTCGCGTTCCCGTACTTGTGGTCCGTGGCCCAGCCGCGCAGCAGGGCGAAGAACTTCTCGTCGCCGACCTCCTGCCGGATCCGCTGGAGCACCATCGCGCCCCGCACGTACACCGGGGTCTCGGAGATGTCCTTGGCACTGGGCGGGGCGGCGGGCGGGAAGGCGGCCCAGTCGGAGCCGGCTGCCTTGTCCACCGCGGTGTCACCCGTGAGGAAGGCGTCGAAGTGCTGCTGGGCCGTGGTCCCGCCGTGGTCCTCGGACCACAGCCATTCGGCGTAGGTCGCGAAGCCCTCGTTGAGCCACATGTCCTTCCAGGACTTCGGCGACACCGAGTCGCCGAACCACTGGTGGGCCGTCTCGTGCAGGACGAGGTTCTCGTCGGGCGCGCCGGAGAAGACGGGTTTGGTCTGCGTCTCCAGCGCGTACGTGAGGGACTCGGCCGGCAGCACGATGGCCCCGGCGGTGCCGAAGGGATAGGGGCCGAACCGGCGGCTGCCCCACTCCACGATCTCCGGCAGCTTCGCCAGCGCCGGGGCACTGGCGGCCGCCTCGGCGGGCGCGACGGCCTCGTACAGGGCGACCCCGGAGGGGGTCCGGCCCGTGGTCACCTTGAACTTCCCGATCGCGGCGGTGGCCAGGTAGCTCGCCATCGGCTCCGGGCTGTGCCAGATGAACGCGGTCTGCCCGTCGGCGGTGTCGGTCCGGGAGGTCAACTCGCCGTTCGAGACCGCCTCGTAGCCCTTGGGCACGGTCAGGGTGATGTCGTACGTGGCCTTGTCGCTGGGGTGGTGGTTCCCGGGGAACCAGGCCATCGAGCCGATCGGCTCGCCGACCCCGACGGCCCCGTCGGCCGTGGCGATCCAGCCCTCCTCGGAGCCGTCCGCGTCCTCGATGGGCTTCGGCTTCCCGCGGTAGTCGATCTCCGTACGGAAGACCTCGCCCTTCTTGAGGTCCTTGGCGGGGCGCACCGTCAGCTCCCGGCCGGTCCGGTTGTACCGGGCGCCCTCGCCCTGCACGGTGACGCCCTCGACCTCCAGGCCGGCGAGGTCGAGGTTGAAGGAGCTGAGCCCCTGCTGCGCACGGGCGGTGATGACGGCGGTGGCGTTCAACTCCCCGCCGGCGGGGTCGTAGTCGAGGTCCAGGTCGTAGTGCTCGACCTGGTAGCCGCCGTTGCCGGCCTTGGGGAAGTACGGATCGCGCAGCCCGGACGCACCGGGCCGCCCCTGCACCGTGCCGGCCGTACACGCCGTGGTGAGGGCGAGCAGGGCGGCAGCGGCGGCTGCGGGGGCGGCGGAGGTGAGGCGGGAGAGAGCGCGGCGGTGATGCACGCGCCCGATCCTATGCGGGCCCGATGTCGTACTTCGGGCTGATTACTTCTCGAGGGAGTCGGCGCCGGCCTTGGCGTACTTCTCGTCCAGGTCGCCGGACGGGGCGCCGGCCACGCCGATGCCGGCGACCGGGGCGCCCTTGGCCTGCACCGGGGTGCCGCCGCCGAGGAAGAGGGTGCCGGGGATGTCCTTCAGGTTCGGGGTCTGGGCGAGGCGGCCCGCGAGCACGGAGGTCGGGGCGTTCCAGGACACGGCGGTGTAGGCCTTGCGCTGCGCCGACTCGTAGGACTGCGGGCCCGCGCCGTCGCCGCGCAGGGTGACGATGGTGTTGCCGTTGCGGTCCACGACCGCGACCGTCACCTTCTGGTTCTCCTTCTGCGCGGCGTCCAGCGCGGCCTGGGCGGCGCGGGTGGCGGCGTCGACGGTGAGGTGCGTCGTGGTGGTGAAGTTCTTCTCGTTCGCCCCGCCGTCCTTCTTCGCGGAGGCGGCGGCAGCGGCGGCCGGGGCCGTCTCGGCCTGCGCGGCGCTGGCGCTGACCGCGCCGAAGGTCCCGGCGCCGAGCGCGACGGCGAGGGCGGTACCGGTGAGAACGCGGGTGCGGGTGTTCATGTCTGCTGCTCCTGGGTGCATCGGCTGAGTACGTCGCGGCCGTCGGGTACGCCGGCTCGTCCTGCTGCTCCAAGCCTGGGGCCGCACCGGGCGCCGGCCCGTCCGCGTACCGGCTCGCGACGGCTGCCGCACCGGTTGACGCCGGGGTCAACCGATCGGTGGATGCGGGCGGGGTGCGGCTGCGGCTGGGATGGTCGGCGCCATCGCGTACGACCAGGCACGATGGAGGAGCCAGACACCGACCCGGGAGCCCGCCGTGAGCCACGTCAGCCGCGTACGTCCGCCGGCGCCGGGGACCGCGGGCGCCGCGGGTACGCCGGGGAAGGCGGACACGCGGACCCTGGCGGCCGTCATGCACACGGCCTTCTTCCTGCTGCTCGGCGCCTCGGTGGCCCGCTTCCTGCTGCGCCACCCCGGCTCGCCCGGCACCCCGTGGATCATCGCCCTCAGCATCGCGCTGGCCCTGCTGTACGTGCTCGGCCCCGCGCTCGGGGCCGCGCCCACCGTGCGGCGGCTGCTGTGGCTCGGGCTGGTGGTGGCGGTCTGGGTGGTCCTCGTCGTCCTGGCGCCCAGCTTCGCCTGGTGCGCCGTCCCGCTCTTCTTCACCGCCCTGCGCACCCTGCCGCCCCGCGCCGCGATCGTCCTGGTGGCCCTGCTGACCGTGTTCGTGGTGGCGGCCCAACTGAAGCTGTCGCGCGAGTTCGACCCGAACCTGCTGCTGGCCCCGCCCGCGATCGCGGCCCTGGCCACGGCCGTCTTCGTCCACATGGAGCGCCAGGCCGGGTCCCAGCGCGCGCTGATCGACGACCTGATCCGCACCCGCCGCGAGCTGGCCGCCACCGAGCGCCGCGAGGGCACCCTCGCCGAGCGGCAGCGGCTGTCGATGGAGATCCACGACACGCTCGCCCAGCACCTGTCCAGCCAGCAGATGCTGCTCCAGGCCGCGGACCGCACCTGGGACACCGACCCGGCCACCGCCCGCGCGCACGTGCGGACCGCCACCGGCATCGCGGCCCGCGGGCTGGCGGAGGCGCGGCGGCTGGTCCACGATCTGGCACCGCCGGAGCTCGAAGGGGGCGGCGGCCTCGCGGACGCGCTGCGCGCGCTCGACGCGGGCCCGGACATCGACGTCCGCTTCCACCTGGAGGGCGCGCCGGCCCCGCTCCCGGACCGGGTCCAGTCGGCGCTGCTGCGGATCGCGCAGGGCGCGCTGGCCAACGTACGGGAACACGCGCACGCCCGGACCGCGGCCCTGACCCTGAGCTTCCTGGGCGATCAGGTGGTCCTGGACGTCGCGGACGACGGCGCGGGCTTCACCGAGCCGCGGGAGGCGGCCGGCGACCGAGGCCACGGGCTCCCGGCGATGCGCGCCCGCGTCCGCCAGCTCGGCGGCACCCTGACCCTCGAATCCGCCCCCGGCGAGGGCACGGTCCTCTCCGCGGCCATCCCCCTGGAGCCCCCCGCATGACGACCGGACCCGCCCCGATGACGACGATCCTGCTCTGCGACGACCACGCGGTGGTCCGGGCCGGCCTGCTGGCGCTGCTCGGCAGCGCGCCCGACATCGAGGTCCTGGGCGAGGCGGGCAGCGGCGAGGAGGCCGTGGCCCTGGCGGCGAAGCTGCGCCCGGACGTGGTGCTCATGGACCTCCAGCTGGGCGAGGGCATCGACGGGGTGGAGGCCACCCGCCGCATCACGGCGGTGCCCGGGCCTCCGCACGTACTGGTGCTGACGACGTACGACACGGACGCGGACGTCACCCGGGCCATCGCGGCGGGCGCCACGGGGTACCTGCTGAAGGCCGAGCGCCCGGAGGAGCTGTTCGCCGCGATCCACTCGGCGGCGGCGGGCCGCACCACGCTGTCCCCGCCGGTGGCGAGCCGCGTCATGGCCCACATGCGGGGTTCGCGCCCGACGCTGACCGACCGCGAGCTGGACATCCTGGGCCAGCTGGCGCGGGGCCTGGGCAACCGGGACATCGCCAGGGCCCTGTTCATCAGCGAGGCCACGGTCAAGACCCACCTGGGCCGCATCTACGACAAGCTCGGCGTGGACACCCGGGCGGGCGCGGTCTCGGTGGCCAAGGAACAGCGCCTCCTGCCGTAGGGGGTGTCCGCGAAGCGGCGCCGTCCGTCCGGAGGGCGCGCCGTGCTCCGCACGACCCGGCCGGGGCGGGCCGCCGCCGCGCCGGCGGGGCGGGATCCGGACACCGGGCGGGGCGTGTTCGGACAACCGTGCCGGGATCCCCGGGAATCCTTGTCGTAGACCTGCCAAAGGCGCCCCCCGCCCTGCCACGCTCTCTCGCGCCGCCACCCCGGCCACCGCGAAGGAGCCCGAGTGACCCACCCCACGTCCTCTCGCCGCACCCGCCTCGCCGTCCTCCTCGGGACGGCCGCCGTCCTGACGGCGACGGCGGTGACGGCCCCGGCGACGGCCGCGGCCGAGACCCCGTACGGAACCGCCGGAACCGCCGGAACCGCCGGAACCGCCGTGACCGGCGTCGGGACGGGAATCGGACCCGGCCCCGGCGCCGCCGCCGGCACGGGCCACGGCCAGCACGCCGGCACCGTCCCCCTCGGCACCTACTTCACCGGCAGCGCCTACCAGCTCCGCGACCCCGGCCGCGGCAACCAGCGCACCCTCGACGCCATGAACCAGACCGGCGGCGGCACCCTCTTCACCGACCCCGACAACGACTGGGGCGGCACCGGCACCCCCGCCAACCGGCAGTCCGCGGGCGTGGACGCCCACTACGCCACCGCCGTCACCTGGGACTTCTACAAGGGCGTCCTCGGCCGCAACGGCATCCGCGGCGACGGCACCGGCATCACCTCGCGCGTGCACTACGGCAGCAACAACCCCAACGCCTTCTTCGACCCGAGCTGCTTCTGCGCCAACTACGGCGACGACCCCGTCACCGGCAAGACCCTCGCCACCCTCGACATCGTCGGCCACGAGCTCACCCACGGCGTCATCGCCTCCACCGCCGGCCTCGGCTCCGCCGGCGAGCCGGGCGGCCTGGGTGAAGGCTCCGCCGACATCCTCGGCACCGCGATCGAGTTCTTCGCCGACAACGCCACCGACGTCGGGGACTACTTCATCGGCGAGCGCGTCTTCGCCGACGGCCCCCTGCGCCGCATGGACCACCCCAGCCTCGACGGCCACTCCCGCGACTACTGGTCACGCGACATCGGCACGCTGGACGCGTACGCCGCCTCCGGGCCCGCCCGGCACTTCTTCTACCTCCTCGCAGAGGGCAGCGGCCCCAAGGAGATCAACAAGATCGCGTACGACTCGCCCACGTACGACGGCTCGAAGCTGCTCGGCATCGGCCGGGACAAGGCCGTCCGCATCTGGTACCGGGCCCTGAGCACCTACATGACCTCCACCACCAACTACGCCCGCGCCCGCACCGCCACCCTCATGGCCGCCGCCGACCTCTACGGGCCGGCCAGTGTGGAGTACGGGCGCGTCGCCGCCGCCTGGACCGCCGTCAACGTCCGCTGACGCGGCGGGACGGCCACCGCCGGGAGGGGGACCGCCGCGCACCGGTAACACCATCGGGCCGCACCGTGACACCATCGGGTACGTGCTCGACATCGGCTACTCCCTCTCCCGGCGCTTCCCGGACCCCCCGCAGACCGACTACCGCTCGGCGGACGTCCACTCCCTGCGCCACGACCTGTTCTGCGGGGACGTCTACCTCGCCGACACCGTCAAGGACCGGGAAGTGTCCACAGCCTGGGGATGGGTTCCCGTACTGGACTTCGCCTGGGCGCTCTGCGACATCGTCGAGCAGCTCGACCAGGACCCGCGCGGCAGCCGCTCGGCCAACCGGCAGTACGCCGAACTCGACTTCACCGAGTCCACCGACCGCATGCTCTTCGAGCGGCGCTTCGGCTGGGTGGACATCGAGGCCGACTGGATGCCGGCGGAGGAGGAACCGCTGACCTTCAGCCACCGCCTGCTGCGCCGCGAGGCCCGCGACTTCCTTCACGACGTGATCGCGGACCTGACCGACATGCACGACGCCCTCGCCGACAACCCGACCATCTGGACCCTCCAGTCCCGCTTCCCCCGCGTCCCGGCGTAGACCGGACCGGACAGGAGCGGGCCGGACAGGAGCGGGCCCGCCGGGAGGCGGCCGGACGCGCGCCCGCCGTGAGGCTACGAGAGCACGCGGATGCCCAGCTGGGCCGCGAGGGCCGGGGCCAGGTCGAAGAGCTGGGGCGGGCTGATCACCGCGCCGGACAGCGCTTCCACCCCGCGCGCGATGTCCAGCTCCGCGGCCCCCCGCAGGTCCACGTCGGCCATCCGCGCCCCCGTGAAATCGGCCCCCCGCAGCGCGCATCCGCGGAACTCCACGCGCTCCAGCACCGCGCCCGCGAAGTCCGCCTCCACCAGCACGCACCCGTCGAAGACCACGTCCTTGAGCCGCGCCTTCCGCAGGTTCAGATAGTCGATCTTGCCGCCGCGGAACACCACCCGCTCCAGCACGGCCCCGTGCAGCTGCACGCCGCCGAGCCGCGCCTCCACCAGCTCCACGTCCCGCAGCGAAGCCCCGGACAGGTCCGTCCCCACCCCCCGGACCCCCTCCAGTACCGAGTCCAGGATCCGGGCCTTGGCCAGCCCCGTCCCGTCCAGCGCGCACCGCCGCAGCGCGCAGTCCATGAACCGGGCCCCGATCCCCTCCTGCCCCGTCAGATCCAGGTCCGCGAACTCCAGCCCGTCGTAGTCCCCGTCGGGCTCCAGCTCACCGCCCTCCCACGCGCCCAGCTCCGGCAGCCGCACCTCCGGCCGCCGTGCCGCCTTCACCGTCTCCCGCCGCTGTCCCTTGGCTGCCATCCCCCCATCGTCCCCCGCCCCACCGACAACGCCCGCCGGAGCCTTGACCTCAACCGCACTTGAGGTCGGAGCCTGTGGCCATGGACACCACGCAGACCTTGCAGACCGCGCAGAGCCCGCAGAGCCCGCAGACGATGCGCGCCATCCGTCTCCACGCCTTCGGCCCCGCCGGGAACCTCACCCCCGAGCGCGCCGAAACCCCCGTCCCCGCCGCCGGCCAGGTCCGCATCGCCGTGGCCGCCGCCGGGGTCCACCTCCTCGACACCGCCCTGCGCCAGGGCGTGCCGAGCCCCGTCCACGCCCTCCCCGAGCTCCCGACGATCCCCGGCCGCGAGGTCGCCGGCACCGTCGACGCCCTCGGCCCCGGCACCGACCCCGCCTGGCTCGGCCGCCAGGTCGTCGTCCACCTCGGTTTCGCCCCCGGAGGCTACGCCGAGTACGCCGTCGCCGACGCCGACCGGCTGCACCCCGTACCGGCCGGCCTCGACCCCGCCCAGGCCGTCGCCATGATCGGCACCGGCCGCACCACCCTGGGGATCCTCCAGTTCGCCGACCTCGGTCCGGACTCCACCGTCCTCGTTCCCGCCGCCGCCGGCGGCATCGGCACCCTGCTCGTCCAGTACGCCCTGAACGCAGGCGCCACCGTCGTCGCCCTCGCCGGCGGCCCCGCCAAAACCGCCCTGGCCGCCGCGAACGGCGCCCACCTCGCCCTCGACTACACCGCCCCCGACTGGCCGGAGGCCGTACGCGAACGCCACCCGGCCGGCGCCACCGTCCTCTTCGACTCCGTCGGCGGCCCCATCGCCCGCGCCGCCCTCGACCTCCTCGCCCCCGGCGGCCTCCACCTCGTCTTCGGCTGGTCCGGCGGCCCCATTGCGCTCACCGACGCCGACCGCGCCCGCCTCGCCGCCCGCGGCGTCACCACCGAGAACGTCCTCGGCCCCGCCATGCTCCGGCGGGCCGGCGGCGAGAACCCCCTGCGCCTGCTCGAAACCCGCGCCCTCGCCGAGGCCGCCGCCAGCCGGCTCCGGCCCGCCCTCCAGCGCTATCCGCTCGCCGAGGCGGCCGCCGCCCACCACGCCCTGGAGACCCGCGCCACCACCGGCAAGGTCGTCCTCGAACCCTGACGGGCGCCGCCGACCGCGCCGGCCCCCGCCGGGAATACCGGATGACAGCGGCCCGTACCGCCACGTACCGTCCACCGACGTGGACCCGCTCACCGAAAAACAGATCCGTTCCTCCTTCGTGAACTGCACGAAGGGCGAGGCGGCACGCCTCAAGCTCCCGCTGGACTTCAGCGAACTCCCCTGGGAAGACCTCGACTTCCTCGGCTGGGTCGACCCCGGTGCACCCCTGCGCGCCCACCTCGTGCGCCAGGACGGCGACGGCACCCCCGTCGGCATCACCCTGCGCGTCCCGGGCACGAGCCGCACCAGCGCCCTCAAGTCCAGCGTCTGCCAGATCTGCCTCACCGGGCACGCCGCCTCCGGCGTCTCCCTCCTGGTCGCCCCCCTCGCCGGGGCCCGCGGCCGCGAGGGCAACACCGTCGGCGTCTACGTCTGCTCCGACCTCGCCTGCTCCCTCTACGTCCGGGGCAAGCGGCAGCCGAAGCTGCGGGCGGGCCGGTACGAGGAGACGCTCACGCTCGCCGAGAAGATCGAGCGCACCCGCGCCAACCTCGACTCCTTCACCGCGAAGATCACCGCCTGACCACGCATCCCGGCCCGGCGCAGCGCCCTCAGCCCCGCGCCGGGCCGGGTGCCGCGTCCGGCCCCGAGCCGAGCCGCCTCAGCGCGTCGTCCGTCAGCCGGTACACGGACCACTCGTCCTGCGGCCGCGCCCCCAGCGCCTCGTAGAACGCGATCGTCGGCGCGTTCCACTTCAACACCGCCCACTCCAGGCGCTCGTACCCGCGCTCCACACAGATCCGCGCGAGCTCCGTCAGCAGTGCCTTCCCGTACCCGCCGCCGCGCGCGCCGGGCCGTACGTACAGGTCCTCCAGGTAGATCCCGTGCACCCCGCGCCACGTCGAGAAGTTCAGGAACCAGACCGCGAACCCGACGGCCTCCCCGTCCCGCGTCTGCGCGATGTGCGCGAACGCCGCCGGCCGCTCCCCGAACAGCGCCTCCCGCAACTGCTCCTGCGTGGCCCGCGCCTCGTGCGGCACCTTCTCGTACTCCGCGAGCTCGCGGATCATGGCGTGGATGACGGGGACGTCTTCGACGACAGCGCTACGGATCATCCCGGCAGCCTAGGGGGGCCGTGTCCGCGAAGTCCCGCCTGCCCCGCCCTCCGGGCGACGGCTTCCGCACCGTCACCGGCGGCCCAGCAGGACCTCCGCCAGCAGCAGTTGCTCCTCGTCGAGCCCCTCCTCCCCCTCCTCCAGGTCCCACAGGCAGTTCTGCAGCACCCGGCCGAGCGTCCACGCGCGGGCCCGGTCCCGGTCCAGGGCGAGCGCTGCCGTCAGGGCGTCGAAACGCCACCGCACCTCGTCCACCGCGAACTCGTTCCGGATCGCCGGCAGCAGTTCGAAACCCGGATCGCCCGCCAGCGGCTTCGGGTCGATCACCAGCCACGGCTCCCGCCCGCCCGCCAGGACGTTGCCGTAGTGCAGATCCCAGTGCAGCAAGCGGTCCCCCGGCTCGCCCGCCACCTCCGCCAGCGCCGCCGCACAGTCCGCCACCAGCCCACGCGCCCGCCCCGGCGCCAGCCGCTCCAGCGCAGCCGGTACGCAATCCAGCATGTCCGCGGCCACACCCCCGAGCCCCCGCACCCCGGCCGGAGCCCGCACCTGCGTGAGCCGCGCCAGCAACTCCCCCACCACCCGTACCGCCCGGCGCGCGTCCCGCTCCGCCAGCTCCGACAGCGGCCGCCGCTCGTCGAGCCGCTCCAGCAGCAGCGCGCCGGTCGCCGCGTCGTGCGCCAACAGCCTTACGCTGCCCCGCCCGTCCCACGCGCGGAGCGCGAGCGGCTCCCCGGCGCTCTCCTCGTCCACCCGCCCCAGTTTCAGCACGGCCGCCGACCCGTCCGACCGCTCCACCGGCAGCACCAGGGCCGTCACCCCGTGCATCCCGGGCCCGGTGCGCCGCAGGTCCCACCGCTCCAGGAACTCCGCCGCCCGCGCGGGCAGCGCGGCGATGAACTCCCGCCCCGCGTCGCCCTCGTACCCGATCTGCGCCCGCACCAGCCCGTCCGGAATCTCCACCATGGGAGCTAGGCTGCCGCACCGCCGATACCGACGGCCCTCAGCGCCTCCGTGAACGCCTCCGCGTCGAACATCGCCCCGTCCCCGGACCCCACGGGCCGGCCGTCCACCAGCACCATCGGCGTGCCCCGCGCCCCCGTCGCCTCGAACGCCCTCTCCGCGTCGCCGGCCCACCCCTTGTACGTCTGCTCGGCGACCGCCCGGTCGAAGGCCTCCCCGCGCAGCCCCGGCACCTCCGCCGCGATCGCCAGCAGATGCCCGTCCGTGAGCCTCGCCTTCGGCCGGCTCGCGAACACCATCGCCCGGTACTCGGTGAACTTCCCCGCATCCACCGAGGCCCGCAGCGCGTTCACCGCCCGCACCGAACCGCCGGCCCCGCCCCGGTCCAGGAACGACGCCAGCAGGTACTCGACCTTCACCTTTCCCCCGGCGGCCAGCTTCAGCAGCGCCTCACCGCCCGTCCCCTCGAACTTCGCGCAGTACCCGCACTGCGGATCCACCAGCACCTGCGCCGTGCGCGGAGCCGCCGGGTCCCCCACCACGATCTTCGCCCCGTCGACGCGGGCGGGCAGATTCGCCGGCCGACCGGTGACCGGGCCCGTCAGCACCTCCCCGGCGCCCGCTCCGGCACCGGCCCCCGTGCCCGACCCCGCGCCGCAGCCGGCCGCCGCCCCGGCGAGCAGGGCCGCCGCCACGACCGCCCCGACGACACGCCCCGCGCGCCCTGTCCTCCGTACGTCCACCACGAACCAAACCTCTCGCAACCGGCACAAAACACCCCACCGGCATCTTATGGACCCCGCCACCCCCGCCACATCGGCCAAAAGGCCACCCCTCCCACCCCAAAACCCGGCATCCGGTACCTGGACACCCGTCCGGAACGCCCTGTACCAACTCCCCATGACGATCAACGGCGGCATCTCCTTCTGGTACGCGACGGATCAGAGCGCCCAGCAGCCACCCCGCGCCCCCCTCACCGGCCACGCCACGGCCGACGTCGTCATCGTCGGCGGCGGCTACACCGGCCTGTGGACCGCGTACTACCTCAAGACCGCCGCCCCCGACCTCCGCGTCACCGTCCTGGAGCAGAAGTTCTGCGGCTACGGGGCCTCCGGCCGCAACGGCGGCTGGCTCTACAACGGGATCGCCGGCCGCGACCGCTACGCCGGACTCCACGGCCACCAGGCCGCGCTCCGCCTCCAGCAGGCCATGAACGAGACCGTCACCGAGGTCGTCGACGTGGCCGCCAAGGAATCCATCGAAGCCGACATCCACCGCGGCGGCGTCCTCGAAGTCGCCCGCACCCCCGCCCAGCTCAGCCGCCTGAAGGCCTTCCACACCGCCGAACTCGCCTTCGGCGAGACCGACCGCGAGCTCTACGACGCCACCGACACCCGCGCCCGCATCGACGTCGCCGACGCGGTCGGCGCCTCCTGGACCCCGCACGGCGCCCGCATCCACCCGCTGAAGCTGGTCAAGGGCCTGGCCGCCGCCTGCGAACGGCTCGGCGTGGTCATCCACGAGTCCACGCCCGTCACGGAGATCGCCCCCCGCCGGGCCGTCACCCCCTACGGCACGGTCCGCGCCCCGTACGTCCTGCGCTGCACCGAGGGCTTCACCGCCGCGCTCAAGGGCCAGAAGCGCTCGTGGCTCCCGATGAACTCCTCGATGATCGCCACGGCCCCGCTGCCGCCCGGGACGTGGGCGCGCATCGGCTGGTCGGACGCCTGCACCCTCGGCGACATGGCCCACGCCTACATGTACGCCCAGCGCACCGCGGACGACCGCATCGCGATCGGCGGCCGGGGCGTCCCGTACCGCTTCGGCTCCCGGACGGACACCGACGGCACCACGCAGCGATCGACGATCACGTCCCTCACGAACCTCCTCACCTCCTTCTTCCCGGTGCTCACCGGAGTGGAGATCACCCACGCCTGGTCGGGCGTCCTGGGCGTCCCCCGCGACTGGTGCGCCACGGTCACCCTGGACCGCACGACGGGCCTCGGCTGGGCCGGCGGCTACGTCGGCTCGGGCGTGGCCACTTCGAACCTCGCGGCCCGCACGCTGCGCGACCTGGTCCTGGGCGACTCCACGGACCTCACCGCCCTCCCCTGGGTCAACCACCGCGTCCGCCGCTGGGAGCCGGAACCCTTCCGCTGGCTCGGCGTCCAGGCCCTCTACGCGGCCTACCGCGAAGCGGACCGCCGCGAGTCGGCCACCCACGCCCCCACCACGACCCCCCTGGCCCGCCTGGCCGACCGCATCTCGGGCCGCCACTGACCCGAACCCGCCGAAGGCCCCGGCCGAGTGGCCGGGGCCTTCGGCGGGCCCGTCGTCACCGGCCGGTGCCGGCGGTGAGCAGCCCCAGCACCTGCCGGGCCGTCCAGTTGCCCGCGGCGCCCGGGCAGGAGGCCAGGTAGTCGGCGATGTCCCGCTCCTCCCAGGGGCCCGATTCCAGGAGTCCGCCGGCCAGGTACCGCAGGTACGCCGCGGACGGCATGAGCACGTCCACGTCCTGGAGCGTCCACGGCGCAGTGAAGGTCAGCACGGGGATTCCCTCGATCGTGCCCGGGCAGATCAGGGTCTCGTACCGTCCCGGCCCGACCTCGTGGCGGCCCTCCCGGAGAACCGTCGTCAGGTCGAGGTCGGCCCCGGGCTCCTCGTACATCTCCTGTGCGGCGATGTCGGACATCTGGCCGACGGTGACCAGGTGCGCGCGTCCGCGCACACGGCCCGGGGCGGTCGGGTCGTAGAACCCGCGTCCTCCCGTCCACACGGGGGACTCGGTCGCGAAGTAGAGGCGGCCGGCCAACTCCACCGCGAGGGACCGCTCCGGCGCCCGCCGGTCCCGGCAGCCCGGATACGTCCGCCCGGCGCCGACGGGCGTGCCTCCCGCGATGTACGCGGCAAGGCGGTCCATGTGCATGTTGGACGCGTACGAGGCGTACCAGACCCGTTCGGGGGCGGGGAGCGCTCCGTCGAGCGGCATCGCCGTGTGCACGGTCATGCGCGTTTCCTCGGGAGGGGGGGTGAGGGCACGGTCAGGGCGGACTGCGGGCAGGATCCGCCGAAACGCGAAAGCCCGGCTCGGAGGAGATCCGGGCCGGGCCGTCGGCGGAGCCCCCTGTCGGATTCGAACCGACGACCTACGCATTACAAGTGCGTTGCTCTGGCCGGACTGAGCTAAGGAGGCGTAACCGCCCTCACTTTACACAGCGGCCGATCCCCCGGGCCATCACGTTGTGCCGCCCTCGGGTGGTCGGCGGACGGGTCCGGGAGAGGCGGAAGTCACGGGGCTGCGGGTACTGACAGGGACGGGGTACGACGGGTAGCGTCGGGCGGAGTCCTCCTTACTGGACTAGACCTTCCACTCGGATCGTCCGGCACGTTCCTGCCGGTAGAAGGGATTCACCACCATGGCTTCTGTCACCTTCGACAAGGCGACCCGGCTGTACCCCGGCGGCGACAAGCCCGCCGTCGACGAGCTGGAGCTGCACATCGAGGACGGCGAGTTCCTCGTCCTCGTCGGCCCCTCCGGCTGCGGCAAGTCCACCTCGCTGCGCATGCTCGCCGGCCTGGAGGACGTCAACGGCGGCGCCATCCGCATCGGCGACCGCGACGTCACGCACCTGCCGCCCAAGGACCGGGACATCGCGATGGTGTTCCAGAACTACGCGCTCTACCCGCACATGACCGTCGCCGACAACATGGGCTTCGCGCTCAAGATCGCCGGCGAGGACAAGGCGACCATCCGCAGGAAGGTCGAGGACGCGGCGAAGATGCTCGACCTCACCCAGTACCTCGACCGCAAGCCGAAGGCGCTCTCCGGCGGCCAGCGCCAGCGCGTCGCCATGGGCCGCGCCATCGTGCGCAAGCCGCAGGTGTTCCTCATGGACGAGCCGCTGTCGAACCTCGACGCCAAGCTGCGCGTGTCCACCCGTACCCAGATCGCCGCGCTCCAGCGCGACCTCGGGATCACCACCGTCTACGTCACCCACGACCAGGTCGAGGCCATGACGATGGGCGACCGCGTCGCGGTCCTCAAGGACGGTCTGCTCCAGCAGGTCGACACCCCGCGCAACATGTACGACCGCCCGGCCAACCTCTTCGTCGCCGGCTTCATCGGCTCCCCGGCCATGAACCTGGTCGAGGTCCCGATCGCCGACGGCGGCGTGAAGTTCGGCGACAGCGTGGTCCCGGTGTCGCGCGAGGCGCTGTCCGCCGCCGCGGACGCGGGCGACCGCACCGTCACGGTCGGCGTGCGCCCCGAGCACTTCGACATCGGCACCGAGGGCGGCCTGACGATCACCGTCAACGTCGTCGAGGAGCTCGGCGCCGACGGCTACGTCTACGGCCGCACCACCGACGCCGAGGGCGCGCAGGACATCGTCGTGCGCGTGGGCGGCCGCCAGGTGCCCGAGAAGGGCTCGACGCTGCACGTGGTGCCGCGGGCCGACGAGATCCACGTCTTCTCGACCTCGTCGGGCGAGCGGCTCTCCGGCTGACCCAAGAGCGAGTACGGTCAGGGGCGTTCCTTCCGGGGAGCGCCCCTGACCGTCATCCGGGGCAGACCGGGCCATTCGGCCCCACCCGTCAACCCTTAATTCGAAAAGCCACGTCGAACAATCCCCCGACCGGGTGACTAAATGTCGCCAAATCTTCACCGAGCGCTACTCTCGCCCTCGTGACCCACTCTGCCCGCCGTATCGGCCGTTCCCTCGCCCTGGTCCTGCCCGTCGTCCTGGTCCTGTCCGGGACCCTCGCGGTCACCATGGTCCCCTGGGCGGACAACACGCCCTCCCAGATCCTGACCGCCTCCGCCGAGGACGTGTCCGTCCCCGCGAAGCCGCGCGCCGCGCAGGACGTGCTGCGCGACAAGCTGCTGGGCGAGCTCCAGCAGGGCGAGGCGCCGGGCGACGTACTGACCCACCTCCAGCAGGAAGTGGACCGGCGCCCGTCGCTGGCCGAGCACTGCGTGGGGATCGCGCGGGCACTGGGCCGCGCCGCCGTGGACGTGTACGGCCCGACGAAGGCCCAGTCCTTCGCGCGCCCCGTCTGTGACACCGCGTACGCGACCGGCGTCGCCTCGATGGGCTGACGGCTTACGGGCGTCGCCGTTCTCCCCCGCGCCGGGGCCTCTACCCTGACGGCCATGACCGACGCACCCCCCGTGTCCCGCTCCTCCGTTTCCGCGGCCGCGTACCCGGCCTCCCTCGTCCAGGCGCCCGTTCAGGCGGTGGTCCTGGCGGGCGGCCAGGGTTCGCGGCTGCGTCCGTATACGGACGACCGGCCGAAGCCGATGGTGGAGATCCCGGGGACCGGGGTGCCGATCATCGGGCACCAGCTGGCCTGGCTGGCGGCCGAGGGCGTGACGGACGCCGTGGTGTCGTGCGGGCATCTCGCGGAGGTGCTCCAGGACTGGCTGGCCGAGGCGGACCTGCCGCTGCGGGTGACCACGGTGGTGGAGGAGGAGCCGCTGGGGCGCGGCGGCGGGCTGAAGTACGCGGCCCGTCACCTGCCGTACCCGGAGCGGCCCTGGTACGCGACGAACGGGGACATCTGGACGCGGTTCTCGCTGCGCGAGATGGCGGAGTTCCACGCCGAGCGCGGGGCGACGGCGACGCTGGCGCTGGCCCGGCCGCGGATCCCGTGGGGGGCGGTGGAGACCAACGAGTTCGGCCAGGTGCTGGACTTCATCGAGTCGCCGCCGTCGCCGTACCTGATCAACGCGGGCGTGTACGTCTTCGGCCCCGAATTCGCGGCGCTGCTGCCGGACTTGGGCGACCACGAGCGTACGACGTTCCCGCGGCTGGCCCGGGAGCGGCGGCTGGCGGGCTTCCCGTTGCCGCAGGGGGCCTACTGGCGGGCCATCGACACGGCGAAGGACCTCACCGAGGCGGCGCGGGAGTTGGCCGCCCAGAGCGGCTCCTGAGGCCCCGCGCGGCGGCGCCGTACGGAACCGGAGAGGGGCCCGGCGGAACACGCGGAGGGGCCCGGCACGCCGTGTGCGCGCCGGGCCCCTCCGCGTTCCGTCGTCAGCCGAGGAGGCCTCCGACCAGTCCGGGCTTCTTCGGGGCCGTATCCCCGCCGCCGCTGCCGCTTCCTCCGCTGCCGGAGCTGGAGGACGGCGGCTTCGGGGTGGACTGCTTGGGCGAGCTGCCCGTCTTCTGCCCGCTGCCGGAGCCGCGGGTCGCCGTCGGCGACTGCGAGCCGGTGCCGGCGGTCGCCTTGGCGGTGGCACCGGTGGAGCCGCGGCCGGACTTGGCGGCGGGCGCCGACGCGCTGGCGCTGGGCTCGGCCGCCTTGGAGGGCTGCTGGGTGGCGGACTGCTGCTGCCGCGGCTGCTGCTTGCCGGCCGGGGGCTGCGGGAGCGGGGAGCCCGGCAGGTAGTTGCTGGGGGCCTCGCCGGGTCCGGGGACGGTGACCACGGTGGTGGAGCGGACGGCGCCGCCGAGGAGCGAGCCGATGAGCAGGGTGAGTCCGCAGACGACGGTGGCCATGATGGTTCCGCGGCGCAGGACGCGCCGGCGCAGCCGCCAGATCTCGGAGCGCGGCCCGAGGGTGCGCCAGGCCTCGCCGGCGAGGCGCCCGTCGAGGGAGTAGACGGGGGCGCCGGCGATGATCAGCGGGCTCCAGGCGGCCAGGTAGATGATGTCGGGGGCGTCGTACGCGGGGACGGTCTTCCAGCTCACCGTCATCAGCAGCGCGGCGGACAGCAGGGCGCCGATGCAGGCGGCGAACCGCTGCCACAGGCCCAGGACGGTCAGCACGCCGACGATGACCTGGAGGAAGGCCACGCTGAGCCCGGCCCCGACGGGGTGGGCGAGCGCGAAGTCGCGCAGGGGTTCGGCGAGCGCCCAGGGGTGCAGGGTGCGCAGCCACGTGACCATGGAGCCGCGTTCGCCGCCGTCGAAGTAGACGGGGTCGCACAGCTTGCCCATGCCGGCGTAGATGCAGATGAAGCCGAGGAAGACGCGCAGCGGGAGCAGCACGACGCCGAGGTTCATCCGGCGGCCGGGGTAGTACGAGGCCTGGCCGCGGGTGTCGGAGGGGGCGCGGCGGGATTCGGTGCCGGGCCCGCCGTCGAGGCCGTCGTACGGTCCGCCGTACCGGGGGTCGTACGGCAGGTCGCGTACGGCGGCCAGCGGACGGGTCTCGTCCGGGTCCCCGTACGTGCGCTGGCCGATGACGGTCGGCGTGGCCAGCGTGTCCTCGGCCAGGTCGTGGGCGAGGTCGACGCGGGGGATGGTCTGGGTGGCGCCGCCGTCCCCGTCGTCGAAGCCGCCGTGTCCGCGCCCGTGTTCGCGTACGGCCTGGAGGAGTCCGCCCATGGCTGCGGTGTCGCCGGGTGCGGACTTGCCGCTCCAGACGACGGGGGCCCGGCGGCGGCCGGCGCCGGCAGCGGCGGCGACCACGGCGCCGCCGAGGACGGGCACGCGGCCGGGGGCGTTCGCGGGCTTGGAACGCGCGCTCGGGCTCGGTGCGAGCCGCACGCGGAAGCTGGCGTGGTTGACGATGACCTGTGCGGGATCGCACGGCACCTTGACCATGCTCAGCGCGGGCTGGTCGTCGAACCCTGACGTTCTGGTGTCCACACTCATCTAACCGAGTGATCAGTGTTTAGGACACTGCCTTGACAGCAGGGATGTGTCCGAGACCCGTCAAGATCAAGCCACCCCGCCCGAAACGGGCGGGGTGGCACGCTCACGGGTCACGTTCCATGAGCCAAGTGGATCAAGGCGGCGGGGCCGCCCGGGGGTCAGACGCGGCCGCGCGTGGCCCGGCGGCGGGCCGCCTCGTAGAGCACGACGCCCGCGGCGACACCGGCGTTGAGCGACTCGGCGCCACCCGGCATCGGGATGCGGACGAGGTAGTCGCAGTTCTCGCCGACGAGGCGGCCGAGGCCCTTGCCCTCGGAACCGACGACGATGACGACGGGACCGCCGAGCGCCTCCAGGTCCTGCACCTCGTGCGTGCCCTCGGCGGCGAGGCCGACGATGGCGATGCCGGCCTTCTTGAAGTCCTGGAGGGCGCGGGTCAGGTTGGTGACGCGGGAGACCGGGGTGCGGGCCGCGGTGCCGGCCGAGCTCTTCCAGGCACCGGCGGTCATGCCGGCGGCGCGGCGCTCGGGGATGACCACGCCGTGGCCGCCGAAGGCGGAGACGGAGCGGACGATCGCGCCGAGGTTGCGGGGGTCGGTGACCCCGTCGAGGGCGACGATCAGCGGGTCGTCGCCCTCGTCGTACGCGGCGGAGGTGAGGTCCTCCGGGTGCGCGTACTCGTACGGCGGGACCTGGAGGACCAGGCCCTGGTGGTTGAGCCCGTTGGTCATGCGGTCGAGCTCGGGGCGCGGGGCTTCCATCAGGTTGATGTTGCCGCGCTCGCCGGCGAGCTGGAGGGCCTCGCGGACGCGCTCGTCGTTGTCGATGAACTGCTGCACGTAGAGGGTGGTGGCGGGGACGCCGTCGCGCAGGGCCTCGAAGACCGGGTTGCGGCCGACGACCATCTCGCTGGTGCCCTTGGGCCCGCCGCGGCGCGGGGCCGGACGGCGCTTGGCGGCCTGCCGGGCCATGGCGTTGCTGATGCGGTTGGCCTTGTGCTTCTTGCGGTCCTCGGCCTTGGGCGTGGGGCCCTTGCCTTCGAGGCCCTTGCGCCGCTGGCCACCGCTGCCGACCGTGGCGCCCTTCTTGTTGGACGTGCGGCGGTTCCTGCGCTGGCTGTTCCCGGCCATGACCTCTACCTGTTTTCGTTGATGCTGCGATATGTACGTATGAAGAGTGTGCCGCCCGGGAGGCCGGGCGGCACAGTCGGACTGCTCCGGGCGGCGGCGCCTCAGCGCGGGCCGAGCGACCAGCGCGGTCCCGTGGGGCCGTCCTCGATGACCAGGCCCGACTGCTGGAGCTGGTCGCGGATGGCGTCGGCGGTCGCCCAGTCCTTGCGGGCGCGGGCGGACTCGCGCTGCTCCAGGACGAGGCGCACGAGCGTGTCGACGGCGCCGTGCAGGTCCTCGCCGCGGTCGGACTCACCGGCCCAGTGCGGGTCGAGGGGGTCCAGGCCGAGGACGCCGAGCATGGCGCGCACCTCTGCCAGCCGGGCGATGGCGGCGTCCTTGTCGTCGGCAGCGAGGGCGCTGTTGCCCTGGCGGACCGTGGTGTGGACGATGGCCAGCGCCTGCGGCACGCCCAGGTCGTCGTCCATGGCGTCGGCGAAGGCGGGCGGGACCTCGGCGGCAGGCTCGACCGTCTTGCCGGCCTTCTCGATGACGCGCTGGTAGAAGCCCTCGATCCGCGCGAACGCGGACTCGGCCTCGCGCAGCGACTCCTCGCTGTACTCGATCATCGAGCGGTAGTGCGGGGTGCCGAGGTAGTAGCGCAGGACGATCGGGCGCCAGGCCTTGACCATCTCGGAGACGAGCACCGAGTTGCCCAGGGACTTCGACATCTTCTCGCCGGACATGGTGACCCAGGCGTTGTGCACCCAGTACTGCGCGAACTCGTCGCCGAAGGCCTTGGCCTGGGCGATCTCGTTCTCGTGGTGCGGGAAGATCAGGTCGAGTCCGCCGCCGTGGATGTCGAAGGCGCTGCCGAGGTACTTGTGCGCCATCGCGGAGCATTCGAGGTGCCAGCCGGGACGGCCGCGGCCCCACGGGGTCTCCCAGTCGGGCTCGCCGGGCTTGGTGGCCTTCCACATGGCGAAGTCGCGGGGGTCGCGCTTGCCGGTGATGCCCTGCTCCGACGGCTGGCGCAGGTCGTCGATGTCCTGGTTGGACAGCTCCAGGTAGCCGGGGAACGAGCGCACGTCGAAGTAGACGCTGCCGTCGGCCTCGTACGCGTGGCCGCGCTCGATGAGCCCGCGCATCATCTCGATCATCTCGGGCACGTGGCCGGTGGCGCGCGGCTCGTACGTGGGCGGGAGGCAGCCCAGCGCGTCGTAGCCGTCGTTGAAGGCGCGCTCGTTCTCGTAGCCGATGGACCACCACGGGCGGCCCTGGTCCTCGGCCTTCGTGATGATCTTGTCGTCGATGTCGGTGACGTTGCGGATGAAGGTGACGTCGAGACCGCGGTACGCGAACCAGCGGCGCATGATGTCGAAGTTCAGGTAGGAGCGGACGTGCCCGATGTGCGGGGCCGCCTGCACGGTGGCGCCACAGAGGTAGATCGAGACGCAGCCCGGCGTGAGCGGGACGAAATCGCGGATCTGCCGGGCGCTGGTGTCGTACAGGCGAATAGTCACGGCATCCAGGGTAGTGGGCCTGTGGTAGTGCCCCGCGACCCTTTCGGGGGCGCGGGGAAGCTTTGTTGTGGAGTCGGTGCCCCCGGGGCTACGAATTCGTCCGGTACACCAGTGCGGTGGCGATGGCGGCGAGGCCTTCGGCCCGGCCGGTGAGGCCGAGGCCGTCGGTGGTGGTGCCGGAGACGGAGACGGGGGCTCCGGCCGCCGCGGAGAGCGTCTTCTGCGCCTCTTCGCGCCGCTTGCCGATCTTCGGGCGCACGCCGATCACCTGGACGGCGATGTTGCCGATCTCGAAGCCCTCGGCGCGGACGATGCGGGCGGCCTCCGCCAGCAGGGTGACGCCGGCGGCGCCGGACCACTCGGGGCGTGAGGTGCCGAAGTGCGCGCCGAGGTCGCCGACTCCGGCCGCGGAGAAGAGGGCGTCGCAGGCCGCGTGGGCGGCGACGTCGCCGTCGGAGTGCCCGGCGAGGCCGTCCTCCCCCTCCCAGAGCAGCCCGGCGCACCAGAGCTCGCGCCCGGTCTCGAAGGCGTGCACGTCGGTGCCGATCCCGACGAGCGGGATCAGCGGGGCGGCGGAAGCGGCGGGGCTAGTAGGCATCGGTGGCCCTCCTGCGGGCGAGTACGGCCTCGGCGAGGACCAGGTCGAGCGGGCGGGTGACCTTGAAGGCCTCTTCGTGGCCGGGGACCACCATGACGGTGATGCCGAGCCGTTCCACCATTCCGGCGTCGTCCGTGGCGCCCTCGCCGTTGACGGCGATGGCCTCGTGCGCCCGTACGAGGGTCGCGAGGTCGAAGCCCTGCGGGGTCTGTACGGCGCGCAGCCGGGCCCGCTCGGGGGTGGCGACGACCGGCTCGGGCTCGCCGGGCCCGCCGGGCTCCACCTCCTTGACGGTGTCGGCCAGCGGCAGGGCCGGTACGACGGCGGGAGAGCCTTCGCGCACGGCCTCGACGACGGAGTCGACGGTGTCCACGGGGACGAGCGGGCGGGCCGCGTCGTGGATGAGGACGGAGGTGACGTCCGCGGGGAGCGCGGCGAGGCCTGCGCTCACGGATTCCTGGCGGGTCTCGCCGCCGGGGACGACCAGGATCTCGGTCCGGTCGGGCAGCGTGTGCTCGTCGACGAGCCGGCGCACCTCGGCGGCGCCGTCGGACGGGGCCACGACCACCACGAGGGACACGGCCCGGGAGCGGGCCATCGCGCGGACGGCGTGGATGAGCATGGGGGTGCCGCCGATGGCCCGCAGGGCCTTGGGGGCGCCGGGGCCGAGGCGTACCCCGCGGCCGGCGGCCGGGATCACCGCGGCGGTGCGGTGGGGGCGCGATTCGTCAGACATCAGTAGCTCCGAGCCAGGTTTGTGACTTCGGCCGACATGGGTATGGCCTGAAGGGTGCCGGGTGCGACGCCCTCGCCCCTTCCGTGACGACCGGTCGAGCAGGCTGTCAGGACCCGGCACGCCGGTGGAAAAAGTGCAGCAAAGGTGTGGGTACAGACATGCCGCAGCGCCCGGCAACAGCCCTCTCGTGGAGGAGAGGGCATGTCATCGGGCACCGCGGCACAACTGTGTGAAGGTTTTCCCGCGTCAGGACGCGAGAACCTCGTCGAGGAGGGCCTCGGCCTTGTCCTCGTTGGTGTTCTCCGCGAGCGCGAGCTCGCTCACCAGGATCTGGCGCGCCTTCGCGAGCATGCGCTTCTCGCCCGCGGAAAGCCCGCGCTCACGCTCACGACGCCACAGGTCACGCACCACTTCGGCGACCTTGATGACATCGCCAGAAGCGAGCTTCTCCAGATTTGCCTTGTAGCGCCGGGACCAGTTCGTCGGCTCTTCGGCATACGGTGCACGAAGCACCTCGAAGACCCGGTCCAGCCCGTCCTGGCCGACTACGTCGCGAACGCCGACGAACTCCGCATTGTCCGCAGGCACACGAACCGTCAGGTCGCCCTGGGCGACCTTGAGCACCAAGTAGGTCTTGTCCACGCCTTTGATCTGGCGAGTTTCGATGGCCTCGATCAGCGCGGCCCCGTGATGGGGATAGACCACGGTGTCGCCAACCTTGAACGTCATGTGACAGGTACCCCTTCCGTGGCTATCCAGGGTAACACGAGAACTGACTGTTATGAATGGCGTTTTCGCAGGTCAGGGCACATCTCGGGGCTTGACAACAGCGACACGAACGTGCTGCGAAGAGCTTCCGGAGGGGGGTATTCGCAGGTCGGAGGCGCTGTGCGGACCGGGCGAAACGGCCACGCTACACCCGCGCGCCGGTCGCAGCAGTGTGACGTACGTCCCGTTTTGCCGGTTTCGAAGCCGGGAAACCGAACTACTCCGTTCGACTGGCGACCACCCGTACGGGGCGGTTCAGGCCCAATCCGGAATTGATCACCGGGGGCCGTTCGAAGGAATCCCGGAATTGATCACCGTGGGCCCGGCGGGCGATATGCGGGCGGCACATGATCGGCAGATGAACGGCACGGGAAGTGCCGGGCGGAAGGGCCGGGGGAAGAGCGGCGCGAACCGCGGCGGAATGCAAGATCGCGGGGCCGGCGCATGGCGGCCCGTGCGCTGCGGAGGGTCGGGTGCGGGGGCGAGGCGGCGGCTCGGTAACCTAAGCGCGCTGACACACCCTTAGGGCGGCTTTACCTCGGCCGCTCCGAGACTGCCCACCCTTCCGTTCCGTACGTCCAAGGAGATGCCGCCGCCGTGAGCCGCAGCCTTCGACGCGGCGCCCTCGCCGCCACCGCCGTCGTGTTCTCGATCGCCTCGCTGGCCGCTTGCGGTGCAGGCCAAGACGCGGAAACCCTCCAGATCAAGCCGGACAACGCCGCTGTCACCAAGGGCAACATCAAGATCCAGAACGCACTGGTGATCACCCAGGGCGAGAAGGAGGGGAAGGGCCCGGCCGCCGTCTCCGCGACGCTCTTCAACACCGGCATCAAGCCGCAGACCCTTGACGCCATCACCCTCGTGGGTGGCAAGAGCAAGGTCGTGCTGAAGCCCGCCGAGGGCGCGTCCAAGGTCACCGTGCCGGCCAACGGCTCGATCGTCCTGGGCGGCAAGGGCAACGCCTCCGCCGTGATCGAGGGCGGGGAGGCCGTGCAGAAGGGCAACGCGCAGGAGCTCGTCTTCCAGCTGAGCAACGCGGGTGACGTGCCGATCGCCGCCTTCGTCGTCCCGGGCACCGGCATGTACGCGCCCTTCGGCCCCACCGAGGCCCCGATCGCCGCCCCCGGCGCCACGCCGTCGGGCAGCGCCTCGGCCGCCCCCTCGGGCAGCCCCTCCGGCTCCCCGGCCACGACCCCCTCGGGCGCCGCTTCCGGCACCCCGTCCGGCGCGGCCTCGGGCGCCCCGTCGGGTTCCCCGTCGCACAGCGCCGGCCACTGAGCCCGCGCCGCCACGTACGAAGGGCCCCGTCCGCCGGAGCGGACGGGGCCCTTTCGTGTGTGCGGCTCCTCTTGCCGAGCCGCGCGCCCGCGGTTTACGGCTCGAACTTGTAGCCCAGGCCGCGGACCGTGACCAGGTAGCGCGGCGCGCCCGGGTCGGGCTCGATCTTGGCGCGCAGGCGCTTGACGTGGACGTCCAGCGTCTTGGTGTCGCCCACGTAGTCGGCGCCCCAGACCCGGTCGATCAGCTGCATGCGGGTCAGCACGCGGCCCGCGTTGCGCAGCAGCATCTCCAGCAGGTCGAACTCCTTCAGCGGGAGGTCCACCTTGGCTCCGGCGACGGTGACCACGTGGCGGTCGACGTCCATCCGTACCGGGCCGGCCTCCAGCGCGGCCGGGGTGACCTCCTCCGGCTCGCCGCGGCGGCGCAGGACCGCGCGGATGCGGGCGACCAGCTCCCGCGAGGAGAAGGGCTTGGTGACGTAGTCGTCGGCTCCTATCTCCAGCCCGACGACCTTGTCGATCTCGCTGTCCTTGGCCGTGACCATGATGACGGGCACGTTGGAGCGGCCGCGCAGCTGCCGGCAGACCTCCGTGCCGGGCAGGCCGGGGAGCATCAGGTCGAGGAGGACGAGGTCGGCGCCGTTGCGCTCGAACTCGTCGAGCCCGTCGGGCCCGGTCGCGGCGATGGCGACCTCGAAGCCCTCCTTGCGGAGCATGTAGGACAGGGCGTCGCTGAAGGATTCCTCATCCTCGACGACGAGCACTCGGGTCACGGAAGGACCTCCGGGGCAGGAATGGCTGGCTTGGTTCGTGGAGAAGCGTGGTTCAGGCAGGCGTGGGGTGGCTGGGCGCGGGGGACTCCGCGGCCGGGGCGGTCGCGGGTGCCGGAGCAGCTGCTTCCGGCAGGCGCAGGGTGAACGTGGAGCCCTGACCCTCCGAGCTCCATACGGACACCTCCCCGCCGTGTGAGGCCGCTACGTGCTTCACGATCGCAAGGCCGAGGCCGGTTCCACCCGTGGCGCGGGACCGGGCCGGGTCCACGCGGTAGAAGCGCTCGAAGATGCGCTCGCGGTCCTTTTCCGGGATGCCGATGCCCTGGTCGGTCACGGCGATCTCGATCAAGTCTCCCCCAGGTGCCGCGACCCTGCGTCCGGCGATGCCGACGCGGGTGCGGGCGGGGCTGTAGTTGACGGCGTTCTCGACCAGGTTCCCGAGGGCGGCCGCGAGCTGCCCCCGGTTGCCCCAGACGCGCAGGTCGGCCGTGCCGCCCGCGGCCATGGTGATGTGCTTGGAGGAGGCCGTGTGGCGGCAGCGGTCGATGGCCTCCGCCACCAGCGTGTCCACCCGTACGGGCTCCGCGTCCTCGAGCGGGTCGTCGTTCTGCACCCGGGAGAGGTCGATGAGCTCCTGTACGAGGTTGATCAGGCGGGTGGCTTCGATCTGCATGCGGCCGGCGAAGCGGCTGACCGCCTCGGGGTCGTCCGAGGCGTCCATGACGGCCTCGGACAGCAGGGAGATGGCTCCGACCGGCGTCTTCAGCTCGTGCGACACGTTCGCGACGAAGTCGCGCCGCACGGCCTCGATGCGGCGGGCCTCGGTGAGGTCCTCGACCAGGAGCAGGACCAGCCGGGAGCCCAGCGGGGCCACGCGCGCCGAGACCGCGAGGGCCTCGCCGCGGCCGGTGCCGCGCCGGGGCAGGTCGAGCTCGACCTGGCGTATTTCCCCGTCGCGACGGGTGTCGCGGGCCATGTGGAGCATGGGCTCGACGGCCAGTTTGCCGCCGCGTACCAGTCCGAGGGCGTACGCCGCCGAGCTGGCCTTGACCACCGCGTCGCCCTCGTCGAGGACGACGGCGGAGGAGCGGAGCACGGAGAGGACGGTGTCCACACCGGGCGGGAGCACCGCGTTGATGTCGGGGCGCATGGAGCTCCGGGTGGGGCGGGCTTGGTCGCGCTCGCTCCAGCGGAACGCCAGCATCGCGATCACACCGGTGCAAAGACCGGCGATCGCTGCAGCTGCGGCGACCGCCGCGTTCACGTCCATGACTCAAGGTTAAGCAGGCCCGACGGCACTTCCACAGCCGTTCGGGTGGCACCTCGAACAGTCGTCGCCCAGAGTTCACCGTGGCGACGGGGTTGATTCACTTGTGATGCCGGAGTCGGACGCGTTCGCGCCCCACCGTGTCAACGTGGGGGCACGAGGCCGCCCCGGCCCGTCCCACACGGGCAGCAGAGGCAGTAGGCAAGAGAGGGACAAGCCATGCGTGACGCGTACCACGAGGAACTGGACTCGATCGGGGAAGGCCTGGTCGAGATGGCACGGCTCGTCGGGTCCGCGATCGGGCGGGCCACGACGTCCATGCTCGACGCCGACCTGAAGCTCGCCGAGAGCGTCATCGCCGCCGACCAGAAGGTGGACGACCTCCAGCACGACCTGGAGGCCCGCGCCATCGCGCTGCTGGCCCGCCAGCAGCCGGTCGCCACCGACCTGCGCATCGTGGTGACCTCGCTGCGCATGTCGGCGGACCTGGAGCGCTCGGGCGACCTGGCCCAGCACGTGGCGAAGCTGGCCCGGCTGCGCTTCCCCGACACCGCCGTGCCGCGGGACCTGCACGCCACCATCCTGGAGATGGGGCAGCTGGCGCAGCGCCTGATGGCGAAGGCGGCCGAGGTCATCATCACGAAGGACGTCGACCTGGCCCTCCAGCTGGAGCAGGACGACGACGAGATGGACCAGCTGCACCGCACGCTGTTCCAGCACCTGATGGACGACCGCTGGAAGCACGGCATCGAGACCGCGGTGGACGTGACCCTGCTGGGCCGCTACTACGAGCGCTTCGCGGACCACGCGGTGTCGGTGGCCAAGCGCGTGGTCTACCTGGTGACGGGCGAGCACGCCGACGAGCTGCAGGCGCCCACGCAGGTCGAGGGCGTCTGAGGCGTTCTGCTCCAATGCGCCGTTGACGCGCCGGTGCGGCTGGGCATGAATGAGGGCGAAGGCAGTAAGAGGCCTTGCGTACGAGACGTACCGGTACGACGCCACGCACGCCGCCTGCGAGGAGGATCCATGCCCGATTCCCCCGTCCCCATCACCCCGGAGCACGAGCAGCAGCCGCGGCCCGAGCCGCTGCGGCTCCCGCTGCTCGCGGCCTGCGGCTGCGGCTCGGGCTGCGGCTGCGGCTGCCAGTCCGGCGCACCCTGCCAGTGCGGCGGCTGACCCCGCCCCACCGGCTCGGCGGCCCGGCCGTCACGGCACCAGGAGCGGCACCAAGAGCGGCACCAAGAGCAAGGAGAGGTCCCCTGCCCGCGGAGATCCGCGGACAGGGGACCTCTCTCTGCACGGACCTGACCTACCAGAACACGACGAGGTAGCCGTCGCCGCCCACGCCGCCGGGGCTGCCCGCGGCGCCGGAGGGGGCGCCGCCACCGGCGCCGCCGCCACCTCCGTTGCCGCCCGCACCCGTGTTCGTCGCGGGCAGCTGCACGATGCCGTCGACGGCGGCGCCGCCCAGGCCGCCCTGGGCGCCGCTCTGACCGTTCGCCCCGGTGCGGTTGGTCACGTCGAGGCTGGTGCAGGTGCCGTCACCGCCGGTGCCGCCCGTACCCGGTGCGCCCGTCGTACTCGTGCCGCCGCCCCCGCCGCCCCCGCCGCCCCCGCCGTTGGCGCTGAGCTGGATGCCGACCGCGGAGGTCAGCGTCGTCGGGCTGCCGTTCCCGCCGGTGCCGCCCGGCTGTCCGTTGTTGCCGCCGGCCCCGCCCCCGGGACCTTCGGCGCCGGCCGCGCCGCCGGAGCCCACGTCCACGGTGTAGCTCTGGCCGGGCTTCACCTTGAGGACGCACCAGGTGAACCCGCCGGCGCCGCCGCCACCGCCCTGGCCCCCGTTGCCCGCCAGCGGTGCGCTCGCCCCGCCGCCCCCGCCGCCTCCGCCGCCACCGGCTCCCCAGGCCTGGACGTGCACCGAGGTCACGCCCTCGGGCGGTGTGAAGAAGCCGTCCGCGGTGAAGTCCCGCAGGCCGTGGATGACGGCGGGCGCCTTCGGCTCCTTCTTCTCCTTCTCCTTGGAGCCCGAGCCCGGCCTGTCACCCCCGTCGTGGGAACCCTCGGAGCCCGGCCTGTCACCCCCGCCGTGGGGGCCGTCGGAACTCGGCCAGTCGCCTCCGCCTTTGGGGCCGTCGTACGCGAGTGCCCCGGGTGCCGTGGTGAGCAGCTGGCCGGAGAAGGCCACGGCAGCGAGGGCCGAGGCGAGGAGCACCCGGCGGGAGGCGCGGGAGCGCTGGGAAACGGGCTTCTGGTTCACGGAGCGAGTTCCTTCCCCGCGGTGGGCCGAGGCTTTCGCGGAGGACGAGGGAAGTGCGGGACCGGTCGGTCCGCGAGCCCATCGGACCCTCGCCGCGCGCACTCCGCACCCCGGAAACCGGATGCTTGACCCGCGCAGGTGACCGCTTGGCCCACCCGGGCGGCCAAGATCCCCGACCCGCCGCCGGATCCCCCGCCCCACACGCCAACAGGCCCCCCACCTGCCGAACAACAGCAGCTGGAGGGCCTGTTCTTGGGCCAGTACTACTTCTTGCCCTGGTTCTTGACGGCCTCGATGGCGGCGGCCGCGGCGGCCGGGTCGAGGTAGGTGCCGCCCGGCTTGAGGGGCTTGAACTCGGCGTCCAGCTCGTAGGCGAGCGGGATGCCGGTCGGGATGTTCAGGCCCGCGATGTCGGCGTCGGAGATGCCGTCCAGGTGCTTGACCAGCGCGCGCAGGCTGTTGCCGTGGGCGGCGACCAGGACGGTGCGGCCCGCGAGGAGGTCCGGGACGATGCCGTCGTACCAGTACGGGAGCATGCGGACGACGACGTCCTTCAGGCACTCCGTCTTCGGGCGCAGCTCCGGCGGGATCGTCGCGTAGCGCGGGTCCTCGGACTGGGAGAACTCCGTACCGTCCTCGAGGGCCGGCGGCGGGGTGTCGTACGAGCGGCGCCACAGCATGAACTGCTCCTCGCCAAACTCGGCGAGCGTCTGGGCCTTGTCCTTGCCCTGGAGCGCACCGTAGTGCCGCTCGTTCAGGCGCCAGGAGCGGTGGACCGGGATCCAGTGGCGGTCGGCTGCCTCGAGCGCCATCTGCGCGGTGCGGATCGCGCGCTTCTGGAGCGAGGTGTGCACGACGTCGGGGAGCAGGCCGGCGTCCTTGAGCAGCTCACCGCCGCGGACCGCCTCCTTCTCGCCCTTCTCGTTGAGATTGACGTCCACCCAGCCGGTGAACAGGTTCTTCGCGTTCCACTCGCTCTCGCCGTGGCGGAGGAGGATCAGCTTGTACGGTGCGTCGGCCATGCGTACGAGCCTAATGGACGCGCGGGGGCGCTCGCGCGCGTGTCCACGGCTGTGGACGGAGCCGTGGACGGGGCGGTGGGCGACGCCGTGGATTGACGGTGCGCGTCAATCCGGTGGCTCTCGCCGACCCCCACCCGTAGGGTGCGGTGAGCAGGAGAGCCACTTACACCACCGGGGGGAATCCGTCATGTCCGTTGCCAGTCTCAGACGGGCGGCACGTGAGAGCGTGGCCGGCCTGCCCCGCGAGTTCTGGTGGCTGTGGACCAGCACCCTGGTGAACCGGCTCGGAGCCTTCGTCGCCACGTTCATGACCTTGTACCTGACCGTGGACCGCGGCTATTCGGCCTCCTTCGCGGGGCTCGTGGTCGCCCTGCACGGGCTCGGCGGGGTCGTCTCCTCGCTCGGCGCGGGCGTGATGACCGACCGCCTCGGCCGGCGTCCCACAATGCTCGCGGCCCAGGCCTCGACGGCGTTCTCGGTGGCACTGCTCGGCTTCATGGAGCACCCGGCGGCGATCGCGGCGGTGGCTCTGCTGGTCGGCATGACCTCGAACGCCTCGCGCCCGGCGGTGCAGGCGATGATGGCGGACATCGTCCGGCCGCAGGACCGGGTCCGGGCCTTCGCGCTGAACTACTGGGCGATCAACCTCGGCTTCGCCGTCTCGGCGACGGTGGCGGGCTTCGTCGCCGAGTACAGCTACCTGGCCGGGTTCCTCGGCGAGGCGGCGCTGACGCTGGTCTGCGCGGTGCTCGTGTACGCGAAGCTGCCGGAGTCGCGGCCGGAGCGGACCGCCGCGGAGCAGGCGGCGGCCGAACCGGAGGTCGGGCTCGGGACGGTGCTGCGGGACGGGCGCTTCATGGGCGTGGTCGGGCTGTCGTTCCTGATCTCGCTGATCTTCACGCAGGGCTCGTTCGGGCTGCCGCTGGCGATGGGCACGGGCGGGTTCTCCGCCGCGGACTACGGCCTGGTCGCCGCCGTGAACGGGGTGCTGATCGTGCTGCTGCAGCTGCCGGTCACCCGGTTCATCGAGAAGGGCGACCCGCAGAAGCTGCTGGTGGTCTCGGCGCTGCTGGCCGGGTACGGGTTCGGGCTGACGGCCTTCGCCGGGTCGGTGTGGAGCCTGGGTCTGACGGTCTGCGTGTGGACGCTGGCCGAGATCGTCAACTCCCCGACCCAGATGGGCCTGGTCGCCCGGCTCTCCCCGCTGCACGGGCGCGGCCGCTACCAGGGCATGTACACGATGTCCTGGGCGGTGGCCTCGCTGGTGGCTCCGCTGATGGCCGGCTTCATGATCGACCGGTGGGGCGCCGGCTGGCTCTGGGCGTCCGTGGCCGTGCTGGGCACGGTGGCGGCGCTGGGTTACTGGCTGCTGATGCGGAATCTGGCCGAGAGCGAGCCGGGATCGGTGGTCTCGGCTTCGGCTCCGGCCGTCCTGGCCGCCCCGGCCGTCGCCGAGGCCTAGGGGGCCGCGTCCGGTCCCGGACCGGACCCGGTCCTGTACGTACGAAGGCTCCGCGCGCGGAGCCTTCGTACGTGCAGGACCGGCCGCGCTCAGGACGTCGGCTGCGTCAGGTGCTTGAAGGCGTCCAGGTTGCGCGTCGGCTCGCCGCGCGAGACCCGCCACTCGTACTCGCGCCGGATCGCGCTCGCGAAGCCCAGCTCCAGCAGCGTGTTGAACGAACCGTCCGCCGCCTCCAGGACGGTGCCGAGCAGCCGGTCCAGGTCCTCCGGGGTGACGACGGACAGCGGGAGCCGGGCCGTCAGGTAGACGTCGCCGAGCGCGTCGACCGCGTAGGCCATCCCGTACAGCTTGAGGTTGCGCTCCAGCAGCCAGCGGTGGACGCCCGCCTCGTTCTCGTCGGGGTGGCGGATGACGAAGGCGTTCACCGACAGCGAGTGCCGGCCGACCCGGATCGAGCAGGTCGTGGACAGCTTGCGGGTGCCGGGGAGCTGGACGACGTACGAGCCGGGCTCGGGGCTCTCCCAGCCCAGTCCGGCCTCGGTCAGCGTGCTCTCGATGATCGCGGCGGTGTCAGCCATGGTGGGAGCGTACGCGACGGCGGTGATCATGCATCGCCGCGGTGTACACGTCCGCCGTGCCGCTCGCCGCCGTGTCCCAGCCGAAGAACTGGGCGTGCCGCGCGGCCTCGGCGCCCATCCGGTCCGCGAGCCCCGGTTCGTCCACGAAACGCCGCAGCTCGCGGGCGTAGTCCACCGGGTCGTGTCCGGGTACGAGGATCCCCGTCACCCCGTCGTTGACGGCGACGGGCAGACCGCCGACCGCGGCGGCCAGCACCGGGGTGCCGGTGGCCTGGGCCTCGATCGCGACGAGCCCGAAGGACTCGTTGTACGAGGGCATGACCAGCACGGACGCCGCCCGGAACCAGTCGGCGAGCGCGTCCTGGCGGACCGGCGGGTGGAAGTGGACGATGTCGGCGATGCCGAGCTTCGCGGCGAGCTTCTGCAGCCCCTCCGGCTTGGCGAGCCCGCTGCCGCTGGGCCCGCCGACGACGGGGACGAAGAGGCGCCGGCGCAGCGAGGGGTCGCGGTCGACGAGCTCGGCGACCGCGCGCAGCAGGATGTCGGGGGCCTTGAGGGGCTGGATGCGGCCCGCGAAGAGCGGGATGACGGCGTCCTGCGGCAGGCCGAGGCGGGCGCGGGCGGCGGCCCGGCCGTCGCCGACGGTGAAGCGGTCGAGGTTCACGCCCGGGTGGACGACGGCCACCTTGCCGGGGTCGGCCTCGTAGTGGCGGACGAGCTCGTCGGCCTCTTCGGTGGTGTTCGCGATGAGCCGGTCGGCGGCGGCCACGATCTGGGTCTCGCCGATGACGCGGGCGGCGGGCTCGGGCGTGTCGCCCGCGGCGAGCGCGGCGTTCTTGACCTTGGCCATGGTGTGCATGGCGTGGACGAGGGGGACGCCCCAGCGTTCGGCGGCGAGCCAGCCCACGTGGCCGGAGAGCCAGTAGTGGGAGTGGACGAGGTCGTAGTAGCCGGGACGGTGGCCGGCCCAGGCCTGCATGACGCCGTGGGTGAAGGCGCACAGCTGGGCCGGGAGCTCCTCCTTGGCGAGGCCTTCGTACGGGCCCGCGTCCACGTGCCGTACGAGGACCCCGGGGGCCAGCTCGACCGAGGACGGCAGACCGCCCTCGGTGGCGCGGGTGAAGATCTCGACCTCGATGTTGATCGCGGCGAGGCGCCTGGCCAGCTCCACGATGTACACGTTCATACCGCCGGCGTCTCCGGTGCCGGGCTGGTGCAGCGGCGAGGTGTGCACGCTGAGCATGGCGACGCGGCGCGGCTTGCGGTGGTGGCCGACGGCCGGCAGGCGCAGGCGCGGCGGGTCGTGGCGGGTACCGCGGGCGGCGGCGATGCGGCCGCCGAGGCTGCCGCCGAGGCGGGACACGTACTGGCTCAAGGGAGCAGTTCCTCTCGCTCGGACGACACTCGGACGGCGCGCGGCGGGACGGGCGGACCCACCGGCGGGACTCGGACGGACACGGACAGGGCATGGCGGAAGGAGCGCACGGGGCGCCCTTCAAGGAGTGCAACCCGGATGGCCGTGTCCCGCATTCCGGGGGAGCGAGCATTTTTCCCCGGCGTTTGCGTCGGACGCCCGCCCGGGGGCGGTTTCCGTCAGGTCGGACCCTTTCGCGCGGTGGCGCCCTTTCGTGCCGCGGGGACGTTTTCATCCGGCGGGCGCGCTCCGCTTACCCTCGGCGCATGTCCTCCCGCTCCGCCGCCCCGCCCCCGCGCCGCCCCGTGGGCACGGTGACGCGCGGGACGACGAACCCGAACCGGCTGCGCCGGATGGACCGCTGGATCGCGGCCACGCACGGGCCGGTGCTGCGGCGCTCGCAGGACCCGGTCGCGGTGGACCTCGGCTACGGGGCCGCGCCGTGGACGGCGGTGGAGCTGCTGGCGCGGCTGCGGGAGGCGGCGCCGCGAGTGCGGGTGGTCGGCATCGAGATCGAGCCGGCGCGGGTCGCGGGGGCGAAGCCGTACGAGCGGGAGGGGCTGAGCTTCCGGCACGGCGGGTTCGAGGTGCCGCTGGAGGGCGGTGCCCGGCCGACGCTGATCCGCGCGGCGAACGTACTGCGCCAGTACGACGAGGACCAGGTCGCGGCGGTGTGGGAGCGGCTGTGCGCCCGGCTGGCCCCGGACGGGCTGCTGGTCGAGGGCACCTGTGACGAGATCGGGCGGCGCCACGTGTGGGTGGCGCTCGGGCCCGAGGGGGCGCGCACGGTGACGTTCGCCACCCGGCTGGGCTCCCTCGAGCGCCCCTCGGACCTGGCGGAGCGGCTGCCGAAGGCGCTCATCCACCGCAATGTCCCGGGGGAACCGGTGCACGCGTTCCTGCGCGACTTCGACCGGGCGTGGGCGGCGGCCGCCCCCTACGCCTCGTACGGGGCACGGCAGCGCTGGATCCGGACGGCGCGGGCGCTGGCCGCGGACTGGCCGCTGGCGGACGGGCCGGTGCGGTGGCGGCAGGGGGAACTGACGGTGCGCTGGGAGGCGTTGCGCCCGGCGGGGTGAATGTGGCGGCGCGGGGAACCGGTTGCCGGGGTGGCCCGTTGAGTCGTCGGGGACGGGTGTGGGGGACTGGACGGGGTCCGGACCGAGGGCGGAGCCGGGACCGGAGCCGGGACTGAAGCGAAGATCGGGACGGCATCCGAGAGGGTGTTGGAATTCACCCACTCGTGGCACCATCCCGAAGGCAGGGCAAAGTTACTGATGAATAGTCAGATCTGATACGGGATCCGACTCGGGGCACCTTGGGGGGACCATGGGGACCGTGGAGCGCAGGCGACGGAGGGGTGCGTCCGCTCTCACGCTGCTGTGTGCGACGGCGCTGCTGGCGGTGTCGGCCATGACGGGCGTGGCCCAGGCGGCGCCGATGCCCGAGCCCGGCGCCAACTCCCTCGAACAGGTGCGCAAGGAGATCGACGAGCTGTACCGCCAGGCGGGCACGGCGACGGACGCGTACAACCTCGCGGAGAGCGAGGCCAAGGCGCAGTCCGCCAAGATCGTCGAGATCGCGAAGCAGGTGGTGGCCGGTCAGGACCGGATCACCGCCCTGAAGAACCGAGCGGGAGCCGCCGCGCGCGCCCAGTACCGCTCGGGCGGCATGCCGGCCGGCGCCCGGCTGGCCCTGAGCAACGACCCGAGCCAGTTCCTCGACGGGGCGGACCGCATCCGCCAGGGCGAGAAGGCGACCGCGGACCTGCTCTCCGAAATGAACCGCACGCAGAGCGACTTGCAGCAGTACGCGAAGGACGCGAGCGCGCAGTGGGAGAAGCTCGAAGCCAACCGGATCAAGCAGGAGACCTCGAAGAAGCAGATCGAGGAGAAGATCAAGTCGGCGGAGTCGCTGGAGAGCAAGCTGCAGGCCGAGGAGAAGGCCAGGCTGATACAGCTGGAGCAGGAAGCGCAGTACAAGGCGCAGACGGCCTGGCTCTCGACCGGCGTGCTGAAGGAGATCAACGCCTCGGCGTCGGAGTCGGGGAAGAAGGCGGTCCAGTACGCCACGGCGCAGATGGGCAAGCCGTACGAGTGGGGCGCCGTGGGCCCCTCCTCGTTCGACTGCTCGGGCCTCACCTCCCAGGCCTGGCGGGCGGCGGGCAAGAGCATCCCGCGTACGTCGCAGGAGCAGCTGCGGCTGCTGCCGAAGGTCGCGATCAAGGACATGCGGCCGGGCGACCTGATCATCTACTTCGACGACGCGACCCACGTCGGGATGTACGTGGGCGACGGCGCGATGATCCACGCCCCCCGTCCCGGCCGCAACGTCACCCTGGCCGGAGCGGGCTCGATGCCGATCAAGGCAGTGGTCCGCCCCGACGCGTGAGCGCGCCCTCGCGGTGAGGGAACCCCGGAGGGCCGGGCGACGTCTCGGTGGGCGGGACGGCGATCGCCGTCGCCGTGACGTTTCTCATTCAGTGGGCACCCAGTGAGGCGGACTTTCCCCCGCGATAACGGCATATGCCTGCGGCGCCGGCCGGGAACGCCATTCCGCTCCCCGGCCGCCGCCCGCTAGGGTCTGCCGGACGCACCCTCGGGGGGAGGGAAGGAACCGGAGACGATGGCCGTACCCGTACCGCGGCAGAGGGACACCCCCGCCACGGAGAGCGCTCAGGCGACCCCGTCGGCACTCCCGCCGGCCGCCTCGCCGGCGCCTGCGCACGTCCCCGCCGCGCACGCCACCGCGCCCCAGGCGTCCCTGACCCTGCTGGTGATCGAGGACGATCCCGCGGGCGGGCTCACCGTGCCCGAGATCCTCGACGCCGACGGGCACCGCATCCGGCTCCGCACCGCCCGCAACCTCACCGAGGCCTCGCGCCTGCTCACGCACGACGTGCACTGCATCCTGCTCGACCTCTCCCTCCCCGCCACCGGATCCACGACGGCGGGCGGCTCGCGCACCGCCGTCGTCGACCAGCTGGACACCCTGCGCGAGGTGCTCCGGATGGCGCCCCGCCACGCCGTCCTCGTCCTCACGGCCGAGGCCGACGCCGAGCGCGCCGCCGAGGCCGTACGGGTCGGCGCGCAGGACTTCCTCTTCCGCGACGAGCTCGACGGCCGGCTGCTGAGCCGGGCGATCCGCTACGCCGTGGAGAGAAAGCGGGCGGACATCGCCCAGTACAAGCTCGCAGAATCGAAACTTCGGGCCCAGGAGAACGCCCGCCTGGAACGGGGGCTGCTCCCCAACCCCCTCCTCGAAGGATCCGACCTCCGCTTCGCCGCCCGCTACCGCCCCGGCCGCAGCCGCGCGCTCCTCGGCGGGGACTTCTACGACACCGTCCGCACCCCTGACGGCACCGTCCACGCCATGATCGGCGACGTCTGCGGCCACGGCCCCGACGAGGCCGCCCTCGGCGTCGAGCTCCGCATCGCCTGGCGCGCGCTGACCCTGGCCGGCCTGTGCGGCGACGACCTGCTGTCGACCCTCCAGGAGGTCCTGGAGGTGGAGCGCCCCGGCGACGAGATCTTCGCGACCCTGTGCACGGTGGACATCTCCCCCGACGGCCGCCGCGCCGGCCTGTGCCTGGCCGGCCATCCGGCCCCGCTGATATCCCGGCCGGGCCGCCGCGCGCGGCTCCTCCCGTACGAGAACAGCGGCCCGGCGCTCGGCCTGCTGCCCAAGGCCCGCTGGCCGCGCCGCCAGGTCGAGCTGGGCGGCACCTGGAGCCTGATGCTCTACACCGACGGGCTGATCGAAGGCCGCATCGGCGAGGGCAGGGAACGGCTGGGCCAGGACGGAATGGTCGAGATGATCAACCGCCACCTCGACCGCGGCCTGAGCGGCGAGGGCCTTCTGGAGGCCTCCGTCACCGAGGCCCGCCGCCTCAACGGCGGCGAGCTCACCGACGACGTGGCCGTGGTCCTGCTCTCCCGCAACGGATCCTGACGGCCCTGACCGCCCTGACGGCCTTCGGCCTTGTCGAGCCCTGAAGCCCCCGAAGCCCCGACGGGGGCCCGGACGGGTCCCCGACGCGGGTCAGCGCCCGCCGTTGTACGGGCCGTACGGACCGTCGCTGCTGCTCCCGCCACCACTGCGCCGGCCGCCCCGCCCGCCGCCCGAGACCTGCTTGAGGGCCGGACGCACGTCGACGAAGAACACGATGGTGGCCACGAGGCCGGCGATCTCCAGGAACAGCATCCCCAGGAAGAAGTCCACCAGCACGGTGACACCGAGGATGACCAGCCAGAACGTCTTGGTCTGCTTGTCGGCGGCGCGGTAGGCGTCCTCGCGCGCCAGCAGCGCGAACACGAAGGCCACGACGGCGAGTGCCAGCATGGCGAACCCGAGCAACGGAAGCACTCCGTTATCGAACCCGTTCATCAACATCGCCTGACCGCCTTCTCACGCTCGCACGCCTGATGCCGCCTGCCTCCACGCTACCGGCAGAGCGGCCCCCGCAGACGACAACGGGCCGGACACCTCGCTGGTGCCCGGCCCGCCGTCACTGAATCCGAATCCCGTCCGGGATTCAGCTCTCGTCGCCGGCCGCGACGGCGGCCTTCTTCACGTTGTTCTTGCGCGCCGCGTTGCGCCGGGCGGCGGGCTTCTCCTCGGCCGAGGCGTCGGCGGCGGCGGGCTCTTCGGCCTGCTCCTGCGCCGGCACCTGCTCCTGCTTCGGCTCGACGGCGACCGCGATGTCGACGATCTCCTCGGAGACCTCGCCGCGCCAGGTCCGCACGGCCTGCTCGCCGTGCTCGGCGACCTTGTCGTACGTCTCCTTGGCGCGCACCGCGTACTCGGCGGCCACGCCGACGCCGCGCAGCGCCAGGTCCTGCGCGGTCTCCCCGAGCTTCTTCGGGTCGATGGCGGTCAGCACGTCGGCGAACTTGGCGGCGACCGCCTCCTGCGCCTCGCGCGCCTTCTCCTGCACGACCTTGGGGTCGGTGTTCTTCACGGCCTCGATGCGCGCGGGGGCCTCGGCGCGCAGCTGCTCGATGAGCCCGGGCACCTTCTTGGCCTGCTGGACCGCGAGGTCGGCGGTGCCGGCGGCGAAGTAGAGCGGCGTCGGGTCGGTGAGGGTCTTCTTCAGGTCATCGGCGATGGCCATGGTGGCTGGTCCTCCCGGATCACAGTTCAGTTCGTAGGGTGCATCGCGTCGTCCCCGCCGGGCGGGTCGGACGGATCGGCCGGGTCGGCCTCGGCCGCGTTCTCCTTGCGGAACGAGTCGTAGATCTGGAGCAGCACCTGCTTCTGCCGCTCGTTGATGGACGGGTCGCCGAGTATGACGGCCCGTGTCTCGACCTCGTCGCGATCGCGCTCGTCGAGGATCCCGGCCTGCACGTACAGCGTCTCCGCGGAGATCCGCAGCGCCTTGGCCAGCTGCTGCAGGATGTCCGCGCTCGGCTTGCGCAGCCCGCGCTCGATCTGGCTCAGGTACGGATTCGACACCCCCGCCGCATCGGCCAGCTGCCGCAGCGAGAGCTGGGCCTGCCGCCGCTGCTCGCGGAGGTATTCGCCGAGATTTCCGACGTTGAGCGATGCCATGCCCCGATCCTGCCGCACCTTGCTAACTATTGCAAGCACCCGCTTGCAAAATCACCCACCGGCGCGGGGCTGGTTGAAGCGGAGCATGTTGCCGGCCGGATCGCGGAAGGCGCAGTCGCGGACGCCGTACGGCTGGTCGGCGGGCTCCTGGAGGACCTCGCCGCCCGCCGCCCGGATGCGTTCGAAAGCGGCGTCGACGTCGTCCGTGGAGAAGATCACGCCGCGCAGCATGCCCTTGGCGAGCAGCTCGGCCATCGCCTGCCGGTCGGCGGGCGCGGCGTTCGGGTTCGCGGCCGGCGGTTCGAGGACGATCTCCACGTCCGGCTGCGCGGGCGAGCCGACGGTCACCCAGCGCATGCCCTCGAACGCCACGTCGTTGCGCACCTCGAGGCCGAGGGCGTCGCGGTAGAAGGCGAGTGCTCTGTCGTGGTCGTCGACCGCGATGAAGCACTGGGACAGCTTGATCTCCATGCAGTCGACGCTAAGCGCGTGCGGCGGATTCCGCTTCCGGGCCGTTCTCGGCGGGCCCGCTCGTGGCGGGGCCGTTCCTGACGGGCCGCGTGAGGATCTTGGCCACGCACGCCGGGATGGCCGCGCCCGGTTCGTGGCCGCGGGCCCGGTACGCGCTCGGGCTCTCGCCGACCAGCTCGGTGAAACGTGAGCTGAAGGAGCCCAGCGAGGTACAGCCGACCTCGAAGCAGACCTCCGTGACGCTCAGGTCCCCCCGCCTCAGCAGCGCCTTCGCCCGCTCGACGCGGCGGGTCATGAGGTAGCTGTACGGGGTCTCCCCGAAGGCGGCCCGGAAGCTGCGGGAGAAGTGCCCCGGGGACATCAGGGCGACCCGCGCCAGCTCGGCCACGTCGAGGGGCCGGGCGTACTCGCGGTCCATCATGTCCCGGGCCCGGCGCAGCCGTCTGAGGTCATCGAGCGTCACCCGGCCAGCGTACGGCGGGGGCGGCGCCGGCGGGAGCCCGCGACCGCCCCCGGCCGCGCCGGGCCCGGGCCGGGCCCCGTCAACTCGTTCGCCCCGCCGCCGCGTTGTCCGTACGCTCACGGGACGACCGCGGCCCGGGGGCCGGGGGGCCGCATGGCGCGCGGCCGCACGGATCCACGAGCAGGAGCTTCGCCATGCCGCATCGGTTCGCCCACGTCTGCCCGTCCTGCCGGATCTCGCTCAAGCTCGCCCGCCACGGCGAGCGCGGCGAGGAGCGGAGCCACCGGTGCCCGCGCTGCCGCGGGGCACTGGTGTGCGCCGGCGACGCCTTCGCGGCGCCGCCGCGGCGGGACGTCAACGGCTGGCGCGTGGTCGGCGCCCTGCTGGCCGCCGGGGTCGACTTCCGGCAGGCCTGCTGCGGCTGCGGACCCGGCTACCGCCCGCGCACCCTGCGCGAGGTGCGCGAACGCACGGAACGGGCCCGCAGGACCGGCCGGCCCCTGGCCCGGGCCCTCACCACGCCCTGAGGCGCAGGCGTCCCCGTCTCCCTGGGTCGTGTCGTCAGAGTCCCTTCTGGCCGGTGCGACTTTGCCGACACGACCTAGGCCGCGCGCGTGCCGATCGCCAGCGTGGCGTACAGCTCCTCCGAGGTGGTGGCGCGGACGATCAGGCCCGCCGCCGAGAGGGCCGAGGCCGTACGGGGGGACTGGCGGGCGCTCGTCTCGATCAGCAGGCGGCCGCCCGGGGCCAGCCAGGGCAGGGCCCCCGCCGCGACCCGGCGGTGGATGTCCAAGCCGTCCGGGCCGCCGTCCAGTGACGTCAGCGGCTCGTGGTCGCGGGCCTCCGACGGGAGCAGCCCGATCTCCTCCGTCGGCACGTACGGGGCGTTGACCAGCAGCAGGTCCACCCGGCCGCGCAGCGAGTCGGGCAGCGCCGCGTACAGGTCGCCCTCGTGGACCCGGCCGCCGTACGGGGCCACGTTCAGCCGTGCGTACGCCAGCGCCGCCGGGTCGATGTCCGCCGCGTGCAGCTCCACCCGCGGGCCCAGCTGCGCCGCCACCGCCGCGCCCAGCGCGCCGACCCCGCAGCACAGGTCCAGGACGACGGCGTCCGGCCGGCCCAGGGTCACCGCCTCCTGCACCAGGAACTCGGTGCGCCGGCGCGGCACGAAGGCCCCCTCGCCCACGCGCATGCGCAGCCCGCAGAACTGGGCCCAGCCGACGACGTGTTCCAGCGGTTCACCGCCGGCCCGGCGGGCCACCAGGTCCGCCAGGTGCCCGTCGTCCTCGGCGGCGGCCGTCAGCAGCTCCGCCTCCTCCTCCGCGAAGACGCAGCCCGCCGCCCGCAGGGTCTCGACAATCGAAGTCACAGGATCCGATCCCTCTCAGAAGATGTCCGGGCACCACGGGCGGCGCGCCGTGCGGAACACCGCGTCCGCGAGCGCCAGCGCCCCCGGCCGCTCCTCCACGATCCGCCCGAGCGCGCCGAGCCGCACCGCCGACTCGTCGCCGAGGTACAGGGAGCCCAGCGCCGACGCGTCGAGGCGCAGGTCCGCCGGTTCCCCGGTGGCCGCGCACTCCCCCGTGCCCGCGTCCAGACGGTAGCGCCCGGCGGCCGGACCGGCCGGGTCCGTGACCTCCAGCACGAGGACTCCGGGCACCTCGTACGTCCGCGCGCCCAGCGCCCGTACGACGTCCAGCACGCGCACCCACAGGAAGTCCGAGGCCGTCACGATCCTGGCGGCGCGCGGGTCGGGCAGCAGCCTGCCCACGAGGTCGTCGGGGGCGCGGTAGCCCGTGCGGACCTTCAGCACCCAGTCGATCGAGCACAGGAAGTGCCACAGCGCGCGCTGCGCCTGCGGCGTGACCGCTATCAGGTCCTTGACCTGCACGGTGTTGAGCGGGACCTTCGCGTCCGTCCAGTGCTCGTCGGCCCCGTACACGACGAGGCCGGCCGGCTCGCCCTGCGCCGTCCGGTACACGGCGTGGAACTTGTCCTTGTACGGGCGGGTGGCCATCTCCTCCAGTCCGGTGGCCAGGTTCCACCAGCGCGTGTTCCGGCTGACCGTGCCGGGCGACACCGCCCGCAGCCCCTCGTGCAGCCCGGGTCCGACGGTGCGCGCCTCGGCCGCGTCCACCAGCTCGATCCGGCCCCCGTCCGCGGGCCCGGACCAGCGCGGGTCGAGCCCGGTGCGGCTCACGTCGATCTCCCACTCGGCGATCGATGCGGCGGGCCCGTATCCGTAGCGCCCGTAGATCGGGTACTCGGCTGCGATCAGCGTGGACACGACGTCGCCGCGTTCCCGCGCGGCCGCCAGCTCGGTGGCCATCATCCGGGTCAGCAGACCGCGACGGCGGTGCGTGGGCAGCACGGCGACGTTGGTGACGGCACTCGCGGGCACGCTCGCCCCGCCCGGGACGGTCAGCTCCTGGGCGAAGGAGCGGAAGGTGGCCACGCAGCGGCCGGTGGATTCGTCGAAGGCGCCGAGCGTGCGGGCGAAGTCGGTGTGCTTGGCCCGCTGGGCGATTTCTGACGCGGTGGCGGGTGCAGGGCGCAGGAAGCCGCTGTTCACGGCTTGCAGCCATGCGGGGAATTCGGATTCGGCGATGGGCCGGACGGCAGCACTCATAACCGGCCACGCTAACCGCCGCTCCGGTCCTCGTCGCGCGAATTACCCGCGCCGGAACACGCCGGACGGGCGACCCCCGCGGGCTACACCAGCAGGTCGTCCACCTGAGCCTCGCCCTCCCGGTAGCGCCGGGTGATTTCCGCGCTGCAGTCGTCGGCCGTGCGCTGCAACTGCTGCCGGCGCCGCGAGACCTGCTGCTCGTACCGCACCAACCGGCCCATCGCGTCGTGCAGTTCGCCGTCGGTACGGGCGGCCAGGTCCGACAGCTCCACGTCCGACAGCATCTCCGCCGCGAGCAGCCGGAACTCCTCGCTGTGCGGGGTGCAGAGCGTGACGTGCCGGGCGGAGGCGCTGCGGCTGGAGGGCGCGTCGGCGAGGATCTCCGAGAGCCGGTCCACCACCGGCGGCTCGGGGGTCACCGGGGCCTCCGGGTCGCTGCGCCTGGCCAGTTCGGCACGCAGGATGTCGATCCGGCCCTGGAGGAGTCTGCGTACGTAGCTCAGATCGGCCTCGTCGCGCTGCGCGTCGCGGCGCAGCGTACGCAGCTCGGGCAGCCCGAGCGCGGTCGCGGGCGTGGTCGGCGCCTGCTCACCGCCCGTGCGCTGCGCGGGTGGTCGGACCGCGCTGCCCGTCGCGGTCGCCGCGGGTGATGCCGGTACGGGTGTTGCAGGTACGGAGGTACCAGAAGTATTCATGTGAACGTGTCCGTCCCCTCGACCGGTGCATGGGGTCTCCCCCGGCCCGTGGGACCGGGGGGAAGCACCGCCTGCGTGCATCGTGCCACTCTCCGTGGTGCAGGTGCAGTCCCACTCCACCCGATCGGCCCCTGATGGGTGCACGCCTGATACACAGGTGGTATGCGAGCAGTGGTGCAGAGGGTGGACGGCGCGAGCGTCGTCGTGGCCGGCGAGACCGTGGGCGAGATCGTCGGCGAGGGGCTGTGCGTGCTGGTGGGGGTGACCCACGACGACACGCCGGAGAAGGCGGCGCAGCTGGCGCGCAAGCTGTGGTCCGTGCGGATCCTGGAAGCGGAGAAGTCCTGCAGCGACGTGGGCGCGCCGCTGCTGGTGATCTCGCAGTTCACGCTCTACGGGGACGCCCGCAAGGGCCGGCGCCCCACCTGGAACGCGGCGGCGCCCGGCGAGGTCGCCGAACCGCTGGTCGACGAGGTCGTCGCGCAGCTGCGGGCGCTGGGGGCGACGGTGGAGACGGGCCGGTTCGGCGCGGACATGCGCGTCTCGCTGACCAACCACGGCCCGTTCACCATCGTCATCGACGTCTAGCGGCCGTTACGGCGCGACGACGACCTCCTGCGCGGCGGCCGTCGTGCCGGCCAGCAGCGGGGCGTCCACCGGCACGTTCCGCTTGACCAGCGCGAGCGCGATCGGGCCGAGCTCGTGGTGGCGGACCGCGGTGGTCACGAATCCCAGCTGGCGGCCCTCCTCGCCGTCGGCGGCGAGCCGGACCGGCGTGCCGTGGGCGGGGAGCAGCACCTCGGAGCCGTCGAGGTGCAGGAAGACCAGGCGGCGCGGGGGCTTCCCCAGGTTGTGGACGCGGGCCACCGTCTCCTGGCCGCGGTAGCAGCCCTTCTGCAGGTGCACGGCGGTGCCGATCCAGCCCAGCTCGTGCGGGATGGTGCGGTGGTCGGTCTCCAGTCCGAGCCTCGGCCGGTGCGCCTCGACGCGCAGGGCCTCGTACGCGAGCAGGCCTGCGGCGGGGCCGTGGGAGGCGGCGAAGGCCTCCAGCTCGGCGCGGGGCAGGAAGACGTCGCGGCCGTACGGGGTCTCCCGTACCGGGTGCTTCCCGGCGAGCTCGGCGATGGAGCCGGCCGGCAGGTGGACGACGGCGAAGTCGGCGGTGCGGTCGGCGACTTCGACGCGGTAGAAGAACTTCATCGCCTCCAGGTAGGCGATCAGTGCCTCCTGGGTGCCGGGCTCCACGTGCGCCCACACGGTCTCGCCGTCGTCGACGAGGTAGAGCGCGTGCTCGATGTGGCCGTTGGCGGAGAGGATCAGCGCCTCGGTGGCCTGCCCGGGCGGGAGTTCCGTCAGGTGCTGGGTGAGCAGCAGGTGCAGCCAGCTCAGCCGTTCCGGTCCGGTGACGGTGACGACGCCGCGGTGCGAGAGGTCGACGAAACCGCGGCCGTCGGCGAGCGCGCGCTGTTCGCCGTACAGCTCTCCGTAGTGGGCGGCGACGCCCTCGTCGCGGCCTTCGGCCGGTACGGCGCCGGGGAGATGGAGCAAGGGGCTGCTGGTCATGCCACCAAGCCTACGACGGGGTGTCCTGGTGCTTGGCGGCGCACTTCTTGCAGAGCCCGAAGATCGCGAAGTGCTTCATGTCGGTCTCGAAACCGAAGGTGGCGCGCAGCTTCGCGGTGAACTCGGCGGCGATGTCCACGTCCGCCTCGATCACGTCGGTGCACTCGCGGCAGACCAGGTGGATGTGGTGGTGCCGGTCGGCGAGGTGGTACGTGGGGGCCCCGTGCCCGAGGTGGGCGTGCGAGACCAGCTTCAGCTCCTCCAGGAGCTCCAGCGTGCGGTAGACGGTGGAGATGTTGACCCCGGACGCGGTCTTGCGCACCTGGGCGAGGATCTCGTCCGGCGTCGCGTGCTCCAGGCTGTCGACCGCTTCCAGCACGAGCTGGCGCTGCGGGGTCAGCCGGTATCCGCGCTGCCGCAGGTCGCTCTTCCAGTCGGCACTCTCGGTGTCTCCGATGCTCCCCACCCGGCCAGTGTAAGCGCGCGAAGGGGACCGCGGGCCGAGCCCGCGGTCCCCTTTCGCGCAAGACCCGTCAGCGGAAGAAGGCGATGCCGTCGTCCGGCATGTCCGGAAGGTTGCGCGCCATCTCGGCGACCTCCTCCGGGGTGACGACCTTCTTGAGCTGGGCCGACATGTACGGGCGCAGCTCCACGTCCGGGGTGGCCTTCTCGCCGACCCACATCAGGTCGCTCTTCACGTAGCCGTAGAGCCGCTTGCCGCCGCTGTACGGGCCGGAGGCGGCGGTGCGGGCGACGGCGTCCGTGGCCAGGTCGATCTGGGGCTTCTGGTCGGCGAGCTCGCCGTACCAGACCTCGACGACGCCCTGGTCGCGGACCATGACGATCTCGACCTTGCGGTCCTTGTCGATGCGCCAGTAGCCGGACTCGGACTCCAGCGGCCGCACCTTGTTGCCCTCGGCGTCGAGGACCCAGCTGCGGGACGTGTATTCCAGGAAGTCCCGGCCGTCGTGGCTGAAGACGACTTCCTGGCCGAAGTTGCACTTCTCTTCGCCGGGGAAGTCGAAGACGCCCGCGCCCTCCCAGGTACCGAGGAGGAAGGCGAGGGGCACGAGGCCCGGGTTCAGGTCGGACGGGATCTGGATCATGTGTGGCTGCTCAGGCGATCTGTGGGAGGGGTTCCGGGTCCGGGACGGCGGCCGATCTGAGGATCAGCGCTGGCCCTGGTACAGCTTCTTCACTGCGAGGCCGGTGAAGGCGAGCACGCCGACGCAGACCAGGACCAGCAGGGAGGTGAAGAATGCCTCAAGCACGGGGTGCTCCTCGAAGTGATGTGGGCGTGTACGGGGCCGGTCCCCAAGCCTACTGGCCCGGGGACCGGTGCACTCCGTGAGGTAGGCCGCACGGCATTTCCCGTCAGGTGTCAGCCGAGCAGCTGGCTCTGCAGGATCACCGTCTGGTGGAAGGGGACGGTGGCCACCTCGCCCTTGCGGGTCTGGACGATCACGCCCTGGACGTCACCCGCCTGGAGGCACCCGAGCCTGGTCTGCTCGTCGCCGCCCGCCGGCTTGGGCTCCTGGTACAGGTTGACGTGGTTGCCGCTGAGGCCGCCGGCGTAACCGGCGATCCGCCGCTCCGGGCTGGACTGCTTGGTCTTCACGTCCTTCCAGGACAGGTCCATCTCCAGGACCGCGGCGCCCGCCAGCCGCATGTTGACGGTGCAGCCGCGGAAGGCGTCCACGAAGCCCTCGGCGTGGAAGCGCAGCAGGTAGACGTGCGTGCGCGTGCCGTCGGGCATGGTCCAGCCCCGGCCGACGATCTGGCGCAGCCCCTCGTACTCCAGGCCCTCCTTGAGCTTCGCCCGGCCGTCCGGGGCGTACTCCTCCAGGAAGGCGTCGACGGACACCGCCCCGTCCTTGTCCGTCTTGACCCCGTCGTCGGGCCGGGCGCCCTCGGGAGCGGGCAGCAGCAGGCCGGTGAGCGGCGCGTAGTGCGTGCCGGCCTTGTTGTCGGGGCCCTCGGGCAGCGGGGCGCCGGCGGGCAGGGCGGGCTTGGCCAGGGTCGGGTACGTCCAGCGGCCGTCGTCCCGGGTGGACAGGCCCGGGATGTCGGTGCGCTCCGGCCGGGCGATCCCGTACGTGACCCCCGTGCCGACGGCGGCGAAGACGAGGACGGCGGCCGTCCAGCGCAGCGCCGCGAACAGCTTGCGGCGGTCCTTGGGTGTGGCGGCGGGTACGGCGTCCTCGGCCGCCGGGACGGCCTCGGTCTCGGTCTCGGCCGCGGGGACGGCCACGGGGGCGGTCTCGTCCGCCGGGACGGTCTCGGCGGTGTTCTGCTCGGTCACACGGACTCCCCGGGGGACTTCAGGTGGTTCATCTGTTGCTTGAACAGGTCCACGACCTCGGTGGCGGAGAACTGCGGGATCCCGTACGCCCGGAAATCCACGAGGACGTCGCCCTGCACCGCCACGCAGTCGATGGCGTCGATCTCCTCCTTCTCCTTCCCCTCCGGGTCGCCCACCTTCTGCAGCGCGCACTTGGCGTCGGGGAAGCCGTCCACCTTCGGCGCCTGGCGGTCGTCGGCGACCAGTTCGAGGATCTTCTTGGTGACGTCCGAGAACTTGGCGAGCGCCGCCGGATCGGCCTGTGTGAGGCGGACCTCCGCCACCAGCCCGAGGTGGTCCTTGCTGTAGCTGCGTCCGGCCACGCCCTTCAGCTTCAGGTCGGCCAGCGCCTTGTCCCGCTGCTCCCGCTGCGCGCCGGAGAGCCCGGAGCGCGCGTCCTTGAAGGCTTCGATCGCCCGCTCGCCCGACACGTAGAAGTCGTTGCCGTCCTCGCCCATGTCGGGGCCGAGGCTGTAGTTGACCGGCAGCGGCATCAGCTTCCCGGTCAGCTCGTTCGGCGGCACGGCCGGGACCGGCTCCGGCGAGGCGCTCGGCGTGGGTCCCGCCACGAGCCAGTACCGGGTCGGCGCGCTGCGGTCGGCGTCGGCGACCGCAGCGGACGCCCAGAGGGCGCCTGCGGCGAGGACGGCCAGCGCGGCGGCGCCGGCGGCCAGCGCCACGGTCCTGCGCTTCGCCACGCTCGGCGGCGCCGCGGGGGCCGGGCTCACGTCCGTCGCCGGGGCGGTCAGGTCCTCGTTCTGCCGGTCGTTCACAGGCGCTCCCACTGCCGCTTGGCCAGCTCGACGACCGTGCCCTCGTCGATGGTGCCGCGGTTGTTCGTGTACTCGATCTCCATGACGATGTCGCCGCGGCGGGCGATGACCCGGGACGAACGGACCGGGTAGTAGCCGGGCTTCTCGTGGGCTTCGGAGTCGATCCAGAGATGTCCGTAGGCCGCGGGGACACCCGGCAGGTCCTTGCCCTTGTTGCCCGCGTACTCCTTCTTCTCCAGGTAGCCCTTGTCGTTCTGGTAGGCGTCGGCCCCCGAGCGGTCGGCGAACTGGAACAGCTGCACCGAGACGTAGTTCCGGTCGTCCTCGGACCACCGGCGGCTGGCGATCCGCCGGATGTCCTTGCGGAGCAGGAAGCCGAGACCCTGGTTGGGCTGCTTGTAGTAGTCCGCCGAGAACTCGTCCGGGGACTCGTAGCCCGAGGCGGTGACCTTCGCCCCGGACGGGGCCTCGATCAGCATCTTGGTCAGGTCGTCGTCCGTCTTGTGCCAGCGGTTGGCGTTGATGGAGCGCGTGCTCGTCGACTCGTTCGGCGCCTGCGGCTTCGGCTGGTCGATCCTCTGCTGCGCCAGCGGCGGCAGGGGCGTGGGCTCGCGGTCGTACTGGATCGCGTAGCCGGTGACCGTGCCCGCGAGCACGCCGAGTACGACGGCGCCGGCGATCAGGAGGACCGTACGGCGGCCGCCGCGAGGACGGCGGGCTGCGGTCTCCTCCCCGGCCGGCTGCTCAGGGATGGTCTCTGCGTGTTCCAAGGAAGTCCCCCCACAGGACATGGGGCATCGGGTGATCACCCGTGCACACGCATGACCTGTACAGGAGGGGGGTGGTTGTACACGTGCTTATTACATTCTTATCTCGCGGCGCCTCAGTCCTCGCGCCGGTCCTCGCGACGCCGCTTTCCGTCCAGTTCGTCCCACCACTCGTCGGACTTCGGGTCCCCCGAGGGGTCGTCCCACCAGCGGTCTTCCGGACCCCGGCGGTTCGCGATCATCGCGGCGACCGGCGGGATGACCATGGCGACCACGCACAGGGCCACGGCCGCCTCGACCGAGAACAGCCGCACGAAGGACCAGGCGGATACGAAGAGGAAGATGCATCCGCCCATCAGGACGAAGTAGACGCGGCGCCGCCGGGCGTACATGCCTCCAGCGTAGAGCCGGAAGGGGGCGGCGCGCAGGGCCGCGACGGCACGAAGGGCCGCACCCCGTTCCAGTGGCGTCCAACCCCCGGGGGTGCGGCCCTTCGGCCGGTCGTTCAGGCGTGCGGTGCTCAGACCGCGATCGCCACGTCCGTCACGCCGCCGGCCTCGGCCACGACCACGGCGCGGTCGGCCTGGCCGCCGGAGACCAGGGCGCGCAGGGTCCACGAGCCGGTCGCCGCGTAGAAGCGGAACTGGCCGGTCGCCGAGGTCGGGACCTCGGCCGTGAACTCGCCGGTCGAGTCGAGCAGGCGCACGTAGCCGACGACGGGCTCGCCGTCGCGCGTCACCTGGCCCTGGATGGCGGTCTCACCGGGCTTGAGCGTCGAGAGGTCGGGCCCGCCGATCTGTGCTCCACACATGTTCTCTGTCCTGTCCTAGAGAGGTCGTATCTACGGAGGGCGTCGCGTGCCCGGCCGTCGTGGTTACTTGTTGGCGCCGAGCTCGATCGGCACGCCGACCAGGGAGCCGTACTCGGTCCAGGAGCCGTCGTAGTTCTTGACGTTCTCCTGGCCCAGGAGCTCGTGCAGCACGAACCACGTGAGCGCGGAGCGCTCACCGATGCGGCAGTACGCGATGGTGTCCTTCGCGAGGTCGACCTGCTCGGCCTGGTAGAGGGCCGTCAGCTCCTCGTCGGACTTGAAGGTGCCGTCGTCGTTGGCGTTCTTCGACCACGGGATGTTGCGGGCGCTCGGCACGTGGCCGGGGCGCTGCGACTGCTCCTGCGGGAGGTGGGCCGGGGCGAGCAGCTTGCCGGAGAACTCGTCGGGCGAGCGGACGTCGACCAGGTTCAGGGTGCCGATCGCGGCCACGACGTCGTCGCGGAAGGCGCGGATCGAGGCGTCCTGCGGCTTGGCCTTGTACTGGGTCGCCGGGCGGTTCGGGACCTCGGTGCCGTCGACCAGGTCGCGGGAGTCGAGCTCCCACTTCTTGCGGCCGCCGTCGAGGAGGCGGACGTCCTGGTGGCCGTACAGCTTGAAGTACCAGTAGGCGTAGGAGGCGAACCAGTTGTTGTTGCCGCCGTAGAGGACGACCGTGTCCTCGTTGGAGATGCCCTTGGCGGAGAGGAGCTTCTCGAAGCCCTCCTGGTCCACGAAGTCGCGGCGGACCGGGTCCTGGAGGTCCTGCTTCCAGTCGATCCGGACAGCGTTGGTGATGTGGTTCTTGTCGTACGCGGACGTGTCCTCGTCCACCTCGACGATGACGACGTCGGCGTCGTTCAGGTGGGCCTCGACCCAGTCGGCGTCTACGAGGACGTCGCTGCGGCTCATGGTGTTCTCCTCCGGGGCAGTGTGCGGCGGGATCTGCGGGTACTCCTGGTGCGTACCGCTGCGGGCGGCTTCCTCGGGCCCTGCGCGGGGAGGCGTCAGCGGGCAGGAGGGGGCGGCTGCAATGCGGTCACGCGGGAAGGACGGTCGTCCGGCTGATGGAGCGGAAGCGCTCACAGGTCACATGGATCGACAGAGCATGGCGGCGACGCGACACAGGTCTACTGCCCGTCGCTTCGTGAGGTCCGCCTGCTGATGCTTCATAGCCATGGATCGTAGGGACGAATCGGCCGCCCTGTCACCGGTGTGTCATATTCCGAGACAGGATCGTCCGAATAGTGGGATGCATATGCCGCCGCACGGCTGCCGCACCGCCTCCCGGGCCTTCCCGCGCCCCGCCCCTTCTGCGGATCGGACGGCACCGTCTCACGATCCGGCCAGCACCACGTCCGTACCGCTCAGCGTGAGGTGCACGCCGGACTCGTCCGAGGTCAGCGCGGTCAGCTTGAGCCCGGACGGCAGTCCGCTGTCGAGCCTGCGGTCGAAGTCGGTCTTCTTGCGGACCGCGCTCTCGACCCCGGGCAGGCCCTCGCCCGGCACCTCGTCGGCCCGGACGCGGACCGTCTTGCCGCCGCCGGGGGCGTCCACGAGCGTGACCGTCGACACCACGCTGGGGGCGAGCCTGCGGCCGAGGACCTCCACCGCCGCCGTCACCTTCACCTTGCCGGGCGCCCCGCCGTACGTGACGGTCACGCCGGTCTGCGAGGCCTCGGTCAGGTCCCGGTAGGTGACGAGGGCCGTGCCCTCGGCCCGCTTCGCGGTGCCCCCGCTGTAGTCCCCGTTCAGCTTCACGCCGTGGAAGCCGGCGTCCAGCTCCGAGAGCCGCGTCTTGCGGCCGTCCGACACCGCCTCGACGCCCTTGAGCTTCACGTCGACGCGGTCGAGGTCGTGGCTGAGCGCCTGGGTCAGGAACGGGAACCCGTGGATGTCCACCTCCGTGGACCCGGCCAGCCCCTGGCGGGCCTGTATGCGCTCGGCCAGCCGGTTCTCGGCGTAGTTCACCGCCCAGCGGTCGACGCCGGCGAACAGCGCCCCCAGCACCACTCCGATGATCACAACGACGCGCAGGAACCGCACGTGCCCTCCCCCTGTAGACCGGTACGTGCGTTCTAGTTGACCATGGACGGCCGTACGGGGACCGTCAGGACCGGGGATGGGCCGGGCTGCGGGCGCGGCGCGCCCGCCGCGTCCCGCGTCAGCCGACCACCCGCCCGATGAGGTAGACGGCGGGAGCGGCCGCCGCCAGCGGCAGCGCGACACCGGCCGTCATGTGGACGAACTTGGACGGGTAGTCGTACGCGGCCACCCTCAGCCCGATCAGCGCGCACACCCCGGCGGCCAGCCCGAGCAGCGCCCCGCCGACGCCGACGGAGGTCAGCCCGCCGACGGCGATTCCCGCTCCGGTGGCGGCGGCCAGCGAGACGCCGACGGAGACCGGGGTCGGCAGCGGCAGCGCGCGGGTGAAGACGGCGACCGCGACGGCCGCGGCCCCGACGCTGACCGCGGCGGAGTCGGCCGCCAGGTAGCCGGCGCAGACGATGGCGAGCGCGGCGGAGGCCACCGAGGCCATCAGCCCGTACATCCGCTCGTCGGGGTCGGCGTGGCTGCGCAGCTGGAGGACCAGCGTGAGCAGCACCCAGGCGCCGAGGGTGCCGATGATCGCGCCGGGCCCGTACGTGTCGTCCACGGCGAGCACGGCCGCGTCGGCGACGAGGGCTCCGAGGAAGGCGAGGGCGATGCCCTGGCGGGCGGGCCACATGCCGTTGAGCCGGAACCAGCCGGCCGCGGTGAGCCCTTGGAGGACGATCAGCGGCGCGAGCAGGGCGAAGTCCCCGACGGCGGCGGCGCCGGCCAGCAGCAGCCCGAGCGCGGCGGTCAGTACGGCCGGCTGCGGCCCGGGGTCGATGATCGGCGACCGGCCCTCGGCCCGCGCCTGGGCCGGATCGACGGCCCGCAGGGTGTTCCCCCCGAGGGTGGGCGGAGAGTACTCGGGCTCCTCGCCGTCGGCGGAAGCCGCAGCCGCGGAAACGGCCGGGGCGCCGGCGGCCGGCTCCTCGGGGCCCGGGCCGGAGTCGGAACCGGAGTCGGAGCCGGGGCCCGGGTAGGGCGGCAGGAAGGCGGTCTGCTCGGCGGCGCCGCCCGCGGCGGGCTGCGGGTCGGCCTGCGGGGCGGCGGCCTGCGGGGCGGCGGCCTGCGGCGGGAGGTAGGCGGTCTGCTCGGCGGCGGACCCCTCGGCCCAGTCCGCGCCGGACCCGCTGCGCCCCCGGTCGCCGACGGGGGCGGGGGTCTGGGCGGCGGGCGCCTCGTCCCGGAACCACCCCTCGGGAGCCACGGGCGGCGCCTGCTGCTCGGCCGCACCGGCGCCCGGGTACGGCGGCAGGTAGGCGGTCTCGGCCGCGGCGGCGGCCGGCTGACGCCCGCCCGCGTCGGAACCCGGGTACGGGTACGGCGCACCGGCGGCGGCCGGGCCCGGGTACGGCGGGAGGAAGGCCGTCTGCTCGGCGGCGTCGGCCGCCGGGGCGGCGGGCTGCGGCGGGAGGTACGCCGTCTGCTCCGCGGCGGAGCCCTCGGTCCAGGAGCCGCCGGGCTCCCAGCCGGAGGCGGCGGGCACCTCGTCGCGCAGGCCCCAGCCGGCCGCGGGGGCGGCCTGCGCCTCACCGGCCGGCGGCCAGTCGGCCGCGGGGGCCGGGGCGACGGGGGCGGACGGCGCGGCCTGGGCCCCGGTGCTCGGCGGCCAGTCGGACGGCGGGGCCTGGGCTGCGGGTGCCTCGTCGCGGAACCAGCCCTCGGGCGCGACCGGCTGCCCGTACGCGGACTGACCCGCACCGGGCTGCCCGGCACCGGGCTGCCCCGCACCGGGCTGCCCGTACGCGGACTGACCCGCGCCTGCGGGCTCCGGCCACGCCCCGGCGCCCTCCGGCGCCAGGGGCCAGCCCTGCGCCTGCGGGACCGGTGCCTCGCCGGCGGCCGGCGCGGCACCGGCCGCCGCCTCGTCGCGGAACCATCCGTCCGGCGCGACCGGCCGGCCCGGCTGCGCGCCCGGCGGCGGCTGGACCGGCTGGTAGCCGGTTTCCCAGGTGTCCGACTGCCAGGTCTGGGTCCCGTACGGGTCCGGCTCCTGGCCCTGCCGCTGTCGCTGTTCCTCGGGAGTGCTCATCGGTTTCCGCTCACCCGCCCGCGAACGGCGGGAGCACCTCGACGGTGCCCCCCTCGGTCAGCGGTACGGCATCGTGCGGGCGCTTGCCCACGGGCTCTTCGTTCACGAGGAAGGAGCAGCGCTGCAGGACCCGGGTCAGCTCACCGGGATGGCGTTCCCGCACGGCGTCGAGCGCCTCGGCCAGTGTCCGCGCCGAGTACGGCTCCTCCGCCGTCTTGGCCGCGGCCTTGGCCGCCGCCCAGTAGCGGATGGTTCCGGTTGCCACTGCAGCTCCTATCGTCGGCTCTCTACCGTCGGCCTCCATGATGACCCCTCCGGCCACCGGATCCGGTGTGCCTCCACGCGCCCCGCGTGCGCCCGGGCGGCCTCCCGTACGTCCATCGATCCGGTGAAACCGGGGCATACGCCGGTCGTGAGGGTGGCATGAACCACAGACGCGGGGAAGGCCGATCCTCGGCCGCGCGGCGACGGGTGGGCTATTCTGCTGGCGAGAGGATCCGGGCAACGTTGCCCCCGGGTCCTTTTGTGCTTTCAGCGCGTTGAACGGACCGAGAACAGTGGTGTCCGTCCGGACCTCAGGGCGCGGGGACCGGCGAACGTCACACCGCAAGCACCACGCACCACGTACGAAGCAGTACCGCGAAAGTCCTCGACGGGACCGAGGAGGAACCGACGTGATGGACCAGCGAACCGTGCACGAACGCCCGACCTGGGCAGGTGGTCGGGCATGAGCTCACTCCTGCTGCTGACCAATGCCCTCCAGCCGTCCACCGAGGTGCTGCCCGCCCTCGGCCTGCTGCTGCACAGCGTCCGGGTGGCCCCCGCCGAGGGCCCGGCCCTCGTGGACACCCCCGGCGCGGACGTCATCCTCGTCGACGGCCGCCGGGACCTGCCGCAGGTGCGCTCGCTCTGCCAGCTGCTCCGTTCCACGGGGCCCGGCTGTCCGCTGATCCTCGTCGTCACGGAGGGCGGCCTGGCGGCCGTCACCGCCGACTGGGGCATCGACGACGTCCTCCTCGACACCGCGGGCCCGGCCGAGGTCGAGGCGCGGCTGCGCCTGGCCACCGGCCGCCAGCAGCTCGGCTCCGACGACTCCCCGATGGAGATCCGCAACGGCGACCTGTCGGTCGACGAGGCGACGTACTCGGCGAAGCTGAAGGGGCGGGTCCTCGATCTCACCTTCAAGGAGTTCGAGCTGCTCAAGTACCTCGCCCAGCATCCGGGCCGGGTCTTCACGCGCGCGCAGCTGCTCCAGGAGGTGTGGGGGTACGACTACTTCGGCGGCACCCGGACGGTGGACGTGCACGTACGGCGGCTGCGCGCGAAGCTCGGCCCCGAGCACGAGTCCCTGATCGGCACGGTCCGCAACGTCGGCTACCGCTTCGTCACGCCGGAGAAGGTCGAGCGGGCGGCCGCGGAAGCCGCGGCCCAGGCGGCCGCCAAGGCCGCGGCGCAGGCGGCGGCCCGGGCCTCGGCCGACGTCCCCCGTATGGAGGAACCTCCTGTGATCGTCCAGTCGACAGGACGGCCTGCCCAGAGGTAGGTCACCCCGCGTAGACTCCCGAGCGTGGCCAAGGTGACGCGGGATGACGTTGCACGACTTGCGGGTACGTCTACCGCCGTCGTGAGCTACGTCATCAACAACGGACCCCGGCCGGTCGCCCCGGCCACGCGCGAGCGTGTACTCGCCGCGATCAAGGAGCTGGGCTACCGCCCGGACCGGGTCGCGCAGGCGATGGCGTCGCGGCGCACCGACCTCATAGGCATGATCGTCCCCGATGCGCGGCAGCCGTTCTTCGCGGAGATGGCGCACGCGGTCGAGCAGGCCGCCGCCGAGCGCGGAAAGATGGTCCTGGTCGGGAACTCCGACTACCGCACCGAGCGCGAGGTCCACTACCTGCGGGCCTTCCTCGGGATGCGGGTCTCGGGCCTGATCCTGGTCAGCCAGGGCATGAGCGAGCAGGCGGCGAGCGAGATCGAGGCCTGGGACGCCCGCGTGGTGCTGCTGCACGAGCGCCCCGAGGCGATCGACGACGTCGCGGTCGTCACGGACGACATCGGCGGCGCCCAGCTCGCCACCCGGCACCTGCTGGAGCACGGGCACGAGTACGTCGCCTGCATCGGCGGCATCGAGAACACCCCCTCGGTCGGCGACCCGGTCGCCGACCACGTCGAGGGCTGGCGCCGGGCCATGCTGGAGGCGGGCCGCTCGATCGAGGGCCGGCTGATCGAGGCCCCGTACAACCGCTACGACGCGTACACGGTGGCCCTGGAGGTCCTGGCCCGGCCGGACCGGCCGACGGCCATCTTCTGCGCCACCGACGACCAGGCCATCGGCGTCCTTCGCGCGGCGCGCGAACTGCGCATCGACGTCCCCGGTGAGCTGGCGGTGGCCGGCTTCGACGATGTCAAGGAGGCGGCCCTGACGGACCCGCCGCTGACGACGATCGCCTCGGACCGCCCGGCGATGGCCCGCGCGGCCGTGGACCTCGTCCTGGACGACGCCCTCCGCGTGGCCGGCTCGCGCCGCGAACGCCTGAAGCAGTTCCCGTCGGCCCTGGTCATCCGCCGCTCCTGCGGCTGCCGCTGACCCCTTTCCACGCGCCCCGGGCCATCGCCCCGGCGGGCGGGCCTATTTCGGGCATACGCGGTTCTGTCGGGCTTCTCAGGGTGGACTCAGGAAGCTCTCATGATCCGCGGACAGAGTCGTAGACATGACCGAGAGCTTCCGCCGCGACGGCGAGTACCCGCAGGAGAACCGCCCGACCCAGAGCGCCGGCTTCGGGGAGTACCCGCCGCCGCCCGCGTACCCGCCGCCGGCGGCGGCTCCGGCGCCCGGGTGGCACGAGGCGCACCAGCCGCCGATGGCGCCGGCGCCCTCCGAGGGGCCCGCGCACGCGGCCCGGGCCAAGCGGCCCGTCGCACTGCTCGCGGCCGTGGCGCTGGCCGCCGCCGTCATCGGCGGCGGCACCGCCGCCGGCGTGCAGCAGCTGCTCGCCGGCCAGGACCGCAGCGGCGGCGGCATCAGCGGCACCAACGTCTCGCAGTCCAGCACCGGCACCGTCGCCGGCGTCGCCGAGCAGGTCAGCCCGTCCGTCGTGCGGATCGACACCCGCACCGGCTCCGGCCAGGGCACCGGCTCGGGCGTCGTGGTCACCGCCGACGGCGAGATCGTCACCAACAACCACGTCGTCGACGGCGCCACCGAGATCCAGGTGACGATGAGCGACGGCAAGAAGTACACGGCCAAGACCGTCGGGACCGACCCCGACAAGGACCTCGCCCTCATCAAGCTCCAGGGCGCCAGTGGCCTCAAGCCGGCCAAGCTCGGCAACTCCGACAACCTCAAGGTCGGCGACCAGGTCGTCGCCATCGGCTCCCCCGACCGCCTCACCGGCACGGTCACGAGCGGCATCGTCTCCGCCCTGAACCGCGAGGTGAACGTCCCCAAGTCCGAGCAGCAGGCCCCCCAGCGCCAGCGCGGCGGCGGCAGCTGGCCGTTCTCGTACGACGGCCAGCAGTTCAACGGGAACACCGGGTCGAACACCACCTCGTACAAGGCCATCCAGACGGACGCCTCCCTGAACCCGGGCAACTCCGGCGGCGCCCTCGTCAACATGAACGGCGAGATCGTGGGCATGCCCTCCGCGATCTACTCCCCCTCCAGCGACAGCTCCGGCGCGGGCAGCGTCGGCCTCGGCTTCGCCATCCCGGTGAACACGGTCAAGGCCGACCTCGACTCCCTCCGCAAGGGCGGCCCGGGCGGAGCGGGCAACGGCGGCGGCGCGGGCAGCGGCAGCAGCGGCAACGGCGCCGCCGACGGCTTCGGGACGTCGTTCTAAACGGCCCGGGCGTCCCGTGCGAGCCTGGTACGACCGAACACGACCACCCCTGGGGGACCGAAGATGAATCCGGCCGAAGGCGACCCGCACCGCATCCTCGTCGTCGACGACGAACCGGCCGTGCGGGAGGCCCTGCGCCGCAGCCTCGCCTTCGAGGGGTACGCCGTGCAGACCGCCGTCGACGGGCTCGACGCGCTCGAGAAGGCGGCCGCCCACGACCCCGGCCTGATCGTCCTCGACATCCAGATGCCCCGGATGGACGGCCTCACGGCGGCCCGCCGGCTGCGCGCCTCCGGCAGCACCACCCCGATCCTGATGCTCACCGCCCGCGACACCGTCGGCGACCGCGTCACCGGCCTGGACGCGGGCGCCGACGACTACCTCGTCAAGCCCTTCGAGCTCGACGAGCTGTTCGCCCGCGTCCGCGCCCTGCTGCGCCGCAGCTCGTACGCGGCCTCGCGGGCCGGCGCCGACGGGGCCGCCGACGACACGGACGCCCTCGCCTTCGGCGACCTGCGCATGGACCTCGCCACCCGCGAGGTCACCCGCTCCGGGCGCCAGGTCGAGCTGACCCGCACCGAGTTCACCCTGCTGGAGATGTTCCTGGCGCACCCGCGGCAGGTGCTGACCCGCGAGCAGATCCTCAAGACCGTCTGGGGCTTCGACTTCGAACCCAGCTCCAACTCCCTGGACGTGTACGTCATGTACCTGCGCCGCAAGACCGAAGCCGGCGGCGAGCCCCGCCTGGTGCACACCGTGCGCGGGGTGGGCTACGTCCTGCGCGCCGCCGGGGCCGGCGACTCCGGAGGGCCCGAGTGAGCCCGGCGGCCAGATTCCGCGCGCTCCCGCTGCGCTCCCGCATCGCCCTGCTGGTGGCCACGGCCGTGGCCGTCGCCGTGGCCACCGTGGCCGCAGTGTCGTGGGTGATGGTGCGGGCCCAGCTGGGCAACCAGCTGAACCAGTCCCTGATGTCCACCAATCCGACCGCGCAGGTGCTGGAACGGCTGCGCGAGGGCTGCCCGGCCCGCCCGCCGGCCCAGGCCCAGCAGGACATCGCCGAGAACCTGAACGCCACGGTCCAGGTCGTCGCCTCGGACGGCAGCCACTGCTGGGTGAGCGGGCAGAGCGACCTGCCGGTGACCGCTACGGACAAGCAGGTCGCGGCGGGCCGCAAGGCCAAGGCGCTGCACGACGCGACGACCGACAACGGCGTCGCGATGCGCGTCTACACCTTCGCGGCGCGGACCCAGCCCGGCGCCCCGGTCTTCGCGGTCTCGGTGGCCCGGCCGCTGGCCGACATCGACAAACCGCTGTCCACGCTGGCCTGGGTGCTGATCCTGGTCTCCGGGATCGGGGTGGCCGGCGCCGGTCTCGCCGGCCTGTGGGTGGCCCGTACGGGGCTGCGGCCGGTCGACGAGCTCACGGGCGCCGTCGAGCACATCGCCCGGACCGAGGACCTGACCGTGCGCATCCCCGACGAGGGCGACGACGAGATCGCCCGCCTGTCGCGGTCCTTCAACTCCATGACGGCTGCGCTCGCCTCCTCCCAGGAGCGGCAGGCCCAGCTGATCGCGGACGCCGGGCACGAGCTGCGCACGCCCCTGACCTCGCTGCGCACCAACATCGAGCTGCTCGCGCGCAGCGAGGAGACCGGCCGCGCCATCCCGCCCGAGGACCGCAAGGAGCTGCTGGCCTCGGTCAAGGCGCAGATGACGGAGCTGGCCGCGCTGATCGGGGACCTTCAGGAGCTGTCCCGCCCGGACGCGGCCCCGCCCGCCAAGCTGGAGGTGGTGGCCCTGCACGAGATCGCGCAGAGCGCGCTGTCCCGCGCCCGGCTGCGCGGTCCCGAGCTGCACTTCACCGACGAGGTCGCGCCCTGGTACGTGCGGGGCGAGGCGGCGGCGCTGGAGCGGGCGGTGGTCAACGTCCTCGACAACGCGGTGAAGTTCAGCCCGCCGGGCGGCACGGTCGAGGTCGCGCTGCGGGCCGGCGAGCTGACCGTGCGCGACCACGGGCCGGGCATCCCGGCGGAGGACCTGCCGCACGTGTTCGAGCGGTTCTGGCGCTCCTCCTCGGCCCGCGCCCTGCCCGGCAGCGGGCTGGGCCTGTCGATCGTGGACCGTACGGTGCGCCGCGCGGGCGGCAGCGTCGAGCTGCGGGGGGCCCCGGACGGCGGACCGGGCACGGAGGCGGTGCTCCGCATCCCGGGCGCTCCGGCGCCGCCGCCGGAGCGGCCGGGGCAGCCGTCAGTTGTGCCGTATGAGTGAGGCGACCAGTCCGGAGCGGGTGTTCGGGAAGTCCATCGGGACGATCCCGAGCCCGGTCCGGCCGGCCAGCTCCCCGCCGTCGACGAACGAGTGCACCTGCGGGTTGAGCCGGTCGGAGTTCCAGCGCGGGGGCATGTAGGCGGCGGTGCTGACGTAGTTCACGAACAGCTTCCCGGGCTGCTGGACGGCCTTGCGGAACTGGTTCTCGATCCGGCCGCGCTTGGCGAAGGGCTCGGTGTTGTAGTCGTCCTGGATGTCGAAGACGTTCCCGTCGCCGTAGCGCAGGCCGGGCAGACCGCCGTTGTCGGCGAGCAGGACCACCTTGCCCCTGGCCTGGCCGAGGGTGGGCAGCGAGTCCGCGATCCGGAAGAGCGGGCGCCAGCCCCGGTTGTCGAGGTAGTCGTCGAAGACGGCGCGGAAGGTGGCGTCGCTGTCTTCGGAGTACTCCTGCTTGACCCGCATGAGCACGGTCTCGGAGGGGTGTGCGGCGAGGAAGTTCCAGCAGGCGACGAGGACGTCGCCGAACATCAGGTCCTGGAAGAACGCGGCGTGGTGGATGGCGAAGGAGCCGCCGGTGACGCGGCAGCGGACGTCCAGGAAGCGGATCCCGGAGTCGAGCTGCTGGGCGATCGAGGTGTTCTGGCAGGCGACGTAGAGCCCGCCCTTGGTGGCGCCCGAATCGTGGGTGCCGGGGATCGTCATCCGCTGGAGCGCGGTCCCGTCGCCGAGTCCGGCCATCCAGTCCTGGGTGGACAGGGCCTGCGTGCCGAGCGTACGGGCGCCGGCCGGCCCCGCCGCTCCGAGTACCGAGGCCGCGCCGGCGCCCGCCGCCAACGCCCCGACCAGAAATGCCCGACGATCCAGTGCCATGCCCGCCCCTTTGCCGACCCGGTGATGGACTCCCAGCCTCCGCTGGGGTGGTGCCTCCGGGATTCTGGCGTGCGGGACGCGGCTTTACTACCCTTCGGTAGCCCCTAGCTTTCGAGCAACTCGGCCATGGCGCGCAGGCCTTGGGCGAGCTCCCGGCCGGTCGGCGCCTGTTCCGGGTCGGTCAGGGCCTGCACCATCACCCCGCTCAGCAGCGCGATGTGCACGGATCCGAGGGCCCGTACGTCCTCCTCGGCGACCGCGTCCTCGGGGACCCCGCGCAGCTGCGCGGCCACCATGCGGCGGGCCTGGCGCTGGTTCTCGGCGAGGGTGGCGAGCAGCTCGGGCGCGGACTGGGCGTGGACGAAGGCCTCGACGGAGGCCATCCAGAGCCAGCGCATGTCGCCGAAGTCGCGGATCTTGCGGTCCCAGGTGTCGGCGTAGCGCTCCGCTGTGGTGGCGCCCTGGCCGGCGAGCCGGCCGGACCCGGCGGCCCACTCGTCCATGGCGGCGAAGAGGGCCAGGTTGAGGAGGGCCTCGCGCGAGCCGAAGTGGTAGCCGATCGCGGCCATGCTCACCCGCGACGCCGAGGCGATGTCGCGCACGGTCGTGCGCAGGTAGCCCTTCTCCTCCAGACAGCGCCGCGCTCCGGCCAGCAGGTCCTCGCGATTTCCCATGCCGGGATCGTATCCGCGACGGATATTGGGCAAGTGCGCAAGACAATCGTATTGCGCACTTGCCCAAATCCTGGCAGGCTCGTACCCGTACTGCACCGGAACCGCACGACCCAACCGGCACCGCACGACCAACAGGGGAGAGCCAAGCCATGCGCCACACGCTGACGATCGACGGCCGCGCACTGTCGTACCTGGACTTCGGCGGCCCGGGCCGCCCGCTGCTCGCCCTGCACGGGGGCATGTCCGAAGGCCTCGCCTTCGCCGGCCTCGCCGACGCCCTGGGCGACGCCTGGCGGGTCATCGCCCCCGACCAGCGCGGCCACGGCGACTCCGACCGGGCCCCCGACTACGGCCGCGCGGGCTACCTCTCGGACACCGTGGCCCTCCTCGACCACCTCGGCCTGGACGCCCCCGTGGCCCTCCTCGGCTACTCCCTCGGCGGGATCAACGCCTACCACCTGGCCGCCGCCCACCCCGGCCGGGTCGCGGCCCTCGTCGACGTGGACGCCACCGTGGCGATCGAACCCGACACCGCGGGGGCCCTCTTCGGCTTCCTGCGCGACATGCGGTACACCGCCCCCACCCGCGAGGAACTCCTCGCCGCGGCCGGCCCGGTGGGCTCGCAGTTCGTCGCGAAGGCACTGCGCCCGCTCCCCGACGGCGGCTGGCGGCTGCCGTTCCACCCGCAGGACATGACCGACTCCGCCGAGGCCTGCCGCGGCGACCACTGGGACACCTGGCTCGGGAGCCGCTGCCCGGCACTGCTGGTCCACGGCACGCGCAGCCAGACGCTCACGCAGGAGACGGCCGACGCGATGGTCGCGCGCCGGCCCGGGACCTCGTACGCACCCGTGGACGGGGACCACTTCCTGCCGTTCACCCACCCCGAGGAGTTCCACGGGGCCGTCCGGAAGTTCCTCGCGGACCTCTGAGCCCTTCGCCCCGGTACGGGGGTCCGGTACGGAGGTCCGCAGCGGGGGTCCGGGGCGGGGGTCCGGGGGCGGACACGCCGAAGGGGCGGCGGGCCGGGAAGGCCCACCGCCCCTTCGGGCTTGCCGCAAGCGGGTGTTACTTGACGACCGTGATGCGGTCCGCCGCCGGCGGGGCGAGCGGGGCCGCCTCCGTCGACTTCGCCAGGTAGGCGTTGAAGGCCTCCAGGTCGGGCACGCCGACCAGCTTGTTCTTGTGGTCCTTCAGGACGGTGAAACCGTCACCGCCGCCCGCAAGGAACTCGTTCATCGCGACCCGGTAGGTCTTGGCGGGGTCGATCGCCGCGCCGTTCAGCTTCACCGAGTCCACGACGATGCGGTCCGCGCCCGCCTTCGTCATGTCCAGGGTGTACGTGAAGCCCTTCGAGACCTGCAGGATCTTCGGGTTCGGGCCGTTGACCGTCCCGCTGACCTGCTGCTGGAGCGCGGTGATCAGCTGCGCGCCCGTCAGGTCCACCACGTTCATCAGGTTGTTGAACGGCTGGACCGTGTAGGACTCGCCGTACGTCACGACGCCGTCGCCCTCGCCACCCGCGGCCTTGTAGGCCAGGTCGGCACGGATGCCGCCCGGGTTCATGATCGCCAGCTGCGCACCGCCCTTGGCGGCCGGGGCCGTGGCCTCCAGCTGCGCGTCGGCGATCATGTCGCCGAGCGGCTTCTCGGGCGCCTCGGAGCCGCGGCCCGCGATGTCCGCCGAGATGTAGCCCATGGGACGGCTCGCGACCGGGGCGGCCAGCGCGTTCCAGCGGGTGATCAGCTCGGTCATGTCCGGGGCCTTGGGCTGGTTCCGGCTGACGAGCTTGTTGACCGGCTTCGGCGCGAGCGCCGCCGTACGGACGATGTCCTTGGTCTGGCGGTCGTACGTGAGCGTGGTGTCCGTGAACAGACGGCCGTACGAGGCGGCCGAGGTCACCATGCGCGGGTTGCCCGCCGGGTCCGGGATGTTGCAGGCGTACGCCTGGTGCGTGTGGCCGGTCACCAGCGCGTCGACCTTCGGGTCCACGTTCTTGGCGATGTCCACGATCGCGCCCGAGATGCCGGCACCGGCGCCCGGGGAGTCGCAGTCGTAGTTGTAGGCGCCGTTGGCGGGCAGGCCGCCCTCGTGGATCAGCGCGACGATCGACTTGACGCCCTGCTTGTTCAGCTCGGCGGCGTACTTGTTGATCGTCTCGACCTCGTCGCCGAACTTCAGGCCCTTGACCCCGTCGGCGGTGACGACGTCCGGCGTGCCCTCCAGGGTGACGCCGATGAAGCCGATCTTCACGTCGCCCTTCTGCCAGATGAAGGTCGGGTTCAGCATCGGACGCTTGGTCTTCTCGTCCGTGACGTTCGCCGCGAGGTACTTGTACTCGGCGCCCGTGAACTCCTTGCCGGGCTCGAAGCAGCCGTCGACCGGGTGGCAGCCGCCGTAGGACATGCGGCGCAGCTCGGCCTTGCCCTCGTCGAACTCGTGGTTGCCGACGCTGCTGACGTCGAGCTTCAGCTTGTTCAGCGCCTCGACGGTGGGCTCGTCGTGGAAGAGACCGGACAGCATCGGGCTGCCGCCGATCATGTCACCGGCCGCGGCCGTGACGGAGTACTCGTGACCCTTGCGGGCCTCGCGCAGGCTGGTCGCCAGGTACTCGACACCACCGGCGGGTATCGCCTTGGTGGTGCCGTCCGCCTGACGCTCGTTCACGGTGCCGGAGGAGCCCTGCGGGGGCTCCAGCGTGCCGTGGAAGTCGTTGAACGACAGCATCTGCACGTCGACGGTGCGGCTCTTGCCCGCACCGCCACCACTCGCGGCACCGGCCGGCAGTGCGGCCGCGACCATCGCTCCGGCACCGGCCGTGACGGCGATGGCGGCGAAGGTCAACCGGCGGGTTCGGCGGTGCCGTTGTGGCGTCGCTGACATTTAGTCCCCTTTTGGACAGCGGTAAAACTCGGGAGGTCGGCGGCAGCCTATGGTCAACGCGCGTAGCACGACAGGGGGTAGGGGTGTCGGACTGGTTACATGCAGAAGACGGCTCACCGTCGGCCCGCCGCACGCACACCGCCGCGGGCGCCCCCTCGGTCGTACGCGGGCGCCCCCCGCGGTCGTAGGCTCGACGCATGACTGACGACGCAGCAACGGCCCTCGAGCCGGGACGCCAGATCCAGACCCTCGACGAGCTGACGGAGGAACAGGCCGACGCCGTGCTCACCCTCATCGAGGACGCGGCGCGCACGGACGGCACCACCGCCGTCTCCGAGCAGGGCCGCCTCCAGCTGCGCGGCGGACGCCGCGAGGGCATCCGGCACTTCCTGCTCACCGAGAAGGGCCGGCTCGCCGGATACGGACAACTGGAGGACACCGATCCGGTGGAGGCCCCCGCCGCCGAGCTCGTCGTCCACCCCGCGCTGCGCGGCCGCGGGCACGGGCGGGCGCTGGGTTCGGCCCTGCTGGCCGCCTCGGGCAAGCGGATCCGGGTGTGGGCGCACGGCGGCAAGTCGGCCGCCCGCCACCTCGCGCAGGTGCTCGGCCTGACCCTGTTCCGGGAGCTGCGCCAGCTGCGCCGCCCGCTGGGCCCGGACGGGCCGCCCCTGCCCGAGGCGGCGCTGCCCGCCGGGGTGACCGTACGGACCTTCGTGCCCGGCCAGGACGACGCGGCCTGGCTCGCGGTGAACTCGGCCGCCTTCGCCCACCACCCCGAACAGGGCTCGCTGACGCAGCGGGACCTGAACGACCGGATCGCGCAGCCCTGGTTCGACCCCAAGGGCTTCTTCCTCGCCGAGCGGGACGGCGAGCTGATCGGCTTCCACTGGACGAAGGTGCACGCCGAGGAGCGCCTCGGCGAGGTCTACGTGCTCGGCGTCCGCCCCGGCTCCCAGGGCGGCGGCCTCGGCAAGGCCCTCACCGCGGTCGGCCTGAACCACCTCGCGGAGGCCGGCCTGCCCACCGCGATGCTGTACGTGGACGCCGACAACCCGGCGGCCCTCGCCGTGTACGAGGGCCTCGGCTTCAGCACCCACGAGGTCGACCTGATGTACCGCACGGAAAGCTGACGCGGCCCCGCCGAAGGCGGGCGGAGCCCTCGCGGAACGCCGACGCACGACCGGCGAAGCCCTCACGGAGGGACGCCCGCGGGGCACGGAGAGCGAGGGTCCGCCTTCGGGCGGGCCCCGCGCCCGGGGCGTACGCGGGGGACACGAGGGACGCGCCGGTGCATTCCGGGCGCGGAAACCACGTAAAAGACGGACTCGTGCACCACCCGGAGCCTGGAAGCCATGCGGCATTCACCGGACCTTCATGCACGCTTGCGACTCTCCCCGCATGCAGCCCCGACTCCGACTGACGGCGATCCCGTCCGACGCGCCTGTCCCGCCCCCTGCGCGGAACAATGGAGTCATGAGCCCCCAGCCCAGCGCAGGCCCCACCGAGGTCCCCGCCCAGCACCCGTCTCACACGTCTGCCGACGCCGCCCCGGCCGCCCCCGGCCCGGCGGCCAAGCCCGCGCGGATCGGCTCCATAGCCGCGCACCGCCCGCACTCCGGCCAGGGGCCCGGGCTCGCGCCCGATCTCGACGCCGACCTGGACGCCTACGACGACAAGGACGGCGACGAGCTCCCCCCGGGGCGCTTCCTCGACCGCGAGCGCAGCTGGCTGGCCTTCAACGAGCGCGTCCTGGAGCTGGCCGAGGACCCGGCGACCCCGCTCCTGGAGCGCGCCAACTTCCTGGCGATCTTCGCGAGCAACCTCGACGAGTTCTTCATGGTCCGCGTCGCCGGCCTCAAGCGGCGCATCGCGACGGGCGTCGCCACCCGTTCGGCCTCCGGCCTCCAGCCCCGCGAAGTGCTGGACCTCATCTGGACCCGCTCGCGCGAGCTCATGGCCCGGCACGCCGCCTGCTTCCAGCAGGACATCTCACCGCAGCTCGCCGAAGAGGGCATCCACCTCATCCGCTGGCCGGACCTCACCGAGAAGGAGCAGGCCCGCCTCTTCACCCTGTTCCGCAACCAGATCTTCCCGGTGCTCACCCCGCTGGCCGTGGACCCCGCGCACCCGTTCCCGTACATCTCCGGGCTCTCGCTGAACCTCGCGGTCGTCGTCCGCAACCCCGTCAGCGGCCACCGCCACTTCGCGCGCGTCAAGGTCCCGCCGCTGCTCTCGCGCTTCCTGGAGGCCTCCCCGCAGCGCTACGTCCCCCTCGAGGACGTCATCGCCGCGCACCTGGAGGAGCTCTTCCCCGGCATGGAGGTCCTCGACCACCACATGTTCCGGGTGACCCGCAACGAGGACCTGGAGGTCGAGGAGGACGACGCGGAGAACCTGCTCCAGGCCCTGGAGAAGGAGCTCATGCGGCGCCGCTTCGGCCCGCCGGTGCGCCTGGAGGTCGAGGAGTCCATCGACCCCGCCGTCCTGGACCTCCTCGTACAGGAGCTGAACGTCTCCGCCGCCGAGGTCTACCCGCTGCCCGGCCCGCTGGACCTGACCGGCCTCTTCGGCATCGCCTCCCTGGACCGGCCCGAGCTGAAGTACCCCAAGTTCGTCGCCGGCACCCACCGCGACCTCGCCGAGGTCGAGTCCGCGTCCGCGCCCGACATCTTCGCCGCGCTGCGCGAGCGGGACGTGCTGCTGCACCACCCGTACGACTCCTTCTCCACCTCGGTGCAGGCCTTCCTGGAACAGGCCGCCGCCGACCCGGACGTCCTCGCGATCAAGCAGACGCTGTACCGCACCTCCGGCGACTCCCCGATCGTGGACGCCCTGATCGACGCCGCCGACTCCGGCAAGCAGGTCCTCGTACTCGTCGAGATCAAGGCCCGCTTCGACGAGCAGGCCAACATCAAGTGGGCCCGCAAGCTGGAGGAGTCCGGCTGCCACGTCGTGTACGGCCTCGTGGGCCTCAAGACCCACTGCAAGCTGTCGCTCGTGGTCCGCCAGGAGGGCGACACGCTGCGCCGCTACTCCCACGTCGGCACCGGCAACTACCACCCCAAGACCGCCCGCCTGTACGAGGACCTCGGCCTGCTCACCGCCGACCCGCAGGTCGGCGCGGACCTCTCGGACCTCTTCAACCGGCTGTCCGGCTACTCGCGCCGCGAGACCTACCGCCGCCTGCTGGTCGCCCCGCGCTCGCTGCGCGACGGCCTGATCGCGCGGATCGACAAGGAGGCCGCCCACCACCGGGCCGGCCGCCCCGCGTACGTGCGCCTCAAGATGAACTCGATCGTCGACGAGGCCCTCATCGACTCGCTCTACCGGGCCTCCCAGGCGGGGGTGCCCGTCGACATCTGGGTCCGCGGCATCTGCGCCGTGCGCCCCGGGGTCCCCGGGCTCTCGGACAACATCCGGGTCCGCTCGATCCTCGGCCGCTTCCTGGAACACTCCCGGGTCTTCGCCTTCGGCAACGGCGGCGAGCCCGAGGTGTGGATCGGCAGCGCCGACATGATGCACCGCAACCTCGACCGCCGCATCGAGGCACTGGTCAGGGTCGCCGACCCGGCCCACCGCGCGGCACTGGACCGGATGCTGGAGACCGGCATGTCCGACGCCACCTCCTCCTGGCACCTGGGCCCGGACGGCGAATGGACCCGGCACAGCACGGACCACGAAGGCCAGCCGCTGCGGCACGTTCAGGAGATGCTCATAGACGCCCGGAGGCGCCGGCGTGGCTCTGCCAAACCATGACCTGACAGCGCGTGGAGAGGGCTCCGCGGGTGACGTGCTCGGCACGTACCTGCGGGCCCAGGCCACCGCCTTCCTGCGCGGGCTGCGCCTCCACGAGGAGTGGGGGTCCCCCCGGACGGAGTCCGGGGGAGGGGCCGACGCCGCGGAGGGCGGCGATGCGGCGCGCAGCCTGCGGGGGGCTGCGCGCCGCATCAGCGGCTCCCTGTCCACCTTCCGGGTGGTGACCGAGTCCTCCTGGGCCGACGGGCTGCGCACCGAGCTGGTGTGGCTGTCCTCGACGCTGGCGGACGAACACGCCTACGCCGCCCGGCTGACCCGGCTGCTGGACGCGCTGCACCGGCTGTCGGGCTCCCCGGAGGTGCCCGCGCCCCGGGGCGCGGCCGGCGCGCTGACGGTGGGCTCGGCGCGCGCCGGGGCCCTGCTGGAGCGGCAGCTCACGCTGGCCCGGACCCGCGCCCACTCGGCGACCCTGCAGGCGCTGGGCTCGTCCCGGTTCCACGCGGTCGCGGACGCCGTGGCCGTACTGGCCTCCGACGTGCCGCTGGACCCGGTCGCGGCCCGCGGGCGCGTGGACGAGGTCCTCGTACCGCTGGCGGAGGTGGCCCGCACCCGGCTGGCGGCGGCCGTCTCGGCGCTGCCGCACACCGCCGAGTCCCAGACGTACAACGCCGACCACGACGGCTCCTGGCACGAGGTGCGCCGGCTGCTGCGGGTCCACCGCTACGCCCGGGAGACCCTGGGCGAGGACGTGGCCAGGCTGGCGGCGGCCGGCGAGGCCCTGGACCGCCACCGCGACGCCGCGGAGGCCGCGGCCGCCTCGGCGACGGCGGCGCGCACCCCCCGGATCGCCCCGGCGACGGCGTACGCCCTGGGCGTGCTCCACGCCGACCAGCGCCACGAGGTGGAGGCGGCCCGCTCCACCTTCCAGGGCCTGTGGCAACCGGCAACGGCCGCCGCTCCCTGACCGGGCGGCGACCGAAAAGATTCGGCCATCCCCGGGTCCGGCGCAGGCCCGGGGAACCACCCCGTCAAGGGGTCACATAACGGTAACGGCGGGACAACGGCGGATGACACTCCGGAGCAAACCCGACCATCCACACCAGGCCGTCCGCCACGGTTCACTGTCCGTTCACTTGGCCCGGTCGGCCGCTTCACCTGATCTGCCTAATTTCAGTGGTGCACGGAGCGCGTCGCGCACCAGGTCGAGTGACACGCCGTGCATCCGACGTAGTCCTCTTCGCACGCCGCCCCGACACAGAAAGCGGCCGGCGGCTTCTGGAAGGAACACCCGAAAAGTGAAGCTTCAGCGCAAGAACATGCTTCGTGCCTCCGCCCTCGGGGCGCTTGTCGTGTCCGGCGCCCTGGTCCTCACGGCGTGCGGCTCGGACGACAACACGAAGGATGGCGGCGCCGCCAGCGGCAAGCCGTCGGCCGCCGCTGCGGGCGACATCAAGTGCGACGACGCCAAGGGCAAGCTCCTCGCCTCCGGCTCCTCCGCCCAGAAGAACGCCGTGGACCTGTGGGTCAAGAACTACATGGCCGCCTGCTCCGGCGTCGAGGTCAACTACAAGTCCTCGTCCTCCGGTGAGGGCATCGTCGCCTTCAACCAGGGCACGGTCGGTTTCGCCGGCTCGGACTCGGCGCTGAAGCCCGAGGCCGTCGAGGAGTCCAAGAAGATCTGCACCGGCGGTCAGGGCATCAACCTGCCGATGGTCGGCGGCCCGATCGCGCTCGGCTTCAACGTCGCCGGCGTCGACAAGCTGAACCTGGACGCCACCACGGTCGCCAACATCTTCAACGACAAGATCAAGAAGTGGGACGACGAGGCGATCAAGAAGCTGAACCCCGGCGTCACGCTTCCCTCCACCGCGATCCAGCACTTCCACCGCTCCGAGGACTCGGGCACCACCGAGAACCTGGGCAAGTACCTCAAGGCCGCCGCTCCCGAGGCCTGGACGTACGAAGCCGCAAAGAAGTGGCCGGCCCCGGGCGGCCTCGGCGCCACCGGTTCCGCGGGTGTCGCCACCCAGGTCAAGCAGGTGGACGGCTCGATCGGCTACTTCGAGCTCTCCTACGCCAGCGCCCAGGGCATCAAGACGGTCGACCTGAACACGGGCGCCGCCGCACCGGTCAAGGCCTCCTCCGAGTCCGCCTCCAAGGCCATCGCCGCCGCCAAGATCGCCGGCACCGGCTCCGACCTGGCGCTGAAGCTCGACTACACCACCAAGGCCGAGGGTGCCTACCCGATCGTCCTGGTGACGTACGAGGTCGTCTGCGACAAGGGCAACAAGCCCGAGACGCTCGCCACCGTCAAGTCCTTCCTGAACTACACCGCCTCGGACGCGGGCCAGAAGGTCCTCTCCGAGAACGGCTACGCGCCGATCCCGGCCGAGATCAACACCAAGGTCCGCGAAGTCGTCAAGTCGCTGTCCTAATCATTGAGCCTCCGGTGCCGGGCAGTTCCCGTCCGAACTGCCCGGCCCGCGAGGACCCTCCCCTCCACCCAGGGGATCCGGTGCACCGCCGCCAGGGGGCATGGCCCCCCACCCAGACCGGAAAGACCATGGCTTCCACCACACCCACCCAGATAGACCAGGCTCCGCCTGTCTCCAAGAGCGCAAGGTCCACCGGCCGAGCCGGTGACAAGATCTTCGCCGGTCTCTCCAAGGGATCCGGCATCCTGCTCCTGGTGATCATGGCGTCGATCGCCATCTTCCTCACCTACCGCGCCTCGATCGCACTGTCGAAGAACGAGGGCAACTTCCTCACCACCTTCGACTGGAACGCGTCCGCCACGCCCCCCGTCTTCGGCATCGCCGTCCTGCTCTTCGGCACCGTCGTCAGCTCGATCATCGCGATGGCCATCGCGGTTCCGATCGCTGTCGGCATCGCCCTCTTCATCTCGCACTACGCGCCGCGCAAGCTGGCCGCGCCCCTCGCGTACGTGGTCGACCTGCTGGCCGCCGTGCCGTCGATCATCTACGGCATCTGGGGCGCGCTCTTCCTGGTCCCGCAGCTCGCCGGCCTCAACCTCTGGCTCGACGAGTACATGGGCTGGACCTACGTCTTCGACAAGACCCAGGTCGGCGTCGCCCGCTCGCTCTTCACCGTCGGCATCCTGCTCGCGATCATGATCCTGCCGATCGTGACCAGCGTCAGCCGCGAGGTCTTCCTCCAGGTCCCGCGCATGAACGAAGAGGCCGCCCTGGCCCTCGGCGCGACCCGCTGGGAGGTCATCCGCTTGTCGGTGCTGCCCTTCGGCCGCTCCGGCGTCATCTCCGCCTCGATGCTCGGCCTCGGCCGCGCCCTCGGCGAGACCATGGCCGTCGCGACGATCCTCTCCCCGAGCTTCCTGATCAACGGACACATCCTGGACCCGGGCGGCGGCACCTTCGCGCAGAACATCGCCGCGAAGTTCGACGAGGCCAACGAGTTCGGCCGTGACGCGCTGATCGCCTCCGGCCTGGTCCTCTTCCTGCTCACCCTGCTGGTCAACGGTGCAGCCCGCCTGATCATCGCTCGCCGCAAGGACTTCTCGGGGGCGAACGCCTGATGAGCCACGCACTCCAGGACCAGCGGCCCGCCCGGGCCCCGAAGTCCGCCGCTCCCGCCAGCCTGACCCGAGGCGGCCTCCCCCGCTGGGCCCCGGCCGGCATCGCCGCCCTCTCGATCGTCCTCGGCTGCGGCATCGGCGTCCTCGCCGACCTGCACAGCAAGGTCCAGTGGGGCCTGATCGGCGCAATCCTGTTCCTCGTGATCACGTACACCGCCAGCGCGGTGATCGAGAACCGCCGCCAGGCCAAGGACCGCATCGCGACCTCCGTCGTGTGGGTCAGCTTCGTCCTCGCGGTCATCCCGCTGCTCTCGCTGATCTGGACCACCGTCAGCCGCGGCATCAAGGCCCTCGACGGCGACTTCCTCAGCCACTCGATGAACGGCGTCACCAGCTTCGAGCAGGGCGGCGGCGTCTACCACGCGCTGCTCGGCACCATCGAGCAGGTCGCCCTGGCCACCGCGATCGCCGCGCCGATCGGCCTGCTGACCGCCGTCTACCTGGTCGAGTACGGCCGGGGTTCGCTCGCCAAGGCCGTGACCTTCTTCGTCGACGTCATGACCGGCATCCCCTCCATCGTCGCGGGTCTGTTCATCCTCACGACCTGGAACCTGGCGCTCGGCTTCGGCCCGTCCGGCTTCGCCGGCTCGATGGCCCTGTCGATCCTGATGATGCCCGTCGTGGTCCGCTCCACCGAGGAGATGCTGAAGCTCGTCCCGAACGAGCTGCGCGAGGCCGCCCTCGCCCTCGGTGTGCCGAAGTGGCGCGTGATCCTCAAGGTCGTGCTCCCCACCGCCATCGGCGGCATCGCGACCGGCGTCATGCTGGCCGTCGCCCGCATCGCCGGTGAGACCGCGCCGATCATGCTGCTGGTCTTCGGCACCCAGCTGATCAACGGCAACCCCTTCGAAGGTGCTCAGTCCTCGCTTCCCCTGTACATCTGGGAGCAGTACAAGGTCGGCAGTGACGCCTCCTACGACCGGGCATGGGCCGCAGCGCTCGTCCTGATCGCCTTCGTCATGATCCTCAATCTGGTGGCCCGCGGCATCGCCCGCTGGAAGGCCCCGAAGACCGGTCGCTGACGCGACCCCCTGAAAGCGAAGTGACCCCTCATGGCGAAGCGAATCGACGTCAGCGGACTGTCCGCCTTCTACGGCGCCCACAAGGCCATCGATGACATCTCGATGACCGTGGAGCCCCGCTCCGTGACCGCCTTCATCGGCCCGTCCGGCTGCGGCAAGTCCACCTTCCTGCGCACCCTGAACCGCATGCACGAGGTCACCCCCGGCGGCCGCGTCGAGGGCAAGGTGCTCCTGGACGACGAGAACCTGTACGGCACCGGCGTCGACCCTGTCGCGGTCCGCCGCACCGTCGGCATGGTCTTCCAGCGCCCGAACCCCTTCCCCACCATGTCGATCTTCGACAACGTGGCGGCGGGCCTGCGGCTCAACGGCAGCTTCAAGAAGTCCGAGCTCACGGAGATCGTGGAGCGGTCCCTGAAGGGCGCGAACCTCTGGAACGAGGTCAAGGACCGCCTGAACAAGCCGGGCTCCGGCCTCTCCGGCGGCCAGCAGCAGCGCCTGTGCATCGCCCGCGCCATCGCGGTCGAGCCGGAGGTCCTGCTGATGGACGAGCCCTGCTCGGCCCTGGACCCGATCTCCACCCTCGCGATCGAGGACCTGATCGGCGAGCTCAAGGAGCGCTTCACGATCGTCATCGTGACGCACAACATGCAGCAGGCCGCCCGCGTCTCCGACCGCACCGCGTTCTTCAACCTCGCGGCGGTCGGCCAGCCCGGCAAGCTCATCGAGATCGACGACACGGACCGGATTTTCTCGAACCCGTCCGTCCAGGCGACCGAGGACTACATCTCGGGCCGCTTCGGCTAGGCCGAAGCCCCTCCGACGAGACGTCATGCGGCTTCGCCGCGTGGTCCCGACGTCCTGCGGTGCTGCATGGCGGTGCCACCGCAAGGCGAAAGAAAAGGGCCGGCTCCCCCTGGGTGGGGGGAGCCGGCCCGCTTTCGTTTCCCGGTCGCGGCCGGGAAACCGCCTAGCCGACGAAGGCCAGGTCCACGATCCAGAAGCTGAGCGCGGCGACCAGGGCCGCGGCCGGCATGGTGATGAACCAGCCCAGCACGATGTTCTTGGCGACGCCCCAGCGGACCGCGTTGACCCGCTTGGTCGCACCCACGCCCATGATCGCCGAGGTGATCACGTGGGTGGTGGAGATCGGCGCGTGGAACAGGAACGCCGAGCCGAACATGATCGAGGCGCCGGTGGTCTCGGCGGCGAACCCCTGCGGCGGGTCCAGCTCGATGATCTTGCGGCCGAGGGTCCGCATGATGCGCCAGCCGCCCGCGTACGTACCGAGCGACAGCATCACGGCACACACGATCTTGACCCAGACCGGGATCGGCGCGTCGGCGGCCTGCACATCGGCGATGACCAGGGCCATCACGACGATGCCCATCGTCTTCTGCGCGTCCTGGAGACCGTGGCCGAGCGCCATGCCGGCCGCGGACACGGTCTGCGCGATACGGAAGCCGTGCTTGGCCTTGTGCGGGTTGGACCGGCGGAACATCCACAGGATGGCCACCATCACCAGGTAACCGACGACCAGGCCGACGACCGGCGAGACGAACATCGGGATGACGACCTTGTCGATCACCCCGCTCCAGATGACACCGGTGCCGCCGGCCAGCGCCGCGCCGACCATGCCGCCGAACAGCGCGTGCGAGGAGGAGGACGGGAGGCCGAAGTACCAGGTGATCAGGTTCCAGACGATCGCGCCGACCAGCGCCGCGAAGAGGATCCACATGCCCCGGTTGCCCTCGGGCGTTTCGATCAGGCCCTCACTGACCGTCTTGGCGACCCCGCTGCCCAGGAAGGCGCCGGCGAGGTTCATCACCGCGGCCATCGCCAGGGCGGCGCGCGGAGTCAGCGCGCGGGTCGAGACCGAGGTCGCGATCGCGTTCGCCGAGTCGTGGAAACCGTTGGTGTACGTGAAACCGAGCGCGACACCGATGGTCACGATCAGAGCGAAGGTGTCCACGAGGTTCAGGACTCCTTGACCGCGATGGTCTCCACCGTGTTCGCGACGTGCTCGAACGCGTCGGCCGCCTCTTCGAGCACGTCGACGATCTGCTTGAGCTTCAGCACCTCGATGGCGTCGTACTTGCCGTTGAAGAGCGTCGCGAGCAGCTTGCGGTGGATCTGGTCGGCCTGGTTCTCGAGGCGGTTGACCTCGATCCAGTACTCGGTCAGGTTGTCCATCGTCCGCAGGTGGGGCATGGCCTCGGCGGTCAGCTCGGCCGCGCGCGCCAGTACCTCGATCTGCTGCTCGACACCCTTGGGGAGCTCCTCCACCTGGTACAGGACGACCAGGTCGACAGCCTCCTCCATGAAGTCCATGATGTCGTCGAGCGACGAGGCCAGGTTGTAGATGTCCTCGCGATCGAACGGCGTGATGAAGGAGGAGTTCAGCTGGTGGAAGATCGCGTGGGTGGCGTCGTCCCCCGCGTGCTCCGCTGCCCGCATCCGCTCCGCGATCTCGGCCCGGGCGGAGGAATCCGCTCCGAGCAGTTCCATCAGGAGCTTGGAGCCCGTGACGATGTTGTCCGCGGATGCGGCGAACATGTCGTAGAAGCTCGTCTCCCTGGGGGTCAGACGAAATCGCACGTGAGGTCCTCGGGGTGCATTGGATTCGGTCAGGCTGATGCTAGGCGCATCCCCCGGCCAGGGCTAACCGGCGGTTCCGGGCGATTACCCAGTGTCCTCCATCAGGCAGAGTGAGGACCACGGGCCCCCGCCACGCCGCCGAGGGCCCAGTACCCTATACCCATGAGGGGTATACACCCCCCTCGATCCGGACCACGGGAGGACGCATGACTGCCATCGAGGCGGAGGGCTCCGGAGCCGACGTCACCACCGGCGCCGTGCACGGCTACCACCACCAGAAGGACGAGCACCTCAAGCGGCTGCGCCGCATCGAGGGCCAGATCCGCGGCCTGCAGCGACTGGTCGACGAAGACGTCTACTGCATCGACATACTCACCCAGGTCTCGGCGAGCACGAAGGCCCTCCAGTCCTTCGCGCTCCAGCTGCTCGAGGAGCACCTGCGGCACTGCGTCGCCGACGCGGCCGTCAAGGGCGGGGACGAGATCGACGCCAAGGTCGAGGAAGCGACGAAGGCGATCGCGCGCCTGCTGCGCACCTGACCGGCACGGCGGCGGCTACAGCCCGAGCCCCATCAGGACCTCGTCGATCCGGTCCTGGCTGAGCCGCTCCTCGTCCGCCGCGGACGCCGCGATGATCAGCTCGCCGCACAGTTCGATCTCGGCGAGCGCCACGTGGTCCTGCACCGTCGTACCGCCCGCGGGAGTCACGCGTGTCACCTCGATCTGCCGTCATCGGTCAGGGGCCGTCTCAGCGTAGGGAGGGCGGGGCGCTGTGCGCATGACACGGATGGACCATTTCCGGATACCGGGCCATGGCCCGATGGCGCCGCCCCGGCACCGTCCGGCCCGCTACTGGGCGATCTTCCCGGCGTAAATGTCCCCGCTCGCGGGCAATACGACCTTCACCGGCGTCCCGAACCCGTAGAGCAGCGTGGTCGAGGAGACATCGATCACGCCATTGTTGACGTAGCTGAAGCGGTGCCGGACCTTCCGCAGCCGGCCCTCCTCGTCCAGGTAGACGTCGAACGGGACGACGTCCGTGCTGAACCCTTTCGCCGCCGCCTCCAGCGCCCCCTTGACCGCCGGTGAGGCGCTCTTCGCGGCCCGGCCGATGTCGGTGGTCCCGCGGTAGTGCCGCACCTTGGTGCCCGCCACCTCCGTCTCGCCCACGTACGTCGCCTCCTGTACGCCGCGCAGCAGCTCGGCCGCGGCCAGCGGGTCGGTGGCCCCGCCCGTGACGAGGTTCCCGTCGGGGAGGGCCGTCGTGTCCACCCTGACCCACTTGTCGTCGGGGACGCCCGCGCCCCGGTTCTTCATGTACAGGGCCCCGGGAACGAGCAGCTCGGTGATGGGCCGGTGCTCGTCCTTGCCGGCCGCGTCCGCCGGGAGCATCACCAGGAGCTGGCCCATCCGGTTCTTGAAGTCGACCCCGCCCTCGCCGCGGATCGTGACCCGGGTCCCGCCCGTCGCCATCTCCATCGCGGTACGGGCCTGCGCGCTGCCGGTCTTCGCCAGCCGGTCGGCGGCTCCCCGTACGGTCGCGGCCGGGTCGTCGGGGGGCCGGGCGTCGGCCCGGTCCGCGCCTCCGCACCCGCTCATCGCGGCCACGGTCACGGCCATGCCGAGGGCGAGCACCACCTCACCCGCACGCCCGCGCCGCCGCCTGTGCTGGTGCACCACCATCGCCTGCCAACCCCCAACGCATGACCGCTGCTTGCCCGAGGCCCCCACCCGCTCCGGTTAACGAGGTCCCGGGTTTCCCGTCACGGGCCGCCGCCCTCCCGGGCCCGTCCGGGACCCGGGTACCTTGGTGGTGTGGATTCGCACAGCAAAGCGTCGCTTGTCCCTCCGCTTGACGTCGTGCCGCACTCCCGCCCCATGGAGCGGCCACCTGCCGGGCCCACCGGACACACCGGGCACACCACGAGCACCGCCGAACGGGGCTCCTTCTGCGCGGCTTCGTGCACCTGCGGCTGGCGGGGCCCGGCCCGCCGCTCCCGCGATCTGGCCCGCAGGGACGCGGACCGGCACACCTCGACCTGAACCCGCAGGCCCGGCGGCCCGCCGGATCGCCCGTTCGGACGGCCCGGCTGGCCGGGGCACCCGGGAGCGGATGCCCTGGATGCATGCCAGGACCCGCACCCCGCGTCGCCGCCCTCCTCTGGGCCCTGCTCATCACGCTCACGCCCGCCGCCGCGGCCTCGGCGCGCCCGACGGGTTCGGCGGACGGTCCGGCCGACGTGGCCCTGGCCATCGGGGCGACCACCGCGGCGGCCGTGGCCACCGGTCTGTGGCTGCGCTCGCGGTACCGCCGCGAGGAGGACACGGAGGGCCATGGCACGGAGGGCGGCGACCCGTGACCCCGCGTCCCCGCCGCAGGGCGGTCCGCCTGTGCTTCGGCGGAGCGGGCCTGTGCCTGCTGGCGGCCGTCCTGATCTCCGTATGGAACGCGTACGGGCACTCTTGAGGCGGGCCCGGGACACGAGGCCCGGGCCGCGAGGTCAGGCCGCGAGATCAGGCCGCACGGTCAGGCCGCGAGGTCAGGCCGCGAGGTCGCTTTCGTGCGGGGCCTGCGGCTGCCCGAGGTCCACCGGGCGCGCCAGGGCGCGCCGCTTGGCGCGGACCAGCCGGCCGGCGCGCGGCGAGCGGGCCACCGCCCGCACCACCGGGGTCAGCAGCGCCATCGCGAGCGGGGCGGGCAGCAGGACGACGGCGGTGCCGAGCGCGAAGCCGCCGATGACGTCGGTGGGGTAGTGGACGCCGAGGTACACCCGGGACAGGCCCTCGGCGAGGGCCAGCCCGATCCCGATGAGCCCGAGCCTGCGGTTGGCGATGAACAGGCCGACGCCCAGCGCCATCGCGAGGCCGGCGTGGCCGCTGACGAAGGAGAAGTCGCCGGGTCCGGGGTACGGGGCGAGCACGTCCAGCCCGTTGTGCGCGACGGACGGCCGCGGCCGGGCCACGAACGCGCGCAGCGGGACGTTCACGAGGAGGACGAGGGCGGCGGCGAGCGGGGCCCACACGAGGGCGGCGAACGACTCGGCGGCCGTGACGTCGTCCTGCCGGCGCGTACCGTGCCAGCACCACAGGAAGAGCAGCACCAGGGCCAGCGGGATCCCGTACGAGCCGACGAGTGCGACGGCCCGGTCGACGGCGGCCGGGGCGTGCCGCGCCAGTCCGTTGATGTCGTACAGCAGGCTGACGTCCACGTTCGGCCCACCGTTTGTGAGTCCAGCCATGGCGATACGGCCCCTTAGCCCTTGCTCGGTTCCCCTCGGGCGCACGGCGGTGTGCGCCCCTGAACCCCCCCGTTGATCAAGCCTGCGTCCATGGAACGCCCGTTCTGAACGCCACGTTCCACTCTCCACGAAATGATCACGGCAACGTTATCGAAGAGAGACTCGTCGTCGCAGCTCAGGGCCTCGGGTTGACTCAGCGTGGCAAGGGCGGCGGGGTCAGGAGGACTTGGCGTCGGCGCCGCGGTCGGGCAGGGCCGCGGCCCCGTCCTTGGTGACACGCGTCGCGCCGAAGTAGTCCGGCGTGTCGATCTTGTCGAAGCGGATCACGGCGCCGGTGTACGGGGCGTTGATCATGTATCCGCCGCCCACGTAGAGGCCGACGTGGTGGATCGCCCGGGAGTTCGTCAGATCGTCGGAGAAGAACACCAGGTCTCCGGGGAGCAGTTCCTCGCGCGAGGGATGCGGACCGGCGTTGTACTGGTCGTTGGCCACGCGCGGCAGCTCGATCCCCACCGACTCGTACGCGGCCTTGGTCAGCCCGGAGCAGTCGAACCGCCCGTCCTGATCGGGCGTCCCGTTCCCGCCCCACAGGTACGGCGTCCCCAACTGCTTCTGCGCGAAGTAGATGGCCCCGGCCGCCTGCTGCGAGGGCGCCACCCGCCCGACGGGCCGCTCGAAGCTCTTGGCAAGGGTCGTGATGGCCTTCACGTACCCCTGGGTCTCGTTGTACGGGGGCACGCCGCCGTACTTGATGACCGCGTACGCCCCCGCGTTGTAGGCCGCGAGCATGTTGCTCGTCGCGTCCCCCGGCACGCCCGCCACGTCCTTGGCCAGCTCGCAGTCGTACGAAGCCGCCGAGGGGATGGCGTCGTTGGGGTCCCAGATGTCGCGGTCTCCGTCACCGTCCCCGTCGATGCCGTGTCCGGCCCAGGTACCCGGGATGAATTGCGCGATGCCGCGTGCGTCGGCCGGGCTGACGGCGTTCGGATTCCAGCCGCTCTCCGAGTACAGCTGGGCGGCCAGCAGCGCCGGGGTCATGGCCGGGCACAGCGTGCCCCACTTCTGCACCAGGTTCTGGTACTTCGCGGGTACGGCCCCCTTGGCCAACCCGAGGGCACGCCCCCCGGCCGACCCTACTCCGGCGAGGCCGGCCGCGGCCGAGTACGTCCCCACCACGATGAGCACGAGGAAGCTCAGACACAATCCGATCCCGATCCCGCCTGCCATCCAGAATCTGCGCACCCGTCAACACTCCCCCATCCCCGTCGCTTTCACGTGCGATTCGCCCGTGTCACCCGCTCCACTACCTCGCTTGGAAGCCCGTGCAGTGGATGCTCGCGTACTTCGCAGGGTCATCCTCGACGTGGTAGAAGACCACCGTCCAGTCCCCCGGATCGTTGGCCAGGGGCACGCCGGGGCGCGTGTTTCCGTTGACGTGCTCCGCGAAGTCGTCCGGGTACGTGAGCGTCAGGAACTCACCCGTGTTCCATTTCCCGTAGATGTCGATCGGCTTGCTGGTGAAGCCCACCGCCCGGTTGTCCATGGGGAAGGGCTTCCCGGTCGCTGGATCAAGGTCGTGCGGAGACCTGACCGCCACCGACACGTAGTAGGGATCGGGTTTGGTCGGGCTGTTCTCGGCGTACTTGACGCGCATGCTGATGGTCACCGACTTCCCCGATACCTCGGCACCGGTCTGCAGGTCCGCACCGGGCCCCTTCTGCTCCACCCCGATGTTGCACGCGCCGGTGCCGTGAGCGGCGCGTTCGGGATCGGTGGAGGGCAGCCAGAAGTAGTGCGAGATCTGGTTGCCCTCGATGTACTCGGCGGGCGGCTTGGCGGCGACGCCCTGCGACGCCGAGGGCGCGGCGGCGCCGTCCCGGCCCTCTCCCCGCCCCTTGGCCTGCGCGCCGTTCCCGTCGATCGGAAGCAGCTTCCACGCGGCCAGGGACAGCGCCGCCACCACCGCCACCGCCGCGGCGGCCCACGCCGTACGCCGCCCCGCGCCCCGCGCCGCCGCCGGCGGCGGGGTGTACTGCGTCGGCGTGTAGCCGGTCGGCAGGCCCGGCCCCTGCGTGCGCATCTCGTGCACCGGCACCGCCTCGCCCAGCGCCCCCAGCCCCGGGTACACGGGGTCGTCGACCAGCGCGTCCCGCACCCCGCACCGGGCGATCACCTCCGCCGGCCCCGGCCGCGCCGCCGGGTCCTTCGCCACGCACGCCTCGATCAGCGCCGCCAGCCCCGGCTCCACCCCGGCCACGTCGATCGGCTCGTGCACCGCCCGGTAGCCCACCGTCGCCGCCACGCCCGTACCGAACGGCGGCCGCCCGGTCGCCGCGTACGCGAGCGTCGCGCCCAGCGCGAAGACGTCCGCGGCGGCCCCGGCCTCGGCGCCCAGCAGCACCTCCGGTGCCGTGTACCCCGGCGTACCCGGCGCCTGCCCGTCCTGGGTGAGGGCCGTCTCCCCGACCCCCCGCGCGATGCCGAAGTCGATCAGCTGCGGACCCTGCGCGCCCAGGATGACGTTCTGCGGCTTGAGGTCCCGGTGGGTCACCCCGTACGCGTGGACGCTCGCCAGCCCCTCCGCGAGGGCCGCGAACAGCCGCAGGCAGGTCGGCGCGGGCAAACCGCCGCGCTCCGCAACGGCATGACCCAGCGTCGGCCCCGCCACGTACTCCGTCGCCAGCCAGAACGGCGGCGCCGCCAGCGAAGCGTCGATCAGGTTCGCCGTGTACGCCGACCGCACCGCCCGTACGGTCTCGGCCTCGCGCCGGAAGCGGGCGAGGGCCTCCGGATGCCCGGTGATCTCGTCCCGGATCACCTTCACGGCCACCAGGCGGCCGCCGGGCGAGCGCCCGAGGTACACCTGCCCCATCCCTCCGGCACCGAGCCGGGCCAGCAGGGCGTGCGCCCCGATACGGGCGGGATCGACGTCTCTCAGAGCCTCCACCGGCACGAGCCTGCCACACCGACTCCCCTGCGGAGCGGGCGGGTTGACCAGGACCGGGGGTCAGGAACGGGGGTCAGGAACGGGGCGCGACGAACAGGCTCTGGGCGCTCCGCCCGATGGGCCCCTTCTCGTCGTGCAGCCGGGCGTCCGCCAGCCCGATCCCGCCCGCGTCCACGCTCGTGGCGGCCTCCACGCAGGCCCACTCGCCCACCGGGTGGCGGTGCAGGTGCACGGTCAGGTCGCCGTTGACGAACACGTACCGGCCGAAGTCCATCACCGAACTGATCCCGTTGCCCGAATCGGCGGCGACCAGCACCCGGTCCAGCGGCCGGGTCTCCTCCCCGGCGATGAGCGGCACCTTCATCCGCATCCAGCAGGTGCCCGGCCCGAGCGACACGAACGCGCCCTCGGTGAACCGGGTCTCCATCGCCGAGTGGTAGCCGGTCTCCCACGGCACCGGGAAGAACGCCGTCGGCCCCACCTCCCCGGGCGGCGGCAGCTGCGGCCCCGGCGCCACGCCCGGTACGGCCTCCCCGGCCACCCGGATCCGCAGCGCCCGCGCGAGCATCACCGGCGCGGCCCCGGCCGGGGCGAGGGCGGCCTCGACCACCTCGGTGCCGCGTCCGGCCCGGAGCACCGAGGTGGTGACCTCCAGCGGCCCGATCGGCACCGGCCGCAGGATGTCGTACGTGATCCTCGCGATCCGCATGTCCGAGCGGGCGCCCTCCCGCTCCTCCACGGCCCGGCCGAGCAGCGCGGCCGGCGGCCCGGCGTGCTGCGAGCCCGGATCCCACGGCCCGCGCGTGTACTCGGTGGCCAGGAACCGCCCGGCACCGACCCGCTCGAAGAACGCCTCGGAGATCGACATGGCGCAGACGCTACCGACAGGTAACCCGACCCGCCAGACCCCCGCCCCCGACCGGTCACAATGGAGGGGTGTCCGCCAACCCCGCCACCCCCGCACCCGCCGACCCCACCCCGCCCGCGCTCCCCGCACCGCCCGCGCTGCCCGTCCTGCAAGCAGACTGCTCCAACTGCTTCGCGCTGTGCTGCGTCGCGCTGCCCTTCGCCAAGTCCAACGACTTCGCCGTGAACAAGGCCGCCGGAACCCCCTGCAAGAACCTCCGGGAGGACTTCCGCTGCGGCATCCACACCCGCCTGCGCGACAAGGGCTTCCAGGGCTGCACCGTCTTCGACTGCTTCGGCGCGGGCCAGCAGGTCTCCCAGGTGACCTTCGGCGGCCGTGACTGGCGCACGCACCCCGGCACGGCCGGCGCGATGTACGAGGTCTTCCCGGTACTGCGGCAACTGCACGAACTGCTCTTCTACGTCACCGGGGCCCTCGCCCTCCCGGCCGCCGCCCCGGTCCACGCGGACCTGCGCAGCGCGCAGGCCGAGACCGTCCGGTGGACCGCGGCCGACGCGGACGCCCTCACCGCCCTGGACGTCGGCGCCCTGCGCGGGCGCGTCAACACCCTCCTCCTGCGCGCCAGCGAACTGGCCCGCGCCAACGCCCCCGCCCGCAAGAAGAACCACCGCGGCGCCGACCTCATGGGCGCCCGCCTCGCCGGCGCCGACCTGCGCGGCGCCAACCTCCGCGGCGCCTACCTCATCGCCGCGAACCTCCGCGGCGCCGACCTGCGCCTCGCCGACCTCATCGGCGCCGACTTCCGCGACGCCGACCTGCGCGGGGCGGACCTGCGCGACGCCCTCTTCCTGACCCAGCCCCAGCTGGGCGCGGCCCGGGGCGACGCCGCGACCAAGATCCCCTCGACCTTGGCCCGGCCCGCCCACTGGTCCGCGTAAACGGCACCGTCACCGGCGCCCACTCACCCGGTCACCCGGTCACCCGGTCACCCGGTCACCCGGTCAAGGCCGGATGATCGCCGTCCAGCCCGACGGGCAGCTCAGCACGGCCGACGGCGTGTACGTGCACTGGTTCTCGAACACGTCGCCCGTGGTCGTCAGCACCTTCACGTACACCGTGTAGCCCACGGTGTTGACCGCGACCCCGCACGCGTTGCGCGGGTGACCCGGGTTCAGCTGGGTCGTGAGGTCCCTCCAGGTGTACGGACCGACCGGCGTGTTCGTCTCCCGCGCTCCCAGGGAGGTCCGCCCCCGGTGCAGCACGGCGCTGAACTCCGTGTCGCTCTGCCCCAGGGCCGTGTCGATGTCCTCGCACGGCCCGTGCGGCCCGGTCTGGCCCCGGTCGCCCTTCGGACCCCTGTCACCCTTGGGCCCCTGCGGCCCGCGGTCACCCTTCGGACCCTTGTCACCCTTGGGCCCCTGGGGACCCCGGTCGCCCTTCGGCCCGCACGCGTTCGCCGGCTTGGCCGCCTTCCTGGCCTTCGCGGCCTTGGCCGCCTTGCCGGGAGCCTTCGCCGGCAGCGTCCTCGCGTCCGGCTCAGGGCACTTGGCACTGCTCCAGCCGGGCGCGACCGCCGCACCCGTTCCCTGAGCCGCGGCCATCGCCGGAACCGAGCTGCCCGCGAGCGCGATCACCAGCGGAACTGCGAACCCTGCGGCCAGCCATGCACGCCGACCGAATTGCACTGCGGAACCCATTGACCCACTCCTAGCGTCGTCTCAGCGTCTACCCGACGGCCTGGAGCATCTCCCGCAACCCGGGACAAAGATCGAACGACTGACGGAATGTCGGACGAACGTCATCGGCTCGGCCCAACGACACGCCCGCACACTGCGCCGAACGGCGGCCACCCGAGCGGCCGCGCGCACGCCGAGAGGGCAATCATTGCCCGGGGTCACCCCCCGTGATACACAGAGTGACCATGTGTTCTCCCGCGCACCCGCCACCCGTGCCCAGGTCAGAGCGCACGGACGGGTCGAAGGCCGGGAGATCGGGTAAAGAGAGGCGTCAAGTCGACGTACGACGCCGGTTTCATCAGCGAAGATAGTGCGTGACCCCTGCCGTCGGGCACGGGCTACCGGAACTACCCATACAGGGGCGGTGAGTTACATGATCCTGGCAGCCGAAAAGGGCGACATCACCACCATCATCGGCGGAATCGCCCCGAACTGGGGGCCGTTCGGCAGTCTCGGCAATGAAGCGAAGGTCATGATCGAGGTGGTCATGGCCGTCGCGATCCTCCTCTGCCTCGGCATCGCCATCTGGGGCGCGGCCAAGCAGCGCATCGGCGCGACCGCCCTGCGCGACACCTTCAGCGCGGAGCAAGGCAAGGGCCTGATCGTCGCCGGCCTGACCGGCGTGTTCATCATCGGCTCACTCGGCACCCTCTTCACCATCGTCTACGGAATGGCCGTCTAGCCGGGCCGCCCACCGGCTGCCGGACCTGAAGACAACCAGCGCTACCGTCGTACGAGGCGGAGGGGGCGGACACGGAATGAGCAACGACGACCAGTACGGCGGCGGCGCCGGCGGCAGCGGGTACGGCGAAGTCGGCGGCACGGGCCAGACCCGCACCCGCCTCCCGGACTCGGCCTCCGACCCGTACGGCACCGCGCCCCGCCGCACCCCCCGCGCCTCGCGCGGCCTGGTCACGGTGGTCGGCGTGGTGGTCCTCCTGATCGCCGCGATCGCCTTCGCCAACCAGTCCGGAGACACCCCCGAAACCCCGGCCGCCCAATCCCCCCCGGCAGCCACCTCCACGGAAGCAACGGGCACCCGCCCGGTGGACGGCAAGAACGGCGGAATCCCCTCGGGCTTCGCCCAAACCGAACAGGGCGCCCAGTCCGCCGGCTCGAACTACGCCGTCGTGCTGGGCTCTGACGGCATGTTCAACACCACACGCAGACACGCCATCGTGGACGCCGTGGCCGACACCAGCACGCGGGCGAAGCTCCAGGCCGGGTTCGACGCCGACTACTCGGCCGGTCTGCTGTCCCAGATCGGTCTGACCAAGGACGGCACCGCCCCGGCGGGCTTCACCTTCGTCAGCCGGACCGTCCCGGTGGGATCCAAGGTCAAGAACTTCGCCAACGGCACCGCCTCGGTGGACGTGTGGTGCGTCGGCCTGTTCGGGCTGACCGGCGAGAAGTCCACCCGCCCCGTGACCAACGGCTGGTTCACCCTCTCCCTCAACCTCAAGTGGAACGGGTCCGACTGGAGGGTCCTCGAGACCAGCCAGAAGACCGGTCCCACCCCGGTCACCGGCGACAACCCCGTGTCCACCTCCGACGAGATCGGCAAGGCCGTCACCGAATTCGGAGGGTTCACCTATGCCCGCTAACCGCAGGCCCTCGATCCGCCGCATCAGCGCCAGCGCAGCCGCCGTACAGGCCGCCGTCATCCTCCTCGCCGCGCGTGCGACGGCCGACCCGACGCCCACGCCCACGCCCACGCCGGGCACCAGCAACGACCCCTGTGCGCTGATCGCGGGGCCTGCCCGGGACTACTGCGAGCGCGGCAGCGGCGCCGCAGGCGCCCCCCGCACGGGCCTCGCCCCCAACGACCCGGCCGATGCCCTCAACCCCCTCGCCTCCCTCGCCAAGGGCTGCGCCGACGCCGCGGCCTGGATCGTCACCGAGCTCAGCAAAGCGGTCAACGGCACGGCCAACGTCGACTTCACCAACGGCGCCTTCCTCAAGCAGTACGCCGTCGTCTTCGCCGCCTCCACGATCCTCACGCTCGTGCTCTGGCTCTTCGCGGTCGCCAAGCGCGCCATCCGCGGCGTCCCCCTCACCACCGCCATCTCCGAAGCCGTCGGCTTCCTCTGGCTCACCGTCCTCGCCTCCGCCTTCACCCCCCTGATCCTCTACACCGTCGTCTCCGCGACCGACGGCGTCACGGAAGTCATCGCATCGGCGAGCGGCGGCCAGACCGACGTCTTCTTCGGCTCCTTCATCGAGGCCCTCAAGAAGGGCGACTCCATCGGCGGCGGCCCGATCATGCTGATCGTCGTCTCCCTCGTCACCGTCCTCGCCGCCGGCGTCCTCTTCCTCGAGCTCTTCATCCGGGCCGCCCTCCTCTACGTGGGCGCCCTCCTCGGCGTCGTCGTCTACGCCGGACTCGTCGACCGGAACCTCTGGGGCCACGTCCGCCGCTGGGCCGGCATCATGATCGCCGTCATCCTCGTGAAGCCGGTCATCGTCATCGTCCTCGGCCTCGCCGGCGCCCTCGCGGGCGAGAAGGGCCCGAACGCCTTCTCCGCCGTGGTCTCCGGCCTCGCGATCATCCTCCTGGCCATCTTCGCCTCCGCGATGATCTACCGCTTCGTACCCGGCTTCGGCGACGAGATCGCCTCCGCCCGGTCCAACCGCAGCAAGGCCACCGACGGCGCCCAGGCCGCAGCCGTCATCAGCTCCCCGGCCTCCCTCGTATCCCAGGGCATCAAGACGCACAGCAGCCGCGGCGCCCACCGCGGCGGCGGTGACGGCGGCGGCTCCAGCGCCCCCCGCCCCGCCAACCCCCTCTCCGGAGGCGTGGCCGCCCACAGCAGCCGCCCCTCCGGCGGCGCAGGCGGCGCATCCGCCCCCTCCGCCGCACCCGCGCCCCGCTCCGGATCGAGTACGAGGAACACAGGAGGTGACGGGCGTTGACGACCCAGTCACACCAGCTGCACCCGGTCGCGCCCCGCCGCACCTATCTCATCGGCCGGGCCCGGCCGAACGCGATCGTCGGCAAGAACCGCGAGAGCGGCGAGATCGCCCTGATCATCGTCGGCGCGTTCCTCGGCATGATGAGCGGCCTGCTCGTCCCCGACCTCACCCTGCGCATCGTCAGCCTCGCCGGGTTCCCCATGCTCGCGCTCGCCGCCGTCTACGTCCCGTACAAGGGCCGCACCTTCTACAAGTGGTTCGAGATCAACCGCAGCTACAAGCGCACCCTGCGCCGCGGTACGACGTACCGCTCCTCCGCCATGGAGGCCGGCGTCCGCGCCGCCGACGGCCGCGAGGTCGAGGTCGGCCCGCCCCCCGGCATCGGCCGGATCAACTGGCTCGCCGCCCCCTTCGGCCCCGACGAGATCGCCGTCCTCCTCCACGCCGACCGCAGAACCGTCACCGCCGCCATCGAGATCGAGGGCCCGGGCGTGGGCCTGCGCGACAGCGAGGACCAGGAAGCCCTCGTCGACCGCTTCGGCACCCTCCTCAAGCACGTGGCCAACGGCGACGGCTTCGTCACCCGCCTCCAGATGCTCGCCCGTACGCTCCCCGCCGACCCGGACGCCCACGCCAAGGACGTCGCCCAGCGCGGCGACGCAAGCGCCCCCGTCTGGCTGCGCGACTCGTACGACCAGCTCCAGTCGATGGTCTCCACCTCCTCCGAGCAGCACCGCGCGTACCTCGTCGCCTGCATGCACTACACGCGCGAACTCGCCGCCGAAGCCCACACCATCGCCCGCGCCGGCACCCCCCACAAGGGCCGCAAGCTCGACCGCGACGCCGGCCTCGCCATCGTCATGGCCCGCGAGCTCACCGACATCTGCGCCCGCCTCGCCGAGGCGGACATCCGCGTCCGCCAGCCCCTCGGCCAAGGCCGCCTCGCCTCCCTCGTGCACTCCATGTACGACCCGGACCACCCCATCGACCACATCCAGGCCATGACCAAGCGCAACGCCTGGCCGGCCGAACTCGACGCGGTCGAACCCACCTTCCTCCAGGCCAAGACCCGCGAGTCCTCCACCCGCGCCCCCTGGTGCCACGCCACCGCCTGGGTGAAGGAGTGGCCGATGACCCCGGTCGGCGTCAACTTCCTCGCGCCCCTCCTCGTCCACACCCCCGACGTGATCCGCACCGTCGCCGTCACCATGGATCTGGAGCCCACCGAGGTGGCCATCGAGCGCATGCTCACCGAGAAGACCAACGACGAGGCCGACGCCAGCCGCGCCGCCAAGATGAACCGCACCGTCGACCCCCGCGACATCGCCGCCCACGGCCGCCTCGACCAAAGAGGTGAAGATCTCGCCAGCGGTGCGGCAGGAGTCAACCTCGTCGGGTACATCACGGTGTCCTCGCGTTCTCCGGAGGCCCTCGCCCGCGACAAGCGCACCATCCGCGCCTCGGCGGGCAAGTCCTACCTGAAGCTGGAGTGGTGCGACCGCGAGCACCACCGCGCCTTCGTCAACACCTTGCCGTTCGCCACCGGCATCCGACGCTAGCTGGAGGGAAGTGCCGCCCATGCGAGATCCCATGTCCGCTCTGACGGACGCCTTCACCAGCTTCCTGTTCGGCAAGGTCGAGACCACGCGCCTGCCCGTACGCACCTCCACCGGGCAGGCGCAGGCCGTCTACCTGCCCACCGCCGCCCCCGGACTCGGCGACTCCGGCGTCATCATCGGCCGCGAGGTCTACAGCGGCAAGGGCTACATCTACGACCCCTTCCAGCTGTACGGCCAGCAGCTGCCGGCCCCCCACTGGCTGGTCCTCGGCGAGTCCGGCAACGGCAAGTCCGCCCTGGAGAAGACGTACGTCCTGCGCCAGCTCCGCTTCCGGGACCGCCAGGTCGTCGTCCTCGACGCCCAGGGCGAGGACGGCGTCGGCGAGTGGAACCTCATCGCCCAGCAGCTGGGGATAACCCCCATCCGCCTGGACCCCATCGCCGCCAACGACGACGGGATCCGCCTCAACCCCCTCGACCCGGCGATCACGACGACCGGCCAGCTCGCGCTGCTCCGGACCATCATCGAAGTCGCCATGGGCCACGGCCTCGACGAGCGCTCCGGCTTCGCGCTCAAGGTCGCGCACGCGTACGTCGTCGACGCGATCCGCGACCGCCAGCCGGTCCTCACGGACATCGTGGAACAGCTCCGCCACCCGGAGGCCGAGTCCGCGGAGGCCATGAACGTCGACATAGACGATGTCCGCGCCTGGGGCCTCGACGTCGCGCTCGTCCTCGACCGCCTGGTCGACGGCGACCTGCGCGGCATGTTCGACGGCCCCACGACGGTGGGCATCGACCTCGACGCCCCGCTCATCGTCTTCGACCTCTCCCACATCGACCGCAACTCGATCGCCATGCCGATCCTGATGGCGATCGTGGGCGTCTGGCTGGAACACACCTGGATCCGCCCCGACCGCAAGAAGCGCATCTTCCTGGTCGAGGAAGCCTGGCACATCATCAACAGCCCGTTCGTGGCCCAGCTGTTCCAGCGCCTGCTGAAGTTCGGCCGCCGCCTCGGCCTGTCCTTCGTGGCCGTCGTCCACCACCTGTCCGACGTGGTCGACGGGGCCGCGGCACGCGAGGCGGCAGCCATCCTCAAGATGGCCTCCACCCGCACGATCTACGCCCAGAAGGCCGACGAGGCCCGGGCGACGGGCCGGGTCCTGGGCCTGCCCCGCTGGGCGGTGGAGATCATCCCGACCCTCACGCCGGGCATCGCGGTCTGGGACGTCAACGGCAACGTGCAGGTGGTCAAACACCTCATCACGGAAGCCGAACGCCCCCTCGTCTACACCGACCGCGCCATGACGGAGTCCTCGTCCGGACCCCAGCTCCCCGACGACCTGCTCGCGGCCGAACTGGAGGCGGAGGAAAGAGCCCTCCTGATGGAACGCCACCGCAACGGCGGCCCGGGCTCGGCAACAACGGTGGCCTAAATGCACGAGGAACGGAACGCCCAAGCGGGCGGCATCCCGGACGCCCTCCTGATCGCCCTCCTGGCGTTCCTCCTGGGTCTGGCGACCCTGGTCTGGACGTCCACGGGACTGGCAGCGCTCTTCTCGAAGGGCGCCTGGCCGTCCGCGGTGACGTTCACCCGCACCCCGGGCGCGGTCCGCGCCCTGATAGCTCAGCCGCACGACATCCAGGGAGCCTGGCCGGACACGGCCCCGTCGGCCCTCTCGGGCTGGGGCCTGTTCTGGGGCCTGTTCATCAGCCAGCTCCTGATCCTGCTCGTGCTCACGATCTTCGTCATGGGCGTCGTCGCCCGTACGAGGTCCCGCCGCTCCAAGCCGGCCCCGCCGCCCGCACCGGCCGATCCGCACCCGGCGGCCCAGCCGGCCCATCCGGCCCACACGGCCCAACCGGCTTTCGATGCACGGGGGTCCGGGGACGGCATCCCCGACAGTCCCGGCCCCACGATCCCGGCCGCTCCGCACCACGCACCCGCACCGCCCGTCCCGGCTCCGGTGCCCCGTCCGGCCCCGCCGCCGTTCGAAGCCGGCGGGCACGGGGGCGGAGCCCCCGCCCAAGGCGGCGGCAACGGCACCACCGGCATGGCCTACGGCACTCCCGCCCAGCGCCACGCCCTGGCCCTCCGGGCCTTGGCGGCAGCCGAAGGCGCGGCCCTGGTCGTCACCTCCTCCCCCGCCCTCTGGGCGGAGACGAAGGACGCCCGCGCCAAACTGGGCCCGGTCCTCCTCTACGACCCCTCACACCTCTGCGACACCCCGGCCCGCATGCACTGGAACCCCGCCGACGCCTGCGCCGACCGCGATACCGCCGCCGCCCGCGCGATCGCGCTCCTGGCCCCCGTACGCCCCCAGGCCCGCATGGACGCGGCCATCGCCGATACGGCGGAAACCCTCCTGCGCAGCTGGCTGCAAGCGGTGGCCCTGGACGACCGCCCGTTCAAGCAGCTGCACCGCTGGGCCCAGGGCAACAGCGCCCAGGACCCGGTCCGCATCCTGCGTACGCACCCCCAAGCCGCCCCCGGCGCCGCCGGCGAGCTCGAGAGCGCCCTCACCGCGCACCCCGAACGCCGCGAGCAGGCGCAGCACCTGACGGCCCGTGCCCTCTCCTGCCTCACGTCGATCCACATCCGCGAGGCCTGCAACCCGAACCGAACAGATGCACTGACCCTGGCATCGTTCGTGGCCGAAGGGGGCACCCTGTACGTGGTGGGCGAATCGCTGGAAGATCCCCGTACCCACCCGGGTGCGATGCCGCTGCTCACCGCACTCGCCGCGAGCGTGGTCGAGCACGGCCGCCGCATGGCCGCACGGTCATCCCACGGCCGGCTCGACCCACCACTCGCGCTGGTGCTGGAGGACGTCGCGGCCGTGGCCCCGATCCCCCAGCTCCCGGAGCTCCTGCAGGAGGGGTCCCTTCCCCTGCTCGCCCTGTCCCGCAGCCGCGAACAGGCCCGCGCCCGCTGGCCGGAGGCGGCAGCCCTCCAGCACTAGGGGGTGTCCGCTAGGGACGCGGCAACACGTACTCGAGTTCCTTGGCGCCCGGATCCGCCGGCACCGGCAGGACTTCCCCGGTCGCCCGGAATCCGAACCGCTGGTAGAAGGCCGCGGCGCGTGCGTTCTCCTCGTGCACGAAGAGCCGTACGCGCTCCAGCGCCGGCTCCTCCAACGACCAGGCCCACTCGAGCGCGGCCGCGAAGAGCCCTTCGGTCAGCCCGGTACCGCGCTGCTCGGGACGTACGAACACACCCACCAGGTGCCCCTGGGTCTGCTCGATGGCGCGCTCGAAGAAATCGGTGCTCCCGCCCTCTTCGACGAGGACGGTCACGGAGCCGGCCCACTGCCCGTCGGGCGCTTCGGCCACGAACTGCCGCGCGTGCCGCCCGTGCGAAGCCCCCTTCGCACGGTCCTGCCAGAACTCGTCGGGCCTGGCTTCGGCCTGCTCCAGGGTTTCCAGGAAGGCCACCGGCGCCGCGGGGTCATTGAGCGCGGCGATCCGCAGCTCCTTGACCTTCTCCCACTCGCCGGCCCGCACTGCACGCATCACAAACTGATCCATGCCCCGGATCCAATCACAGGACCACCTGCCCGTAAACGCAGAAAAGCCCCGCACCATAAGGTGCGGGGCTTTCCCACAATGATTGTTCGGCGGCGTCCTACTCTCCCACAGGGTCCCCCCT
>NZ_JBIAXU010000012.1:0-223452 GCF_042896985.1 Streptomyces sp. NPDC001194 | reverse complement strand
CAGATCACCGCAACCGCCACCGACTCCACCCCAGCCACCGCCACCGCCACCTTCCCCCTCACCGTCAACTGGTTCTGACCGGCAACCGGGGGCGGCGACGCCCGTCAGTACACGTCGCGGGCGTACCGCTTCTCGGCGGAGAGCTGCTTCAGGTACGCGGCGGCCTCGTCCTCGGTCAGGCCGCCGTGGGCCACGGCGATCTCGCGCAGCGCCCGGTCCACGTCCTTGGCCATCCGGCTCGCGTCCCCGCACACGTAGAAGTGGGCGCCCTCCTGGAGCCAGGCCCACAACTGGGCGCCTTGTTCGCGCATCCGGTCCTGGACGTAGACCTTGGCCCGCTGGTCGCGGGAGAAGGCCAGGTCCAGCTGGCTGAGCGTGCCGTGCCGGTGCAGTTCCTCCAGCTCCTCGCGGTAGTAGAAGTCGGTGGCCCGGCGCTGCTCGCCGAAGAACAGCCAGTTCCCGCCGTGGTGGCCGAGGGCGCGGCGGTGTTCCAGGAAGGCCATGAACGGGGCGATCCCGGTCCCCGGACCCACCATCACGGCCGGTGTCTCGGGACGTGCGGGCGGCCGGAAGTGCGCGGAGCGCTGGACGAACAGCGGGACGGGACCGCCCGGTTCGGCGTCGGCGAGGAAGGCGGAGGCCACCCCCTTGCGGGCGTGGCGGCGCGGACCCTCGTAGCGCAGCACCGAGACCGTCAGGCTGACCTCGTGCGGGTCGACGAGAGGGCTGGAGGATATGGAGTAGAGGCGCGGCTGGAGCCGTTTGAGGCGCTCGGCCCATTCCTGGGCGCCGAGCCGGACCGGGAACTCCGCCAGGATGTCCACGGGTTGGCGCCCCCAGATCCAGCGGGCGAGGCCGTCCTTGTTGTCCGGGCGCGTCAACTGCCGGAGCCTGCGGTCGCCGGTGTGCTCGGTGATGAACCTGAGCAGGTCGGGCGTGACGCGGGTGATGTCCAGGTGCCGGTGCAGCGCCCGGCCGAAGGGCATGGGCCGGTCGTGCCCGGGCAGGGCGACCTCGGCGTCCGCGGCCAGGCCGGTGGCGGCCAGCCATTCCGTCACCAGGTCCGGGCAGTTGACCGGCTGGACGCCCAGGGCGTCGCCCGCCTCGTACGCCGGGCCGTCCGGGCCGAGGTCGAAGGTGAACCGCCGGACCTCCTTGGTGGCGCCGGCCAGGCTCAGCAGCCGGTTGCCGGACAGCCGGGCGGTGTGCCGGGCGGCCGCCCGGCCCGGGGCGCCGGTGGTCCGGGGCGGCTCGGCGGACACGGGCGGCTCGGCGGGCGCGGCCGGCTCGGCGGCCGCCGCGGCCGGTCCGCCCGCCGCCAGGACGCGGCGCACCTGCTCCAGCCACCGCCCGGCGGGCTCTTCGTCATCGGGCTCGCAGTCCACGCGCGGCAGCAGGCGCAGCGCCCCGAGTTCCTCGAGGCGCCGGTCGAGCCGCCGGCCGTGGCCGCAGAAGGCCTCGTACGAGGAGTCCCCGAGGGCGAGCACCGCGTACCGGACGTCCTCGAGCCTCGGCGCGTCGGCCGCGCTCAGCGCCTCCCAGAACACGGCGCCGTTGTCGGGGGCGTCGCCGTCGCCGAAGGTGCTGGTGACGACCAGCAGATCCGTGCCGGGGGTGAGGGAGGCGGGGAGCCGGTCGGCCATGCCGTGCACGGCCGCCGCACGGCCGTCCTCGGCCAGCGCGGCGCCGACGGCGACGGCGAGCTCCTCGGCGTTCCCCGTCTGCGAGGCCCACAGGACCACCGTCTGCCGGGTCGGCGTGCCCGGATCGGGGGAGTCCGGCTGCGGAGCGTCGGGCGGCGCGGCCGCGGGCGCGAACGAGGGCATCGCGGCGAGGGCCGTCGCCGTGCGGGAGTACGTCCCGGCGAGCACCCCGTCGACCCAGAGCGAGTGCCCGTCCTCGAAGGGGGCGCCGTGGGGGAGCAGCGGGACGTCCGTACCGGGCGGGGTGGAGGCGAGCCCCGCGAGGAATCCGGCGAGGTACTGGCGCTCCCGGTCGGACAGGGCGGGCGGTGTGTGCCCGTCCAGCCCGAAGAGGGAGGTCAGGGCGGGGACGGCGGTGGCCGGCCGTACGGTCACGGGGTGCATCAGCGTCGTGGCCGTACGGCCCCGGCCGGCCACCTCGTCGGGGGACCCGCCGGACCCGCCGGACGCCCCGCCCGTCCCGCCCGAGGCCGCCGCGGCGCCCGGCGCGGTCACCGGAACCGGAACCCGCGTCCTGGCCAGCGTCACGGCGCACACCTTGAACTCGGGCTGGAAGGAGACGGGGTCGACGGCGTCGTTGGTGACGGCGTTGACGCTGAGGTACTCGCCGAACAGGTCGTTCCAGTGGAACGGGGCGAAGCAGTTCCCGGGCCGCACCCGGTCGGTGACGACGGCCGGCAGCACCGCCCGGCCGCGCCGCGAGGCCACCTCCACCCCGTCGCCCTGCTCGATGCCCAGCGCCGCGGCGTCCTCCGGATGGATCTCCACGAACGGACCGGGGTCGAGCTTGTTCAGCTTGGCGACCTTGCCCGTCTTGGTCAGGGTGTGCCACTGGTGCTGCAGGCGTCCGGTGTTCAGGACGAACGGATAGTCGTCATCGGGCAGTTCATCGGCGGGAAGGTGCGGCCGGGCGAAGAAGGAGGCCCGCCCGGAGGCGGTCGGGAAGACCAGCCGCGGGCGGCTGCCGTCCGGGTGCTCGGCCGGGATCTGGCTGACGCCGTCGTTGAGGTACCGGACGGGATTGCGGTCCGGTCCGCCCGGGGCCGCCGGCCACTGCACCGGCCCGCGGCGCAGCCGCTCGTACGACACGCCGCGCAGGTCCCAGCCGGTCGCCGGGTTCCAGGCCTTGCGCAGCTCCTCGAAGACCTCCTCGGGGCCGCTGTACGTGAACGCCTCGGCGAAGCCCATCTCGCAGGCGACGCGGGCGATCAGCTGCCAGTCGGGCAGGGCCTGTCCGGGCGGGTCGGCGGCCCCGCGGACCAGGGTGAGGTTGCGCTCGGAATTGACCATCACGCCGTCCGCCTCCGCCCAGAGGGTGGCCGGGAGCACGATGTCGGCGTAGGCGTTGGTCTCGGTCTCGGCGAACACGTCCTGCGTGATGACGAGTTCGGCGGTCTCCAGCGCCTTGATGACCGTACTGCGGTTGGCGACGGAGGCGACCGGGTTGGTGCAGATGATCCAGCACGCCCGTATCTCGCCGGCCGCCATCTTCTCGAACATCTCGACCGTGCCGCGCCCCACGTCCGTGCGCAGAGTGCCCTCCGGCAGCCCCCACAGCTCTTCGGTGAAGCGCCGGTCCGCGTCGACGAGGACCGATCGCTGGCCGGGCAGGCCCGGTCCCATGTAGCCCATCTCCCGGCCGCCCATGGCATTGGGCTGTCCGGTCAGGGAGAAGGGGCCGCTGCCGGGGCGGCAGATCGCCCCGGTGGCCAGGTGCAGGTTGACCAGGGCGTTGGTGTTCCAGGTGCCGTGGGTGGACTGGTTGAGCCCCATGGTCCAGCAGCTCGTCCACTCGCCCGCCTCGCCGATCCAGCGGGCGGCCAGCCGGATGTCCGCCTCCGGTATGCCGGTGATCTCCGCGACCTTCGCGGGCGGGTAGTCCCGCAGGAAGGCGGGCATGTCCTCCCAGCCCTCGGTGTGCTCGGCGATGAAGGCCGGGTCGGTCCAGCCGCCCTCGACCAGCAGGTGCAGCAGCCCGTTGAGCAGGGCCAGGTCGGTGCCCGGGCGTATCTGCAGGAACAGGTCGGCCTTGTCGGCGGTGGCGTTGCGGCGCGGGTCGACGACGATCAGCTTGGCGCCGGCGGACTTGACCCGGTCCATCATCCTCAGGAAGAGGACGGGGTGGCAGTCGGCCATGTTCGAGCCGATGACGAAGAAGGCGTCGGCCCGCTCGAAGTCCTCGTACGAGCCGGGCGGCCCGTCGGCGCCCAGCGAGAGCTTGTAGCCGCTGCCGGCGCTCGCCATGCACAGCCGGGAGTTGGACTCGATCCGGTTCGTGCGCAGGAACCCCTTGGCCAGCTTGTTGGCGAGGTACTGGGCCTCCAGCGACATCTGGCCGGAGACGTACAGGCTCAGCGCGTCGGGGCCGTGCGCGTCGAGGACCGCGCGCAGCCGCTGGGCCGTCCGGGTGATCGCCGCGTCCACGTCCACCGGGGTCGGCCCGGCGCCCCGCTCCTCGCGGACCAGGGCGGTCCCGAGCCGGCCGGGCGCGGCCAGCAGGTCCGCGTGGGTGGCGCCCTTGGTGCACAGCCGTCCGGCGTTGGCGGGGTGCTGCTTGTCGCCGACCGCCTTGGCCACCGTACGGCGGCCGTCGGCGCCCCGGGCGATCTCCAGCACGATCCCGCAGCCGACGCCGCAGTAGGAGCAGACCGTGCGTACGGCTTCCGCCTCGGACACAGGAGACCTCCTCGGAGTACACCGGCCGACCCCCCGGATCCCGGGCGCCGCGGCCGTGTGCAGGTCGATCCCGTGGCGCCCACCGTAGGAAACCCCTGTTGCGCACGTGTGACGGGCGGTGCCGCCCCGGGGTTACAAGCGGCTGCGCGGGCGCTCCCACCGGCCGTGAGGCGCGCGCAACCACGTAAGCACGGGTGGGTCAGCCGTGCCAGATCTTCTCGTACGCGGCCTGGTAGCCCTTGGGGTCCCAGGACGTGGCCCCCGCGCTGTTCTCGGCCGTCGCGATGTGGACGGGGGCCACGTAGCCGCTGGCCGGCTGCCCGGCGAAGGCCCGGTTGAACTCGTCGACGATCTGCCAGCCCTGCTGCGAGAGCGGCTCCGGGACGGTGGCGGCCTGGAACTGCTCGCTGTTGATGCGCCGGAAGGCGGAGGGGTCCCCGTCGCCGGCGCCGATGTTGAAGGGCGGCCCGGCGCCGGGCTTGCCGGCGGCCCGGAAGGCGGGCGCGGCGTCGTCGAAGTACAGGTCGTTGATGGCGACGGAGTACGTCCACTGCTTGCGGAAGCGGGACAGCAGGGAGGCGACCTCCTGCGGGGTGCGCCGGCTCGCGTCCGGGATCGGGATGTTCTTGTGCGCGAGGAGCCTGACCCCCGGGCAGGCGGCGAGCCGCTGCTCGATCAGCTTGGACTTCGTACCGGCGAAGGGGATCGAGTCGTCGGTGAAGACGACGACCCCGGCGGCCCCCTCGGACCGGGCGATGACCCAGTCCGCGCTGGCCTTCGCCACCTCCTCCACCTTCGTGGTGACGTTGGTGAAGAGCGGGGGGTCGGTGCTCGGGCCCGGGGAGCTGACCGCGTGCCAGCCGATGAGCGGGATGCCCGCCGCCCCGGCCCGCGCCACCTGCTGCGAGGTCAGCCGGGGATCGAAGCCGCCGATGACGATGCCCGAGGGCCTGAGGGTCACGGCCTGGGCGAGAGCCGCCTGGATGCCGGCCGGGGTGCCCTCCCCGTCGATCACCCGGACGTTCCAGCCGATCGTCTGCGCGGCCTCCCGGACGCCCTTGGCGACCCCCGCGACGCCCGGGTTGGTCATGGTCTGCGCGACGTAGACGAGGGTCTTGCCGGGAACCGCCCGCGGGCCGGTCGTGGGGCCGTTCCACGTGCTGTCGGTGGACTCGGCCCGCCGGACGGCCGCCGTGGCCTCCCGGAGGACGCCCGGGCAGCCGGCGGCCGAGGGGCCGGTGGCGTTCGGGGAGCCGCCGCCCCCGCAGCCGGCGAGGGCGGCGCCGGCCGCCGCCAGCAGGGCGGCGGCCGCGAGCGGGGTCCTGCGGTTCGGGTACTTCGGGTACACGGTGCTCCTGAGCTCGAGCTTGTCTAAGAGGTGCCGGTGCCGGTGCCGCCGACCCCCGCTTCCGCCGTCGCGACGGTGTCGGTGCGCAGCCGCCGCCGGGCCGAGTAGCCGGCCAGCCCGACCGCGATGAGCAGCGTGGCGCCGTTGAACAGCGGGGTGGCCCAGAACTGTGCGCCGAGCTGGCCGATCCCGGCGAGCCCGACCGCCAGTACGGTCACGGCGACGAGGGTGCCGACGGCGTTGGCCCGGCCCGGCTTGATGGCGGTGGATCCGAGCAGGGCTCCGACGAAAGCGGGCAGCAGGTAGTCCAGGCCCACGCTCGGGTTGCCGATCTGCTGCTGCGCGGCGAGCAGCACCCCGGCGAACCCGACGACCGTGCCTGAGCAGGCGAAGGCGTGGACGCAGTACCGGCGGGTGGGGATGCCGACGATCTCGGCGGCGCGGGGGTTGGATCCGATGACGTACAGGTACCGGCCGAACGGCAGCCGCTCCAGCACCACCCAGAGGACGACGACGAGGCCGAGGACGTAGAAGGCGGGGACCGGCAGCCCGAGGAACCGGGCGTCGTAGAGGTCGGTGAACGCGGCCGGGAGCCCGTCGGGACCGGGGACGATCCGGCCGCCGTCGGTGATCCAGCCGGTGACGGCGTACATCATGCTGCCGGTGCCGAGCGTGGCGATGAAGGCGTCGATGCGGGCGAACTCCACGATGGCCCCGTTCACGGCGCCGACCAGGGCGCCTCCGGCGACGACCGTCAGGCAGGCGAGCGGCCAGGGCCAGCCCTTCTCGACGATGAGGAACAGCACCATCACGTGCGCCAGGCCCAGCGCGTAGCCGATGGACAGGTCGAACTTGCCGCTCGCGATGGGGATCGTCACGCCGAGGGCCAGGATGGCCGGGATCGACTGGCTGGAGAGGATCGAGGAGACGTTGTCCAGCGTGGGGAAGGTGTCCGGCAGGAGGACGGAGAAGAGCAGGAACAGCAGGACGGTCAGGACCAGCAGGCCGTACGTGCCGACGAAGTGCCCGTGCCCGCGCCGGTGCCGGTGCCCCGTGGGGGCGGGGCGGGTGGAGGACGGGCTCACCGGCCCTCCGCGCTTCCGGTGATCGCGGGCAGGGCCGAGGCGGCGCGGGTGAGTTCCGTGACGTTCAGGGCTTCCCCCGCCAGCTCGGCCACCACGGTCCCGCGCCCGAACACCAGCGCGCGGTGGCACACGCCGGCGATCTCCTCGTAATCGGTGGAGATGAGCAGCACCGCCGCCCCGCCTGCCGGTACCTCCTGGAGGAGGCGGTGGATCGACGCCTTGGCACCCACGTCCACGCCGGCCGTCGGCTCTTCGAGGATCAGCAGGCGCAGCCGCCCCCGGAGCCGGCGGCCGACCATGACCTTCTGCTGGTTGCCGCCCGACAGGGTGGCGATCGGCACCTCGCTGTCGCGGGGGCGTACGGAGTACCGCTCGATCAGGGCGGCGGCCTCGGCACGCTCGCGCCGCGGCGCGATCCAGTGCCAGGCGGGCACGCCGGCGGCCCGGGGGTTGGCCAGGAAGTTCTCCCGGACCGTCAGTTCCGCGGCGCAGCCCTCCTCCTGCCGGTTGCCGGCGACGAAGCCGACCCCGGCGCCGAGGGCGGCGGCGACCGTACGGGGGCGGTACGGGCGCCCGTCGAGCAGCGCCCGCCCGCCGCGCAGCGGCAGTGCGCCGGCGAGGGCGCGCCCGAGGTGCGTGTGCCCGGCGCCGGTCAGGCCGACCAGGCCGAGGATCTCGCCCTCGCGCAGCTCCAGGCTGACGGGTCCGGTGCGTTCGGTACCCACGCCGTCGAGGCGCAGCACGGGCGGCCGGCGGTGCCCGGAGGCCGGCGCCGGCGCCGCTGCCCGGGGCGGGTGCCCGGTCGGTTCGCGGCCCACGATGTCGCGGACCAGCCGGGCCGGGTCGTACGGGGCGAGGGGTCCCCGGCTGACGAGCCTGCCGTCCCGCAGGACGGCGAAGGAGTCGGCGACCTCGTACACCTCGTCGAGCCGGTGGCTCACGTAGAGGATGCCGTGCCCCCGGTCGCGCAGGGCGTGCAGGATGTCGAAGAGGCGCGCGCAGTCCGCTGCGGGGAGGGTGGCGGTCGGCTCGTCGAGGACGAAGAGCCGGGCGCGCCTCGCCAGCCCGCGGGCGATCGCGACCAGGGCACGCTCGGCGGGGGCGAGGTCGGCGATCCGGGTGTCGGCGTCCAGGTGCCCGGCGACGGTGTCCAGTGCCTCCGCGCAGCGCTCCCGGGTCCGCCGCCAGGAGATCAGGCCGTGGCGGCGCGGGTACCCGGTGCCCAGGGCGATGTTCTCGGCAACCGTCATCCAGTCGACCAGACCGAGGTCCTGGTGGATGAAGGACATGCTGCGCGAGGCGGCTTCGGAGCCGAGCGGGTGCCCGGCCACGGTCACCTCGCCCTCGTCGGCGCGGTGGACGCCGGCGAGCACCTTGATGAGGGTGGACTTCCCGGCGCCGTTGGGGCCGAGCAGGGCGAGGACGCTGCCGCCGTACACGTCGAGGCTGACCGCGTCCAGCGCGACGGTGCCGCCGAACCGCTTGCCGAGACCGCGCATCCGGACGAGGGCTTCTCCGCCGGGGCGCGAGGGCGGGTGCGTCGGGGTGACGGGAGTGGCGGGAGTGTCATGCACGGACTTCTCCGGGGCCGCCTGGGGAGGTGGTGCTGGGGGAGGTACAGCCTGTAGCGATGAGGACACCGGTGATGCTACTGCCGGCTGTATTGATATGGGCGATATGTCGGCTGTCAGGCCTGTCGGCCGTCAGGCCGCGTCCAGGGCGCACTCGGCCCAGATGACCTTGCCCTGCGCGGTGTACCGGGTGCCCCAGGCGCGGGCGAGCTGTGCGACGAGGAACAGGCCGCGGCCGCCCTCCTCCGTGGAGGCCGCCCGCCGCAGGTGCGGGGCGGTGTTGCTGCCGTCGGAGACCTCGCAGATCAGCGCGCGGTCGTGGACCAGGCGTACCTGGATGGGCTCGGTGCCGTACCGGACCGCGTTGGTGACCAGCTCGCTCAGCATCAGCTCGGCGGCGAACGCCAGCTCGTCCAGTCCCCAGTCGGCGAGCTGGCGGGTGGCGGCGGCGCGCACGCCGGCCACCAGGGACGGGTCGGCGGACACGGTCCACGTGGCGATCCGGTCCGCGGGCACGGTACGGGTGCGGGCGACGAGCAGAGCGATGTCGTCCGCGGGGTGTTCGGGTGCCATGGCGTCGATGACCGCCCGGCAGGTGTCCTCGGGCGAGCGGTCCGGCTGGGCCAGGATGCCGCTCAGCTGGGCGAGGGCCACGTCGATGTCGCGTTCGCGGTCCTCGACGAGTCCGTCGGTGTAGAGGACCATCGTGCTGCCCTCGGGGAGCCGGATCTCCGCCGTCTCGAACGGCAGGCCGCCCAGGCCCAGAGGCGGTCCGGCGGGCAGCTCCGGGAACGTCACCCGGCCGCCCGGGTGGACCAGCGCGGGCGGGGGGTGCCCGGCGCGGGCCATGGTGCACAGCCGCGTCGTGGGGTCGTAGACGGCGTAGAGGCAGGTGGCGCCGACGATGCCGGTGCTGCCGGAGTCGTTGTCGCCGCCCTCCTCCCGGTCCAGGCGGACCAGGAGGTTGTCCAGGTGGGTGAGGAGCTCGTCGGGGGCGAGTTCCAGTTCGGCGAAGTTGCGGGCGGCCGTGCGCAGCCGGCCCATGGTGGCGGCGGCGTGCAGGCCGTGGCCCACGACGTCCCCCACGAGGAGGGCGACGCGGGTGCCGGAGAGCGGGATGACGTCGAACCAGTCGCCGCCGACCCCCGATTCGGCGGGCAGGTAGCGGTGTGCGACCTCGACCGCGCCCTGCTCCGGGATGCCGTGCGGAAGCAGGCTCTCCTGAAGGGCCAGGGCCAGCGTGTGCTCGCGGGTGTAGCGGCGGGCGTTGTCGATGCAGAGGGCGGCGCGGGCCGCGAGCTCCCGGGCCAGCCAGCTGTCGTCCTCGCCGAACGGGGCGGGGTCCTGCGAGCGGTAGAAGCTGGCGATGCCCAGCAGGACGCCGCGGGCGAGGAGGGGGACGCAGATGAGCGAGTGCACACCGCGGGCGAGGATCTCCCGCGCGTGCTCGGGCTCCTGGTCGATCCAGCCGATGCCCTCCCGCAGGTCGGACTCCAGCACCGGCTGCCCGGCGTCCAGGCACCGCACGTGGGGGGTGCCGGCGTGCGGCTCCACCCGGCGGCCGACGGGGTAGAAGGGGTGGTCCTCGCGTATGCCGTGGACCACCGCGCGGTGCAGCTCGTTCCGGGGGTCGGCGGACTCCTCGCCGCGCAGCACGGCCTCAGGTACGTCGATGGTGACGTAGTCGGCCAGGCGCGGGACCGCCATCTCGGCGAGTTCCCACGCGGTGCGGGTCACGTCCAGCGTGGTGCCGATCCGGGTGCTGGCCTCGGCCAGCAGCTCCAGGCGGCGGCGCGCAGCGACGGCGTACTTGCCGACCTCCGGTTCGCCCACCAGCACCAGGCCCCGGACCTTGCCGGCGGAGGGCGGGTCGGCGCCGGCCGGGCCGGGAGGCGCCGCGTGCGTCCCGTGCCGCGCTCCGTGCGGCATTTCGTGCGGCGCTCCGTGCGGTGGTCCCGCGCCGGTCGACACGGAGAGGCGGTGCGCCGGTGGCGGCTCGCCGGTGAACACGGCCTCGACGACGATGCCCTCCACCCCGGAGCGGCTCGTGACCGGGCTGCTCAGCAGCGTGACCCCCCGCCCGTGCGGCAGGGACACCTCGACGCAGGCGCGTTGCGTCGAGGACATGAGCTCGGTGGCCTTCTCCTTGAGGATCATCTGGTCGTGCAGGTCCAGCCCGCTGTCGCCGAGCTCCTCCAGCCCGATCGCCGGCCCCTCCCCGGGGCCTGCGCCGTTGCGGGCCGGGTGGCCGGCGTCGAGGTACGCGCGCAGCAGCGCGCGCTCCCGCGCCGAATGCTGCTCCATCAGCCGCCGCTCGATGGACTGCGCGGCCCGGCGGACCAGGGCGGGCAGCGCCGGGTGCTCGTAGCCGTGCGGGTACCCGAAGCAGAGCACGCCGACGATGTGCCCGCTCAGCCGGTCGCGGATCGGGGTCGCGGAGCAGGCGTTCGACTGGGAGCGCTCGGCGAAGTGCTCGGCCCCGTAGACCTGCACGAGATGCCGTTCGGCGAGCGCGAGGCCGATGCCGTTGGTCCCCGCGAACCGCTCGGCGAAGACGAAGCCCGGGACCGTCTGGATGGGGGGCAGGGTGCGGGCCAGGGCGGGTTCTCCGAAGCGGCGCTGGAGCACCGTCCCGTTCCCGTCGGCGAGGGAGACGTTCATCTGGCTGCCCGCGAACCGGGAGGCCAGCTCGTCGAGGACGGGCCCGGCCGCGTGCACGAGCCGGCTGTCCGGGTCGAAATCGTCCCGGTACGGAAGGTCCGTCCCGTCCGGCGAGAGTCCGAGCGACCGGCAGCGCTGCCACGAGTTCAGGATCGGGCTCCGAACCCCGTCCGCGATCGGCTCGCCCACCATGAACCGCTCACGGGAGCGTGCGGGGCCGATCTGCTCTCCCGTGGCCCCCATACGCATCACTTCCCCTTACCGAGCGCCCGGCCGCGGCGAGGCGCCACGGCGGAGCGCTTACACCGAGCAAGTGCTATCCGAGTATATTCCCACCTATTTGTACGTATCAGAGGATGGCGACCGGATTGACGGGGGAACCCGTCCCGCCGGGCACGTCCAGCGGCGCCACGACGAGCATGAACTCGTGGCGCCCGGCCTCGGCGCACGCGGCCGAGAGCGCCTCCAGGTCCAGGTTGTCCAGCAGCGGCACGCCCATGGCGGCCACGGCGAGGGCGTGCACGGGGGAGTGGACGCCGTCGACCGGTGAGGGGCGCAGGTCGCTGTCCCCGTCGCCGCCGAGCAGCGCCACGGCGCGCTCGGCCAGCAGCGGCAGGGCGTCCACGTGGAACCCGGCGCTCGCGGCGCCGGAGTCCCACGGTCCGAGCTCCCGGCTGCGGCGGAAGCGGCCGGAGCGCAGCAGCACGGCACAGCCCTCGTCGACCGTCACGCCCAGGGCCCGCTCCGCGGCCAGGACGTCCTGCGCGTGGACCGCGTGCCCGGGCTCCAGCCAGTCGGCCCCGAGAACGGCCGGCAGGTCGAGGAGCACGCCCTTGGTGACCAGGGGCCCGAGCGCCGACACCGAGCCGAAGCGGGCGCCCCCGGCGTCGACGGCCTCCCGGGCGGGGCGGCCCTCGTAGAGTCGCCCCTCGTACGCGACGTGTGACAGCGCGTCCAGGTGGCTCACGGCCTTGCCGTGGTAGTCGGCCGCGAGGAAGTCCTTGTAGGTGGCGGGCTCCGGGGCCTCCACGTCGCCGAGGTCGGTCATGTGGTGCAGGGCGGGCTTGCGGTTGTCCGGTCCGGGCCGGGTGTCCCAGGGCAGGCCCAGCGGTACCGCCGTACCGGACCGGACCAGGGCGGCGGCCCGCCGCACGTGGTCCGGGGTGACCCGGTTGCAGGCGCCGCGGTCGGCCGGGGTCCAGCGGCCCCAGGTGCGGACCGCGGTGAAGATCGCGTCGAACTCCCGGCGGGAGACCCGGCGCTCGGGGCTGCTGCTCATCCGGACTCACCGCTCCAAGGCTCGGCTGGGCCCCGCTCCGGGTCGGGCGGGACCGGGGAACGGGCGCCCCGGCACCCGCACCGCCTCACATGCCCGCGGGCCGCGGGCGCTACGCCCGACGGGCCCCGCTCGGGTGAACGGTGGCGGCGAGCGCCTCCGGCGGCGCAGGCTGGATCCATGCGGGTGCCCTTCCGCCCACCTCCTCGACCGGGAGCGGGCGGTCACCACCAGGTCCTCTTCGTACTCGCGGAGTGTCTGCCCTTCGCGATCGCGCTCGCGGTGCTGACCATCGAGTTCACGCCCGCGCACGTGCTGTACACCGGCCCCCTCCTGGTCGCCACGCCGGCGCTGGCCGCCGTGGCGATGGGCCCGAAGGGGACCCTGGCGGCGGTGGCGCTGGCCGTGGCCGTGAGCGTCACCACCGCCACGTACAACGGGGCCTGGGGCAGCCAGCAGGTCTACACCAACTTCCTGGCCCTGTTCCTGGTGTCGCTGGCGAGCCTCGCGACGAGCAGCACCGTCCGCAAGCGGCGGGAGGACGAGCTCGAACAGGTCCGCCGGATCGCCGTGGCGGCCCAGGAGGCCGTGCTGCGGCCCGTACCGCTGCGGCTCGGTCCCCTGCGCGTGGCCGGCATGTACCTGGCGGCCGAGACCGGGGCGCAGATCGGCGGCGATCTGTACGAGGCCGTACAGACGCGCTACGGGGTCCGGGTGATCGTGGGGGACGTCCGGGGCAAGGGGGTGCCGGCCGTCCGGGCGGCGGCGGCCGTGCTGGGCGCGTTCCGGGAGGCCGCGCACTACGAGGACGATCTGGTCGGGGTCGTCAACCGCTGCGAGGCGGCGCTGTTGCGGGACGCGGCCGTGCCGGGCGTGATCGACCCGGAGGCGCTCGTGGAGGGCTTCGTCACGGCGCTGGTGGCGCAGGTGCCGGAGGGGTCCGTGGTCGAGGTGGTCAATCGCGGTCACCCGCCCCCGCTGCTGCTGCGCGACGGAACGGTCCGCGCCCTGATGCCCACCAGCCCGTTGCCGCCGCTCGGTCTGGCGGAGTTCATCACCGGGCCCCCCGGGACGCCGGACCGCCACTCCTTCGTGCCCGGGGACCGGCTGCTCCTGTACACCGACGGGGTCATCGAGGCCCGCGACGGCGACGGCGCCTTCTTCGCCCTCCCCGAGGCGATGGAGGCGGTGGAGGCGGCGCCCGAGGCGCGGGAGTTCCTGAACGAGCTCCACAGGGGGCTGCTCCGCCACACCCGGCACCGCCTGGCGGACGACGCGGCGATGTTCCTCGTCGACCGGTGACCTCGGCCAAAGCCGGTACGGGGAACGGGCATTCGAGCTGGCTTGAATGCAGCTGTACCGGCCCGTAAACCCCGCGCGGTACAAGATCGCCGTATCGAGGTAATGCCTACGGCTGAAGGGACTGATGTAACGCGTTGACGGTTAGTGTGCTCCCGGATCCGGACGGATTGCCCGGAATTCCGACCCCCCTTTCTTCTTCCTTCACCGGTGGCGTGTGCGCGTCGCCGGTCACCGCCCTGACGAAGGAGCGCCTGCCCGATGACCGTGGACACCAGCCCGGAGGCGCAGCTCGACCCGTCCCGGCAGACCAGCCTGGGCACGGCGGCTGCCCGCAACCTCGCCACCACCACCAAGTCCGCCCCGCAGATGCAGGAGATCACCTCCCGCTGGCTGCTGAAGATGCTTCCCTGGGTGGAGACCAAGGGCGGCGCCTACCGGGTGAACCGCCGGCTGACCTACACCGTCGGCGACGGCCGCATCGAGTTCGTCCAGGACGGCGCCCACGTCCGGGTGATCCCCCGTGAGCTCGGCGAGATCGCCATGCTGCGCGGCTTCGACGACCTGGACGTGCTGACCGCGCTCGCCTCCCGGTGCGTCCAGCGCGACTTCCGCGCCGGTGAGGTGCTCGTCGAGCGCGGCACCCCCGCCAACGACATCCACCTGATCGCCCACGGCCGGATCAACCAGACCTCCGTCGGCAAGTACGGCGACGAGGTCGCGGTGGCGGTGCTCGCGGACGGCGACCGGTTCGGCGAGAACGCCCTGCTCGACGGCGCCGGCGGCTGGGACTACACCGCGACCGCCGCCACCGCGGGCACCCTGCTCACCCTGTCCCGCTCCGACTTCGCCGCCGTACTGTCCTCGGCGCCGCACCTCCAGGCCCACGTCCAGCAGTTCGGCTCGCTGCCGCACCAGCGTCAGAACAAGCACGGCGAGGCCGAGATCGCCATGTCGGCCGGCCACACCGGCGAGCCCGAACTGCCCGGTACCTTCGTCGACTACGAGCTCAATCCGCGCGAGTACGAACTCTCCATCGCGCAGACCGTCCTGCGGGTGCACACGAGGGTGGCCGACCTCTACAACGAGCCGATGAACCAGACCGAGGAGCAGCTCCGGCTCACCATCGAGGCGCTGCGCGAGCGCCAGGAGCACGAGCTGGTCAACAACCGGGAGTTCGGTCTGCTCCACAACGCCGCCTTCAAGCAGCGGATCCAGACCCATTCCGGCCCGCCCACCCCGGACGACCTCGACGAGCTGCTCTGCCGCCGCCGCGGCACCAAGCTCTTCCTCGCCCACCCCAAGACGATCGCGGCGATCGGGCGCGAGTTCAACGCCCGCGGGCTCTACCCGGACCACGTCGACCTCGGCGGCCAGCAGGTACCGGCCTGGCGCGGGGTCCCGATCCTGCCGTGCAACAAGATCCCCATCAGCAAGGAGAACACCAGCTCGATCATCGCCATGCGTACCGGCGAGGAAAACCAGGGCGTCATCGGCCTGCGCCAGACCGGTCTGCCGGAGGAGTACGAACCGGGCCTGTCGGTGCGGTTCATGGGCATCGACGAGCGGTCGATCATCTCCTACCTGGTCTCCACCTACTACTCCGCCGCGATCCTCGTGCCCGACGCGCTCGGCGTCCTGGAGAACGTGCAGATCGCCCGCAGGCACGACTAGCAGACCGCCCGGGGCCGCGCCCGGGAACCGGGACGGCCCAACCACCTCACCAAGGAGTCACGGATGCCCGATCCCGGGCCCTCCCCAGTGCAGTCGAGCCTGCCCGCCGCCGCGGCCGCCTTCGGGACGTACGGCCACGGACGCGGAGTCGAAGCCGTCGGCTGCATCCGGCCCGAGCAGCTCGCCGTGCCCGCCCCCGCCGGCCCGCCGGCTCCCGCGGCCGCGCCGAACCCCGCTCTGGAGCGGATCCTGCGCGGCCCCGGCGGCCTGGGCACGACGGGCCTCCACCCGGCCCGGATCGAGGGGCCGCCGTCCGCACTGGCGGAAGGGACGGAGCCGGCGGCCGGCCGGCCGATCCCGGGCCTCTACCACCACCCCGTACCGGAGCCCGATCCCGTACGGGTGGCGGAGGTCAGCCGCCGCATCAAGGCGTGGGCGGACGAGGTCGACCTCTACCCGCCCGAGTGGGAGGACCAGTTCGACGGCTTCTCCGTGGGCCGGTACATGGTCGCCTGTCATCCCGACGCCCCCACCCTCGACCACCTGATGCTCGCCACCCGGCTGATGGTCGCCGAGAACGTGGTCGACGACTGCTACTGCGAGGACCACGGGGGCTCGCCCGTCGGCCTCGGCGGACGCCTGCTGCTGGCGCACACCGCGCTCGACCCCCTCCACACCACGACCGAATACCAGCCGCAGTGGTCGCAGTCGCTGCACTCGGACGCCCCGCGGCGCGCCTACCGCTCGGCCATGGAGTACCTCCTCCAGGGGGCCAGCCCCTCCCAGGCCGACCGGTTCCGGCACGACATGGCCCGCCTGCACTTGGGGTACCTCGCCGAGGCGGCCTGGGCCGAGACGGACTACGTCCCGCAGGTGTGGGAGTACCTGGCGATGCGCCAGTTCAACAACTTCCGCCCCTGTCCGACGATCACCGACACCGTCGGCGGCTACGAACTGCCCGCGGACCTGCACGCCCAGCCCGCCATGCAACGGGTCATCGCGCTGGCCGGGAACGCCACCACCATCGTCAACGACCTTTACTCGTACACCAAGGAACTCGCCAGCCCCGGCCGGCACTTGAACCTGCCCGTGGTGATCGCCGAACGCGAGGGCGTCTCCGTCAAGGAGGCCTACCTGAAGGCGGTCGAGGTCCACAACGACCTCATGCACGCCTTCGAGGCCGCGGCCGCCGACCTGGCCACCGCCTGCCCCGCACCGAACGTGGCGCGCTTCTTGCGCGGCGTCGCCGCGTGGGTCGACGGCAACCACTACTGGCACATGACCAACACCTACCGCTACAGCCTGCCCGACTTCTGGTAAGGATGGATTTATAAGTGACCGACACCGATCTCACCGTTGCCCCCGTCGTTTCCACCCCCTCGGCGTTCATCCCGTCTCCGGCCACGCCCTACCAGGGCGACATCGCCCGCTACTGGGACCACGAGGCCCGGCCGGTGAACCTGCGTCTCGGCGACGTGGACGGCCTGTACCACCACCACTACGGCATCGGTGACGTCGACCACGCCGCCCTCGGGAGCACCGATGACAGCGCATACGAGAAGAAGCTGATCGCCGAGCTCCACCGGCTGGAATCGGCGCAGGCCGACGTCCTCCTCGACCACCTGGGCGCCATCGGACACGGCGACACGCTCGTGGACGCCGGCTGCGGCCGCGGAGGCTCGTCCGTCATGGCCCACCAGCGGTTCGGGTGCAAGGTCGAGGGCGTCACCCTGTCGGCGAAGCAGGCGGAGTTCGCGAACCAGCGCGCCCGCGAACTGGGCATCGAGGACTCGGTCCGCGCACGCGTCTGCAACATGCTCGACATGCCGTTCGAGACGGGGCAGGCCGCCGGCTCGTGGAACAACGAGTCGAGCATGTACGTCGACCTGCACGACCTGTTCGCCGAGCACTCCCGCGTCCTGGCCGTCGGCGGCCGGTACGTGACCATCACCGGCTGCTGGAACCCCCGCTACGGCCAGCCGTCGAAGTGGGTCTCCCAGATCAACGCCCACTTCGAGTGCAACATCCACTCCCGCCGGGAGTACATGCGCGCCATGGCCGACAACCGCCTCGTCCCGCAGGCCGTCATCGACCTGACCCCCGCGACCCTGCCGTACTGGGAGCTGCGGGCGACCTCCTCCCTCGTCACCGGCATCGAGGAGGCGTTCATCAACTCCTACAAGGACGGCTCGTTCCAGTACGTGCTCATCGCGGCCGACCGCGTCTGAGTCCGGCGGACCCCGGGGAGGCCGGAAAGGGCGGCGGGGCCCGTCACGCGCGGGCCCGGCTACTCGGAACGGCGCTCCATCACCCGCCGCGCCGCCTCGCTCTCGGCGGCCGGGGGTGACAGCTCGTCCAGGGTGTCGATGTCGGTGTCCCGCTCCAGCTCCTCCTCCCAGGCCGCGGCGAGCCGCTCCTGCTCGGCACGCGGCAGGCCGTCGACGGTCTCGCGGTGTGTCGGGTCGAGGGCGATGAGAAAGCGGTCGACGGCGTCGAAGGACATCCCGTACTCCTTGGGCGGCTGGCTGGCTGGCTGGCTGGCTGGGCGGCTGGGCGGAAGGCGGTGTTCCCGGCCCAGGATGTGAGAGACGGCCCGGCCGGGGCGCAGGACGCGGCCCGGGCCCCACCCGGATGGCGGCCCCCGCTCACCCCGTGGCGCCGCCGGGGAGCCGCTCACCGGTGTGTCATCCGTGCTCCGGCGGACGGTGCCCCTTCAATGGGCACCTCCGACCGAAAGGGCACGGCATGACCTCCTCCGCGCAGCACACCCGCCGAGCGGTCGTCACGGGCGCGTTCGCCCTGGCCGCCGGCTCCGCGCTCTCCGTCCTCCCGGCGGGCCGGGCGCACGCCGCGGCCGCCGCGGCGGCCGCACCGGAGATCGTGAGCTGCGCCGGCTGGGGGGCGCGGGCCGCGTCCGAGGCCGTGGTGGTCCTGTCCAACCGCCCCGAGCGGATCATCGTCCACCACACGGCGACGCTGAACGTGACCGACTACTCGCAGCAGCGCGCGTACGCCCTGGCCCGGGCCATCCAGACGTACCACATGGACGCCCAGGGCTGGATCGACACCGGGCAGCACTTCACGGTCAGCCGCGGGGCGTTCGTGATGGAAGGCCGCCACAACAGCCTCGCGGAGCTGCGCACCGGCAAGCGCCAGGTGCGCGCGGCGCACTGCGTCGGGCAGAACACGGTCTCGATCGGCATCGAGAACGAGGGCACGTACATGACGGAGGAGCCGCCGACGGCGCAGTTCTCGAAGCTCGCCGACCTGTGCGCCCACATCTGCACCCAGTACGGCCTGCCGGCCTCGGAGATCTACGGCCACCGGGACTTCAACTCCACGTCCTGCCCCGGCGACCGCCTCTACGCCCTGCTCCCGACCCTGCGCAAGCAGGTGGCGACCCGGCTGGGCACCTCCCTGACGGAGCCCGAATCGAACCCGATCCAGGACCTGATCGACGACGCCGCCACCCACGCGCTGTCGCCCTTCCCGGAGTACGTCCCTGAGCGACTGCTGCGCCGGCAGTTCCGCTGAGGACCGCGTCACGCACGCATCCGGCTGCCGACGCCGACTTCGGGGGCGCTCCCACCCGCGCCGCGAGGTCGGCGTCTTCGTGCGCCGGGAATCCGGTACGAGCCGGTGCCGTCGGACGTGTTGAAGGATCTGTTGACGCGGGTACGTGACGAGGTATTCCGCATCTCCGCCCAACCACCCGCCGCACTGGACCGGTTGCCCGCCTTCACGCGTATTTTCATGACGAGAGGCGGGCCCAGGACCGGACTTCGGACGGCCCGGACAGCGCACCCATCCGGACAGGAGTGAGCCACATGTCCCTGCTCGCCACGATCCTCGTCGTCGTCGGCCTCTGGTGTGCTGTCGCGGTCGCCCTGGCCTCCTGCTTCAGCGCCTACCGCATGTGGTGTCGCAGCGACCGGCGGCGCCGGGGCGCGCCCGGCCGGCTCGGCGCGGAGACCGGGCGTTCCTGAACCGCTCCCGTCACGCGGGCGCCGGCCGCCGGCCCCAGGCGGTGATCATTCCGGGTGAGAGGGCGGCGCAGTCCGCCGAGCCGAGGTACCGGACCGCCTCCTCGATCGTCGACTCGTCCACCAGCCCGGTGGCCACCATCGCCTCCCGGGCCCGGCCCCAAGTCCCCACCCAGAAGCGGCTGATGGGGCTGTCCGGGGTCAGGGGCGGCACCCGGATCTCGGCGGCGACGGACACGAGTCCCGCGTCCCGCAAGTGCTGTGGGTACTGCGGGACCCACGAGATGTCGGTGCCGATCGTGTCCCGCAGCCCCTGCCACATGGCCTCCATGACCCGGGTGTACGGGCTCGGCGGGGCACTACGGCCGGTCAGGTCGACGGCATCGCTGAGGACCAGCACCCCGTCGTCGGCCAGCAGATCGCAGAGCCGGTCGATCATCCGCCGCCACGAAGGCAGGTGCATCAGCACGAACCGGGCGTGGACGAGCTGGAACCGGCCCCCGGGGTCGAAATCCGGCGCGACGGCGTCCGCCTCCAGGAGATCGAGCCCCGGCAGCGGGCGGGCGGCGAGGAAGCGGACGTCGCGGTCGACCGCGAGCACGCGCGTCACCCCGGCCTCCTCGATCAGCCGCCGGGCGACGGTGCCGGTCCCGGCGCCCACGTCCAGGCAGCTCCAGCCCGGCCCGGCGCCCAGGGCGCGCAGGCGGTCCAGCGTCATGTCGTCGTAGGTGAGCGCCCCGAGGTCGATACGGTCGTCCTCGCCCGCCTGCTCGGGCCGGAACACCGCCTCGCCGTAGCGCCCGCGCCCGGCACCTGTGCTCATGCGTCCCATTATCGCCGCGCCGCCGCGGAGCCGCCCGGCGAGAACGCCGGGGCGGGGCTCCGGCCGGGTCCCCGGGCGCCGGGCGGGATGCGCCGCTCGGCGCGATGGCCCGCACGGCGCGGCTCCGCCCCGGCGGGCCGGGCATCGATCCGCCCGATGTCCCGGCCGCTGTCGGGCAGTTGGCCTATCCTGCCCCCGTGGACCAGCTGATCGCCGAAGACCCGACCCGCATCGGACCGTACCGACTCATCGCCCGACTGGGCGCCGGCGGGATGGGTCTGGTCTACCTGGGCCGCTCCGAGGGCGGTCGTACCGTCGCCGTGAAAGTGGTGCAGGCCGAGTACGCCGGCCACCCCGAGTTCCGCAGGCGGTTCGCCCGCGAAGTGGCGGCCGCTCGGCGGGTGGGCGGCAGTTGTACCGCGGCCGTGCTCGACGCCGATCCGGAGGCCGCCGTCCCCTGGGTGGCGACCCAGTACATCCCCGGCCCCGACCTGCACGCCGTCGTCGCCGAGCACTTCGGGCCGCTGCCCGAGCACTCGGTCCACACCCTCGCCAACCGCCTCGCCCTCGCCCTCCAGGCCGTGCACGAGGCGGGACTGATCCACCGCGACCTCAAGCCGTCCAACGTCCTCGTCACCGTCGACGGCCCCCGCGTCATCGACTTCGGCATCGCCCGGGCCATGGACAGCCTGGCCGAGGAGCACAGCCTGCACACCCGCACCGGCATGCTGATCGGTTCCCCCGGCTTCATGTCGCCCGAGCAGGTCCGCGGCCTCGAGCTCACCCCCGCCAGCGACGTCTTCTGCCTGGGCGCCGTCCTCGTCTACGCCGCCACCGGTCGCCTCCTGTTCGGCGCCACGGACACCGGCCTGAACGCCCACCTCTTCCGGGTCGCCGAGGAGGAGGCGGACCTGACCGGGGTGCCGCAGGCGCTGGTCGAGCTCGTCCGCGCATGCCTGCACAAGGACCCGGCCCGGCGTCCGAGCCCCCGGGAGGTGGCCGAGCGTACGGGGCCGGATCAGGCGGGGGAGTGGCTGCCGGGCGCCGTACTGGCGCAACTGGGTCGCCATGCGGCCGAGTTGCTGGACTTCGCCCCGTCGATCCCGGCCCAGCACCGGCCGGAGCCCCAGGTCCAGGTCCAGGTCCAGGCCCCGGCCCCCGCGCAGGCGCCCGCCCCGCAGGACCGGCGCCCGGCCCAGCCGCCGCCCCTGCCGCCCGCCTACGCCCCGACGTCCCCCGCGCCCTTCGATCCCGCCCGGGGATTCGGACCGCCCCCGGGCGCACCCCCGGGCCCGTGGCCGCAGCACACGCCCCCGGGCCCCCTGCCCGACCTCGCGCCCGCGCACCCCAGGCGCTGGTGGGGCCTGGCGGTGATCGCCCTGGTACAGCTGATGGCGCTGCTCCAAGCGGCGAACCTCAGCGTCGCGCTTCCGGCCATCGCGGCCGACCTGCACCTGTCCTCCGACGGCCTGCGCACGCTGGAGAACGTCTATTTCATCGCCTTCGGCGCGGTGCTGCTGATCGGCGGGCACATCGCGGACCTGGCAGGACGCAAACGGACACTGATCGTCGGCCTGCTCGGCTGCGCGGCCGCCTCCGCGCTCGGCGGCTCGGCCGGGGACGCCGGCACGCTCGTCTGGGCCCGCGTCCTGCAGGGCGTCTTCGGCGCGCTGCTCACGGCGTCCGCGCTGTCCCTGGTGGCCACCGGCTTCACCGATCCGAAGGAACGCGGCAGGGCGTTCGGGATCTACGCCGCGATCACGGCCTCCGGCACGGCACTCGGGATGGCCGAGGGCGGCTGGCTGCTCACCGCCATGAGCTGGCGCTGGTCTCTGTTCGTCGGCGTCCCCATCGCCGTGATCGGCCTGATCGGGACGCTCACCCTGGTGCACGAGCGCCCGGGCCGCACGGACGGCCACTTCGACGCGCCGGGCGTACTGCTCGGCTCCGGCGGGGTCGCCGCCCTCCTCTACGGACTGAACGAGGCCCAGAACAGCGGCTGGGCCGCCCCCCTGACCCTGGTCCTGCTCGTGGGCGGCCTCCTCCTGCTCGTGGGCTTCCTGTGGTGGCAGTCCGCGGCGGCGAGCCCGCTCCTCCCCGCGTACGTCTTCAAGGACCCGGACCGCGCCGGCGGCCTCCTCGGCATGCTCCTGGCCGGAGCCGGCACCGTCGCCCTGTACCCGGTCGTCGGCTACCACCTCGCGACCGCCCTGCGCTACGACCCGGTCATGGCCGCAGCGGCCTTCCTCCCGATGGTCGCCGCGATCGTGATCGGCTCCACGCAGGTCTCCGCCCGGCTGCTGCCCCGCGTCGCACCCCGCGTCCCGATCCTGGGGGGCCTGGTGCTCACCGCCGTCGGGCTGCTCCTGCTGACCCGCCTGGGCTTCGACAGCTCGTACGCGATCGGGGTGCTGCCCGCCCTGCTGCTCATCGGCCTCGGGATCGGCATGGCCTTCGTGCCGATCCTCGCCACCGTGACCGGCGCGGTCGCCGCGGAGCGCTCCGGCGGCGCGGCGGCAGCCGTCCTCACGGCCCAGGAGCTGGGCCTGGCGATCGGCGCGGCGGTGCTGGGCACCGTGATCTCCGTCCACGTGGACCGCCTGCGCGCCGGATCGGTGCTGCCCGTCATGATCGAGAAGGAGCTGCTGCGCGCCGAGACGGTGAACTTCTGGTGGGCGGCCGGCAGCGTACTGCTCGCGGTCCTGGTCGCCGCCCTGACGATCAGGTCCCGGGGGCCCCGGGGCGATGCGCAGGCCGCCCCCGCCGCGGGGACGTGATCCTGCGCGCGTTCACCCGAGGCGGTGGAGCCGGCCGGACTTCCGGTGGAGGGGGTGGACTTACTAGGACGTCCGACTATATGTTCGTGAGCGAGCCCGCGGTGCAGGGAAGCCGGTGTGAATCCGGCGCGGTCCCGCCACTGTGACCGGGAAGCGTGCTGTCCAGCAGGTCAGGCCACTGACGGAGAGATCCGCCGGGAAGGCCGGGCGGCGCGCGGTGATCCGGGAGTCAGGATACCGGCCGTGGGGTGTTCCGTGTTGTCCACGAGGATGGAGAAGACACGCATGGCACCGGTACGTGACCACGGCCCTGGTGATCCGGCGGAGTTCGCGAAGCACGCGGCCCTGACCGCGCGTTCGTAGCTCACCGAAGGCGTCCGCACCCGCGCCTGCACCCGCTTCCCGCAAGCGCGTCCCCCTCCGCGTCCGCAGCCGCGTCGGCACCCGCCATCGGCGATCCGCCGCACGCCTGCCGCCTTCGCCGTCCCGCGGCCGCCCGACGGCGGCGTGCACCACGACCGGTGCCGCCGCGCGGGCCCGCCGCGCCCTCCTCGGATCTCACCTGACGAGAGCAGGCTTCCCATGGTCCGTGAACTCACCCACTTCATCGGCGGAAAGCACACCACGGGGACCTCCGGTCTCCACGCCGACGTGTACGACCCCAATACAGGAGCCGTCCAGGCCAGGGTCCCGCTGGCCGGACGCGCCGACACCGAGGCGGCCGTCGCCAACGCCGAGGAAGCGCAGCGGGAATGGGGCCGGTGGAACCCGCAGCGACGCGCCCGCGTCATGCTGCGCTTCCTCCAGCTCGTCGAAGGCGAACGCGAGGCGCTGGCCCGGCTGCTGTCCGCCGAGCACGGCAAGACCGTCGCCGACGCCCACGGCGACCTCCAACGCGGACTGGAGGTGGTCGAGTTCGCCGCCGGGATCCCGCACCTGCTCAAAGGCGAATTCACCGACAACGCCGGCACCGGCATCGACGTGCACTCCCTGCGCTCCCCGCTCGGCGTCGTCGCCGGGATCACCCCCTTCAACTTCCCCGCGATGATCCCGCTGTGGAAGGCCGCGCCCGCCCTCGCCTGCGGGAACGCCTTCGTCCTCAAACCCTCGGAGCGGGATCCGTCCGTACCGCTGCGCCTCGCGGAGCTGTTCCTGGAGGCCGGTCTGCCCCCGGGCGTGTTCAACGTGGTCAACGGAGGCAAGGAGGCCGTCGACACCCTCCTGGAGGATCCGCGCGTCCACGCCCTCGGCGGCGGATGCGAGCTGGCCATGCTCTGCGACATCCTGCTGGCCTCCGACACCGCCGTCTTCGGGCAACCCGAGATCAAGCTCGGGGTGATCCCCGGCATCGGCGGCTCCCAGCGGCTGACCCGCGCCGTCGGCAAGGCCAAGGCGATGGAACTCTGCCTGACCGGGCGGACCATGGACGCCGCCGAGGCCGAACGGGCCGGCCTGGTATCCCGCGTCGTCCCGGCGGACGAGCTGCTCGCCGAGGCCCTCGCCGTCGCCGAAACGGTGGCCGCCATGTCCGCCCCCGTCGCCATGATGGCCAAGGAGGCCGTGAACCGGGCCTTCGAGACCACCCTGGCCGAGGGCGTCCGCTTCGAACGCCGCCTCTTCCACGCCGTGTTCGCCACCGCCGACCAGAAGGAGGGCATGAGCGCCTTCTTGGACAAGCGCGCCGCGGAGTTCACCCACCGCTGACCGGACTGCGATCCGCCCCCTCTCCCGGCCGGGAGAGGGGGCGGATCACCTGGTCCGGCGATCGCGCGGAGCGCCCCGAGCCCGCGCCCGGACCGTCAGCTCCCCAGGGCCCGGCGCAGGCCGAGGCGGTCGGTACCGAGCTTGGTGAAGACCGCCGAGAGGAGTTCGGAGACCGCCTGCGGGCTGCTGTGCATCTTCGCCGCGATCGCCGTGTTGTCCAGACCGAGCGCGGCATGCTCGGCCGCCGCGCTCTCGGCCACCGTCAGCGTGTCCTGCTCGAAGGTGTGCAGCCGGCGCGGGCGCAGGCCCGCCGACACCAGCTGGGAGCGGGCGCGGCGCGCGAGGCCGTCGGCGCCGCAGGCCGCGACGGTCTCCATGCCCCGGTAGAGCTGCTGCGCCGCCCGGTGCGGGTCACCCAGGGTGTGCAGGGCCGTACCGTGGTCGACGAGCGCCTGGGCCAGCTCGCAGGCGGCCGGGGACTGTTCGAGGTGCCCCACCGCTTCCTGCAGCAGGACGGCCGCGTGTGCGGGATCCGTGGCCGCCGCCGACACGCGCAGGGCGTGGCCGATCACGCTGGACGTGCCGAACGCCCGCGCCCGGGCCACCGCTTCGGCCGCCGTGGCACGTGCCTGGTCGGGCGCGCGGGACACCTGCGCCAGCGCCAGGTCCAGTTGCCACGGACTCCACGACGGATTGCGGGTGCCGCGCAGATCCAGCCGCTTGCCCGCCGCGGCCAGGTTCTGCATCGCCTCGTCGATCCGGCCCTGGGCCAGCAGCAGCTTGCCCCACACGGCCTGCGGGTCGGGATAGACGACCGCGGCCGGGAACCCCTCGCCCAGTTTGTAGGTGTGGGCGACCCGCAGCGCCTCCTCCGTGTTCCCGCGCGCGAGCAGCGTCTCGATGAGCGTGCCGATCGCGTACCACTGCGCCGGGATGCCCTGCCCGACACGGTCGGCGATCTGCAGGCCGTTGCGCACGAAGTCCTCGGCCTCGGCGAGCCGCCCGCGCCGGTAGCGGACGTAACCGAGCAGGGTGTACACGAACGACAGGTGCGCGCCGCGCCAGCCCTTGCCCTCGAACTCGACGATGCCGGTGTTGAACAGGTCCTCGGCGCGGCCGGGCTGGTCGCAGTACATGAGCGTGACCGCGATGACCGAGGGCACTTCGAACCCGAAGTCCTGGTCGGTCCAGCTCATCCCGCCGTCGAGCGCCTGTTCCGCGTACTCCAGCGCCGTCGTGGCGGGCTCGCCGCGCATGGCGGCGTCCCAGGCCCGCAGGCCCAGGATGTGCCGCTCGGCCAGACCACGGCCGGTGATCCGCTTGGCGAACTGGGCGAGGAGCCGGGAGCGGGCGGGCGAGTTCTCCTCGTCGACCCGGACCGAGTTCCACTTGAACTGCTCGGCCTGCATGCGCAGCCGCGTACGGGAGCTGGTGGCCCGCTTGGCCTCCTCCTGGAGGAGCCCGGCGGCCTCCGCCAGCTGACCGGTGTGGGCGAGCGCCTGGGCCAGCCGGTACGTGATCGCCTCCCGCAGGCCCTGCTCGGCCTTGGGCTCCTCCAGCGCGGCCCTGAGCTGGTTGATCGTGGTGGCGGGATCGTGCAGGAGGTTCGCGGAGCCGAGCTCGAACAGCACCTCGGCCCGGTCCTCCGCGTCCGGGGGCTCGCGCAGCGCCCGGGCCAGATAGCGGCGTGCGGCGTCGGGCGCGCCCGCGGAGAAGCTCTCGCGCGCCGCCTGGCGCAGCTGCTGCACGACCCAGGGGTCGCCGTCGGGGTGCATCTCCAGCAGGTGCCGGGCGGCGGCCGCGGCTCCCTGCCCGTCGTCGACCAGTGCCTGCGCGGCCATGCCGTGCATCGCGACGCGCACACCGGGCGGGATCGACCGGTACACGGCGGTGGCGACGAGCGGATGGAAGAACTCGACGACCTCCTTGCGGCGCAGGCCGGTGAGGACGGTCAGGATGCGCGCGGCGCGCAGCTTGTTGATGGCATCGGCGACCTGTGCGTCCCCGAGCGCCGCCACGCTTCCGACGATGCCGGTCGGTACGGCGGTGCCGAGGACCGCGGCCGCCCAGGCGAGCCGGACGATGGAGGGCCCGAGCTGTTCGAGGCGGTCGATCAGACCGCTGCCCTTGACGGCGGAGGCCAGGTCGCGCAGCTCGGGGATGCTGTCCTGGTGCGGCTTCAGCTCGCGGTCGCGGCCCTTCATGGCCAGTTCGACGACCTCGAAGGGGTTTCCGCCGGTGATCGCCCAGCACTCGCGGCAGAACACGTCGTCCGCGCTCTGGCCGAGCGCGTCCCGCACTATGCGCGCCACCGCGCTGGTGGTGAGGGGAGCGAGCTCGTGCGGACGGGTCCCCTGGCGCCCCATCAGCGCACGCAGTGCGCCGGCGCCCGCGGGGATCTCGTCCGGGCGGCAGGCCACCATGATCAGCATGGCGAGCTCCTCGGCCCGCGCCGCGAACGCGGTCAGCCAGGCCAGGGACTCGGCGTCCGCCCAGTGCGCGTCGTCGAGGATGAGGACGACGGGCGCGCTGCGGACCGTCAGGTGGGTGACGACCCAGTCCAGGCCGTCGCGCACGCCCTGCGGGTCCGGCGCCGTCGGGCTTTCCGGGGCCGCGGTCAGTCCGAGGGCCGGGGCGACGATGCTGTACCAGGTGCCGAGGACGTCACGCCGTTCGTCCTCGGTCATGGCGGCGAAGGCCGGCTGGATGAGCTGGCGCATCACGTGGAACGGCACCTGTTTCTCCTGCTCGCCGCCGCGGGCGAACAGTACGGTGCACGAGCGCTCGGCCGCGTGCCGGCGGGCCTCTCCCAGCAGGGTGGTCTTTCCGATGCCGCCTGATCCCGCGAAGGTCAGGACACCTCCGCGGCGTGCGGTCGGACCGTTCTCCGAGGTGCCGCACAGCTCGTCCACCGCGCGGTGGATCGCGCGAATCTCGGATTCCCGCTCGAGCAGCGGCTGGGTCGCCCACCCTCGCGGTTCCGTGACATGTGACATTCTTGCCCCCTCCAGCGCGTGCGGCCGAGTGTACGACCCCGCGGACGGGAACTTGCTGCTTAAGCACATTATTGCGGGATCACGTCACCCGTAAGGGGACAACGCTGTATCCTCATCTGCCTTTAGGCCGCCCGTGACGGCGTGTGATCGCTGAACTCTCCTTGAATGGAACCGAATCGATCAGATTCCGTCAATGGCGTGAAACAGGGATCATCGGAAGCTCGCTGGGCTGGGGCATTCCCGCGGGGAGTTCCCGCACCGCCACCCCCGGAGCGGGCACCAGCCGCCATCGCGACGCCACCGTCGCGAGGGCGGTCAGGATCTCCGCCACGGCGAACGTGTCCCCGATGCACTTGTGCTGGCCCGCGCTGAACGGGATGTACCGGTGCGCGCGCGGCTGCTCGTCCGGCTTCTCCTCCCACCGGTCCGGATCGAACACGGTCGGATCGCGGAACAGTGCGGGATCGCGGTGCAACGCGTAGGGACTGTACGCCAGTTCCGCGCCGGCCGGGATGGAAACGCCGCCCAGGGTCAGGGGCACCAGTGCCCGCCGGGTGAACAGCAGCGGCGAATGGAGGCGCAGCGCCTCCTGGAACACGTTGTTGGCGTAGGGCAGCCGGGCTATGTCGGACGGGTGGACGCGGCGCGTGCCCACGACCGCGTCGACCTCCTCGTGGAGCCGCTTCTCGACCTCCGGATGCCGGCCCACCTCGTGGAACACCCAGGACAGGGTGGTCGCCGAGGTCTCCGTACCGGAGAAGAGGATGGCGATGACCTCGTCCCGCACCTGCTCGGGGCTCATCGTCGTGCCCGTCTCCGGGTCGACGCTCGACAGCAGCAGGGACAGCAGGTCGTGGCGGTCGTCCGCCCCGGCCTCCTCGGCGCCGTACTGCGCGATCACCTGGTCGATGATCCCTCGCAGGCGGGCGGCCGCCGCGTCGAAGCGCCGGTTCAGCGGGATGGGCAGCCGGTCCAGGGACTTGGGCATGACCGCCCGCAGCAGCATCCCCTCCAGGACGATCGGCAGCGAGCGGTGCACCTCGGCGATGGCGGGCCGGCTCAGATCCCCCGAGAAGATCATCTCGGCCACCGAGGACAGCGCGTACCGCCGTGCCTCGGTGACCATCGAGATCTCCCGGCCCGCCGTCCACGACGCGGTCATCTCCTCCGCCGCCCGGCTCATGACCTCGGCGTACTCGGCGATGTGGCTCCGGTGGAAAGCCGGCTGGATCATCCGGCGCTGCTTGCGGTGGAACTCGCCGTCCGTCGTCACGATGCCGTTGCCGAACATCGGCCGCAGCCGGTCGAAGACCCGGCCGCGCCCGAACTTCTGGGCCTGCTGGACCAGTACGGCGTGGACGTGGTCCGGACTCGTCAGCACGTGCACGGGCCAGGTTCCGATGTCGAGCCGCACGATGTCGCCGTGCTCGCGCAGCGACTCGAGGAAGGCGATCGGCCGGCGCCACAGGGGGATGGCGTGCCCCAGGAGCGGTAACCGCCCCGGAGCCGCCGGTGCGTGGACCGCAGGGCCGAGTTGTTCCGTACGGGCCATGGGTCGACTCCCTGTCATGCCGTCATGCCACCGAAACGAGGTCCGGGCGGGTGTATGCGGACTCCAGCCCGGCCGCGAACCGTTCGTCGCTGTACCGTGTGCACTCGTAACGCTGCCACAGATCGGCGCCGATCATCCAGTCTTCGTAACTGCGCACGCAGCGGGTGACCGCCGCACGCACCGCCGGGTCCATCTCCCCCTGGGAGTCGATGACTTGAAACAGTCGCCGTTCCGCCGTCACGTAGTCCTCTATGCGGACCTGGATGCGGGCCTCGACCGACCGGACCGCGTCCGGAAGCGAACACCCCTCCCAGGAGGCGATGAGGGAGACCAGGTTGTTGTTGTCTCCGCAGGCGTGCTCCTTCGGCAGGGAGAACACGTCGTTGCCCCACGAGATGATGTCCACGGCGCTCTCCACGACCGCCTGGAATGCGGGAAGGTCGTGGACGTGCTGCGGCAGGTCGATTCCCAGTCCGGCCTCCACCATGTCCATCATCGGCAGCAGTTGGGAACTGTGCCGTCGCATGAGCACGTAGTCCTGGACCGAAGGGCGTCTGGCCGCCCCCCGATTGCCCGCCTCCTGGTCCAACGAGTCCAGCATCTGCGGTACGTGTGTTCGATATCGGGCCGCCGTGCCCGGGGCCATGCCGTCCAGGATCCGGTCGCACAGCTCGATGAATCCCTTCACCAGCGGATTGCGGCGCGATGTCGACCTTGAAGTCCGGCCCGTGTCCAGGTACTCGGTGATGGCATCGGTGACGGGCCGCCAGGCGGCAAGTTCACCCGTCCGGATGAGGTGGTCGTGCTGATCGTCCAGGACGAACGACCAGGCCATCCACTCGGCGAGGAGCACGATGGTCTCGTACGGCACCTCACCGCTCACGCGGCCCGCGAGGTGCCCGCAGCCGATCGCGGTGAACTGCTCGGCGGCATCCGTGACGAGCTCGTGGCCCAACGCCCATGACGTGGCCTCGGCGTTGGCCCGTGCGGCCAGCGGATGCTTGGAGTTCCCGAACGGAAGATGAAAATCAGGAACAGGGAATGGGTCGAGCCGGGCCATTGATCCCCCCACGGAAGAGTCGGATTCGCCAATACCCGCTCAATGTACGATCGTCATGGCACGTGCAATTTCAAGAGCACCCCGCTGCCGCGGCGTCGTTACGTCCGCACACGCCGCGGCTGACGGAAAGAACCGGTCGGGAACCGACCGGAACCCCTCCGCGCACGACTACATCAGGCCACTCGTGAAGTAATTAACCCTCAGGGCGCGGCGCACTGTCAATGTAGAAATTGCGGAGATACTGCATTGTCCCTGCTATTGGGCAGGGAATATCCCTCGAGGATGTGCGTGCGGCATAGTCGCAGACATTCGGAATGGAATATTCCGGATAAGTCCGCCCTCATGGGCGTCTTCCGGCCACTCGCGGGACCGCTGGAACGGCCGTCTGCCAACTCGCTCCTCCGTGACACCTGTTGAAGATGGGACGGTCGTGCCGTCCGGCGGTGGCCGAAGAGCGCCGTGGAGGTACGCGGCACTCCCTACACTTCCGGGAGGACGCGGCCGTCCTGGAAGGGCGGGGACATGATCGAGCACCATGCGGCGGACTCGGGCGACGGCCAGGAGCCCGATGTCCTGGGCCCCTACCTGGAGGTCCTGCGGTCGCGCCTGACCGGCGAGCGGTTCGAGGTGCTCATCCGCGCCGTCCAGATCACCTGTGCGCTGCTCGCCGACGGCCGGGAGGCCGTCCTCGAAGTGCCGGGAGAGGCCGATCTCGTCCCCGACCTGCAGTGCGAATACCTGTCCCTGATGGCCGTGATGATCACGGGCCACCTGGATCACCGCCTCGTCGAACTGGCCGCCCCCGACGGCGGCAAGGGCTGGGCGGTCGTGGACAACACCCGCCCCCGCCAGGAACCCGCCGCGGCCTGCGTGTCCCCGCCGCCGGCCCCGTCCCCGTCCCCGTGCGAGGCCGCGGAGCGGGCGTGGATCGACCGGGAGCTCGACGGCATCGCACGCGCCACGCGGGACCCTGACGGTGGGAGCGCTCGGGGCTGATGGCACAGGGAAGCCCCCCGGCCGGGAAGGCCGGGGGGCTTCGCGCTGCGCGACGGCCCGGGGAGGGGGGCCGCTCCCGTGCGGTGCGCTACGGGGTCGTCTTGCCCACCTCCAGGTCGGCGGTGGGGTTCTTGACGGTGCCGCCGGGCGGGCCGGCCGCCCTGCTGGTGTTGTTGTCCGTGTTCGGATCCGCCGTCAGCGCCCTCACGGTCGCGGTGTTGCGGATGTCGGAGCCGTCGCCCGTGTAGTGCGGGTCCAGCTTCACCCTGAACACCCAGGTCACGTCGGCCCCGGGGGCGAGGGTGGGCAGAGGGCCGCAGGTCACCGTACGGCCGGAGGAGCAGGAGGCGTCGCCGCTCACGTAGCTCAGCGCCGTCGGCAGCACGTCGCTGACGGTGATCCGCTCGGCCGTCGAGGGCCCGGTGTTGCTGACGGTCAGGGCGTACTCGAAGGTCTCGCCCGGCGCCACCGGCGCTGTCTGGACGGGCTTCTTGGCGAGGGCGAGGTCGGCGGACGGCGCGGCCACGTTGCCGCCGGGGACGGACGCCGTGCTCGAGTCGTTCTCGCTCGCGGGGTCGATGTTGTCCGCGGTCACCTGGGACGTGTTCTTCAGGTCGCTGCCGTCCCCGCTGTACGAGGGGTCCACCCGCACGGTCAGGACGTACTCGGTGAAGTCGCCGACCTTCAGGGGGCTGGTGCGCTTGCAGGACACCATGTGCCCCGAGACCGTGCATCCCGTCGGCGAGGAGGTCACGTACGCCAGCCCCTCGGGGAGGTTGTCCGTGAGCTTGACGTTGTAGGCGTCGGCCGAGGGGCCGTTGTTGGTGACCCTGATGCGGTAGTCGAAGGTCTCGCCGGGCTTGGGCGGCTTGGCGCCCACCGCCTCCTTGGTCACGGCGAGGTCGGCGGTCGGCTTGTTGACCTTGCTGCCGGGCAGGCCCGCCGGGCTGCTGGTGTTGTTCTCGGGCCTGGGGTCCTTCGTCTTCGACGCCGCGGTGGCCGTGTTGAGGACGTCGGATCCGTTGCCGGTGTAGTTGCTGTCCAGCCGGACGGTGAACCGCCAGCTCTTCGGCGAGCCCTGGTCGAGCACGGCCAGCGGACCGCAGGTGACGGTGCCGTTGTCGGCCGAGCAGCCGTCCGTCGAGCCGACGAAGGCGAGCGGCGCCGGCAGCACGTCGGTCACCGTGGTGTCCACGGCCCGCGAGGGACCGTCGTTGGTGGCCGTCAGCACGTAGTCGAAGGTCTGTCCGGGCGCGATCGGGGTGGTGGTCGCGGGGCGCTTGGCCATCCACACGTCGGCCTGCGGGACGGTGACCCCGCCGGGAGGCAGCACGGGCCGCGAGGTGTTGTCGGCGGGCTCGGGGTCCTTCGAAGCGGAGGCCGAGGTGGCCGTGTTGCGCAGATCGCGGCCGTCGCCGGAGTAGGCGGGGTCGAGCTTCACCTTGAACGTCCACACCACGAAGTCACCGGGGGTCAGCCGGGCCCGCGGACCGCAGGTGACGGTCCGTCCGGTGGCCACCTGGCAGGGATCGGCGGAACCGACGTAGCTCAGGCCGTCGGGCAGGGTGTCCGTGATCGTGACGTTGCGCGCGTCGGACGGGCCCTTGTTCGTGGTGCGGACCTCGTACTCGAACTCCTGGCCCGGGACGGTCGGTCCCGCGCCCAGCGGGGTCTTCACGGTGGACAGGTCCGAGACGGGGCCGAACGGCCCCGGCGGCCGGACGGGCGCGGGCGTGTTGTTGTCCGGGGCGGGGTCGGTGGCGTCGGACGACCCGGTGGCGCTGTTGCCGAGATCGCTGCCGTCTCCTTCGTACGCCGCGCTGAGCCGGGCGTGGAACGTCCAGCTCTTGCTCTGGCCCACGTTCAGCTGGGGCTCGGGGCCGCAGGTGACGGTCTGGTCGGTCTCCGTGCAGCCGTCGGACGAGTCGACGAACGTGATCCCCTCGGGCAGCCGGTCCGTGGCCTTGACGTTCCGGGCGACGGAGGGCCCGCGGTTCGTCGCGGTCAGGGTGTAGGTGATCAGGTCACCCGGCGCCCTGACGTGGCGCACGGTCACCTCGACGGGCTCCGCCGGCCGGGCCGCGACCGCGGCCGCGGCGGACGCCGGGCCGCCGAACTGCGGAGCCGCGCAGAGCAGCGCGGCCAGCAGCCACGCCGCCGGCCGACGACCAGGTCTCGTTGTCATCCTGCATCGTTTCCTTCTCAGCGGGGACGGCCGTACAGAGCCCTGTACGGAAAGCTCGTCGGTCGGTGGGGGAGCGGCCGCGGGTCAGCCGGCGGAGGCCTGTTTGGCGAGTTCCACGTCGGCTTGCGCGGGCCGGACGGTGCCGCCCGGCGCACCGGCGGTGCTGCTGTTGTCGCGCGTGTCCGGGTCGTACGTGGCCGCGGTCGCGGTCGCGGTGTTCCGGACGGTGCTGCCGTCACCGGTGTGGGCCGGGTCCAGCCGGACGGTGAACCGCCAGGTCCGGCTCTCCCCGGGAGCCAGTGCGGCGGCCGGACCGCAGCCCACCGTCCGATCGGTGGTGCCGGTGCCGGTGCCGGTGCCGGTGACCGTGCAGCCGTCGGCCGAGGTGACGAAGGCGAGGGCCGGGATCAGCGGATCGGTGACCTTGACCTCGCGGGCGACGGAGGGCCCCCTGTTGGTGACCGTCACCGTGTACCCGTACGTCTCCCCGGGCGCGACGGGCTTCGTGGTGGACGGCGTCTTGACCGTGACGAGGTCGGCCTGCGGCGGCGCGAGCCCGCCCGGCGGTCCGGCCCCGGCGCTGGTGTTGTTCGCCGGCTGCGGATCGGACACGGCGTGGCGCACGGTGGCCTTGTTGAGCAGGTCGGTTCCGTCACCCTGGTAGGCGGGGTCGAGCCGCACCCGGATCGCCCAGGCGGTGTCCGCGCCCGCGGCGAGGGAGGCCCGCGCCGGGCAGGTGACGGTCTGTCCGGTCGCCGTGCAGTCGGCGGGCGAGAAGACGAACTGCAGGGCCTCGGGCAGTACGTCGACGGCGTCGACCGCGGCGGTGTCGGAGGGCCCCCGGTTGGTGGCGGTGATCCGGTAGTAGAACTCCCGGCCCGCGAAGACGGGCCCGGTGCCGAGCGCCTCCTTGGCGGCGACCACGTCGGCCCGGGCGGTCACCGTGGTCGCGGTCGAGGTCGCCGTGTTGTCGGCCGGGTTGGTGTCGGTGCGGTCGGCGGGGGCGGCCACCGTCGCGGTGTTGCGCAGGGTCGTGGGCTGGGCCGGGGCCGTACCGGTGAGGGTGTAGACGACCGACCCGCCGCGTTTCAGATCGGCCGTGGTGTCGAGGCTGCCGCCGCTGCCGGAGGCCTGGCCGCAGGTGCCGCCCGTACCGGCGGCGCACTTCCAGGTCACGCCGGTCAGGCCGGGGACCGGGTCACGGACCGCCGCGCCCGTGACGTCGTTGGCCGTGCCGTTGGAGACGGTGACGGTGTACGTGACCGGTCCGCCCCCGGCCGGGACGGTGGCGGTGTTCACCGCCTTGCCGACGGTGAGGTCGACCGGCACGTTGATCTTCAGATCGCCGATCTCGTGGATGTTGGTCGCGCTGCCGGTCCCGGCGGCGAACCCGACCTTGAGCGTGCCGGGCAGTTTCGGCTGATCGGTGATGGCGGTGACGTCGTAGTCGCCGATCAGCTTGGTCAAGGTGGTGCCGGGGCCGCTGTCCGACCAGACCGACAGCAGCATCTTGGTCCCGCTGGGCAGGAGGGCGACCCGTACGGTGCGGAACTTCGCCCGGGTGCCCGTCTCCACGGTCGAGCCCGGCCCGTCGACCGCGGTGGCGTAGCGGTACCCCGTGGAACCGTTCCCGCCGCCGCGCAGCACGATCTTGTTCGGCGCCGCGCCGGGCCCGCCGTTGCCGACGCCGGAGGAGGAGAAGTTCCCGAACTCGTCCAGCCCGATGCCGAGGTAGGCGCCGGGTACGCCGGCCTTGGCCGTGCAGAGGGTGCCCGCGACCATCGAGCAGGCGTATCCGAGCGCGCCGCCGGTGCCGCCGACCCCGTTCGCCGCGGAGCCGTCGGTGAGGTAGAAGGACATGCCGTCACCGCGTTTGCCCTCGAAGGCGGTTCCGCCGTAGGTGGCGTACGTGAACTCGGCCACGATGCCGAGACCGGAGGAGAACGAGTCGTTCATCTTCCAGGTGCCCGCCTGGCCGGCGGTGGCCGAGGTCAGACGCATCCAGCCGTCGCCGGTGGAGGCGGCGCTGCCGATCGTGGTGCCGAGGGTGGTGCTGCCGTCGAAGGTCTCGGTCACGGGGAAGGTGAGCGCCCGGGGCGTGCGGCCGCTGACGCTCGCGCGGCCGGAAGAGGCCGCGTCCGCCGCCGCCGGCGGGATCGGCAGCACCAGTCCGGCCGAACACAGCAGTGCGACGGCGGCCCGCCGCCACCAGGCGGTGCGGGACGTTCTCATGCGGATGCGTTCTCCGTCCCCTCGTCCGGCCCGCCGTCGCTCCGGGCCCCGCGGCGGCGGGCGGCGGCCGCGCGCAGGGCGGCTCCGCCGGCGACCAGGCCGCCGGGAGCCTGCAACAGCCAGGCCGGGACCGCGCTGCCGGAGTCGGCGAGGTGCCCGCCGTGACCGTTGTCGTCGCCGTGGCCGCCGCCCTCCTCGTGGCCGTGGCCGTGTCCGCTGCCGTGTCCGCTCTCGCGACCTTCTTCGCGGCCGTTGCCGTTCCCGTTGCCGTGACCGTCCGGGCGGTGGTCTGGCTTGCGCCCGTGGTGGTCCTCCTTGCCGGTCTCCAGGCACAGGGGCCCGCCGCCCGGGCCGGTCGTACCGGGCCTGTTGGCGTTGTCGGCGAGGTCGGGGTCGAAGGTGGCGGAGGTGACGCGGGCGATGTTGTCGAGCGGGACGCAGGTGTGCCCGCCGTCGCCGCCCCGGTCCGCTCCGTCCCTTGCGCCTTGGCCGGCACCCTTGTCCCTCGCCTTGACGGTGATCCGGAACTCCGCCTTCGCACCGGCTTCCAGCCGCTCCCGTGAGGGGCACACCACCAGCCGGTCCTCGCCCTCGGGCACCGCGCAGTCGTCGGGCGAGGAGAGCAGGGTGAGGGAGGGCGGCAGCAAGTCGCTGACCTGCACCGTCCGTGCCGTGGCCGGCCCGTGGTTGTGCACGGTGATCAGGTACACGAACTTCTCGCCCGGCCTGACGGCCTTGCGCCCGGCCGCGAGCAGCGCGGTCTTCTCCAGGGACAGATCGGCGATGCGCGCGCTGGGCGGGATGTCCAGGCCCGTCAGGGAGGTCTTGTTGTTCGCCTCGTCCGGGTCGGCCGTCTGCGCGCCGACGACCGCCTCGTTGACGATGTCCGATCCGTCGCCCCGGTACCCGGCCGCGAGCCGGACGGTGATCACCCACGTGTGCGAGCGGTTCACCGGCAGGACGGCCAGCGTCCCGCAGGTCACGGTCCGGCCCGAGGCGGTGCACCCGTCACGGGAGGAGACGAATTCGAGGGAGGACGGCAGGTGGTCGGTGACCGTCACCTGCCGGGCGTCGGACGGGCCGTGGTTGGTGACCGTCACGGCGTAGTCGAAGGTCTCCCGTACGGCTGCGCCCGCGGCCTCGCCCTTGCCGCGTGCGGCGGGACCGGCCGGGTGCAGCGTCCCGGAGACGGAGAGATCGGCGCCTTCATCCTGGCCGGCCGGTTCCGCCGCGGCCACCGAGGGGCCCACGGGCGGCGCGGCCTCCCGGCCGGCCGCCGCCGCGGCCTGCTCCGGTGCGGCGGGCGGCACGGATGCCGCAGCGGGTGTGGAGGCCGGTGTCGCGGCGGGTGCCGGGGCGGAGGCCGATGCCGGTGCGGGCTCCGGCGCTCGCGCCTCGTCGGCGCCGCCGAGTGCCATGGCCGCAGCGGGTGCCAGGGCCACGAGCCCGCCGGCGACACCGAAGCAGAACACCGTCAGCGTGCACGGACGCATCCGTCTCCCTTTGCTACGAAGACTCGCGGACGGAGCGACCGCGGATCACTTTGACCATCTCTTCATACTTATGACCCGAAGAGTGGCCGACTGTGATCGTTTGCAGCTGACGGGTGATCGAATTCAACCTGTTGGCTCTGCTGCAGGGGTCCCCCGGCCGACGTCAGCCGTCCAGGCGCGCGTGCAGGAAGGCGGTGACCTCCTCGCGGGCCTTCAAGGCCGGGTGGTCCTGCGGGGTTTCGCGGACCTCCAGGGTCAGCACCGCATGGGCCTGGCGGCCGAAGCCGTCGGCGTTGCCGGGGGCCGAGCTGAGCCGGACGACCTTGAAGGCTTCCCCGAGGCGGGCGCTCAGGGTGGAGAACCGTTCCTCCGGAGCCATCCAGTCCTCGCTGAATCGAAGCCCCATGACGCAGAGGCCGTTGTTCCGGGTGCGCTCGACGACGCGCCGCAGTTCGTCCTCGGAGACACCCGCGTCCGCACGCCGGGCGGCGGTCAGCGCGAGCGGGGCCGACGGCTGGCTCATCACGGGGGCCAGGACGACCTCGTCCACCGCGGCGGCCAGGGCGAAACCCCCCGTGAAACAGAGGCCGATGACACCGACCCCCGCGGCGGGCGTACGGGCCGCGAGGTCGCGGGCGAGGGCCCTGAGGTAGTCGGCGACCGGCCGCCGCGCGTTCGTGGCGAAGGCCCGGAACTCCGCGGAGACGCAGACGCGGGCCAGTACGGCCGCCGTCCGGGCCACGGACAGGGGCTTGCCCGGAGTGCCGAACAGCGAGGGCATCACGACGGTGAACCCCTCGTCCACCAGGTGTTCGGCGAGCCCGAGCACCTCGGGGGTGATGCCGGGCAGCTCCGGCAGGAGCACCACGCCCGGCCCTTCGCCCTTCTCGAAGCAGTCGTACGCGAGCCCCTCGGCGGAGAACGGAGCACGGTGCCAGCCGGCGAGGGTGGAAGTCGGTGCGGTGCCTGTCATTGCCCCTGCTCTCGGTCGGGTCCCGGCGTCGGCAGCCGACTGTACGCCGCGTGCGTCAACAGCGAGGAGGCGAGGTCATCCTCCCGGAGCCGTCCCACCTCGTCGGGTGAGCGGGGCGCCCGCCGGATCCGCCGAGGCCCGTGGGCACTGGTCCGGGAAGGGCCCCGGGACCGGTTCCGGGCGGGGGCGGGGCCGGTGAACGGAGCTCCGGACGCACGGAAAGGATCACGTGGGGTGCCACGATTCCCCCGCATACAGCGGGCAGGCAAGGCTGCGAAGCCGTTCACAGGGATGAGAGGTACGAAAGTGGCGCCTCAGGTGGTCGACGAAACGGCTCAGCGTCTCCCCGGCCGGAGGGAACCGGGCGCCGACGCCCCCGGTGCGGCCCCGGCCGCGCCCGCTTCCGTACGCGTACCGGCCCCCGCCGCACCCGCACCGGCCCCGGAGCGCATCGACGCCGAACTCCTGATCGCCGCCTCGGTCCTGCTCGCCGACGCGGCCCTCACGGCCAAGCAGTCCGGCGCGGAGCTGACCGGCGCGATGTTCAGCTGGAGGTTCGCACTGGAGGCGCTGCGGCGCCCCGGCTGGGCCCTCGGCACGGCCGTCTCCTGCGCCCGGGCGCTGACCGGATCCGCCGGGCTCGGCTTCGGGGCGAACGGCGGGGTGGCCGGTGAACTCCTGCGCATGGCGGGCAACATGACCTACCGTCGGCCCGCCAAGGTGGCCATGGCGGTGGACGCCTTCGCCCTGCGGATCAAGGCGGCCGCGACCGACCACCCCAGCCTCGACGCCCCGGCCGCCCGCCGTCTCACCGACGCGATGGTGGCCGGGAACCGGCTGGAGGCGGCGCGGGCCATGTACGCGCTGATCGAACTGGTCGGCGTGACGCGCGCGCTGACCACGGTGAGCCCCGTGATCATGGAGCTGCTGGCCCTGCTCGGCCTGCTCGACGAGAACCCGGTCAACGACGACTTCTCGTGGGTGACGCTCGCGGGGGGCGTGCCGACCACCGACCCGATCCTCGGACTGCCCAGCTCGGTCCTCAAGTTCCTCAACCCCGGGCCCGGCCGCGCCGAGCGCACCGACCCGGACCCGATCCTCGCCAAGGTGCTCGCCGGCTCCCGCAACGACATCGTCAGCTACGTGGGCGACATCGGCGCCCTCGGCAACCACGGCCTCGTGCTGCTGCGCCGCGTCGAGTGCGCCGACGGCGCCGTACGGTACGTACTCCTGCTGCCCGGCACCAGCTTCGGCCTGCTCAGCAACAGCACCCCGCAGGACCTGGTCGGCGCGTTCGACGGGCTGCTGCGCACCGACACGACGTACACCCGCGCCGCGAAGAAGCTGCTGCGGCGCGCCGGGGTGCCCACCGGCTCGGAGCTCATGATCGTCGGACACAGCCTGGGCGGGATGACCGCGATGAACCTCGCGTCCGACGTGGAGGTCTGCGCCGCCTACCGGGTCACCCACGTGATCGCGATCGGCTCCCCGATCGACGGCAAGCGGCCCGCCGACCACACCACCCGGGTGATCAGCCTCGTCAACAAGCACGACGTGATCCCGGGCCTGGACGGGCGCGGACCGGCCTCGCCCCACGACCTTCCCGAGAGCTGGGTCGAACTGGCCTGGCTGGACGAGTCCTACGACTACCCGCTGTCGCACGCCCCGCAGGCGTACTCCGACGCGCTGCGCGGGGAGTTCAGGCACTACCGGGACCAGGTCAACAAGCTGATCGGCGCGTACGACGGCGAAGTCGTCGGCAATCAGCCCTACATGCTGCGCGACAAGTGACCTCACGTGACCCGAATGACCTCACGGGACCCAAGTGACCACAAGGGAGACCGACCGATGACCACTGCCGACAGCCCGGCCACCGCGGCGCGACGTCCCGCCGCGGCCTGGCCCCTGGAGAACGCCGTGTTCAGCGCGGCCATGGTCGCCCAGCGCCTGCCCTGGGTGGACGCCCCGGCCCGCGCCCTCGGGCTGGACATGCTGACCCGGGACGGGGTGACGCGCGGCCTGCTGGCGTTCCTGCGGCGCACCCGCTCGGGCCGACCGGTACAACTGCGCACCCCGTTCGGGCCGTTCCTCCTGCCGCTGGCCGCCGCCGACGCCGCCGGCCTGCTCGCGGCGGCGGACGAGGCGGGGGCGCTCGAGCCCGCGGTCGGCCTCACGGCCGGCGGGCAGCGGTACGGCCTGTCGCCGCACGTGCCGCTGCCCCGCGACGCGGCCGTGCCGGCCGCGGAGCTGGACGCGCTGCCGGCCGAGGACGTGGACCGGGTGATCGCGGCCCGCCGCGGGGACGGCACGCTGGAGTGGGCAGACTGGGAGCGCGGCATGCTGCGGCTGAGCCGGCGCGTGGTGGTCGGAGCCGCGGCGGTCGAGGACACGCTGCTCGGCGAGGTGCTCGCGGGTGCCACCGCGGCCGCCGGCAGCAGGTCGTACGAGGGCCGGGCCGAAGCCCTGCGGCGCCGGCTGGCGCCGTACCTGGCCGACCCGGACCCCGCCTCGCTGACGGGCCGGCTCCTCGCCCACGATTCGGGGCGCGGGGAAGGCGGTCCGCAGGCCGCGGGCCCCGCCGTCGCGCACGCGCTCGCGCTGGTGTCCCGGGCCGCCGCCGAGACCGTGCTCCAGGCGCTGGCCCTGCTCGCCGTGGGCGCCGCGGCGACCCCGGAAACGGCCGTCGCCGAAGCCCTGCGCCGCTGGCCTCCGGTGGCCGCGGCCGTCTACCCCGTACGCGCGGACTTCGTCTGGCAGGACCTGGCGGTCGGGGCGGGCACCGAGATCCTGCGCGTGCCCGGCTGGCTGCGCGGTCTGGACGGCGAGGACCACACGGACCGGGCGCCGGCGGGCACTTCGGCCGCGGCGGGCAACCGGGGGATGCCGCCGCTGTGCGCGGCCCCGACCGGGTGCGCGGCGACGCGGTTCGCCGCGCTCGTGGCCGAGCACGTCGTGCGCGCCGTCACCGGGACGGTACGCCCGCTGTTGATCGCCCCGGAGTTCACCGCGGACCGGCTGCCGGACACGCTCGACCCGAAGACGCTGGTGGTGGCGTTGGAGGACCTCGCCGCCCGGCCGGCCGACGGCCGGGTGACGGTCACCCTGCCGACCGCGGTGCCCGTCTCGGCCTTCGGCTACGCCCCGGCGGCGTACGGGGCCCTGGCGCACGCCAGCGCCGACCGGCTGGAGCGGCACGCGCAGAGCCTCGCCGCCTGCGCCGGGGACGGCGGCTGGAACACCGGCGAGGAGGGCGAGCGGTTCCGCATGGTGCTGCTGGACCATGCCGAGCGGTGCGCCACGGCCTCCGACGGCGTACGGCGGGCAGCGAAGCGGCTGACGGACTGAGGCGGACGGATCCATGCGCACTTCGGCACCTTCACCGCCGGGACCCGGCCGAGCCGCCGTCCTCGCCGGGCTCGGCGCGTACGTGCCCCCGCGCGTCCTCACCAACGCCGAGCTGTGCGGCGGGCGGCCCCTCGGCGACGAGTGGATCCGCGCCCGCATCGGCGTGGCGAACCGGCGCGTCGCGGACGGGGAGGCCACCGTCGACCTCGCGGTCCGGGCGGGCCGGCACGCGCTGACGGCGGCCGGGACGTCCGGGGTCGACGCGGTCGTCCTGGTCACCACGTCCCCGGACCGGCTCGTTCCGGCCGGGGCACCGGAGGTGGCGGCCCGGCTGGGTCTGGGCACGGTTCCCGCGTTCGACATGGCATCGGGCTGCAGCGGGTTCCTGTACGGCCTGGGCGTGGCCTCCTCGGTGATCGCGGCCGGGTCCTTCGACCGGGTCCTGCTGGTCGCCGCGGACGTGTTCACCGCGTTCCTCGACCCGCGGGACTGGCTGATGGCGGCCATCTTCGGAGACGGGGCCGGAGCGGTGGTGCTGAGCGCGGGCGAGGCGGGCACCCCCGGCGTGTTCGGGCCGTTCGACCTGGGGAGCGACGGCGCGGGGGCGGATCTGCTGGAGGTGCCCGGTGGCGGCACACGGGCCAGGAAGCGACAACTGGCCGCTCCGGAGGCGCAGTTCTCGCCGTACTTCCGGATGGACGGGCCCGCCGTGCTCAAGCAGGCCGTCGTCGGGATGTGCGACTCCGTGACGCGGGCGGCGCGGCGGGCCGGGTGGCGGCCCGGCGATCTCGACCTGGTGGTCGCCCACCAGGCCAACCAGCGCATCCTGGACGGGCTCACCGCCGAACTGGGCCTGGCGCCCGAGCAGGTGCTGTCACACATCGAGGCGTACGGGAACACCGGGGCGGCCTCGGTGCCCGTACTGCTGGCCCAGGCGGCCGCCGCCGGGAGGCTGGAGCCGGGCCTGCGGGTGGCGCTCACGGCCTACGGCGCGGGGCTGGCCTGGGGGTCGACCACCCTGGTCTGGCCCGAGGTGCGGCCGGTGGCCGAGGGCGGGTGAGCCCCCGGCCCGACCGCTCCGGGCGGCCTACCAGAACGGCGTGTCGCGCCTGCGCCGTTCCCGGTCGACCAAGGCCTGTACGGCGGCGTGCGATTCGGCGCACAGCAGCCGGGCCGCGGCCGCGCGGGCGGCGTAGGACTCGGGGCGCGGCGGCGCGGGGATGGGCTCTCCGATGGTGACGAGCCACTTCGCGGGCAGCGGGAAGACCGTGGTGATCGGGAAGTAGGGGAGGCCGAAGAGGCGGGCCAGGGCCGGGATCTGGCCGATGCGGGGGCAGGCCTCCTCGGCGCCGATGACGGACACCGGGACGACGGGGGCGCCCGCCCGCACGGCCGTGACCGCGAATCCGTGGCTGAAGGGCCGGAGCTGATAGCGCTTGCGGAAGGGCTTTTCCAGACCGGAAACCCCTTCGGGGAACACCCCGACGAGTTCCCCGGCGGTCAGGTGTTCCATTCCCAGGGTCGGCTCGAGAGGAATGGCGCCCTTCTTCCGGGCGTAGGAACCGAGGACCGGAAAGCGGAAGACGAGCGGCGCGGCGGGAACGTGCAGGGGCCGTCGCAGGCTGCGCGAGAACACCTTCTGGAGAACGAATCCGTCCAGCCCCCACGCGCCCGAATGGTTGGCGACGACGACCGCCGGGCCTTCGGCCGGGATGTTCTCCACCCCGGCCACTTCGAGCCGGAACCAGTCGTCGACGAGCCAGTCCAGGAACCGGTCCCAGGCATCCTCGCCGGCGTCGCCGAGCAGCCGTTGCACGTTCCTGAGCTCGGCTCCGGCGACTTCGATCACATCGGTCATGCTTTCCGACACGAATGATCCCCACTCTCGCATTTCGAATCATCAACAAGCCCTGCGGGGACGGGTTTTGAGTAAATTCCCCGCCGTGGTACCTATTTGAGCACGTGAAAGCCGTGCCTCCGCCGACAACTGCCACCGTAAATGAGAGATACCGTGACCACTTCCGCGCCGGAATCCGTCCTCGACGTCATCAGCGACCTTCTCGTCGAGAAGTTCGAAGTCCCCTCCGAAGAGGTGCGGGGGAGCGCGCCCATGGGCGATCTGCTCATCGATTCCCTCATGATCGTCGAGATGGCCATCGCCGTTCACGAGACGCTCGGCGTCAAGGTCGAGGAGGAGGAGCTCCGCGCCGCCACCCTGGCCGAGCTCGCCGTATCCGTGGAGGAACGGCTGGCGGGCCGTTGACCAGCCGCCCCGAGGCCGTCGTGACCGGGCTCGGCCTGGTCACGGCGGCCGGTTGCGACCGGGACGCCACATGGGCGGCGGTCCGCGCCGGCCGAGCCACGGCCGCCCCCGACCCCCTGCTGCACGGCCTGCCCGTCACCCTCAGCTGCCGCGTGCCCGAGCCGGACCACCCGGTCCTGCGCCGGCGCGGGGCGGCCCGGCTGGACCCGGTCGACCGGTTCGGCCTGGTGGCCGCGGCGCAGGCACTCGAGCAGGCCGGGCTCGATCCGCGGGAGTGGGACGGCAGCCGGGTCGCCGTCGTCACCGGCGGCGGCGTCGGCGGTCTGCGGACCCAGGACCAGGCACTCGCCCGACTCGCCGAGCAGGGACCGGAGTTCGTCTCCCCGTACTTCCTCCCCGGCTACCTGATCAACATGACGTGCGCCAACATCGCACTGACCTTCGGGGTGACCGGGCCCGCCCTCGCCACCTCCACGGCCTGCGCCTCGGGCACCACCGCCCTCGGCCTCGCCCGGGACCTGCTGGCGACCGGCCAGTGCGACATCGCCCTCGTCTGCGGCGCCGAGGCGGCCGTGACCCGGCTGATGGTGACGGGGTTCTCCCAGCTGGGCGCCCTGTCGGACACCGGATCGCGCCCCTTCGACGCCACCCGCGACGGGTTCGTCATCGCGGAGGGTGCGGGAGCGCTGGTCCTGGAGCGCCCCGGGCACGCCGCCGCCCGGGCGGCCCGGCCCCTCGCCCGCCTGATCGGCCACGCCGCCTCCACGGACGCGCACCACCTCGTGGCGCCGCATCCCGAGGGGCGCGGTGCCGAGCAGGCCGTCCGCGCCGCCCTCGCGGACGCCGGGATCGGCCCCGAGGACGTCGGCCACGTCAACGCGCACGGCACCTCGACCCGGCAGAACGACGCCGTCGAGGCCGCCGTCCTGCGCCGCGTCTTCCCCCACCGGCCGCCCGTCACCTCGGCCAAGGGCGCCCTCGGGCACACGCTCGGGGCCTCGGGGGCCGTCGAGGCGGTCCTGACCGTCCTGGCGCTGGCCGAGGGAATCGTTCCGCCCACGGCCGGGCTGGCCGGGACCGCCCCCGGGACGGACATCGACGTCGTCGCCGGAACGGCCAGGCAGCACGCCGCACAGGTCGCCGTCAGCAATTCCTTCGGGTTCGGAGGCCACAACGCGGTGGCGGTGCTCGCCCGGCCCTGACGATGCCCGGGGCGGCGCCGGGGGGCGGCCCCGGGCCCGCCGGGCGACCATGGGGGTGTGGAAGGTGCGCCATGACCGAGCAGACGCCCATCGAGGATCTGATCAGCGGCGCCGCACAGGACGCCGGAGGCTGGCTCGGCTCCCTGCCCGTGGCGCAGCTGGCCACCGGCGCCGACGGGACCATCGTCCGCTGGAACCGTGCGGCACAGGAGCTGCTCGGCTACGCCCCGCCGCAGATCGTCGGCCGCCACATCGCCGACCTCCTCCACCCCGGAGCGGACCGCAGCCTCGGCCGCGCCCTGTGGGAGACCGCCGTCACCGGACGCGGGGTGATGGGCACCGTGACCGCCTGGCACCAGGACGGGCACCCCCTGGAGCTGGAGATCTGGGCCTGCCCGGTGCCCAGCCGGCGGCACGGCACCTCAGCGGTGCTGGTCTTCGCCGCCGACGCCCACGCGGCCCGCCGGATCCGGGGCTCGTCGGCGGTCTGGGACGGACTCTTCGCCCGCTCACCCGTCGGCATCGCCATCCTCGACACGCAGCTGCGGTTCCTCCAGGTCAACCCGGCCCTGGAGGCCATGAACGGCCTCCCCGAGTCCGCCCACATCGGACGGCGCCTCGTCCAGGTCCTGCCCGAGGTGAACGCGGAGGACATGGAGGACGCCATGCGGCAGGTCCTCGCCACCGGGGAGCCGGTGCTGGACCGCCGGCGCTCGGGCCGCACCCCCGCCGAACCCGCCCGCGACCGGGTCTGGGCGTGCTCGTACGTCCGCGTCGAGGACCCGGGCGGCCGGCCGATCGGCGTGATCGCATCCCTGCTCGACATCACCGAGCAGCAGCGCGACCACATCGAGGCCGAAGCCGGCCGCCGCAGGCTCGCGCTGCTGAGCGAGGCCAGCGTCCGCATCGGCGCGAGCCTGGAGCTGGAGCGCACCGCGCAGGAGCTGGCGGAGCTCGCCGTACCGCAGCTCGCCGACGCCGCCACCGTGGACGTACTGGACACCCTCGCGCGCGGTGACGAGCCCGGCCCGGGGCTCGCCGGGGGCGTGGGCCTGCGGCGCCTCGGCAAGGCACCGCTGACCGGCTCCGCGGTGATCGGCATCCTCGCCCCGCTGGGCAGGACCCTCCTCTTCCCGGCCGCCGCCCCCTACACCCAGGCCCTGGCCGCCCGCAGACCCTTCGTGATCGCGCACCTGGACGAGCAGACCGTCGCCTCCGCCGCCCGCCACACGAGCAAGCCCGCCCAGCTCCTGCCCGTCGGCGTGCACTCGTTCATGATGACGCCGCTGGTCGCGCGGGACCTCGTACTGGGCGTCGCGACCTTCTACCGCACCAGCCCCGCCGGGCCGTTCGGACCCGACGACGTCACCCTCGCCGGCGAGCTCGCCGCCCGCGCCGCCATCAGCATCGACAACGCGCGCCTCTACCACCGCGAACACGAGACCGCCGTCATCCTCCAGCGCAGCATGCTGCCCCAGCACATCACCCCGCCGCCCGGCATCGAGGTCGCCCACCGCTACCTGCCCGCCAGCGACGTCAACGAGATCGGCGGCGACTGGTACGACGTCCTGCACCTCCCCGGCGGCAAGGCCGCCCTGCTCATCGGCGACGTCATGGGCCACGGCATCGCGGCCGCGGCGGTCATGGGCCGCCTCTCCGCCAGCGTGCGCGCCCTCGCCCGGCTCGACCTCGCCCCCGAGGCCCTGATGCACCAGCTGGAAGCGACGCTCGACGACCTCGCCGAACCGATGATCGCCACCTTCCTGTACGCCGTGATCGACCCGGAGACCGGCCGCTGCCGCATCACCCGCGCGGGGCACCCGCCACCCGCGACCGTCACCCCCGACGGCACGGTCCGCCTTCTCGACCTGCCGCCCGGAACTCCGCTGGGGGTCGGCGGGACCATCTACTCCTCCACCGAGCTGACCCTGCCCCCGGGCAGCCTCCTCGTCATGTACACCGACGGCCTCGTCGAGGCCCGGGGCAGCGACATCGACGAGCGCCTGGCGGAACTGACCCGGCTGCTCACCGAACCCCCGCGCTCGCTGGACCACTTGTGCGACTCGCTGATCGCGCAACTGGTCCCGGCGTCCGCGGACGACGACATCGCCCTGATCGTCGCCCGGGTGGGCACCGACCCGCACACGCCGCCGCCTCCCTGAGGCGGGGGCGCGCCCGGTCCGCGGGACACCCCCTCGTGGAGGATGGCGGGATGGAGTTCACCGAACTGGAGGAGCGGGCCCGCGCGCTCGCGGCCTCGGGCGCGCGCCGGATCCTCGGCATCACCGGGCCGCCCGGAGCCGGCAAGTCCACCCTCGCCGCCCGCCTCGCGCGGGCCCTCGGGCCCGAACGGGCCGTCGTCGTACCGATGGACGGGTTCCACCTGGCCCAGGCCGAACTGGAGCGGCTGGGACGGGCCGACCGCAAGGGCGCCCCGGACACCTTCGACGCCGCCGGGTACGCGGCGCTGTTGACCCGGCTGCGCACGCCCGCGGCCGCCGCGGTCTACGCCCCGGCCTTCGACCGGTCGTTGGAGGAGCCCGTCGCCGGGAGCATCCCCGTCGGCCCGGCCGTACGCCTGGTGATCACCGAGGGCAACTACCTGCTGCACGAGGCGGGGGAGTGGGCGGCGGTGCGGGCGCTCCTCGACGAGGTCTGGTTCCTCGCGCCCGACGACGCCCTGCGGGTCAGGCGGCTGGTCGACCGCCACGTGCGCCACGGCAAGGAGCCGGCCCACGCCGAGGAGTGGGTGGCGCGCTCGGACGAGGCGAACGCCCGCCTGATCGCCCCCGGCCGGAGCCGGGCCGACCTGGTGGTGGAGTAGGCGGTCCGGGGGTCCGGGGCCGGGCGGGGCCCCGAACCCCCGGACCCTTTTAGGGGCGTACGCGGCGGCCAAGGGGGCGCGCAGCGGATCAGATGCGCCATTTCCCGAAAGATTTCCGTCGACAGCCGTGCACATTCGGGCGTGTTTTCCGATGGGGTGGTGTTGGGGGAGCGGCCGGTCCGACCGGCCGCTGGATGTGGGGGACAGGCATGTCCGTTCCGTTCTCTTCACCGGAAGGCTTCCCGCCGACGTGAACCGTTTCCAGACCTTCACTCCCGTGCTGATACTCGTCGCTTTCGTCGCTTTCGACGCCGTCAGGAGACACCCACGCCTGCCGGGTGCGAGGACCCGGGCGGCGACCGCTCGTGCCGGCGACGACCGGCATCCCTGGAGGAGCGCATGAGTGAGGGCGAGTTCGACCCGTCCGGGGACCGGGCGGTCTCCAGCGAGCTGGCCGGCGTCCTGCCGGTGGAGTTCAGCGCGTTCCACTCCCAGCACCACCGCGCCTACCTGCGCTACGCACACCTGCAGCTGGGCTCCCGCCAGGACGCCGAGGACGTCGTCGACGACGTGTTCACCTTCCTGCTGAAGGTGTGGCGCCAGGCGCTGAAGGAGGCGAGCCTGCACGGCTTCGCCTGGGCGGTGCTGCGCGAACACGTCGCACGCAGGCTGGCGCTCCTCGGCCGGCCGGCCGCCATGGTCGAGACCGCCTGGTTCGCCGCCCTGCGCCGTGCGTCCCGGCACCGGATGGAACTGCTGGAGGCCAAGCTGGGCCTGTACGCGGCGATCGCGTGCCTGCCCGAACGGCACTACGACGTGGTGTTGCTGGCCTTCCTGCTGGGGTACGACAACGGCACCGTCGGCCGGATGATGGGGATCTCCCCCGCGGCGGTCCGTTCGCACATTCGAGGCGCGAGCCGAATCCTGTCCCACAAACTCGGGGCGGACTGGGCGCCTGGAGAGGAGAAGGGCCAGTGAGCGACATGACGGCCGACCACGACACCGAGCCGGGGGAGAGGCTGGCGGCGGCACTGGAGGACGCCGAGGTGCTGGTGGAGGAGTACGCCGGCTACGACGAGGACGCCGCCCGTCGGCGCATCGCCCGGCGCATCGCGGCGGACCGGGCCCGCTCGGCGACCGGCGCCGCCGGCCGAGGCGGGTTCCCGGCACCGGCCTCCCTCACCGGCCGCCGGCAGCTGCCCGCGCTCGTGCCCACCCCGGCGGACGACCTCGTACTCGACGCCGCCTGCCACGTACGGGCCGCGCGGGCGCTGGACGACCTGGCCTGGTCGCTCGCCGAGAGCCGGCCCTTCGCCGAGCTGGCCCTGGCCGCGGGGACCTGGCCGCACGGATCGGAGCCGGCCCTGCTGTTCGGCTGTCTCCTGCACCTGGCCGACCGGATGGAGGGCGCGCAGTTCTGGTTCCAGTACGCGGCCGGAGCCGGATCGCGGACCGCCGCGAGCCTCCTGCACCTCCACCACCTGGCACGCGCCGAGGTGGACACCGCCCGGCACTGGAAGGCGCTGGCCGAGGCGCTGCCCCCGGACGAGGGACTGCCGCACCTGCCGGAGGTCCCGGGGAACCTCGAGGAGACCCTCGGCGCCTCGGTCATCTGGACCTCGCCGCCGATCAGCACGCAGGACCTGACCGCCCTCACGGCGGTGAGAGGGCACGGCGGGCGGCCCCCCTACCGGCTGCCCGCCCGGCTGCGGAGAGCCGTGACGGCCCTGAGCTGGAACGACGACCAGGACCAGGGGGAGGTGTTCCTCCTCGGACCGCACGTGGCGGTGGCCGTCGCCCAGCACGCACGGCTGAACCTCCTGCACCTGACGGACGAGGCGAACGCCTGGGCACTCGAAGCGCTCCGGCAGCCGCAGCCGGAACACGCCGGACGCGGAGCCTGCGAAGGGCGGCCGGCTCCGGTCGCGATGGAGGCCGTCCACCGGGCGCTGCGCGTCCTGGAGATCGTCAACCGGTACTCCGGCGGGGTGAGTCTCGCCCAGATCGCCCGCGAGACGCGTCTGCCGCAGCTGGTGCTGGCCCGGGTCATGGAGCAGCTCGTACGGGCGAACCTGGCGGCCGCGGCCGCCCCCGGCGCGTACATCGCGGGCCGGGCGCTCTTACTGACCGAGGCGGCGTCAGGCGACGGCCGCGGACACCTGCAGGAGACCCTCGCCTGGGTCCGGGACGCGGTCGGCGCCGCCGTCTACGTGGCCCGCTACACCGACGGCGAGGTGTGCATCACCCAGTACGCCGACGGTCCGGCCACCCCGCTCGTGGACGAGTGGGTCGACTTCCGGGCAGCCGCCCACGCCTCGGCGGTCGGCAAGGCCCTGCTGGCACAGCTCGGTTCCGAGGGCCGCAAGGACCACCTGTCCCGGCACCGGGCGGCGCGGTTCACGGCCCACACCATCACCCGGCAGGACGAGCTCTTCCGCCAGCTCGACGGCCGCCGGCCCGGCTCCCCCCTGCTGGACCTCCAGGAGTACGCCGTGGGCACGGTCTGCGCGGCCGTCCCCATCACCTCGGGCCCCAACGCCGAATGCCTGGCCCTGTCCATCCCGGCCCCGGACCCGACCCGCCTCGTGCAGGCCGCCAGGATCCTGCAGAGCGAGGCCGCGGCGGTGCTGCTCTCACTGATCGTGGCCGGCACCGGCCCGGGCGCCTCCCGCACGGCCACCGAGCGGGAGGAGGTGGCGGGAGAGCCGGGCAGCATCCTCATCACGGCCACCTAGGGGGTGTTCGCGCCCCGGGGCGGTCCTCCCGCGCACCGCCCCGGGCGTCACCCGACCGCGCGCTCCCGCTGGCACGAGGGCCCGGCGGGCGGCTTGCTGGAGGAATGACACAGGCACCGGGGCGGACCCGGCAACAAGCCCTGAGCACACCCAAGGCCGCGGGGCTGGCGGGGGTGGTCTTCGCCGTCCTGCTCGCGACGGCGATGGTGCTCGCCCGGATCGCCCTGCCCGAAGGGGGCGGCGGCGAAGACCTGAAGGTCGCCCAGGGCGAGCGGGGGGCGCTGCAGACGGCGACCGAGCTGGTCCCGTTCGCGGGCATCGCCTTCCTGTGGTTCATGGGCGCGCTGCGCGAGCACACCGGCGAGGCCGAGGACCGGTTCATCGCGACCGTGTTCCTGGGCAGCGGACTGGTCTTCGTCGCCTGCCTCTTCGGCGCCGTCGCCGCCGCCGGGACCGTCCTCGACGCCGAGGACCCCACCGGCTTCGGCCGCCATTTCGCGTACACGCTGCTCACCACGTACGGGATGCGGATGGCCGCCGTCTTCGTCCTCGCGACGTCGACGCTCGGCCGCAAACTGAGGGTCCTGCCCAGACCCCTGGTCGCGATCGGGACCGTGACCGGTCTGCTCCTGCTGGTGGTGGGCTCCAGCGTGCCGTACTGCGAGCTCGTCTTCCCGGCCTGGGCGCTGCTCATCAGCCTGTACATCCTGCGCACCGCACGCCGCTCCGCCTGATCACCTCCGGGCCGCGCCGCGTCACCTCCACCCCGCCGTCACCCCGATGGCCTTGCCGGACGGGCCGTCCCGCTCTCCCGGCCGCACGCTGGCCGGGAAGCCGGAGGGGCCAACGAAAGGACTGGACCTTGCTGAGGCTTGTCGTCGATCTCAACCGGTGCCAGGGATACGCGCAGTGCGCGTTCCTCGCACCCGACGTCTTCGCGATGCACGGAGACGAAGGCCTGCTCTACGACCCGCAGGCGCAGGACGCCCACCGTGAGCGCATGGCCCAGGCGGTCGCCGCCTGCCCCGTGCAGGCGATCCTCGTGGACGAGCTGGACATGGCCGCGACCGCGCCCGGCGCCCCGGGTGCCGCCGGGGAGGAGGCATCCGATGGCTGACACCGCCCTGGACGAGCTCAAAGCGAACGGCCGGATCGTCGTCGTGGGCGCCTCGCTCGCCGGGCTGCGCGGCGCCGAGACCATGCGCGAGAAGGGCTTCAAGGGCTCGCTGACCATGATCGGCGACGAGCCCCACGAGCCGTACGACCGCCCGCCCCTGTCCAAGCAGGCGCTGCTGGGCATGGGGACGGCCGAGGGCACCGCGCTGCCCCGCCGCCGCGACATCGAAGCCGAATGGCGCCTCGGGGTGGCGGCCAGCGGCCTCGACATGGCGGCCCGGCGGGTCAAACTCGCCGACGGGGACGAGGTCCCGTACGACCGGCTGCTGATCGCCACCGGTGTCCGGGCCCGGCCCTGGCCGAACCAGGCCGAGGGCGAACTCGACGGCGTGTTCGTGCTCCGGACCCGCGACGACGGAGTGGCCCTGGCCCGGCGGCTCGACGCCGGCCCGCGCCGGGTCCTGGTCATCGGCGCCGGGTTCACCGGCTCCGAGATCGCCTCCGCCTGCCGCGAGCGCGGCATCGAGGTCACCGTCGCCGAGCGTGCCGACGCGCCCCTGGTCGGAGCCCTCGGCGGGGTCATCGGCGCGGTCGCCGCCGAACTCCACCGGGAGAACGGCGTCGACCTGCGCACCGGAATCATGGTCACGGCCCTGGAGGGTGACTCCACCGGACGGGTCCGCGCCGCGCACTTCTCCGACGGCACGTCGCTGGAGTGCGACGTCGTGGTCGTCTCGCTCGGAGCCCAGCGCAACACCGACTGGCTGACCGGCTCCGGACTCGGCGCGGGCCCCCGCGGCATCGCCTGCGACGCCGGCTGCCGGGCCTTCGACATCCGCGGCATCGTCACCGACGACATCTTCGTGGCGGGCGACGTCGCCCGCTCCCCGCACCCGCTGTTCGGCTACCAGTTCCTGTCCCTGGAGCACTGGGGCAACGCCGTCTCGCAGGCGGAGACCGCGGCCCACAACATGCTCAGCGAGAGCACCGAGCGCCGCCCGCACATCTGGGTGCCGGCCTTCTGGTCCTCCCAGTTCGGGGTGAGCATCAAATCGGTCGGAGTGCCCTCGATGGGCACCGAGATCATGATCACCCAGGGCTCGCGCGCCGAGCGCCGCTTCACCGGCGTCTACGGCTACCAGGGCCGCGTCATCGGGGCGGTCACCTTCGACAACTCGCGCTGGCTGCAGTTCTACCAGCAGCAGATCGAGGCCACCGCGCCCTTCCCGCCCCCGTTCCCCACGGTCGACCGGCGCACCGAGGGACAAAAGCCCCTCCCCGCGGACTTCCCGGACCCCTCCGTGCCCACGCACGGGCCCACCGTCACCCTCAGCGGATACTCGCCGGCCGACCGGCGCCTCACGTTCACCCCCGCCGGGCACTGACCCGCCCGCCCTCCGGAGGACCCGGCATGAAGCAAGGCATCCTGAGCGACATCCTCGACTACTCGAACCGCGCGAACCCGTACCCGCTGTACGCGGAGCTGCGCAAGACCCCGGTCTTCCACGACGGGGACGGCCCGTACGTCATCAGCACGTACCACCACATCCAGAGCCTGCTGCACGACCCGCGGCTCAGCTCCGACGCGCGCAACCTGGCCGCCACTGCCGGGGACCCGCTGGCCGGGGCGGAGGAGGAGGGAGCCTCGGCCCTGCCGCCGAGCTTCCTCAAGCTGGACCCCCCGGAGCACGACCGGCTGCGCCGGATGACCAACCGCCCCTTCGGGCCGCCGCACTCCCCGCACCGCGTCGACGACATGCGCGGATTCCTGCAGACCACCGTGACCGGACTCATCGACAACCTCGGCGACCCGGAACGGATCGACCTGGTCGACCAGTTCGCCTACCCGTTCCCCGTCACGATGATCTGCCGGCTGCTCGGCGTACCGCGTGAGGACGAGGCCCGCTTCCACGTCTGGGCCGACACCCTGGCCGCGAGCCTGGACCCCGACCCGGGCGCGGACCCGAAGGAACGGGAGAAGACGACCCACGACGCCCGGATGGAACTCGGCATGTACCTGGCCGGGCTCATCGAGGAGCGCCGCAAGAACCCCGGCGAGGACATGCTCTCCCAACTGGCTGTCGGACACGGCCAGGACGAGACCATGAGCACGATGGAACTGCTCAGCACCGCGGCCCTGCTGCTCATCGCGGGCCACGAGACGACGGTCAACCTCATCACCAACGGGATGCTGACCCTGCTGCGCAACCCGGACGTCCTGCGGCAACTGCGGGAGACGCCCGGCCTCGCCGTGCCGCTGGTGGAGGAACTGCTGCGGTTCGAGCCCCCGGTGCAGCTGCTGCCGCAGCGCACCCCGCTGGTGGACATCGAGGTCGGCGGGGTCACGATCCCCAAGGGTTCGTCGATGTGGCTGGTCCTCGCCGCCGGCAACCGGGACCCGGACCGCTTCGAGGACCCGGACCGCTTCGACCCCTACCGCAAGGACGTCCAGCACCTCGGCCTCGGCAGCGGCATCCACAGCTGCTTCGGAGCCCCGCTGGCCCGGCTGGAGGCGCAGCTCGCGCTGACCGAGCTGGCCCGCCGCCTGGAGAACCCGCGCCTGGTCGAGGACCCGCCGCCCTACCGGCAGAACGCGGTCCTGCGCGGTCCGCGCCACCTGCGGATCACGTGCGACGGGGTCCGTCCGTCCTGAGGCGGGGCAGCCGGCGCCCGGCCCCGGGAGGCCGGAGCGCCGGTGCCGACCGCCCGCCCGTGCGCGGTCGCCCGTGCGCGGTCGCCCGGTCGGCACCGGAGGCTTCTAGGAGAGCTTGCCGTCGTAGTCCGGCAGCTTGAAGGTGCGCTCCGCGTGGCCGCCGACGAGGTCGCTGTTGTTGTTGCCGATGTTGGCGATGATCGTGTAGCCGCGGCCCTCGATTTCGGCGCGCTTCCCCGTCTTGTACGCGCTGACCTCGTCGAAGAGGTCGGGCAGGTCCCGGACGTACAGGCCCGTGACGGGGTAGCCGACCGCCTTGAGGTTGTGCTCGGTGAGGGACTGGATGATCCCCGGGCGGGCGGTGACGAAGAAGACGGCCACACCGTGGTCGTCGGCGTACCGGGTCAGGTCGCGGACCTCGGAGATCGCCGGGGTCGGGAAGGTCCAGAACCAGTGGAAGTCCGTCTCCAGCGAGGAGTTGTCGATGTCCAGGACGATCGCCGGCTTCTCGCCGGCGGGCGACCGGCCGATGCGCTGCTCGACGTACGGGCGTGCCGTGGCCATGACGGCGGCCACGTCGCGCTTCCACGTGCCGTAGTCGACCCCGCGGATCAGCGCGTTCCCGCCGGGCGCGGAGGCGGTGGCAGAGGCCGGGGCGGCCGCCGGGGCGGGGACCGGAGCGGACGCGGCCCGGGCGGCGGTGGGGGCCAGCATCAGGACGACGGTGGCCGCGGCCGTGCCGGTGGCGGTGCCGAGCAGGCGGACGCGGGCGCGGGTGCTGCGCATGTGGGGGCGCTCCTCAGTGGCTGGATTGACATGTACGGATCCAGAATCCGTAAGATCGAACCCCCTGTCTACTGGTCGGTAGTTAAATTCAGGTGGCCGTCCAACCACCATCGAGGGGGAGCGAGGTTCCGGTGAGGTAGCCGGTGTGGGGGCCGCACAGCCACACCGCGGCCGCCGCGACCTCCTCCGGCTCGATCAGCCGCTTGATCGCGGACCGGGTGAGCAGCACCTCGGACAGGACGTCGGCGGGGCCGATGCCGTGTGCGGCGGCCTGCTGCCCGATCTGCGCCTCGACCAGGGGCGTCCGCACGTAGCCGGGACTGATGCAGTTGCTCGTCACCCCGTACGGGGCGCTCTCGACCGCGGTCACCTTGTTCAGCCCCTCCAGCCCGTGCTTGGCCGCCACGTACGCGGACTTGTACGCGCTGGCCCGCAGCCCGTGGGCGCTGGAGATGTTGACCACCCGCCCCCAGCCGGCCGCGTACATGTGCGGCAGCACGTGCCGCAGCAGCAGGAACGGCGCGGTGACCATCACCTGCTGGATCAGGGCGAACCGCTCGGCCGGGAACTCCGTGATGGGGGCGACGTGTTGCAGGCCCGCGCTGTTGACCAGGATGTCCACCGCCCTCGGCAGCCGCTCGATGGCGGCCGGGTCGGCGAGGTCGACGACGTGCGCCCGCCCGCCGACGAGTGCGGCGACGGACCTGGCCGACTCCTCGGCGATGTCGGCCACGTGCACGGTGGCGCCCGCCTCGGCCAGGGCGATGGCGCAGGCCCGGCCGATGCCGCTGCCGCCGCCGGTCACCAGCGCGACGCGCTCCTGCAGGAAAGGAACTTGGCTCGTCATGGCTGAACCCTAGGGAGGGCGGACGGGCGCGCCCATGGCCCCGCGCACCACACTCGGGAGCCGGGGTGTGGTGCGCGGAGCCATGCGCGATGCCGGGCGGCGGAGCCGGCGCGGTGGCGTGGTGCCGGGTCGGCGTCAGCGCTTGTGCGCGGTGAGGAAGTCGAGCAGGGTGCTGCTCGCGTCCAGCGCGGTGCTGACGGGGCCGAAGCCCGCGGGCGGGGGCATGGTCGAGCCGGGCCAGGTGTGGCCGGCCCCGTGCATGACGAGCAGCCGCACCTCCGCCCCCGCGGGGCCGGCCGGCCAGGTGACGCGGTCGTAGCCGGGCTTGCCCTCCTCGGCGGGTCCGCCGGCCCCGCCCGCGGCGGCGAACGCCTCCGCACTGGCCCGCGCGGACACGGTCGCGGTGATGGGCTCCTCCCCGGGGGCGGCCGGTCCGGGGGTGGGCAGGCCGGCCAGGGGCCGTACGGGGTCCTCGGCCCCGTAGACGATCAAGACGGGCACCGGGCCGGTGGGCTTCACGGCGGCGGCGCCGGTGGGGAGTTCACCGGAGACCGAAGCCGCGCCCGCGACCAGGTCCGGGCGCTGCGCGGCCATCCGCAGGGCCATGGAGCCGCCGTTGGAGAACCCGGCGACGTAGACCCGGTGCGGATCGGCCCGGCCGGTGCGCACGAGTTCGGCGATCAGCGCCTCGGCGAACCGGACATCCGCGTCCGGATCCGGGCGCTGCGCGGTGGCGGCGGTGCCGGCGCCCCAGCCCTTGCCCAGCGCCTCCGGGTACACGAGGAGCATGCCGCGGGCCTCGGCGGCCTTGTCCAGGGCGCTCTGCCTGCGCAGTTGTTCGGCGTCGGCTCCGCGCCCGTGGAAGGCGACGAGGAGCGGCCGCGGTCCGCCGCCCTCCGCGGCCGGGCGGTGCATCAGGTACTCCCGGGTGCCGCCGCCCACGGTCAGCCGCTCCCGGCTGTCGACGCCGGGGGCGGCGGAGGCGCTCGTGCTCACGGCGGGCCCGGCCGCGGCGGGCGGCTTTGAGGCCGTCGAGCAGCCGGTGAGCGCGGCGGCGGTCAGCGAGAGGCCGAGGGCCAGGGCGGCGGCGTACGGGGCGCGCCGGGCGGCCGTGCGGCGCGGGGACGGGGAGAAGCGGTTCGAGGACATGCCGTGAGCACAACACCGACGCCCACCCTCCGTCCAAGATCGATATGGATCTCGGATCGATCAAACTCGGATATCGTTGCCGGTCGTGGACCTGATCCGGCATCTGCAGTGCTTCGTCGCTGTTGCAGAAGAAAGACATTTCGGCCGTGCCGCCGAGCTGCTCGGCATGGCCCAGCCACCCCTGTCCCAGCGCATCCAGCGCCTGGAGCGCGAGCTCGGCGTCCGGCTCTTCGAACGCACCAGCCGCCAGGTGACGATCACCGCGGCCGGCACGATGCTGCTGGAGGACGCCCGCCTGCTGCTCGCCCGGGCGGACGCCCTCGCCGCCACCGCCCGCCGCATCCGCGACGGCGAGAGCGGACTCCTGCGCGCCGCCCTGCCGCCCGATCTCGCCGGCGAGGCGATCGCAGCGATCCTGGCCGCCTTCCGGCAGCACCACCCCGGTGTGGAGCTGGAGCTCCACGAACTGTCCACCGCCGAGCAGCTGGCCCGGTTCACCTCCCGCGAGCTCGACGTCGGGCTCGTCCGGCACCCCTGCGACATCGCGGGCCTGGAACTCGGGCCGGTCCTGCGCCGCGAACTCGGCGTGCTGCTGCCCCGCGAGGCCCCGGCCGCCTCCCTGGAGGAGGTGCCGCTCGCCGCCCTCACCGGATACGGCCTCGTCCTCTTCCCGCGCGCCGAGGCCCCCGCCCTGCACGACGACGTACTGAACACCTGCGCCCGCGGCGGCTACACCCCCGCCGCCGTCCGGCAGGGCAGCGGGCCCGGCTTCGTCCGCGTGCTCGTCCTCTCCGCGAACGCCGTGGCCTTCGCCCCCCGCGACAGCGGGCCGGCCGAGGCCCCGGGCCCGCACGCCGACATCGTGTGGCGCCCCCTCGCGGGCGCCCCCCTGGCCTGGCGCCACAGCGTCGCCTGGCCCCGGGGCCGCGGCGACGCCGCCGTCGGGGCCTTCGCCGAAGCGACCACGCGGACCCTGTGGAACACTGCGGCGGTGACCGCCGACGTACCCGCGCGGCCGCTCCACCTGCGCCCGGCAGCGGAGTACTGGCTGTGAACCACCCCCTGCGCCGCATCTGCGCAGCCTTCGCCGAAGCCGGCGTCAGCGGCCGGATGCACGCCGTGGACATCGATTCCGGTACGGAGATCGACGCCGGCGCGGACCACCCGGTCGTCACCGCCAGCGTGCACAAGCTCTGCCTGCTCGTCGCCCTCCACCAGCAGGCCGCGGACGGCCGCCTGGACCTGACCGAACAGGTCGAGTGCCCGCCGGACGACCGCACGGCCGGCCCCACCGGACTCGCCGCCATGCTGGACCCCGTACGCATGTCCCTGCGCGACGCCGCGTACCTGATGACGGCCGTCAGCGACAACGCCGCCGCGGACCTGCTCCTCGCGCGGATAGGCCTCGACGGCGTCAACGAGGCCACGGCCCGGCTCGGCCTGACCCGTACCCGCGCCGTCCACACCTTCCGCTCGCTCTTCGCCGGCGTCCGGGAGGACGCCGGCCCGGCCGGCGCCCCGGCCCTGGCCGACCCGCAGGTCCTCGCCCGGCTCCGCGCACTCGACCCGGCCCGCAGCAACCGCAGCACCCCCCGGGACATGACCCGGCTGCTCGCCGCCGTCTGGCGCGACGAGGCCTGCACCCCCGAACACGGGGCCGCCATCCGCCGCCTGCTCGGACTCCAGGTGTGGCCGCACCGGATGGCCGCCGGATTCCCCTTCGACGACGTCCACGTGGCCGGAAAGACCGGCAGCCTGCCGACCGTGCGCAACGAGGTCGGCGTCATCGAGTACCCCGACGGCGGCCGCTACGCCGTGGCCGTCTTCACCCGCGCCGCCAACCCCGCGGCCACCCTCCCCGCGGCCGACGCCGTGATCGGCACCACCGCCCGCATCGCCGTCGACGCCCTGCGCGCGAAGTAGCCCCGCGGGACCGGGGCGGCGTGCCCGCGTACTCCGCGGGGAGTACGCCCGATCGCCCCGCCCGGCGGACGACGACGGCGGGCCCGGGCGTCTAGCGTGGCCGCATGGCGGAGCGGCGGTGGGAGTACTGGGCGGAGCGCACCGGCGGCGGGCGGCTGCCGTGGCGGTCCTCGCTCCTCGTCGCCGTGTTCACGCAGGCGGCCACCGGGTGGGCGCAGCAGGTGCAGCCGGGCCGCGAGCCCATCGGCGTGCCCGGCCGGATCCTGCTGCTCCTCGGGCCCGCCCTGCTCCTGCTGCGCCACCGCTACCCGGTGCCCGTCCTCTACGGGGTCTGCGCCGTGACGCTCGGCTACCTCGCCGCCGGATTCCCGTACGGCCCCGTCTTCATCAGCGTCGCCCTGGCCTGCCTCGCCGCCGTCGTCTCCGGCCACCGCCATGCCGCCTGGGGCGCGGTGGGCGCCCTGTGGGCCGGCCACCTGCTCATCGCCCACTGGCTGTACCGCTGGCTGCCGCCGCCCGGCGACGGCCCCGCCCCCTGGGGGACGGAGGGCGGGATCACCGCCTGGGCGATCGCCGTCCTCGCCGCGTCCGAGGTGGTCCGCGTACGCCGGGAGCAGTGGGCCCGCGACCGGGCCGAGCGCAAGGCCGCCGAGCGGCGCCGGGTGGACGAGGAACGGCTGCGGATCGCGCGCGAGCTGCACGACGTACTGGCCCACAGCATCTCCGTCATCAACGTGCAGGCGGGCGTCGGCCTGGCCCTGCTCGACACGGACCCCGAACAGGCGCGTACGGCGCTCACCACCATCAAGGCGGCCAGCAAGGAGGCGCTCGGGGAGGTCCGGCAGGTGCTGAACACCCTGCGCGCCCCCGGCGAGGCCCCGCGCGCCCCCGCCCCCGGGCTCGACCGGCTCCCGGAACTGGTCGCGCAGGCGGCCGCGGCCGGGCTCACCGTCTCCGTGACGGGGCAGGCCCAGGCCCGGGGAGTGTCTCCGGCCACGGACCTCGCCGCGTTCCGGATCCTCCAGGAGGCGCTCACCAACGTGGTGCGCCACTCGGGCTCGCGGACCGCCCGGATCCGCATCAGCCGCCCGCTCGGCGCGCTGGAACTGCAGGTTGACGACGACGGACCCGCCACCGGCGACGACGCCGGCGGCAGCGGCAGCGGCCTGATCGGGATGCGCGAGCGGGCCGCCGCGCAGGGCGGCACCATCGAGGCCGGCCCCCGGCCGGACGGCGGCTTCCGGGTACTGGCCCGGATCCCGCTCGACACCGAGGAGGACTCGTGATCCGCGTACTGCTCGCCGACGACCAGGCGCTGGTACGGGCGGGCTTCCGCGCGCTGCTCGACGCGCAGCCGGACATCGAGGTGTCGGGCGAGGCCGCCGACGGGGCCGAAGCCGTGCGACTGGCGCGCGAACTGCGCCCGGACGTGGCCCTGATGGACATCCGGATGCCGGGGCTCGACGGCCTCGCCGCCACCCGCGCGATCACCTCGGACCCGGGGCTGGCCGCGGTGAAGGTGGTCATGCTCACCACCTTCGAGCTCGACGAGTACGTCTTCGAGGCCCTGCGTTCCGGCGCCTGCGGGTTCCTGGTCAAGGACACCGAACCGGAGGAGCTGCTGCGCGCCGTACGGGCGGTGGTCGCCGGCGACGCGCTGCTCTCACCCGGGGTGACGCGCCGGCTGATCGCGGAGTTCGCGGCCCGGTCCAAGGCCCCGGAGGCGGCGGCCGGGCTGGACCGGCTGACCGAGCGGGAACGCGAGGTGATGGCCCTGGTCGGCCTCGGCCTGTCGAACGAGGAGATCGCCCGCAGGCTGGTGGTCAGTCCGCTGACCGCCAAGACGCACGTCAGCCGGGCCATGATCAAGCTCGGTGCCCGGGACCGGGCCCAGCTGGTGGTCCTCGCCTACGAATCGGGGCTGGTCAGGCCCGGCTGGCTGGGCTGAGACCGCTCCTGCGGGCAGCTACTCCCGTGGCGGTACGCACGGTGCCGCCGGCCGTACGACGACCCGGGCACCCTCCCGGGGCGAGTCTCGGAAGCGACAAGGAAACCGCACCCCTTCCGAGGAGCTGAACCGAGATGAACACCCTTGCGTACGACGGGCCCGGCCCGTGGATCCTCTTCGCCCCGCTGATCTGGGCGTTCGTCGTCTTCGGCGTCGTCACCGCCCTGCGCCGCACGGTGTGGCGCGGCGGACGCGGCCCGCGCGGACCGTGGGCGATGCGGGGCTCGTACGGCGAGAACTCTCCGATCGCCATCCTGGGCCGCCGGTTCGCGACCGGCGAGATCGACGAGGACGAGTACTGGCGCCGGCTGTCCGTACTGGACGAGCAGTTCGGCCGGACGACCCTGGACGGCAAGGGCGGGGCGGGCTGACCCGGCACGGGAGGGCCGAGCCGGCCGGCCCCGGGCGCGAGGGGCGGGGCCGGCCCCGCCCGGCCGGACTTCCGATATTGAGCCCCGCACCCGGGCAGGGGGCCCGGAGGCGGGGTTACCGTCCCGCGATGGATTCGAACACGCAGACACTGGACACCCCGTCGCCCGGCCGCCGACTACTCCGCGCCGCCGCGACGGGCTCGGCGGCCGTCGGGTCCGTCCTCCCCCTCACCGCCGGCTTCCCGGCCTCGTCCGCCCCGGCCCCGGCGCCGCCCGCCGAGACGGAGGCCGCCGCGGGCCCGGTCTCCCCGCAGGAGGCGCTGCGCCGGCTGACCGCGGGCAACCGGCGCTGGCGGACGTACGCGCAGGAGCACCCGCACGAGTCGGCCTTCCTGAGGCTCCGTCTGACCAGGACCCAGCAGCCCTTCGCGGTCGTCCTCGGCTGCGTCGACTCCCGCGTGCCTCCCGAACTCGTCTTCGACCAGGGGCTCGGCGACCTCCTGACCGTGCGCTCGGCCGGCGAGGTGCTCGACGAGGCCGTCCTCGGCAGCGTCGCGTTCGGCGTACTGGAACTGGAGGTCCCGCTGGTGCTGGTGCTCGGCCACCAGTCCTGCGAGGCGGTCGGCGCCGCCGTCCACGCCGACGGGAGCGGTGAGCCGCTGCCCGCGCACCTCCGGTACCTGGCCGACCGGATCCGGCCCTCCGTCGACCACACCCGGCAGGGCGAGGCCCGGATCGACGCCACCATCGACGCGCACGCCCGGCGCACCCGCGACCTGCTCGCGGCCGAACCCGACTTCGCCCGGCGCATATCCGACGGCAGGCTGGCGATCGTCGCCGCCCGCTACGGGCTCCGCGACCCGAGGGTGCGCACCCTGGCATAGGCCGGGCCGCGGGACCGGGCTCCCCGGGGGCGCTGGAGCGCCGCCGTGCGCCCCTGTCGCGGACGGCCGGCCGCCCGCCACGCTGGAGCCCGGTACACCCACCAGGGCGGGGGTCGCGGTCGATGTCCACTTCGATGCAGAACCAGGGAAAACCGATCACCACGCACGACATGGTGGTGGTCCACCGGATGTTCCGGCGCGAGTTCGGGGAGGCGGCGGGCCGGGTGCGCGGAGTGCGCCACGGCAGCCGCGCCCAGGTCAGGCTGGTCGCGGACCGGCTGGAGCTGCTGCTGGACACCCTGCACGACCACCACGAGGGCGAGGACCGGCTGCTGTGGCCGAAGCTGGCCGAACGTCTCCCCGGACAGGGCGGGTTGTGGAAGCGGCTGCGGGGCCAGCACGCCGAGCTGTCGGCCCTGCTCGCACGGGCGAAGGACCTGCTCGGGGCGTGGGCGGCCGCCGGGGGAATCACCCACCGGGAGGAGCTGGCCGACACGTTCGACCGACTGGCCAAGGCCGCCGGGGACCACTTCGACCAGGAGGAGCGCGAGGCGCTGCCGCTCGTCCCGGGGGTGGTGTCACAGGCGGAGTGGGACGAGATCGGCGACGCGGCGAGCGCCGCCGTGCCCAAGAGCAGGCTGTTCACCGTCCTCGGGATGCTCCTCAAGGACGCGGACCCGGGCGAACAGATCCTGATCATGGGCCACCTGCCGCTGCCGCCCCGGGTGCTGTGGCACGCGGTGGGCGAGCGCAACTTCCGCCGCCTGGAACAGCGCCTGGAGGCGGCGGTGGGCCACGGCTAGGGGGTGTCTTGTCGATCGGGCCGGGTCAGGGAGCGGTGGTGGGTGCCGTGGATCGCAAGGCGGACGTGGGGGTCCCCCCGCCGAAGGCAGGGGGAGGAGGCGACGTGGTGTGTCGGCGAGCGAGGACAACGCGGCGAGGCGCGGTGCCCGCCGCCGCGAGCCCGGCGTGATCGACAAGACACCCCCTAGGTGGCCTCGCAGTCCCTGAGACCGGCGACCGCGAGCGCGCGCTCCGCGGGGTACGCGCCGGCGCCGGGGAAGGCGAGGACCGTCCGGAACTGCTGCCCCGCCTCGCGGACCCGGCCCGCGGCCGAGTAGGCGCGGCCCAGCCTGCTGCGGATCGCCATCTCCATACGGGTCTGGTGGGGCTCGTTCAGCGGGGACAGCGACTGGAGCCGGGAGAGGGCGTCGTGGTGGAGGGCCAGGGCCGCCTCCAGGTTTCCCGCCCCCATCTCCGCCGTGCCCAGCATGCTCAGCGTGATCGCGGTCAGGGGGATGTCGCCGGCCCGCTGGACGAGGAGCGCCGCCCGGCTCAGGAGCTCTTTGGCCTCGGTGAACTCGCCCAGGCCGAGGTGGACTTCGGCGGCGCAGCTCAGGACCCTGCTGATCATGGCGGGCCGCCCGTTCGCCTCGGCGTGGACGGCGGACTCGGCGAAGCAGCGGAGCGCCTCTCGGGTCCGCCCCCGCACGTGGTGGACGGTCCCGAGCACGCACAGGGCCATCGCCGCGATCCAGTCGTCCTCGAGCAGCCGGGCCAGGTCGACCCCCGCGGTGAGGGGGGCGATGGCCCGCTCGGGCCGGCCCGCGTTCAGCTCCGCCGTCCCGATCCCGCTCAGGGCCCGGGCCTCCTCGTGCCGGTCCCCGCCCTGGCGGCTCAGGCGCAGGGCTTCGGCGAAGGTTTCGCGCGCCTGTTCGGCCTCGCCCCGGTAGATGTCGATGATCCCCAGGCAGTTGCGCAGAGCGGGCACCATCCGCCGGTCGGTGGCCCGCTCCGCCTGGGGGAGGGCGGTCTCCAACGCCGTGCGCCCTTCGTGGTAGCGGCCCCGGCGGATGAAGTGGTCGGTCAGGGCCTCGGCGATCCAGCAGGCGTGGTCGGCCTCGCCGAGGCCCGCCGCATGGCCGACGACGTCGGCGAGTTCCGCGTCGGCGGCGTTCAGCCAGGCACTCGCGTCGGCCCGGTCCGCGAAGGCTCCCGTCCCCGCCGGCCCGGTGGGGAAGCCGCCGGAGCCCCAGTCGCTGGCGGTCCGGCCCGCGTCCACGTAGAGGCGGAGCACGGCGGTGCGCGCCGCCCCCGCTTCGGCCGGGGCTGCCTCCGCCAGCCGCCGGGCGTGGACCCGTACCAGGTCGTGCAGCCGGTAGCGGCCCGGCCGGGGCTGCTGCACCAGGCTCGTGTCGACCAGGCCCTCCAGGATCTGCCCGGCGTCGCGGGCCGGCAGGCCCAGCATGGCCGCCGGGGTGAGGGCGTCGAACTCGCTCGTCGGCGTCAGGCCCAGGGCGCGGAACGCCCGCTGCTGAGCGGGGGCGAGCTGGTCGTACGACAGCCGGAAGGCGGCCTCCAGGCTGCGGTCCCCCGCACGGAGCTCACCGAGCCGGTGATCGTCGTCCGCCATGCGGTCCACCAGGTGGGCGAGGGTCCAGACGGGGCGGGTCTGCAGCCGTGTCCCGGCGATGCGCAGCGCCAGCGGCAGCCCTCCGCACAGCCTTGCCAGCTCGCGCGCGGCCGTCTCCTCCCCGGCCGTGCGCTCCTCCCCGACGAGCTGCCCGAGCAGGGCCCGCGCCTCGCCCGTCTCCAGGGGCTCCAGCGTGATGCGCCGGTCGGCGTCCAAGCCTGCCAGCCTCTGGCGACTGGCCACGATCACCATGCTGCCCGGCCCGGCGGGGAGCAACGGCCGGATCTGCGCGCTCCCCACGGCGTCGTCCAGTACGAGGAGCAGCCTCAGCGATCCGGTCACCGCACGCCAGGCGGTGGTGAGTTCGTCGAGATCGGCCGGAACCTCGCTGTCGGCCGCGCCGATCGAGCGCAGCAGTCGCCGCAGCACCCGCTGTGGCGAGAGCTTCTGCCGTCCCGGGCTGTGGGCGCGCAGGTCGACGAAGAGGCACCCGTCGGGATAGTGGGCGCGCAGTTCCCGGGCCGCGCGGACGACGAGGGCGGTCTTGCCGATCCCGGCGATGCCGTCGACGGTCGCGACCCCCACGGAGCCGGGCGGGAAGGGAGCGGCCAGCAGCGCCCGTTCGCGCTCCCGCCCGACGAGGACACCGGTGACCCCCGGCAATTCGTTGACGGGGAGGCGGGGGCGGGGCGGTACGGGGGCGGCGGCCGGGCCGCCGGGGGAGTGGGCGGCGGGTCGGGCCGCCTCCGGGCCGAGGAGCAGCTCGTCGTCGCGGCGCAGCACCGCTTCGTACACCTGGCCCAGAGCGTCGCCGGGGCTGACCCCGAGCTCGTCGCGCAGCCGCTCGCGCATGCCCTGGTAGGCGTTCAGCGCTTCGGCCTGGCGCTCGTTGGCGTACAGGGCCCGCATGTGCAGGGCCAGGACCGCCTCGTCGTACGGCTCGGCGGCGGACAGCGCGGCCAGGCCGTCCAGGGCCTCGCCGGCCCGGCCCGACAGGACGAGGCACTCGAGCCGCTCCGACTCGAGCGCGCGCCGCCGGTCCGCCAGCCGCCGCCGCTCGGCCTGCGCGAGCGGCCCCGGCAGCCCCGCCAGGGGCTCTCCCCGGTACAGCGCGAGCGCCTCGGCGAATCCGGCCATCGCGCCGGCCAGGTCACCGGACTCCTTCGCGCGCCGCGCGTCCCGGAGCCGTCCCGCCATCTCGGCCACGTCGACACGGATCCGGTCCATGGCCATGCCGTACCGGCCCTGGCTGCTGCGGATCACCGAATCCTCGTACCCCGTGTCCTGCGGGTCGAGGGCCTTGCGCAGCGCGTAGACGTAGCTCGGCAGGACCCGGTGGCCGGATCCCGGCGGCGCCGCGCCCCACACCCCGTCGAGGAGGTCCTCGTGGCTGATGGTGCTGCCCGCCCGCAGGACCATCGCGGCCAGCACGGCCTGTCGCCGGACGGGTCCCAGGTCCAGCGGCGTCGTTCCTCGCCAGACCCGGACCGGACCGAGCAGCTCGATCCGGAGCCGCTGCGGAGATTCCCCGTCCACTCGCATCCTCGTTTCGCGCGCATCATCGAAATTTCATCGGCATTGCAGCGCCCCCGACCACGCTTGGCAAGGATCGTGGTGCGCGCGTGAAGGCGGAATGGCTTGAAATCGGGGGGCGTCATGACAGGTCCGGTCGCCGCGCGCCGCACCGCGGTTCCGGCATGGGGTGGCGGCCGGGACGTGACGAGGTACCTGTGCGCGGCCGCGTACCTGGAGCGCGCGTACGCGAGGTCCCTGGTCAAGGACGTGGCGGCCGAGCCGCACCTGGGTGTGGCCGCGGCCCCGGCGTGCGATCTGCCGGTCGTGCTCAGGCACGCGTACCGCGCGAACGCCCGCAGACACGGCCGGGACATCCTGCTCGCCTTCCTGCTGCTGTTCCTCCTCGTCTTCCAGCTGTGGGTGGGGATGCCCTGGATCGCCCTGCTGACGCTGTTCCTCGCCTGGGTGACGGTGTTCTCGTTCGAGCTCTCCACCAAGTACGGCCGGTCGATGCAGAGCCTGCGCCCGGACAGCTTCGACCCCGCGGCCGCTCCCGAGCCGATCAGCCTGGGCGTCGCCGTGCGCTTGCGCGAGATCGGCGAGTACGCAGAGGGGAACGTCACCACCTACAGCGGCTATTCGCCGTTCGCGGGGTACGGCTCCGAGCGCGACTCGTGGTCACTGGCCTTCGACGTCACCTCCCCGAGCCGGCCGGGGGCCGAGCCGCGGGACTTCGACGTCGTGGACCTCTACGCCCACGTCGCCGGACGGCTCGCCACGCTGGGCCTGCCCTGTCTGGAGATCGAGGAGCGGCTCTTCGTCGACGGCTCGGCGGTCCGGGAGGACAGGCGCTTCCTCTCCGATCCGCTCAGCCGGCCCGTCACCGCCATCACGCCCGGTGCCATGGACGCGCTCAAGCGCTCGCCCGAGGAGAAGGCCCGGCCCTACCTCGGGGTGCACTCCACGGGCTGGGGCGGCGAGCTGGTGACGTCCCTCTTCATCCGCTTCGTCCGCTCGGACTCGAGTCTCGTCGTCGAGGCGTCCCCGACCGTGCTCTTCCCCCTGCGCGACGGCTACCGGGTCGTCGACACCCTCATGCCCAGCCCGCCCCTGTTCGAGGTGCTCGGACTCGCGGCGGGAACCCTGGTCCCCACCGTGTTCGAGCTGCTGGCCTCGCCCTGGCGCGCGATCGCGGGATTCGCGCCCGATTTCTGGATGTACTTCCGGGTCCGGGGCCAGGACAAGCTGATCACACAGCTGCGGCGCTTCGACTACGGGGCCCGGCAGGCGGTGCGCCGCAACGTCGCCGACCGGAGCCACCAGCGCTACTTCCAGGAAGCGGACAGCGGCATGGTCCTCAAGGCCATCGAGAAGAGGGTGCTGAACGCGATCGTCGAGTTCGCGGAGGCCCACGGAATCCATACGGACGAGCTGGTGCAGCGCCAGGAACTGATCATCAATCACGGGATCATCGCGAGCCACGGAGCGAGCGTCCACGCCAGTTCCGTCGCCTCGGGTGAGAACTCGGGCATCTCGTCGAAGATCCTCGGCAAACTGCCGCGCGTGAAATTGGACTGACCGGGATGAGGGGCAGGAAGACGAATGCGGAACAACGACGGGATCATCGCCACCGGCGGCTCGAATGTCGTCTCCTCCGCGGTGGCGAGCGGCAGGAACGCACAGGTCGAGATCCGCAGCAGTGGTCCGACACACGTCGGAGACGGACGGCAGCGATCGCCCGGGGAGATCCGGGACCTGGTCTCCCTGCTGATAGAGGCGCTCGGCCGCTCCGATCACCCCGACCGCGCCGATCTGATCGAGACGGCGCAGGACGCGCGTGAGGAGCTCGCCCGCGAGAACCCGCGGATGGGAAAGCTGAGGATGCTCGCCAGGGCGCTCCTGAGCGCCGTGGCGGGGTTCACCGCCCTGGTCTCCCTCGCGGAGCCGATCGAAGAGGCCATCCGCGGTCTGTGAGCGAGGGGGGTTCGAAGGAGATGACCATGCCGCCCTCCCGGCCCGCCGGGCCCGGCTACGTCCGCGTGGGCCCCACGGTGCTTCCCCGGTGGCTGCCGTGGCTGGTGGCCGTTCTCGTGGCCGTCGGCGGGGGGACCGCGGGAGTCCTCATCGCCGTCGCTCCCGAGCCTGCGGGGCGGACGGCCGACGCGGCCACGAGCGGTCTGGCGCCGGGAGCGGACGGCGGTTCCGCCACGCCGTCTGCCGTCGTCCCGCCCTCCACCCCCGGTGCGGCCCGGCCCACCCCGGCCGTCACCCCGTCCGTGGCGTACACCCCTCCCGTCCAGCCTCCGCCGGAGGCGAGCCCGCCCCGTCCGGACGATCCGGGCGACGTGGTGGAGGAGTACTACCAGGACCTCGTGAACCGGGACTTCGAGGCCGCCTGGGAACTCGGCGGCAGGAACATCGCCCACACCTCCTACGCGAAGTGGGTGGCGGGCTACGACACGACGGCGAGCATCTCGCTCGGGTCGGCGGACGCGGTGGACGCCGGCCGGGTCCGCGTCCTGATCCGTGCGGTCCAGACGGACGGCACGCCGAGGGTGTACGAGGGCACGTACACCGTGTCCGGCGGGGTCATCGTCGGTGCGGAGGTCACCGAGCGGTGATCCCGGCCTGACTGCGGTACACCCGCAGGTCCGAGACCTCGTACGACATCTCCGAGAGGGAGTGGTCGGGAGCCGGGTGGTAGCGGCCGGCGCACACGGAGAGGTTCACGATGAGGTACGCCCGCCAGCGCCGGCCCACCCCGCTGTGATCGGCGTACGCGCGGGCGCCGTTGATCCACCAGACGACCGAGCTCGTACCGAACTTGACCTTGAGGTCGACCCATGCGCCGGGGCGGATGGCCGGGTCGTGGTAGTAGTGCGAGCCCCCGCCCCGGACGTGGTTGGAGAGTTCGAGCAGGTCCGGGTTGTCCGGGTGGTACTCGAAGACGTCGACCTCCTGGCCGCCGTCCCGCCAGGTCCAGATCGCGGGCCAGGCGCCGACTGCCTCCGGCAGCCGGACCCGGGCCTCCAGTACGTCCTCCGCGCGCAGCAGGAAGCCCTCTTCGCTTCCTTCGGTGGTCAGCAGGCCGGAGTCCCAGTCGCCGTCGTGCCGCCGGGTGGCGCGGAAGGTCCCGCCGCGGCTGTAGGAGGGGTCGTCGACCAGGTGGTCCAGCTTGTTGTCGCCCGGATTGACCGGGCCGTTGTCCGGGAAGGCCGAGGTCCGGCCGGCGACCCAGCGGGAGGTCGAGCCGAAGTCGGCGGAGAAGACGAGGGTGGTGCGGGCGCGCCTGAACGGGGCGAGGAGTTGCGAGATCACGCCGCAGGTCTGCCCAGGGCGCGCCGTCCGTATTCCGGTGATCTTTGGTGAAATGCGGACGGGACGGGTGCTTTGGGGCACTTCGCCGTCAGGGGCGCCGCCCGCGCGCCCCGCGGCGCGCGCCGGTCAGGAGCCGGACTGCTGAAGGCGCTCCGCCTGCTCGGCGTGCTTCTCCTTGATGCGGACCGCTTCCTTGCGGACCTCGGCCTGGGTGGCCCGCTCCTTCTGGAGCCACTCCGGGTTCTCCTGCTTCAGCGTGTCGATCTGCTCCGTGGTGAGGGCCTCGGTGACCCCGCCGCGCGCGAGGCCGGCGATCGAGACGCCGAGCTTGGAAGCGACCACGGGCCGGGGGTGCGGGCCGTTGCGTCGCAGTTCCTGCAGCCACTGGGGCGGCTCGGCCTGCAGCGCGTTCAGCTCGCTGCGGGTCACGACACCCTCCTGGAACTCAGCGGGGGTGGCTTCGAGGTACACACCCAGCTTCTTCGCCGCGGTGGCGGGCTTCATGGTCTGGGTGGTCTTGTGCGACGTCATGGGGTCAAGGGTATCGAGCGTGTGCGCTACTTCTGACCACGGCCGGTAACCTGGCCGGGTGACAGGCTCGGAAGCATCTCCCACGGCATCTCCCTCGGCGTCCGCGTCGTTCCGGCTCGCGTACGTCCCCGGAGTGACGCCCGGCAAGTGGGTGCGGATCTGGAACGAGCGCCTGGCGGACGTCCCGCTGACCCTCCTGCAGGTGTCCGCCGCCGAAGCCCCCGGCGCCCTGCGGGGCGGCGAGGCCGACGCCGCCTTCGTACGGCTGCCCATCGACCGTACGGGCCTGGCCGCGATCCCCCTCTACACCGAGACCACGGTCGTCGTGGTCCCCAAGGACCACCTCGTGGCGGCCGTGGAAGAGGTCTCCACCGGGGACCTCGCGGACGAGATCGTGCTGCATCCGCTGGACGACACCCTGGACTGGGAGGACCTGCCCGGCAAGCCCGCGTTCGAACGCCCCGCGACCACCGCGGACGCGATCGAGCTGGTGGCGGCCGGGATCGGCGTCCTCCTCGTCCCGCAGTCCCTGGCCCGCCTGCACCACCGCAAGGACCTCACGTACCGGACGGTGACGGACGCGCCCCAGTCCCGGGTCGCCCTGTCGTTCCTCGAGCTCGACGGCGAACCCACCGACCTGGTCGAGGAGTTCATCGGGATCGTGCGCGGCCGGACGGTCAACAGCACCCGCGGCCGCGGAGGCCCGACCCCGCCGCAGCCGAAGCAGCGGGGGCGCTCCGACGCGGCGGGCACCGGGCGCAAGCCCGCGGCCGGGAAGACGGGCGCCAAGAACCCGCGCGGCGGCTCGGGCGCGCCGAAGGGCGCGGCGAAGGGCGGCGCCAAGGGCGGCAAGAGCAGCAAGGCCGGAAAGCCGCGCCGACGGCCGTAGCGCTCCGGGCCCGCGCCCGTACGGTCACGCTCGGTGACCCGGCGGAGGGTCTCTAGTCGCCGATCCTGACCAGGGCGAGCGTGATGTTGTCCGGGCCGCCCGCCTCGACGGCGGCCCTCCACAGCTCGAAGGCCGCCTTGCCGTCGTCGTGCACCCGCAGCAGCTCGTCGAGCCGCCCGGGCGGCACCGGGTCGGTCAGTCCGTCCGAGCAGACCAGGTAGCGGGCTCCGGCCGGCAGCGGCTGCGTGGAGACGTGCGGGGTGATCCCGCCGTACCGGCGGGCACCGCCGAGCGCCTGGGTCAGCAGGGACGTGGTGCGCTGCCCCGGCTCCAGCGGCGGATTGTCGTCGACGCTCACCTGCCGGAGCTCCTGCCCCGTGGCGTCGAGCACCCGGCTGTCACCGACGTTGAACGAGATCAGCGAGTCCTCCAGCACGACCGCACCCGCCACGGTCGTGCCCATGGTGGCCAGTTCCGGATCGCTGTCACCCGCCGCGAACACCGCCCGGTTGCACAGGTCGAGCGCCTCGCGGACGGACTCCTCGCCCTCCAGGGAGGGCCCGAGCACCGCCAGCTGCCGCACCACCAGCGCACTGGCCACCTCACCGGCCGGCTGTCCGCCGATCCCGTCGGCGACCGCGACGACCAGCGGCGCACCGAGCGGGAACACGAACGTCTGCGGGTTGCGGGTCACACCGGCGCACAGCGTCCACGGACCGACGACGAGGCTGTCCTCGTTGTGGTCGCGTACCAGCCCGGCATGGCTCAGGGCGCTCACGGCTACGTACGGCATCGCACCCCCATTGTCCCGCCGCGCGCCCTCCCGCGCCCCGCTCATCCGGACTCCCCGCCCCCGCCCAGCGCCCGACGCTCCACGAGCCGGGTGACGTCCTTGGCGGTGACGATCCCCACCAGCCGGTCCGCGTCCACCACCAGCAGCGGCAGCCCGACACCCGGCCTCAGCGCGTCCAGGGCCTCGCCCAGCAGATCACCGGGGGCCGCCACCGCGCACCGCTCCAGCGGGGTCGCCGCGTCCCGTACGCGCAGCGCGTCCCGCTGAGCGTCCGGGATCCGGGCCAGCCCGCGTACGCGCACCACCCCGCTCGGGCGGCCGTCGAAATCGAGCAGCGGCAGGGCGGAATGCCGGGATGCGACGGCGACCTCCTCGATGAACCGCCGCACGCTCAGCCAGTCGGCGCCGGCCGCCACCGGGCTCGACATGGCCTCGGCCACGCGCACGCCCCGCAGCCCCGTCTGCAGGACGGCCCGCTGGCGCTCCGCGCCCGCGACGAACGTGATGAAGAGGCCGATGACGACGAGCCACAGCCCGCCCGAGGACCCGCGCAGGAAGGAGACCCAGCCCAGCGCCGCCAGCAGTACGCCCATGACCTGCCCGCTGCGCGAGGCCGCCCGGTCCGCCCGGTCCCGGTCGCCCGTGCGCCACCACAGCAGCGCCTGGAGCACCCGTCCGCCGTCGAGCGGCGAGGCCGGCAGCAGGTTGAACACGCCGAGGAAGAGGTTCGCCCAGCCCAGCCAGACCAGGACGGCGGCGGGCACCGCCCAGCCGAGCAGGGAGTCCACCGCGATCCCCGCGCCGACCGCGGCGCCGCCGATGACCAGGCTGGTCAGCGGACCGCTCACCGCCACGGCGAAGGCGGCCCCGGCGCTCTGCGGCCGGCCCATCCGGGTCATCCCGCCCAGCGCCCACAGGGTGACGTCCTCGACGGAGATCTTGCTGCGGCGGGCCGTCGCGGCGTGCGCGGTCTCGTGCAGGAGCAGGCTGGCCATCAGCAGCAGGGCCCCCACCACGCTGGCGAGGGTGTACACGGCGTTCGATCGCCCGGGAGTCCACACGGGGAGGGTCTGGCGCCCGAGCCCGTACGCGAACAGCACCACGAGCAGCGGCACGCTCCAGTGCATCCGCAGCGGCACGCCGACGACACGTCCGATGGGGACCGAGCCGTTCATCTTCGTCTCCTGCCGGCGCGGCAGTGGGTCTCACCCCATTGTCGCTCCGGCACGGCGGACCCGTGCCGGAGCCGCGGGTGGCGCGGGGATCAGTCCTCCGTCGCGGCCGGAGCGGACAGGACCTCGTCGAGCTCCCAGGCGTGCCGCTTGAACTCGCGCAGGAAGTCGCCGTGGTCCTCCCACTGGCGGGCGATGCCGCGCAGCACGTCCCAGTGGTGCTCCACCGACTGGTCGATGACCCGGCGCAGCGCCGGCTCGGCCGTGGCCCGCTTCTCGACGAGCCCCTTGACCGCCGAGGCCTCCAGCACGGCGTTGCGCAGCGCGCGCAGGGCCCGCGAGGTGTCGTCCATCGCGAAACCGCGCTCGCTGCCGGTGGCCTCGTCGAACAGCGGGGTCAGCCGCGCCTCGATGAATGCGGTGATCCGCTCGAAGTGCTGCACGTCCATCGGGGGCTCCATCTCGTCTGCTTCCGGGCGCCGCGGCTGCCCGCGGCGCGGATCAAGAATATCCGCCGAAGATCGGGAGGCGACGGGCGGCGGGTGCCGTCACACGGCGACGGGCGGCGGGTGCCGTCACACGGCCACGGCCTCCACCAGGTGGCGGCTGCGGGTGGCCACTTCCGGGTGACACCCCCGTAGGCCTCACGGGCCCGCGGGCGCCCGTGGCCGACGATCGCCAGCGGCCGTACCTGCCGCGGCCGCAGATGGCCGGGGGCCGGACGCTTGGGAGATCACGTGCACATCCTGCTCGCCGCCAGCGCGTTCAACAGTCTCACCCAGCGCGTCCACGCGGAGCTGAGGGACCGCGGGCACAGCGTGGCGGTCGAGCTCGCCCTGCCCGGCGTCTGCCTCGCCGAGGCCGTCGACCGTCACCGGCCGGACCTCGTGCTCGCACCGATGCTGAAGACCCCCGTTCCGCGCGAGGTCTGGTCCGCCCACACCTGCCTGATCGTCCACCCGGGGCCCGTAGGCGACCGGGGGCCCTCCTCGCTCGACTGGGCCATCGCGCAGGACGAGACCAGCTGGGGCGTCACCGTCCTCCAGGCCTGCGAGGAGATGGACGCGGGCGACGTCTGGGCCACCGCGGACTGCCCGCTGCCCCCCGTCGGCAAGAGCGACGCCTACCGCGGCGAGATCGCCGACGCCGCCCTGACCGCGGTGCTGACGGCCGTCGACCGCTACGCCGGCGGCACGTACGTACCCGAACGGCAGGGTGCGGGCCGCGCCCGGCCGTACCTGCGCCAGGAGCTGCGCCGCATCGACTGGGCCAACGACTCCACGCAGAGCGTCGTCCGCGCGCTGCGCGCCGCCGATTCCCAGCCGGGCGTACTCGACGAACTGCTCGGCGGCCAGTGGTTCCTGCACGGCGGACACCCCGAGGACCGGCTGCGCGGCCGCCCCGGCGAGCTGCTCGCCACCCGAGCGGGCGCGATCTGCCGGGCGACCGCCGACGGGGCCGTGTGGATCCCCGAGCTCCGCGCCCGGCGCCTGCCCGGCGAACCGGGCGGGCCGGCCCCCGTCAAGCTCCCCGCCACCCTCGCCCTCGGCGACCGGCTGCCACCGCTCCCCGAGATCCCCGCACCGCCGTACGCCGAGGCGGAAGCCGACGGCAACGCGCGGACCTGGTCCGACATCACCTACCGGGAGCAGGGCGGGGCCGGCTTCCTCACGTTCTCCTTCCCCGGCGGCGCGATGAGCACCACGCAGTGCCGGCGCCTGCTCGCCGCCTACCGCGAGGCCTGCACGCGGCCCGTCTCCGTCCTCGTCCTCGGCGGCGGCCGCGACTTCTTCTCCAACGGCATCCACCTCGGGGTCATCGAGGCGGCCGCCGACCCGGCCGAGGAGTCCTGGGCCAACATCAACGCCATGGACGACCTGGTGGAGGCCGTGCTGACCACCACCGACCGGTTCGTCGTGGCCGCCCTGGGCGGCAACGCGGCCGCCGGCGGGGCCATGCTCGCCCTCGCCGCCGACGAGGTCTGGTGCCGTGGCGGCGTGGTCCTCAACCCGCACTACCGGCTCATGGGCCTGTACGGATCCGAGTACTGGACCTACACGCTGCCCCGCCGGACCGGAACCGGCGTCGCGGACCGCCTCACCGCCGACGCCCTGCCGATCAGCGCCGAAGCCGCCCGCAGGCTCGGACTGGTCGACCGCACGATCGACTGCGCCCCGCAGGAGTTCGCGGACGAGACGTCCCGGCTCGCCGTCCGCCTGGCGGACTCGCCCGCCGTCCTGTCCCGGATCGCCGGCAAGAAGGCCCGGCGCGACGCCGACGAGAGCGTCCGGCCGCTCGCCGCCTACCGGGAGGCGGAGCTGGCGCGGATGCGGGAGACCTTCTTCGACCCGCAGGCCCCGTACCACGCCCTGCGCCGCGCCTTCGTGCGCAAGGAGCCCTCGGACCGCACCCCGGCCCACCTGGAGCGGACCGTGCCGGGACGGCGCACCGCGCCGCTGCCCTCGCGGCGGCCCCCGGTCACTGGACCGGCCGTACAAGACAGGGCGCCGGGCCCCGCCGGCTGCTAGCAAGAAGGGTGAGGCCGGCGCGGAGCACCTGCCCGTCAGCCGCCCCCGTTCCCGCCCCACCCACCCTCCCCGCATCCCCTCCCAAGGAGCGATCCTCATGGATGCAGCAACGCCGAGCACGGCGGTAGAGGACCCCCCGATCCACATCCTCTGGATCAACGCCGGACTGAGCTGCGACGGCGACTCGGTGTCCCTGACGGCAGCGATGCAGCCCAGCATCGAGGAGATCGTCATGGGCGTCCTCCCGGGACTGCCCAAGATCGCCGTGCACTGGCCGCTGATCGACTTCGAGTGCGGACCGGTCGGCGGCGCCGACACCTTCATCGAATGGTTCTTCAAGGGGGAGCGCGGGGAGATCGACCCCTTCGTGCTCGTCGTCGAAGGCTCGATCCCGAACGAGAAGATCAAGCCCGAGGGCTACTGGTGCGGATTCGGCGACGATCCGGAGACCGGCCAGCCCATCACCACCAGCGAGTGGATCGACCGCCTCGCGCCCAAGGCCCTCGCCGTGGTCGCGATCGGCACCTGCGCCACGTACGGCGGCATCCACGCCATGGAGGGCAACCCCACCGGCGCCATGGGCGTGCCCGACTACCTCGGCTGGGACTGGACCTCGAAGGCCGGCATCCCGATCGTGTGCGTCCCCGGCTGCCCGATCCAGCCGGACAACTTCTCCGAGACGCTCACCTACCTGCTCTACCAGGCGGCCGGCTCCGCGCCGATGATCCCGCTGGACGACAAGCTGCGCCCCACCTGGCTGTTCGGCAACACCGTGCACGAGGGCTGCGACCGGGCCGGCTACTACGAGCAGGGCGAGTTCGCGCAGACCTACGACTCGCCCAAGTGCCTGGTCAAACTCGGCTGCTGGGGCCCGGTCGTCAAGTGCAACGTGCCCAAGCGCGGCTGGATGAACGGCATCGGCGGCTGCCCCAACGTCGGCGGCATCTGCATCGCCTGCACCATGCCGGGCTTCCCCGACAAGTTCATGCCGTTCATGGACGAGCCTCCGGGGGCGAAGGTCTCCGCCACCGCCAGCGGGGTCTACGGCACCCTCATCCGCAAGCTCAGGTCGATCACCGAGCACACGGTGGACCAGGAGCCCAAGTGGCGCCATCCCGGACGGCAGTTGACCACCGGCTACCGCAAGCCCTGGTGACCGGGCCGCCCGCGTCCCCGCGTCCGGCGCGGTCCCGGTGGGGCGCGGGCCCACCGGGACCGCGCCCCACCGCTGCGCCTCCCCAAACCCCCAGCTCCCGTCTCCAAGAAGGGTCACGGCAGACAAGATGACACCGAAGACGAAGGCGGCCGGTGACGGCAGCGGCCTGGTGGAGATGGCCTGGGATCCGATCACCCGGATCGTGGGCAGTCTCGGCATCCACACGAAGATCGACTTCAAGCAGAAGCGCGTCGCGGAGTGTTACAGCACCTCGTCCGTCTTCCGCGGCTACAGCGTCTTCATGCGCGGCAAGGACCCCCGCGACGCGCACTTCATCACCAGCCGCATCTGCGGGATCTGCGGCGACAACCACGCCACCTGCTCCGTCTACGCCCAGAACATGGCGTACGGCGTGAAGCCGCCCCACCTCGCCGAGTGGATCATCAACCTGGGCGAGTCGGCGGAGTACATGTTCGACCACAACATCTTCCAGGAGAACCTGGTCGGGGTCGACTACTGCGAGAAGATGGTCCGCGAGACCAACCCCGGCGTCCTCGAACTCGCCGAGCGCACCGAGGCCCCGCACGCCGGCGACCACGGCTACCGCACCATCGCTGACATCATGCGCTCGCTCAACCCCATCGAGGGCGAGTTCTACCGCGAGGCCCTCCAGGTCAGCCGGTACACGCGCGAGATGTTCTGCCTGATGGAGGGCCGCCACGTGCACCCCTCCACCCTCTACCCGGGCGGCGTCGGCACCATCGCCTCCGTCCAGCTCTTCACGGACTACATGAGCCGCCTCATGCGGTACTGCGAGTTCATGAAGAAGGTCGTCCCGCTCCACGACGACCTGTTCGACTTCTTCTACGAGGCCCTGCCCGGTTACGAGGAGGTCGGCCGCCGGCGCGTCCTGCTGGGCTGCTGGGGCGCGCTCAACGACCCCGAGTACTGCGACTTCACGTACGCCAACATGACCGACTGGGGACGGAAGATGTTCGTCACCCCGGGCGTGGTGGTGGACGGGAAGCTGGTCACCAACGACCTCACCGAGATCAACCTCGGCATCCGCATCCTGCTCGGCAGCTCGTACTACGACGACTGGCAGGGCCAGGAGAAGTTCGTCACCCACGACCCGCTCGGCAACCCGGTCGACGCCCGCCACCCGTGGAACCAGCACACCATCCCGGCCCCGCAGAAGCGGAACTTCGACGACAAGTACAGCTGGGTGATGTCCCCGCGCTGGTTCGACGGCAAGGACCACCTGGCCCTCGACACCGGCGGCGGCCCCATCGCCCGCCTGTGGTCGACCGCGCTGTCCGGGCTCGTGCACACCGACTACGTCCAGGCCACCGGTCACAGCGTGGTCATCACGCTGCCCCGCACCATGACCAAGCCCGAGACGCGCTTCGAGTGGAAGATCCCGCAGTGGAGCAACGCGCTGGAGCGCAACCGCGCCCGCACGTACTTCCAGGCGTACGCGGCCGCCATCGCGCTGCACTGCGCCGAGAAGGGCCTGGCCGAGGTCCGCGCCGGACGCACCCAGACCTGGGAGAAGTTCGAGGTCCCGGACGAGTCCATCGGAGTCGGTTTCACCGAGGCCGTGCGCGGTGTCCTCTCGCACCACATGGTGATCCGCGACGGCAAGATCGCCAACTACCACCCGTACCCGCCGACCCCGTGGAACGCCAGCACCCGCGACACCTTCGGCACCCCCGGACCGTACGAGGACGCGGTCCAGAACACCCCGATCTTCGAGGAGAACTCCCCGGAGAACTTCAAGGGCATCGACATCATGCGCGCCGTGCGCAGCTTCGACCCCTGCCTGCCCTGCGGCGTGCACATGTACGTCGGCGGCGGCAAGACGGTCAAGCAGATGCACGTGCCCACCGGCCTGAGCGGACTCGGCGGATGAGCGCGCAGGCGACCGACGCCCGCGAGGCGGGCCGGCGCGTGGACGAGGTCCTGGACCGGCTGGCCGCCTCCGGCGACCGCGAGGCCTGCGCCGCGGCCGAGGAACTGGTGCGCGTGCTCATGGACTTCTACGGGGCCGGGCTCGCCCGGATCGTTGAGCGGCTCGGCGTGGAGCGCCTCGGCGGACTGCTGGACGACGAGCTCGTCGCCAGCCTGCTGGCCCTGCACGACCTGCACCCGGAGGACGTGCACACCCGGATCGCCCGGGCCCTGGACTCCGTCGCCGACCCCGTATCGCTCGTCGGGTACGACCCGGCCACCGGCACGCTGCGCCTGCGCTCCGAGCCGGGCGGCGGCTGCGGCTGCGGTTCCGGCGGGGACACCGTGCCGCGGAGCGTCGAGGACGCCCTGGCCTGCTTCGCGCCCGAGGTGACCTCGGTGGAGCTCGAAGCGGCCGAACCGGCCCTGCCGCTGCTCCAGATCGGCACCCGCCCGCAGGCCCCGGCGCGGACCCGGTGAGCGCGACGCACCCCTGGGAGACGGCGGAGCCGGGCACCGGCTCCGCCGGGCTGCGCGGCCCGCGCGGCCTGCGCCGGTTCACCGGGCCCCGGCCGCCCCGCGCCGAGCGCTGCGAGCTGTGCGCGGTGGCGGTCCCCGAGGACGGCCACCGCCACCTCGTGGAGGTCGAGAGGCGGGCGCTGGTCTGCGCCTGCACCGCATGCGCCCTGCTGTTCGACCGGCCCGGCGCCGCCACCGGGCGCTTCCGCGCCGTCCCCGACCGCTACCTCACGGACCCGGACCACCGGCTCGGCGACGGCGCCTGGGAGCAGCTCCAGATCCCGGTCGGCGTCGCCTTCTTCTTCCGCAACGCCGCCCTCGACCGGCTGGTCGCGCTCTACCCGAGCCCGGCCGGTGCCACCGAAAGCGAGCTGGACCCGGCCACCTGGCAGGACGTGCTCGGCGGCGGTGCGCTCGCCGCGCTGCTCGAACCCGACGTGGAGGCGCTGCTGCTGCGCCGGACCGAGGGCCGCACCGAGTGCTACCTCGTGCCCATCGACATCTGCTACGAGCTGGTGGGGCGGATGCGGCTGCTGTGGCAGGGCTTCGACGGCGGGGCCGAGGCCCGCGCCGCGCTGAACGCCTTCTTCGCCCAGGTGGAGCGCCGGGCCAAGGTCCCGGCGGGAGCGGGGGAGGCGCGGTCGTGACCGACTTCGGCTTCTCCTGCACCGGGGTGCGCGCCGACCCGTACGCGGCCGGCCCGACCCTCGTCTTCCGGCTGCGCATCACCACCGCCCCGGACAAACGCGTCCACGCCCTGGCGCTGCGCTGCCAGATCCGCATCGAGCCGGCCCGGCGCGGCTACGGCACGGGTGAAGCGGCCGCGCTGCACGACCTGTTCGGCGAGCGGGCCCGCTGGGGGAACACCCTCCAGCCCCTCCAGTTCGCCCAGGTCTCCGTGATGGTCCCCAGCTTCACCGGTGAGACCGAGACCGATGTCGTCGTGCCGTGCTCGTACGACATGGACATCGCCTCGGGCCGCTACCTCAGCGCCCTGGAGGAGGGCGAGGCACCGCTGCTGATGCTGTTCTCCGGCACGGCCTTCACCGGCGCCGGGGGCTTCCAGGTCGAACCCGTCCCCTGGGACCGCGAAGCACCGTTCCGGATGCCCGCCGAGGTGTGGCACGAGATGATCGAGCAGCACTTCCCCGGCTGCGGCTGGCTGCGACTGCCCCGCGACACCATGGCGGACCTGCTCGCCTACCGCTCCCGCCACGCGCTCGCCTCCTGGGAGGCGACCGTACGGAGCCTGCTCGACGCGGCGTCGACGGCCGAGCCGCCGCCCCCGGACCCCGCCTGGGCCGGCGCCGTACTGCCGCGGGCCGCCGAGAGGACCGCGCCATGACCACGACGGCCCTGCCCGCATCACGCTTCGCCGTCGCCCGGCAGGTGGCCGACGCCGTCCTCTTCGAGGGCTACGTCCTCTACCCGTACCGGGCCTCGGCGGCGAAGAACCGGCTGCGCTGGCAGTTCGGCGTGCTGGTCCCGCCCGCGTGGGGACCCGCGCACGGAGAGCACTCCTTCCAGCGCACCGAGGTGGTCATGGAACCCCGGGGCGCGGCCGCCCTCGCCGTCGAGCTGCGCTTCCTGCACGCGCAGCGGCGTACGGTCGAAGAGGCGCGTGCGGACGGTTCGTTCGCGGCCGTGCCCGAACTGCACCTGCCCGACCGGGTCCTGGTCCCCTGGGACGAGGGAACCGAGGAGCGGGTCGAAATGACCGTTCCCGTGGCGGAGCTGGAGGAGGGCGAGGTCTGCCTGCCCTTCGTCCGGCCCGCGCGCGAGGAGACCGAGCCCGTGCTCGGCGCCGACGGCCGGGAGGTGGGCCGGCTGGTCCGGCGCACCGAGCGGGCCGACGGGCTGCTGCGGCTGCGAGCCGAGCAACTGGACGTCCCCTACCGGGCGTTCAAGCTCACGGCCGTGGTCGAGAACACGAGCGAATGGACCCCGGTGGCGGACACGTCCGCGGACGCGGCCGGGGGACCCGAGGCGACCGCGGGAGCGGACCGCGACGCCGCCCTGCCGCGCTCACTGGTGGCGGCCCACCTGCTGCTCGGTCTCAGCGCCGGGTCCTTCCTCTCGATGACCGACCCGCCCGAGTGGGCCAAGGCCTCCGTCTCCACCTGCGCCAACCGGCACACCTGGCCCGTCCTCGCCGGCGAACCGGGCAGCAGCGACGTGGTGCTCTCCTCACCGATCATCCTGGAGGACCACCCCGGCATCGCCCCCGAGAGCATCGGGGCCATGTACGACGCCACCGAGATCGACGAGATCCTCGCCCTGCGCACGGCGGCCCTGACCGACCAGGAGAAGCGCGAGGCCCGCGGCACCGACCCCCGCGCGGCCGCCGTCATCGACCTTGCCGAGACCATGCCGCCCGAGGTGCTGGAACGCCTGCACGGGGCCGTCCGGGCGCTCCGCGAGATCACCGGCCCCGGCGCGGTCACCCCCGAGTCGTTCGCCGAACTCTTCGACGAGGACGCCGTGTTCAAGCCGGACACCCCCTGGTGGGACCCGGCCCACGCCGACCCCGCCGACCCGGCCCGCGACCGGATCCTGATCGACGGGACCTCGGTGGGCCCCGGCAGCCGCGTGATCCTGCGCCCGGGGCTGCGGCGCACCGACGCCCAGGACCTGTTCCTGCAGGGCGCCGCCGCCCGGGTCGAGGCAGTCCTCCACGACGTGGACGGCGGGGTGCACCTCGCCGTGACCGTCGAAGGGGACCCGGGCGCCGACATCCGGCGCGAGCAGGGCCGGTTCCTCTACTTCCAGCCCGACGAGGTCGCCCCCCTGGAGGGCGCGTGAGCGGCCGCATCCTGATCGCCGGCATCGGCAACGTCTTCCTCGGCGACGACGGTTTCGGCGTCGAGACCGCCAGGAGGCTGGCCGACCCCGGCCACGGGCTGCCCGGGCACGTCGAGGTGGTGGACATCGGCGTACGCGGCGTCCACCTCGCCTACCAGCTCCTCGACGGCTACGACACGCTCGTCCTGGTGGACGCCACCGCCCGGGGCGCAGCCCCCGGAACCCTGTACCTGATCGAGGCCGCCGAGCCCGGCTCCCTCGCCCCGCAGGGCCCGGTGCTCGACGGGCACCAGATGTCCCCCGACGCGGTGCTCGCCCTGCTGGAGACCCTGTGCGCCGGAACGGGCAGCACGCCGCCCCGCCGGATCTGGGTCGTCGGCTGCGAACCCGGCTCCCTGGAGGAGGGCATCGGCCTGAGCGCCCCGGTGGCCGCAGCGGTACCGGAGGCCGTACGGATGGTCCTGGACCTGGTCCTGAGCCCGGACGGGGAACTGCTCGACCCAGAGCGCAACGCCACCGCCACCTGAGGAGAACCCATGAAGAAGGCCATCATCGGCGGCGCGGCCGTCGCCGTCCTCGCCTGCGCGCTGAGCGTGGTGCTCCCCGACATCCAGCGCTATCTGAAGATCCGCCGCATGTGACCCGTGTCCCGTGTCCCGTGACCCGTGCCCCTGCCCCGCGACCCGCCACCCGCGATCCGTGTGATCCCCGACGTGCGACCGCCCCGGCGCCCGAATGGCGTACGGGGCGTCGCCGCGTCGGCGTGCCCGAGCGCCCCGTACGGCGCAGGCCGGTCTAATGAGGCCCGGCAGGACGGAGTCCCATGCACGAGATGTCGATCGCCATGGCCGTGGTGGGCCAGGTGGAGGAAGCCGCCGCGGCGGGCGGCGCGACCGCCGTCACCTCGGTCCGGCTCCAGGTCGGAGAGCTGGCCGGGGTGGTGCCCGACGCGCTCGCCTTCTGCTTCGAACTCGCCTGCGCGGGGACGCTCCTGGAGGGCGCCGAGCTCGTGACCGAGCCGGTCCCCGCCCGCGCCCACTGCCGTTCCTGCACGGGCGACTGGGCGGTCGGTATGCCGCCCCGGCTCGTCTGCCCCGGCTGCGGGCAGGCCGCCGACGTCGAACTCCTCACCGGGCGCGAGCTGCAGATCCTCAGCGTGCACTGGGAGGACGGCCCCGACCGCGTCCGGCCCCCGGCCCCCACCCGCGAACCGATCTCCGAGGAGCACTGAACCATGTGCCGTGTGGTCGACCTGAAGCAGGCGGTCCTCGCCAAGAACGACTCGGCCGCGCACGCCCTGCGCACCGAACTCACCGCCCGCGGCACCACGGTGGTCAACCTGCTGTCCAGCCCGGGCAGCGGCAAGACCGCCCTGCTGGAGCGCGAACTCGGCCTCGCGCGCGAGCGCGGCGTACCGGTCGCGGCCCTCACCGCCGACCTCGCCACCGAGAACGACGCGCTGCGGCTGGCCCGGTCGGGCGTTCCCGTCAAGCAGGTGCTCACCGACGGGCTCTGCCACCTCGAAGCCGCGATGCTCGGACGCCACCTCGACGGCTGGCTGCCCGAGGACACCCGGTTGCTCTTCGTGGAGAACGTCGGCAACCTCGTCTGCCCCGCCTCGTACGACCTCGGCGAATCGCTGCGCGTCGTCCTCGCCTCGGTGACGGAGGGGGAGGACAAGCCGCTCAAGTACCCGACCGCGTTCGGACTGGCCCAGCTCGTCGTCGTGACGAAGACGGACATCGCACAGGCCGTGGAGTTCGACGAGGCGGCCTTCCGCGCGCACGTCCAGCAGGTCAACCCGGGGGTGGAGGTGGTGCTGACCTCGGCCCGCCGGGGCGAGGGCGAGGGCGTCCTGCTCGACCGGGCGCTGGCGGTCGGCGCCGGAGGCGCGGTGCACGCGCCCGTCATGGCACGGCAGCCCGCCACGCACCACCATCACCACACGGAAGCCCCCGACCACGACCACGGGCCCGGTCACGACCACGGGCCCGGTCACGACCACGGGCCCGGTCACGACCACGGGCCCGACCACGACCACGGGCCCGACCACGACCACGGACCCGGGCACCACCACGCCCACGGCGCCGGCCACGGCCCCGGCCATGAGCACGGTCCCGGCCACGACCGCGGTACGGGTCCCGGAACCGGTCCCGGCCACCACGGGCCCGGCTCCGTCACACGGGCCGTGCACCCGCACTCCGGCGTGGTGCCGACCCGCTGATGGAAGCCGTGGAGCGCCGCCGGGTCGTCGTGCGCGGAGTGGTGCAGGGCGTGGGCTTCCGGCCGTACGTGTACACCCGCGCGACCGGACTCGGCCTCGCCGGACACGTCACCAACACCCCCGAGGGGGTCGTCGCCGAGGTGGAAGGCGCCCCGGCGGCCGTATCGGCCTTCTGCGAGCGGCTCGCGGCCGAGGCCCCGCCCCTGGCGGTCGTCGACACCGTCGACCACCACGAGGTGCCCGTCTCCGGCGGCGCGGGCTTCACCATCGTCGCCTCCCGCTCCGGCGGTCCCGCCCGCACCCTCGTCTCCCCGGACGCGGCCACCTGCGCCGACTGCCTGGCGGAGCTGGCCGATCCGGCCGACCGGCGCCACCGGCACCCCTTCATCACCTGCACGCACTGCGGTCCCCGCTTCACCATCGTCACCGGGGTGCCGTACGACCGGGCGCACACCACCATGGCCCGCTTCCCGATGTGCCCGGACTGCGCCCGCGAGTACGCCGATCCCGCCGACCGGCGCTTCCACGCCCAGCCGGTGGCCTGCCCCGCCTGCGGGCCCCGGCTGCGCCTGCTCGCCGGTACGCCGCCGCGCGAGACGGCCGGCACCGACCCGGTGGCCGAGGCCCGCCGGCTGCTGGCCGGCGGGGCGATCCTCGCGGTCAAGGGCCTGGGCGGCTACCACCTCGCCTGCGACGCCGCGCACGCCGGGGCCGTGGCCGAGCTGCGGCGCCGCAAGGCACGCGGGGACAAGCCCTTCGCCCTGATGGCCCGCGAACCCGCCGACATCGAGCACCTCGTCCGGCTCGGCCCGGCCGAAAGGGACCTGCTCACCGGTCCGGACCGCCCCATCGTCCTGCTGCGCCGCCGCCCGGGAGCCACCGGGCAGGAGCGCGTCGCCGACGGCGTCGCCCCGGGCAGCCCCGACCTGGGCGTGATGCTCCCGTACACACCCGTGCACCACCTGCTGCTCGGCCTGCCCGGCGACCCGCCCGGTCCCCGGCTGCTCGTCATGACCAGCGGCAACCTGTCGGGCGAGCCCATCGTCACCGACGACACCGAGGCCATGGACCGGCTCGGGCGGCTCGCCGACGCCTGGCTCACCCACGACCGGCCCATCCACGTCCCCTGCGACGACTCCGTCGTGCGCGTCTGCGACGGCGAAGCGCTGACCCTGCGCCGCTCCCGCGGCCACGCGCCGCTGCCCCTCCCGCTCCCGCTGTCCGTACCCGCCACGCTGGCGGCCGGGGGCGACCTCAAGAACGCCTTCTGCCTCGGCGAGGGCCGCAAGGCCTGGCTGTCGGCGCACATCGGGGACATGGACGACCTGGCCACCCAGTACGCCTTCGAACGCGCGGAGCAGCAGCTGGAGTCCATCACCGGAGTCGCGCCCGGGCTGCTCGCCGTGGACCGGCACCCCGGCTACCGCTCAGGCCGCCTGGTCCGCGCCCGCGCCGCGGGTCGCCCGGTCCTCGGAGTCCAGCACCACCACGCGCACATCGCGTCCGCGATGGCCGAACACGGCCGGGACGGCGCGGGCAGGGTGATCGGCTTCGCGTTCGACGGCACCGGATACGGCGACGACGGGGCGGTGTGGGGCGGGGAGGTGCTGCTCGCGGACTACGCGGGGTACACCCGGTTCGCACACCTCGCCTACGTCCCGCTGCCGGGCGGCGATGCCGCCGTGCACCGGCCGTACCGGATGGCCCTGTCCCATCTGCGCGCCGCCGGGCTCGACTGGGACCCGGACCTGCCCTGCACGGCAGCCTGCCCGCCCGAGGAACTACGCTTGCTGCAAAGGCAGTTGGAGCGGAACCTGCACTGCGTGCCGACGTCCAGCATGGGCCGCCTCTTCGACGCCGTCTCCTCCCTGGCCGGTGTCTGCCACCACGCCGGGTACGAGGCCCAGGCCGCCGTCGAGCTGGAATCCGCGGCCCTCGCGGGGTGCGGGACGGCGGCGGAAGGCGGCTACGCCTTCGCGCTGCGCCCGCGAGGACCGGGCGGCGAGACCCCCGTCACGGCCGACCCGGCCCCCGTACTGGCGGCCGTGGTGGCCGACGTGCGGGCGGGCGGGCCCACGTCGCTGATCGCCGCCCGCTTCCACGCGGCCGTCGCCGATCTCGTGGGCACGCTGGCCGTCCTCGCGCGCGAGCGGCACGGGCTGGACACCGTCGCCCTCAGCGGCGGGGTCTTCGCCAACACCGTGCTCTCCAGCGCCTGCGCCCGCCTGCTGCGCGAGCGCGGTTTCACCGTTCTGCGCCACCACCGCGTCCCGCCGAACGACGGGGGGCTGGCCCTCGGCCAGCTCATGGTGGCGGCCAGTGCCCCGCGACACCCACAGCAAGGAGAGGGCCATGTGCCTGGCGGTACCCGGCAGAGTGCTTGACATCGGGGAGAAGGACGGCACCCGCATGGCGACCGTCGACTTCGGCGGCGTGGTCAAGGAGGTGTGCCTGGAGTACCTCCCGGACCTCCAGGTCGGCGAGTACGCCATCGTCCACGTCGGCTTCGCCCTCCAGCGGCTCGACGAGGAGTCGGCCCGCCAGACCCTCGAACTCTTCGCGCAGCTCGGCATGCTCCAGGAGGAGTTCGGCGACCCCTGGGAGCGGGCGGCGGCCGAGGCGGGCGTGGAGGACTGGCCCTTCGCCGACGACATCGCGGAGCAGCCGCGGCACGCCGGGCACGCCGGGGACGCCGAGGGAGCCGTACAGGAGGCTGGGCAGCAGTGAAGTACATCGAGGAATTCCAGGACCCCGAGCTGGCCCGCCGCCTGCTCGACGACATCCACGCCACCGTCACCCGCCCCTGGGCGCTGATGGAGGTGTGCGGGGGGCAGACCCACACCATCATCCGGCACGGGATCGACCAGCTCCTGCCCGAACAGGTCGAGTTGATCCACGGCCCGGGCTGTCCGGTGTGCGTGACCCCGCTGGAGGTCATCGACAAGGCTCTGGAGATCGCCTCCCGCCCGGACGTCATCTTCTGCTCGTTCGGCGACATGCTCCGCGTCCCCGGATCCGGCCGCGACCTGTTCCAGGTCCGCAGCGAGGGCGGAGACGTACGGGTGGTGTACTCCCCGCTCGACGCGCTGCGGATCGCCCGGCAGAACCCGGCGCGCGAAGTGGTGTTCTTCGGCATCGGCTTCGAGACCACCGCGCCGCCCAACGCCATGACGGTGTATCAGGCCAAGAAGCTCGGCATCCCCAACTTCAGCCTGCTCGTCTCCCACGTCCGGGTCCCCCCGGCCATCGAGGCGATCATGACCTCCCCGAGCTGCCGGGTCCAGGGCTTCCTCGCCGCCGGGCACGTGTGCAGCGTGATGGGCATGGGGGAGTACCCGGAGCTGGCCGCGCGCCACCGGGTCCCCATCGTGGTCACCGGCTTCGAGCCGCTGGACATCCTCGAGGGCGTACGCCGGGCCGTGCGGCAGCTCGAGCGCGGCGAGCACGCCGTCGACAACGCCTACGCGCGCGCCGTCCGTCCGGAGGGGAACCCGGCCGCCCTCGCCATGCTGGAGGACGTCTTCGAGGTCACCGACCGCGCCTGGCGCGGCATCGGCGTCATCCCCCGCAGCGGCTGGCGGCTGTCCTCCCGTTACCGGGACTACGACGCCGAGCACCGCTTCTCGGTGACGGACATCGCCACGCAGGAGCCCGCCGAGTGCCGCAGCGGCGAGGTCCTCCAGGGGCTGATCAAGCCGCACGAGTGCGAGGCGTTCGGCACCACCTGCACCCCGCGCACCCCGCTCGGCGCCACGATGGTCTCCAGCGAGGGCGCGTGCGCCGCGTACTACCTCTACCGGCGCCTCGACCTCGCGCCGGCCGCCCGGAACGCACCACTGGAGGCGAGCCCCGTTGTCTGAAGCCCTGTCCGACGCCGTACTCGACGTCACCGGCTGGACGTGTCCGGCCCCGCTGCGGGACCGCCCCCGCGTGGTGATGGGCCACGGAGGCGGCGGAGCGCTCTCCGCCGAGCTCGTCCAGCACGTCTTCGCACCCGCCTTCGGCGGCGAGGTGCTCGCCCGGCTCGGCGACTCGGCAGCGGTCACCCTGGGCGGGGCGCGCCTCGCCTTCTCGACCGACTCGTACGTGGTGCGGCCGCTGTTCTTCCCCGGCGGCAGCATCGGGGACCTCGCGGTCAACGGCACGGTCAACGACCTGGCCATGAGCGGGGCCCGGGCGGCCTACCTCTCCTGCGGGTTCATCCTCGAGGAGGGCGTCGAGCTCTCCGTGGTGGCCAGGGTCTCCGAGGACCTCGGCGCGGCCGCGAGGGCCGCGGGTGTCGAGGTGGCCACCGGGGACACCAAGGTGGTCGAGTCCGGCCACGGCGACGGCATCTACCTCAACACCGCCGGCATCGGGCTCATCCCCGACGGGGTGGACCTGCGCCCGGAGCGCGTCGTGCCGGGTGACGTGGTCATCGTCAGCGGGGAGATCGGCCTGCACGGCGTGGCCGTCATGAGCGTCCGAGAGGGCCTCGAATTCGGGGTGGACGTCGAGAGCGACTGCGCGCCGCTGGGCGGGCTCGTCCAGGCCATGCTTGCGGTCACCCCCGACCTGCACGTCCTGCGCGACCCCACGCGCGGCGGGCTGGCGGCCGCCCTCAACGAGATCGCGGCGGCCTCGGGTGCCGGGGTCGTCATCCACGAGGGCCGGGTGCCGGTCCCGCAGGCCGTCGGCAACGCCTGCGCGATCCTCGGCCTCGACCCCTTCTACGTGGCCAACGAGGGCAAGCTGGTCGCGTTCGTACCGCGAGAGCACGCCGACGCCGTCCTCGACGCGATGCGCGCGCACCCGCTGGGCCGGCACGCGACCGTGATCGGCGAGGCGGTCGAAGCCCATCCCGGCCTGGTGGTGGCCCGCACGGGCCTCGGCGGGACCCGCGTCGTCGACCTGCCGATCGGGGAGCAGCTGCCCCGCATCTGCTGAGGCCGGGCCCCGGCCGCGTGCCGTCGTGAGCGGGCCGCCGTCCCGCCCGCGGCGGCGCGCGCCGGGGCTCCGGAGCTCTCAGGGCAGTTCGGGGATGAACGGGAAGTAGTCCTCCGCGGTCGCCGAGGGCAGAACCGCGTAGCTCGCCTCGGGGAGTTCGTTCCACACGCCCGGGAGGTCGCCGAGGGGTTCGGAGACGACCAGCCGCGTCGCGTCCGAGACCTCCCGCAGGAACGGCAGCTCCGGGTGCAGGTGCCGGACCGTTTCGGCCTTGCTGCTGTAGAAGAGCGAACGCGACTTGCCCGCGCTGGAGTAGCGGAAGGCCCAGACCCGCTCGCCGTCGCTGACCGCGACCGTCATCTGCATCGGGTCGGGGACGCCGTGCTCCTTGCCGAGGCGCTCCACCAGGCCCGCCATCCGGGCGACCGCGCCCGGGGGGTCCTGGTCGAGGCCGTAGGTGACGGCCAGGTAGAACATCACCTCGGAGTCGGTCGAGCCTTCGATGCAGGGGAACAGGGCGGGGTCCACGGCCATGCACAGATCGCGCTGGAGGCGGTGGAAGTCCGTGATCGCGCCGTTGTGCATCCACATCCACCGGCCGTGCCGGAACGGATGGCAGTTCGTCTGCTGGATGGCCGAACCGGTGGAGGCGCGGACATGGGCGAAGAACAGCGTCGAGCGGACGTGGGCGGCCAGTTCCCGCAGGTTGCGGTTGTTCCAGGCCGGTCCGATGTCCCGGAAGATCGCCGGAGTGCCGCCGCCGTCGGCGCTGTACCAGCCGATGCCGAAACCGTCGCCGTTCGTCGACTCGACGCCCATCTTGGCGTGGAGGCTCTGATCGATCAGAGAGTGTTCCGGCTGGTAGAGCACCGCGTCGAGCAGCATCGGCGAACCGGAGTAGGCGAGCCAGCGACACATCCGCATCATCCCTCTCCTGCGCCTCGTACGAGCCTATCGCGGCCGAGCTTCCCGTGCCTCGCATCTTGACGCGCACACCCTTCGTGTGCTTGGGCCATCCGGTTCCGTGGGTGCCGAATTCGGCCAGGGCGGCGCGGGCCGGAGGGGTTGGCCGTTTCGCGTCCTTCCCACCGCGGATTCCCTGTGGTGACATGTGCATGCCCAAATTCGAAACCGATTTCCGGTGACCGGAGAATGGAGAAACAAAGATGTTGCTCCGCAGATTCACCGTCGGCGCGGCGGTCGCGGCGTTGTGCGCCCTGGCCGTTCCCGCACAGGCCGACACCCCGTCCACACCGCCCGGCAGAATCACCGTCGACGTGGTCGGCGTCAACGGTTCGGGGTGCCCGCAGGGGACCGCGGGGGTCACCACCGCCTCCGACAACACCTCGTTCAGCGTCACGTACAGCAACTACCTGGCCCAGGCGGGCGCCGGCTCGGGCGGCACCGAGTTCCGCAAGAACTGCCAGCTCGCCCTCCAGGTCCACGTACCGCAGGGGTTCACGTACGCCATCGCCCGCGCCGACTACCGCGGCTTCGCGCACCTCCAGCGCGGGGCCTACGGCCAGCAGCGCGCGAACTACTACTTCCAGGGCATGCCGCAGACGGCCCGCACGAACCACCAGTTCGGCGGCCCGTACTCCGACAACTGGCAGGCGAGCGACCAGACCGACTACCAGGACCTGGTCTTCGCGCCCTGTGGCGAGGAGCGCAACCTGAACGTCAACAGCGAACTGCGGGTCTACGCGGGGACCTCGAACCCGCAGGCCCTGAGCTTCATGAGCATGGACTCGACGGACGGCAGCGTGAGCACGGTCTACCACTTCGAGTGGAAGGAATGTCCGGCGGCGGCCTGACGCGGCGTGAGCGCAGGCAAACCGATCGATGATCAGGAGTGACAACGATGTCTCATTCCCTGTCTCGTACCCTGCTCACCGGTGGCGCGGCCGCCGTGCTGATCGCCACGGCGGCGACCTCCGCCGGGGCGGCCGGCCACACCCCGCAGATCACCGCTCCGCCCGACAAGATCGTGATCGAACTGGCCACCGTGAACGGCTCCGGCTGCCGCGAGGGCACCGCCGAGGTGGCCGTCGCACCCGACAACACCGCCTTCACCGTCACCTACAGTGACTACCTGGCGCAGGTGGGGCCCGGGGCGCCGCCCACGGCATTCCGGAAGAACTGCCAGCTCAATCTCCGGGTCCACGTTCCCTCGGGATTCACCTATGCGATCGTCCAGGCGGATTACCGCGGATTCGCATTCCTCCAGCCCGGTGCGTGGGGTCAGGAACGGGCGAACTACTACTTCCAGGGAATGCCCCAGACGACCCAGCGCACGCATCAGTTCAACGGGCCGCACAACGACAACTGGCAGGCGAGCGACAAGACCGAATATGCCGATCTGGTCTGGGCCCCGTGCGGGGAGAAACGCAACTTCAACATCAATACGGAACTGCGGGTGAATGCGGGCACGTCCAATCCGCAGACCGCGACGAGTTTCATGGCCATGGACTCCACGGACGCGAGCGTGAGCACCCTCTACCACCTCGCCTGGCAGGTCTGCCCCGGGCCGAAGTAGCCCGCCCCGCCACCGACCGACGCCCAGCGCCGTACCCGGCGGATCCGCCGGGTACGGCGCTCGGCCGCGCCGCGCCGCTCAGGTCAGCGGGCGCAGCCGGGACGCGGTGTGGCGGGACACCGCCGGGAGGGCGGCGGCCGGGACGGGGGCATCGGAGGCGAGGGCGCTGCCCGCCTGCCAGGCCCGCCAGTCCAGGTTCCAGTCTCCGAAGCCGTTCTCGAACGGAGCCATCGGCTCGCCCTCGCTGTTGACCACCTGCACGATGTCCCCCTCCCGCACCGTCTGGAAGAACCAGGCGGCTTCCGCCGTGCTCATGCCCGTACAGCCGTGGCTCACGTTCTCCTCGCCCTGCGAGGCGACCGACCAGGGGGCGGCGTGCACGTACTCGCCGCTCCACGTCACCCGCGTCGCGTAGAAGACCGGCAGGTCGTAGAACTCGCTCGTACCGCGCTTGATGCCGACGGAGTCCCCGCGCATCCGCACCTGGTACTCCTTGCGCAGCACGACCTTGATGCCGCTGCGGGTCCGGAACCCGGCCTTGCCGGTGGTGACCGGGATCGTCCGGATGACCTTGCCGTTGCGCCGTACGGTCATCTCGTGCGCCTCGGCGTCGGTGACCGCCTCGATCCGGTCCCCGATGGTGAATCCGGTGGAGTCCGAGGGGCCGCCGTAGTCGTGGTCGCCGACCTCGACCCCGTCGAGACCGCTCGTCACGTGCACCTCGGCGTGCGCCGGCCAGTACGTCCGCGGCCGGTAGTGCAGCGTCGACTCGTCCACCCAGTGCCAGCCGCCCTCGACGGCCGGCTCCGAGGTGACCTGGAGCGCCCGCTCCACGCGGGCCCGGGCGGTCCGGTCGGCGGCGGGAACCGGCCGGCTCAGGGCGGCCGTCACGATCTGCCCCGCGCCGTACGTGCCCGGCCGCGGCCCGAACTCCACGGTGAGCCGGCCCTCGTCCGGCGGAGGCGAGGTCCGGAAGGCCATGGTGACGCCCACCGGTGTTCCCGCCGCGTCCTGGGCGCCGACCTGCACGGTGTAGACCTCGCCGGCCCGCAGCGGCTCGGTGTTGGTCCAGTGGCGGCTCCTGGGGGCGAGTTCGCCGCCCACGTAGCGGCCGTGCCCGTCGTGGACGGTGACATCGGTGAGCCGGCCCGCCTCGGCGAGCGCGATCTCGAGCGGACCGCCGGAGTTGGTGGGGAGGACGACCGTACGGGCCGCCCCGGCGGCCTCGCGCGACGCGGGCCCCCGCAGGACCGACCCGGCTCCCCGGGAGGTGGCCCGCACCCGCTGCTGCCGCCAGCCGGTGCACAGGCCGTCCCGGAAGGCCTCCAGCGCGCACCGGGCGGCGATGCCGCCGTCGCCCACGTCCAGGGCCCGGCCCACGAGGAGGGTCACCGCGGCGTCGGGGCCGCCGGCCGGCCGGCCCGCGGCCTCCTGTCCGGGCGCCCGGCCCGGGGCCGCCGCGACGACGAGGGCGGCGCCGGTGACGGCGGCCACCACGCTCCACGTCACGCTCCCCGGCGCCCCCAGGGCCCGTCGTACCCGTTGTTCCTTTTGTGCCCGGTGCGTCGATGACATCGCCACGCAGCCTTCCCAGCTCGCCCACGGCCCGTTGGGAGCATCAAAACGATTGCGCGGCTAAATGATGATCATGCGCTCGGGCGGTGCGACCGAACGGGCACGCAAGAGAACTCGGACGGAGCAACGGAAGCGGCCGGGCGGGCACTTGCGGGTGCCGCCCGGTGCGGGTTCCGGGGCGCGTTCAGGGCAGGGAGCGGACCCGGACCACGCGGGCCGGGTCCTGGCCGCCGCCCGAGGCGAGGATGCGGACCTCTTCCTGGTCGCTGATCTCCGCACGGACGATGCCGGTCGCGTCCGCGTAGACCGGGTGGCCGCCGGGCCCGGCCTGGCCGGTCGCCGTCACCACGACGACGTCCTCGCTCTCGTCCGGTCCCTCGGAAAACACCAGCTCGTAGCGCTCGGAACTCATCCGCGCCCTCCTCTGCCGGACGAAAGGGGCCTTTCCCACCTCCCATGATGCGCGCAGCGGTCGGTGCGCGCCGCCCGCGCGCCCCGGCCCGGGAACGGCCCGGCCCCGGCGGGGCCTACGCGCGGACGACGGCGTACCGGCCGCGCACCGAGGTGGCGTCCGGCAGCGTCCACGCCGCCGTGACGTGCCCCAGCGGCTGCTCGGCGGTGTCCTCCCCTGCCGGTGCGGGCCGCAGGATCCGCCGGACGCGGAGGTTCTGCTTCCCGGCCGGGGTCTGCACGAGCACGTCGGTCGTCTCCGGTCCGGCGGACACGCCGAGGACCGTCGCCGGGCCCGGCTCGCCGGTCCCCCCGTACCAGCCCGTGACGGACGGGTCGGGCGTATTGCTCTCGCGCTGCGCCTGCGGCTCCGCCTCGCCGCGCACGAGCGCGTACAACCGCTCGACCAGGACGGGGTCGTGGGCCCCGTCGTAGATCCAGCGGCGCCCCAGCACGCCGTGCTCGGAGGTGCCGACGAGGGCGTGTTCCGCCCCGTCCAGCGGCGCGCCGCGATAGGTGAGGGGCACGTGGTAGGTGACCGGCCGGTCTCCCGCATCGTCACGTACGGCCATGAACTCGATCCCCACCTCGCCCTGCGGGTCGTCGAGCCGGAAGCCTCCGGCCCTGGCCGGCTGCGGGGCGCGCCCCGCGCCGGGGTCCAGGTACCAGGGCTGGGTGGGAAGCCAGGAAGCGAGCAGCTCCAGCTTGTCCGGGGTCATCGTGGTCTGGTGGACGACGGCCATGGTGCGGCACCTCTCTCGGTCGACTGGTGATCATCTTGCCACCGGCGTCCCGCCGCCCCCGGGTTGCGTCCGTCTTACGAGCCGCCGACGTCCGCGCCAAGGGCTGTCCACGGCCGGTGAACAGGTGTGAAACAGAAGGCAGTTGGCGTTGACGGCGGCTGCTCTACGCGCGTCATCATGGGCCGCATGAGAATCCCCCCACGCTTCGTGACCCTCGTCGGCGCCGCGGCGGTCGCCGGCGCCCTCCTCACCGGACCGGCCGCTTCGGCGGCTCCGGTTCCCGCCTCCGCCCCCGTCTCCGTCTCCGCCGTGGCCTCGGTCGGCCGCATCTGCTACTCGGCGCTGCCGTCGCAGGCGCACGACACCCTCGATCTCATCGACCAGGGCGGCCCGTTCCCCTATTCCCAGGACGGCGTCGTCTTCCAGAACCGCGAGCGGCTGCTGCCGATCCACGGCAGCGGCTACTACCACGAGTACACCGTCATCACCCCGGGCTCGCCGACGCGCGGGGCGCGCCGGATCATCACCGGACAGCAGTGGGAGGAGGACTACTACACCTCCGACCACTACGCCTCGTTCCGCAAGGTCGACTTCGGCTGCTGATCCGCCCGTCCGCACACCGTCCGGCGGCTCCCGGTCCGTGCGAGGCCACGGGCCGGGGGTTCCGCCCGGACGGGTGGGACGGTACAACTTCCCCTGGGATCAAGGGGGATGTTGATGGGTGAAGGCCGAAAGGGCCGGACCGGCGCGATCGGGGCCTGGCTGTTCGGCGCCGCGGGTCCCGTCGAGCCGAGGACGCCGGCCGAGGCCCTCGGCCTCGCCGAGGAGGCCCCCGGCCTCCAGCGTCTGAGGGAGGCGGATCCGCTGCAGCTGGAGCGGGTCGAACGACTCCACGCGGCCGCGCAGCGCGCCTTCGAGCGGCGTACGGGTGAGGCCGTGTGCCGCGCCCTGGAGGCGGCCGTGCGGGCGGGCATCCGCGAGACCTCGCCAGGCCCCGCCGGGCGTCCGCCCGGAGCGGGATCCGGAACGGCAGCGGCGCCGGGAGCCGGAACCGGGCGTCTGCGGGCCGAGGCCGACGGAGCCGCCCGGCGGCTCGCGGCCGACGCGGCGCTCGCGGGCGGGCGCGGACTCAACACGGGCCTCGCCTTCGGCATCGTCCTCAGCCCCGTGGTGCTCGTACTGGCCCTGCTCGCCGGCCGGTTCCTGCCGCCGCTGTTCCACGCGGCCATCGGCTGCCCCGAAGAGCTGATCCTGATGGACTCCCTGGTCTGCTTCGCGGGCGGGGCGATGGGCGCGGTCTTCAGCGTGATCATCCGGCTGCGCGACGCCTACCAGCTGATCCGGCCGGATCCCGGCAGCACGGAGCCCGCCGACATCCCCGCGGATCCGGTGCAGCTCGCCCGGATGATGCGTCAGGAGGGCTGGTACCGGGTCGTGGTCGGCTGGTTCCTGGCCAGCTCGCTCTTCCTGCTCATCAACGGCGGCATCCTGACCCTGCTCACCCCGCCGGCCGCCCCCGAGGACATGTGCGGGCCGGTCCCGCTCTCCGCGGCCGGCCACCAGGCCCTGATCAAGGCCTGGTTCTTCTGGGGCGGCGTCGGCTTCCTCGCCGGCCTGAACGAGCGCTGGGCGTACGGTCTGGTGCGCCGCGGGGGCGAGCCCCGGCCGGCCGATCCGCCCGCCGCCTGACCGGGATCCGGGTCCGGGTCACGCGGCGGCCGGGCGGCGGGCGGTACCCGTCACTCGAACCGTGTGACGTCGCCCGCCCCGCGCCGGACGATCTCGGCCTCGCCGCCGGAGAAGTCGATGACGGTGGTCGGCTCCGTCCCGCACTCGCCCGAGTCGACCACGATGTCCACCAGGTAGTCGAGCCGCTCCTTGATCTCCCAGCCCTGCGTCAGCGGCTCCGGCTCGTCGGGCAGGAGCAGGGTGCTGGACAGCAGCGGCTCGCCCAGCTCGGCGAGCAGGGCCTGCGTCACCGCGTGGTCGGGGATGCGCACGCCGACCGTCTTCTTCTTGGGGTGCAGCAGCTGGCGCGGCACTTCCTTCGTGGCGGGGAGGATGAAGGTGTAACTGCCGGGCGTGGAGGCCTTGATCGCGCGGAACACGTCGTTGTCGATCTGCACGAGCTGGCCCAGCTGGGCGAAGTCCTGGCACACCAGGGTGAAGTGGTGGCGGTCGTCGAGGTTGCGGATGGACCGGATCCGGGCGAGGCCGTCACGGTTGCCGAGCTGGCAGCCCAGCGCGTAGCAGGAGTCCGTCGGGTACGCGACGAGCGCGCCGGAGCGGATGCTGTCAGCGACACTGCCGATGGTGCGCTGCTGGGGGTTCTCGGGGTGCACGTCGAAGTACTTGGCCATTGGCCGAGCCTACGCGATCGGGCCACCCCCGGCTCGCCGGGCACCTGACGACCAGCCCTGCCGCCTGAGGCGTTCGAAGCCGTCGAGGAGCAGGTCCAGCGCGAACTCGAACTCGAACTGGTCGTCACAGCCGCCGCCCACGACGGAGTCCCCGTCGTGGACCGCGGCCATCGCCAGTTCCGCGACGTGGGGGTAGGCCGCGGCGGCCTCCGCGGGCATCGCCTGCGGCCCCGCGGGATCCGGCTCCGGAGCGGCGTCGAACACCTCCTGGGTGAAGCCGAGGACCCGGCCCCCGAGCGCGTGCATCGCGTGGTGGGTGAGGTCGACGGAGAGGCCCCCGGCGCGGAACATGCCGATCACCGAGTCCAGGTACGCGAGCACCGCCGGGGTCGGCCCGCTGCGCGAACGGATCACCTGGGCCGCCCAGGGGTGTCCGAGCAGGGCCGCGCGCGCCGACAGGATCCGGCGGCGGACCGCGCCCTGCCAGTCGGATCCGCGGGCCGGGGGATCGATCTCGCCCACGACGGCCTCCACCATGCCGTCCAGGAGCTGTTCCTTGTTGGCCACGTGCTTGTAGAGCGCCATCGGCACGACGCCCAGCTCCTGGGCGAGCCGGCGCATGCTCAGCGCGTCGATCCCGATGCCGTCGGCCAGCTCCACGGCGGCGCGCAGCACCCGGTCCCTGCTCAGCGGCGCCCTGGGCGCAGCCTCCGGTCGGGGGGTCATCTCGGTCGGCTCCCTCGTCGTGGGTTTCGCGGCTTGACGAGTGTACGGCGTACACCTACCGTATGGCCCAGGTGTACGCCGTACACCTCTCAAGAGGGAGTGGTTCCGCATGGGTTCGACCCGAAAGACCGCGGTCGTCACAGGGGTGTTGTTCCTCGTCACCGAGGTCGCCGCGATCGGCGGACTCGTGCTGTACGGCCCCGTACTGCACGACGCCGGCTACGTCCTGGGCCCCGGCGCCGACACCCGGGTGTTCCTCGGGGCACTGTGCGAGCTCGTCCTCGCGCTGGCCGTCATCGGCACCGGCGTCGCCCTGTACCCGGTGGTGAAGAGGCAGAACGAGGGCGCCGCGCTCGGCTACGTCTGCGGGCGGCTGCTGGAAGCCGCCGTCATCGTCGTGGGCATCATCAGCGTGCTGTCGGTGGTGACGCTGCGCCGGGAATCCGCGGGAGCGCCGGGCGGCGACGCCGCCTCGCTCGTCACGGCCGCCGACGCCCTCGTGGCCATCCACGACCGGACGTTCCTCCTCGGGCCCAACTTCGTCCTCGGCGCGAACACCCTCGTGCTGGCCTGCCTGATGTACCGCTCACGGCTCGTCCCGCGGCCCCTCGCCGCGCTCGGGCTCGTCGGCGGCGCGCTGATCTGCGCCTCGGCGACCGCCGTCCTGTTCGGCCTGTACGAGCAGGTCTCGGACGCCGGAACGCTCGCCGCGCTCCCGGTGTTCGCCTGGGAGGTGGGTCTGGCGATCCGGCTGCTCGCCAAGGGGTTCACGGGAGCCGGTGAGACGGCGGCCGGTGAGGCGGCGGCCGAGGGAACGGTCGCCGGGGGAACGGTGGCCGAGGCGGCGGCCGGGGGATCCGGGAAGCCCGCTCAGCTCCCGAACACCTGCGAGAAGTGGGCCGCCAGCCCCGAGACGGTCGGCGGGCACAGCCTGGCGCCGAGGTAGCCGTCCGGCCGGACCACGAAGGCCGCCGGTTCCCGCACCCCGTACGTCCGGGCGAACTCGCCCCGGCCGTCCCGGTACACGGGCAGCCCCGAACCCCGGTCGGCCGCCGCCCCGGGCTCGGCCTCGGCGAGGATCGCGCACACCCCGACCCGGCCCGTCGCGGAGCCCCGTACCGCGGAGGTGAGCTCGGCGAGGCCGTCCAGCGCCGGGCCGGGCCCGTACAGCAGCAGCATGTGCTCGCGGCCGCGCAGCAGGTCGTACAGCCGCATCGGATACGCCGCGATGTGCCCGGAGAGCCCGCCGCAGTCGGGCGCCCGGTCCCCGGGCAGCGGCCCGGGCCCGTCGGAGTCCTCGGGCCCCGCCGCCCGTACGAGGGGGCTGCCGCGGTAGCCGACCAGCAGCTGGGCCTGGCGCATCATCAGCGTGTCCGCGTCCTCCGGATCGGCCTGGACGCCCTCGGCGGCCTGTCGGACCGTACGGCCCACGACCTCCTCGCCCACCGGCCGGCGCTCGGCGTCGTAGCTCGCGAGCAGCCCGGGAGCCCCGGCGCCCCGCACGGCCAGCGCCAGCTTCCAGGCCAGGTTCCAGGCGTCCTGGATCCCGGTGTTCATGCCCTGCGCCCCGGTCGGCGGGTGGATGTGCGCCGCGTCCCCGGCCACGAAGACGCGCCCCTCCCCGTACCGGTCCACCAGCCGGTGGCTGATCCGGAACACCGAGGACCAGCGCATGGCCGACGCCGTCGTGGGCTGCGGGGCAAGGCGGTCCAGCACCGCCTGGACGTGCCCGAGTTCGGGTGCCCGGCCGCCCTCCAGGCCGTGCAGGACGGTGTCACCGCCCGGCGGGGGAGCGGCGGAGAGCTCGGGCGGCACCATCATCGACACCCGGTAGCGGCGGTCGCCCGGCAAAGGGATGCACACCAGCACGTCGTCGACGGCGCCCCGGGCGTCGTGGTGCATCGCCCGCACCCCGTACGCGTACGGCAGGTCCCAGTCGACCTCCACGTCGGCGAGCATGTACTCCTCGGGGAAGGCGCCTCCCCCGAAGGCCAGGCCGAGCCCCTTGCGGACGATGCTGTGCGCGCCGTCGCAGCCCACCAGGAACCGGGTGCGGACTTCCTCCTCCCCGGCGGGAGTCGTGAGCCGGCTGGTCACCCCCTCGGCGTCCTGGACGAAGGACACCAGCTCGGTGCCCCGCTCGATGCGCGTCCCGAACCCCTCCAGGAACTCCTCGATGATCCGCTCGGTCTCGTACTGCGGCAGCGCGGCGAAGCGGTACGGCACCTCGGGCGGCAGCACCAGGTCCAGCCGGGGCTGCTCCACGCCGTTCACGTACGTCAGCTGGCCGCGCATCGGGACGGCCGCCTCCAGCGCGGCCCGGACGAAGCCCATGTGGTCCCAGATCTCCAGGGTCCGCGGCTGGATCCCCACGGCCTTGGCGTACGGCAGCCGCGCCGGGAGCCGGTCGACGATCCGGCAGGAGATCCCGCGCCGCCGCAGCTCGGCGGCGGCCGTCAGACCGACCGGGCCGGCACCCGCCACCAGGACGTCCGCGGCCGCTCCATCGCTGTGCACCATCGGCGCCTCCCGGGCGGGCTCCCCGTGGGTACGGACCTCCCCCCCCATGGTGGCCCGGACGCCCGCTCCCGGCGATCGGGCCGGTGAAGGGGGCGCGAGGGCCGCGAGGGCCGGGGGCACCGGCCGGCCGGCGGGCCGGTCGGTACCCCCGGCGGACCTCAGTCGCCGATGTCGCGGCGGCGGAAGTCGTCCAGGGTCTCGCGGCGCACGAGGAGCCGGGCCGCGCCGTGGTCCACGGCGACGACCGGGGGGCGGCCGACCATGTTGTAGCCGGAGGCCATGGACAGCTGGTAGGCGCCCGCCACCGGCACGGCCAGGAGGTCTCCGGGATGGACGTCGCCGGGGAGTTCGACGTCGGCGGCGAGGACGTCCCCGGCCTCGCAGTGCCGGCCGACGACCGTGGCCGTACAGGACCCGGCGGTGGAATGGCGGCCGATCAGGCGGGGCGCGTACCGCACCCCGTACAGCGCGGGCCGGGGGTTGTCGCTCATCCCGCCGTCCACGGCCACGAACACCCGCTCTCCGGTGCGCTTCACGGCGAGCACCCGGTACAGGGCCACGCCCGCCGGACCGGCGATCGCCCGGCCCGGCTCGATGGCGAGCCGGGGCACGGGCAGCCCCGCCCCGGCGCAGCTCTCCACGAGCTCGGCGCGCAGCCGGCCGGCCAGGGCCGTGAGGTCGAGCGCGGGTTCGCCCGGGCAGTACGCGATGCCGTGGCCGCCGCCCATGTCGAGCTCGGGGAGCGTGACGCCGTGCGCGTCGCGGATACGGGCCATCAGGCCGACCACGCGGCGCACCGCCGTCAGGTACGGCTTCACGTCCGTGATCTGGGAGCCGATGTGGCAGTGCAGGCCCACGAGTTCGAGCTGCGGCTGGCCGAGCAGACGGGTGACGGCGTGCTGCGCGGAGCCGTCCGTGAGGGACAGTCCGAACTTCTGGCCGTCGGTACCGGTACGGATCTTCTCGTGGCCGCCGGCCGAGATGCCGGGGACGACGCGGACCAGGACCTTCTGGTGTCCGCCCGGGCCGACGGCCGCGGCGAGGCGGGCGATCTCGGACGGGCTGTCGATGACGATCCGGCCCACGCCGAGCCGCAGGGCGGTCTCGATGTCGCGGGGCGACTTGGCGTTCCCGTGCAGGAGGATCCGCTCCGGCGGGAATCCGGCGGTGACGGCGAGTTCGAGTTCGCCCGCCGAGCAGACGTCGAGCCCGAGGCCCTCCTCGGCGACCCAGTGGACCATGGCACGGGAGAGGAACGCCTTGGCGGCGTAGAGCACTTCGGCGTCGGGGAAGGCGTCGCGGTAGGTGCGGCAGCGCGCTCGTACCTCGCCCTCGTCCAGCACGTACGCCGGGGTGTCGAAGCGGTCGGCGATCTCGGTCAGCGGGACCCCGCCGACGGCGAGGCCCCCGTGCGGCAGCCGGGTGGTCGAGGCGGGCCAGACGGACAGCTCGTCCGCGGAGTCCGCGGCGATCTCGGACAGGGTGACGGTGGTCATGGGACTCCTCCCCTCAGGCGGCCTGGGCCGGGAGCCGGCCCGGTCGGTACGGAGCCGCCGCGGCGGCAGGAGGGGCCGGAGCCGCCGCCGGAGCCGACAGCGTCGGGTCGACGGTGATCAGATCCGCGCCGAGCGGCGCGCACAGCTCCCGCAGCACGGACTCCGACAGGCGGATGCAGGGCTGGCCCTCACCGAGGGTGGCGGCCAGCAGGTCCGTGCGCGTGAAGCCGACGGCCGTACGGGCGCCCAGCGGAGTGCGGAACAGGCGGATCACCGTCTCCGCGCCCCTTCCCGGCCGGACGGGCACGTACAGGAGTCCGGCCGGGACCCGTTCCTCGGGCTCGGGATCGTCTTCGTACCGGAACAGACACATGGGGCCCTCCCTGAGGAACCGCAAGAGGCGACTGGTGGCGCCCCGAATGCGGGGAGGCAGTGCGGGGCGCGACTGCGAAGCTATCCCCGTGCGCGGCCTTCCCGCGCCGGTCCCTGACGCCACCTTGACGGGAAACGGCCCACTCCATACACGCCGTTGACGCGCTTCCGGCTCCGGCATCAAGGGCCCGCCAGGATTCCGTCTCCGGCCGCCGCCGGCCCGCCGTCGGCCCGCCGTCGGCCCGCCGTCGGTCCGCCTCCCGCCCGCCGTCAGCCCGGCCGGCCGGCGTGGTGGGCCAGGGCGGCGTGCGGGTCCTCGTGGCCGGCGGTGTGGTCGATGTGCACGGTGGCCGCGGTCAGCCGGGGGACGGCGTGGATCAGGGCGTGTTCGGCCTCGACGGCCAGGGCGTGCGCCTGCACCACCGTGAGGTGCGCGTCGACGACGATGTCCGCTTCGGCCCGCAGAGCGTGCCCGATCCACCGCATGCGGACCTGTCCGGTGGCCCGTACGCCGGGCACGCCGAGCAGCGCTCCGCGTGCGGCGTCGACCAGGGCCGGGTCGACCGAGTCCATGAGCCGCCGGCAGACCTCGCGGGCGGCGTCGCGCACCACCACGAGGATGGCCGCGGTGATGAGCAGGCCGACGATCGGGTCGGCGCTCTTCCAGCCGAGCGCGGCGCCGCCCGCGCCCAGGAGGACGGCGAGGGAGGTGAACCCGTCCGTGCGGGCGTGCAGTCCGTCGGCGACGAGCGCCGCGGAGCCGATGCGGCGGCCGGTGCGGATCCGCTGCCGGGCCACCCACTCGTTGCCGAGGAAGCCGACCACCGCGGCGCCCGCGACCGCCCAGAGCTGGCCGATCTCGCGGGGGTGCAGGAGCCGGTCCACGGCCTGGTACGCGGCGAGGGCGCAGGAGGCCGCGATGGTCAGCACGACCACGATGCCGGCCAGGTCCTCGGCGCGGCCGTAGCCGTACGTGTAGCGGCTGTCGGCCGCGCGCCGCCCGAGGAGGAACGCGATGCCGAGGGGGACGGCGGTCAGCGCGTCGGCGGCGTTGTGGACGGTGTCGCCGAGCAGGGCCACCGACCCGGAGAGCGCGACGACGCCGGCCTGGACCGCCGTGGTGAGGCCCAGGACGCCCAGGGACATCCACAGCGTGCGCATGCCCTGCCGGGAGGTCTCCATCGCCGGGTCGACCTTGGCCGCCGGCTCGTGGCCGTGCGGGGTGAAGGCGTGCGCCACACGGCCGAGCCGCTGCGGAAGCCGGGGTCGCAGCCGCCCCCGGAGCAGCCCGTCGTCGTGCCCGTCGTCGTGCCCGTCGTGGTGCTCGTGGTGGTGGCTCACAGCGTGCCCGCTTTCGACGAGGACGACAGGGGAGGGGTGGACGCGAGCGTCCACCTGCCTATTGTGTGCGTATGAGCGCACGCATGCACCTATCACCTGCGCAGGGTTCGCACCCGCAAGAGCCCGGCCCCCAGGCCTTCGAGGCCGCGGCCGCGATCCTGGGCCTGCTGGCCGACCGCACCCGCCTCGCCCTCCTGCACGCCCTGGCCTCGGAAGAAGCCGATGTCGCCACCCTGGTCGCGGCGGTCGGAGCCGCCCGGCCGGCCGTCAGCCAGCACCTCGCCCGGCTGCGGATGTCGGGACTGGTGACCACCCGCAAGGAGGGCCGCCGCGTGGTCTACGCCCTGGCAGACGACCACCTGCGGCGCCTCGTCGCCGAGGCGATCTCCGCGGCCGGGCCCGATCGCCCCGGTCACGGCGGGGTGTGACACTGGGCGGGTGTCCGGAGGAGGCCGGTTCCCGGCCGGTGCGGTCACCGTCGCGGCGGCCCTCGTGCTCGCCGCGGGCGGCGGCCCGGCCGCGACCACTGCCACGGCCGCGCCGGCGGCCGCTGAAGTGGCGACCGTGGCCCAGGGAGGCGCCTCCCCGGATCCCTCCCGCCCGGTGCCCGTGGGCGGCGGCCGCCACATCCGGCTGGAGTGCCGGGGAACGGGGTCGCCGACCGTCGTGCTCGTCTCCGGGGCGGGCGGGGCCGGGGACGAATGGACCCATGTCGTGGACCCCGCCGCCCCCGCGACCGGCTTGAAAACCAGTCCGGAGGCGGTGCTTCCGACGGTCGCCTCCTTCACGCGGGTCTGCGCCTACGACCGCCCGGGGACCACCCGGGCCGACGGAACGCCGGCCTCCTCGACCCCGGTGTCCCAGCCCACCACGGCGCGGGAGGGGGTGCGGGACCTGCGGGCGGCGCTGTCCGCCGCCGGCGAGCGCGGGCCGTTCGTACTCGTCGGCGCCTCCTGGGGGGCGATGATCGCCGAGCTCTTCGCGCGCACCGACTTCCACCGGGTGTCCGGGCTCGTCACCGTCGACGGCGCGTCCCCGTACCTGCGCGACACCCTGACACCGGCCCAGTGGTCGGACTGGATGCGCAAGATCGAGACGACGGACCGCGGCAAGGGCCTCGAAGTGCCCGACTACGAGGCCTCCGTGGCGGAGATCCGCGGCGCGCCCCCGATGCCGCACCCCCTGCCCGCCGCCGTGCTGACCTCCGACGAACCGTGGGACCTCGCGGTCGGCGACAGCGGATCGACCTGGCCGGCCTGGCTCGCCGCCCAGGACGACCTCGCGCGCGCCCTCCACGCCCGGCACGTGACCGACACCGGCAGCGGCCACGGCATCGCCGTCGAGCGGCCCCGGCTGGTCGCGGACGCAGTGCGCCGGGTGGTGGACGAGGCGCGCGAGCGGTGAGGAGCACGAGGGCCCGGCCCGCGGGCGGATCCGGGCCCCGCCGTCAGCGCGGGCGCACGGCCGCGTCCAGCTGCGCCGCGCAGCGGGCCAGGCCGTCCGCCGCCTTCGCGCAGCGGTCGGCCAGGGCCTCGACCCGCCACCGGAAGGCCTCGGCCTGCGGCCCCCTCCAGTCCAGCGCCGCGGCTCCCGCCCGCAGCAGTTCCGCCTGCCGCAGCAGCGCCGCGGAGTGCGCCCGCAGCCCCTCCGCGGGCTCGTACCGCCGCACCTGCCGCCCCGTACGCGGCGCGGGAACGGCCGTCACAGCGCCCGCCACGGGGCGAAGGCATTGGTCACGCCGTCCAGGGCCGGGGCCAGTTCGGGGTGGTGGCGCAGCAGGACGGAGACCATGCCGCCCCGGTCAACCCACTCCAGGCCCTCGGCCGTGTACACCTCCGGCCGGTAGTCGGTGGTGAAGAACCGGTCGCTCTTCAGCCGCCTGCTCGCCATCAGGATGAAGATCCGGAACAGCGAGTCGCTGAAGCCGAACCCGGCCGGCCGCGGCTCGGCGAGATTGCCGACCAGCGTGTCCACCCGGTCGAGGCGCCCCTCGTACAGCTCCTTCAGCAGCGGAGTGTCACCCGGGTGCCCGCCGGTCAGTTCCTCGAAGGAGCTGACCGGGCGCTTGCGCAGCATCTGCCGGTAGGCGTTGTAGCGGGGGACCCCGCGCTCGCGGTCGCGCAGGACGTCGACCGTCCCCAGGTCGGTGTGCTCGCCGGTGAGCCGGGCCAGATTGCGCAGCGCGTCCGGGTGGTTGTGCAGCACGAGGGCCCCGGGATGGGCCGTGCCGAAGCTGTAGAAGAGGTCGCTCATGCCGTACGCGTCCACCGCCGTACGGGTGGTCGCGCCCTGCATGTCCTCGAAGCCGATCCGCGCGCGCACGGCGCCCCCGCGGTGGTCCCGCACGGCCAGCTCGTCGGGGATCAGGGGGTGCAGCCGGTACGCGGAGACGAACTCCTCCGTCATCGAGAACGGCGCGGCGTGGTGGTCCGTCGGGGAACCGAGGATCCCGCTGAGCATCTCGCCCCTGCCGACGCGCCCGTACGTCCGGCTGACCCAGCGCGGCAGCACCCCGTACCAGTTGGCGTCCATCGCGCGGCGCAGCACCGGGGTGTCGAGGATGCCCGGCGTCCACTCCACCGTGTGGATCTTCGCCATCAGCGCGGTGTTGACCAGCCGCGCGGTGTGGAAGAGCCGCTCGTCGCCCCAGGTCGGGTAGTGGGCGCGCAGGTAGTCGCAGATCGCGTTGTGCTCCTTGGCGAAGAGCGTGTGCAGCAGCGACAGGCCGGCCCAGTAGTCGCTGTTCATGCCCGTCCAGTCCAGGCAGGACCTCCCGGGCCGCGGGTCGGCCGGAAGCCGTCCGTCCTCGACGATCAGCCGCCCGTGCTCGCCCGTGCGCAGCGCCCGGCAGCGGGCCTCGTCGGACCCGTAGATCTGCGAACCGTCCCACCAGTGCGTGACGGTGTTCTCGTACGTGGGGGGCACGTCCGCCGCGGTGTGCGCGACCGGGTCGGGGCGGGTGCGGTTCACGCGCATCGGGCAGCTGCCGCCCCGCTCGGCCCAGTCGTCGTCCTCGGCGAGCGGGACGGTGAACGGCTCGGCTTCTTCGTTGTCGCCGTGATTGGCCCAGCCGTGGTTCTCGAACTGGATCCAGGCGGCGGCCAGCAGGTTGAGGGTGGGCGCGGGCACGAACCCCTTGCGGGCCAGCAGCTGCCTGCTGATCTCGCGCGGGCTCGGCGACATCAGCTCCTCTTCGGAGTCCGGGAAGACCAGGTGCAGCGGGGCGTTGCGGTCGAGCCGGGTGCCGACCCGGCCCATGTCCTCGTCGTACGGGTCGTAGCCCGAGCCGTCGTACGAGCGGAAGGGCGCGAGGACGCGGGTGGGACGCCGCAGGCGCTCGCCGCCCGCGCCGTACGTGTCGTACAGGTTCTTGCGGCGCAGGTCGTCGCGGAGCACCCGGAGGTTCAGCAGCCCGAGGGGGAGCGGCAGTTCGTGCCATTCGCGCGTGCGGTTGACGCGGGCGAAGGCGGCCGAGCCGAGGCGTTCGAGGAGCCCGGGCGGGCCGTACGAGGGGGCCTGGCCGGGGTGGTCGGCCTGCGCGGGGAGGGCCGGGGCCGCCCGGGTCCCTTCGTTCGCGGCGGTGCTCGGCTCGGTGGAGGCGGTGTCGGTCATGGCGTTCCTCAGCGGTCGGCGGAACAGGGGGAAGGGGCGGGAGGGCGGCGGTCCGCGGTCAGCGGTCGTACAGACGGAAGAAGCGCGCGTCGGTCACCCGGCCCCGGAAGGGCGCGAGGGCGGCGTCGACGTGTGCGCTCGCCTCGGGCACCTCGTGTTCGAGGTTGTGCGCGTACCGCTCCGCCGCGTGGCACAGCGGAAAGGCGTGCGTGTCGTCGGTCCAGGTGAACTCGGTGAACTGTTCGGGCAGCGCGTACGCGGAGACCGAGGAGCGGCCCTCCAGGCCGGGCACCACGTCGTGCTCGTTGACCAGCGAGTACACCCGCGTCCGGGGATCGGCCGGGCGTTTGCCGTCGACGGGGGAGCCGATCGCGACGACGTGCGTGACCTGGTGGATCCCGCAGAAGTCCCGGTCCGCGGCCAGGTTCATGGCGGTGATCCCGCCCAGGCTGTGGCCCACCAGGGCCAGTTCGCAGCCCGAGGGGATCAGCACGCGCAGCGCCTTGGCGACGGCCCTGGAGTACGGGGTGGCCGGCCGCGCGACGGCGTGGACGGCGCCCAGCAGGTCCTGGGGGCTCTTGTCGCTGACCCCGGACATGCCGGCCAGGTGGACCACGTACCGCTGCACTCCGTCGGGTCCCACGACCTGCTGGACCAGCAGCGTTCCGTCGGTGCCCACGGCGCCGATGTTGCGGACGTACCCGGCGATGGTGCCCGAGGTGTCGAGGCGCCCGGCGAGCGCGGGGGACGGGACGAGCGGTTCGGCCCGGCCCGGTCCGCGGTCGAGGAAGGCCCAGACCCGGGCGCTGACGCCGAGGATCGGCTCGGTGCCGGTCAGGGTGCGGCCGGTGGCGATCTCCCAGCCCGCCCCGTCGTTGAGCGGGTTCTCGTCGGTGAGGGCGTTCCAGGCCAGGACGTCGGCGAACGCGGGGGCCAGCAGGGCGAAGGTCCGCTCGGCGCCCCGGGCGGCGAGGATCGAGCGGAAGACGCGGACCGCCTCCCGCTGCCGGTCCTCCCGGACGGCCCGCAGCACGCGTGCGGTGTCCGGGTCGGCGAGCAGTTCGGGGTGGGTGACGGCGGCGGCCCGGATGCGGGCCTTCAGGCCCGTCACCGCCAGACTGACCGCGAGGCTCTCCCGGCTGGTGAACACCCCGGCGAGCCGGCCGACCCGGGCCAGGCCGCGGCCGCGCGGCGCCCAGCCCAGTCCCTCGGGGTCGGTGATCGTCCGCAGCAGGGTGCGCCAGGCGGCGCCGCCGCCGGCGCGCGGGAGCCGGGTGCCGAGGGCCAGTTCGGAGGCGTACCGGGAGGCCTCTCCCACGGCTTCGGCGGCCTCCGCGAGGACGCGGCACAGGTGGTGCAGGGAGCCGATCTCCGGTTCGTGCCCGGCGACGGCGCTGGTGGCATCGGTCATGCAGGTGCCCTCCGGGGCGTGGTGGGGTGGGTGGCCGGCCGGATGTGCGGCCGGTCGACCGGACGGACGTGCGGCGCGGGCCCGGCGGCCGGCCGGCCCCGCGCCGCCGCACGTGCTCAGCGCGGGGCGAGGGTGAGCCGGATGCCGGCCGAGGCGAGGAGGCCGGGCAGCGGACGGCACGGGTCCACCGCGGGCCCGCCGCCGGTGACCCGGTGGCCCCGCAGCACCGCCGCGGTCAGCAGCGAGGCCGTCAGCACGCCCAGGTGCTCACCCGGGCAGCGCCCGCCGCCGTGGCTGAACGGAGCCATCCGGATGTCCTGCGCCGCCCCGGGCCGCAGCCACCGGGCGGGCACGAACTGGTGGGCCGCCGGCACGTGTTGCGGATCCCGCTGATGGAACAGGGCGGGCACCAGCACCGCCGTCCCCGCCGGGTAGTGCACCCCGCGCCACTCGGTCTCGGCCCGGGTGACCCGTACGAGGTCCGGCACGATCGGGAACAGCCGCAGGGTCTCCTCCACGCAGGCCCGCAGCCGGGGCAGCTCCGCACCCCCGCCCTCCACCTCGCCCCGCAGCGCCTCCTGCTCGGCCGGATGCGCGCCGAGCAGCAGCAGGGTGCGGGCGACGGTCGGGCCGACGGTGTCGAGGGCGAGCAGCCAGTGGTGGGCCTGGCCCACCGCGTCCAGCGCGGCGGCGTCCGGTCCCGCGGCGGCCGGATGGCCGTGGGCGAGCGCGGCCAGGGTGTACGGCTCGGCCCGGGCGGCGTACTCCTCGACGCGGGCGGCGGCCTTGCGGTAGAGCGCCTCGGCGGCCGCGGCCCGGCCCTTGCGCATCCGCATCCAGTTGGCCTCCTCGCGGATCACGAGCAGCCACCGGGCGAGCTCCTCGTCGTCCGCGGCCGCGTCGCCGAGGACCATCCGGCGCCCGAGCCGGGCCACCGTGCGCCGCAGCAGCGGGAAGTCCAGCTCGGAGCCCTGGACCAGGGCGGTCGCCTCCTGTGCGACGAGGGCCCGGAACTCTTCGCACGAGGGGTGGACGGGCCGGTCGGCCGCGAGCACCTCGTCGTTGACGCGGCGGCGTTCCTCGCGCGTGTCGCCGTGGGAGCAGATGACGCCCGTGGGCTCCAGCAGCGACAGCCCCTTGTACTTGTCGGGCGCGTCCATGGCGAGGGTGCGCACGGGCAGTTCGTAGAACCGCCGTACGTCCGCGTGGTCGAGCAGGACCAGCAGCGGCCCGGACAGGCCGCGCACCTCCACCGGCGCCCCGCCGTGCCGGGCGCGCATGGCCCGCAGCGTCGCGGCCGACCAGCCCTGCTGGCCGAGGGCCGCGTACGCCGCCACCACCCGGGGCCGCAGGTGGAAGGCCCCGCGGACGAACGCGGGCAGCGTGTGGGTGGCGGCGAAGCGGACGGTCTCGGCGCGCCCGGCCCGGGCGGGCCGGGGTACGGGGAGCGGGGCCGCGTCCGCGGTCCGGTCCGCGGCCCGGGCGGTCTCGGCGGCGCTCTCGTCGGCGGGCCCGGAGCGGGCCGTGGCCTCGGTCATGCCTCCACGACCTTGCCGGGGTTGAGCAGGTTCTTCGGGTCGAAGAGGCGCTTGAGCCCGCGCTGGAGTTCCAGGCTCACCGGGTCGAGCTCGCGGGTCAGCCACTCGCGCTTGAGGGTGCCGATGCCGTGCTCCCCGGTGCTGGTGCCGCCGAGGGCCAGGCCCGCGGCCATGATGTCGTCGTACGCGGTCCGGGCGCGGCGGAACTCGTCCGCGTCCGATTCGTCGAAGACGACGGTCGGGTGCAGATTGCCGTCCCCCGCATGGCCGAGGGTGAAGATCCGCAGCCGGTTCCGTGCGGCGATCTCCTCGATCGTGCCCATGAACTTGGCCAGTTCGGAGCGGGGCACGGCCACGTCCTCGATGAAGGCCGTCGGCCGGCCGCCGAGGGTCGCGGCGAACGCGCCCAGGGCCGGGGTGACCAGCCGCCGTGCCTCGATGACCTGCCGGGACTCCTCGGAGCCGGAGGCGGTCACCACGTTCCGGGACCCCGCCTCCTTGCACAGGAGGGCCATCGACGCCAGGTCGCGGGCGGGCTCGGCCGTGTCGCTCTCGATGATGAGCGTGGCCGCGGCCCCCGGGGCCAACATCGGGTGCCCGTGGTCGGCGACGGCCTGGGAGGTGGCCCGGTCGAGGAGTTCGAGTGCGGACGGGACGTGGCCGGCCGCGGTGATCGCGGCGACTGCGTCCCCGGCCGCGGTCAGGGTCGGGAACTGCGCCAGCATGGCCAGCGCGGGCGGCCGTACGGGGCACAGCCCGAGCGTGGCGCCGACGATGACGGCCAGGGTGCCCTCGGAGCCGACGAGCAGCCGTGTCAGGTCGTAGCCGGCGACCCCCTTCGCCGTGTCCCGGCCGGTGCGCATCCGGCGGCCGTCGGCGAGGACGAGGTCCAGCCCGCGGACGTAGTCGGCGGTGACCCCGTACTTGACGCAGCAGATGCCGCCCGCGCCGGTCGCGATGTTCCCGCCGATGGTGCAGTGCTCCCAGGAGGCGGGGTCGGGCGGGTAGGAGAGGCCGTGCTCGGCGACGGCGTCGTTCAGCCGCTTGGTGACCACACCGGGCTCGCAGCGCACGAGCCGGTTGGCGGGGTCGATCTCCAGGATGCGGTCCATCCGGGCGGTGCTCAGGACGACGCAGCCGTCGATCGCGTTCGCGGCGCCCGCGAGGCCGGTGCGGGCACCCTGCGGGACGACCGGGACGCCGAGTTCGTACGCGGTGCGCATGATGTGCCGGACCTGCTCGGCCGTGCGCGGGAAGGCGACGACGGCCGGGGTGCCGGCCTCGGAGAACGGCGCGGCGTCGCGGGCGTGCGCGGCGAGGGTCTCCGGGTCGGTGTGCAGGACGTCGGCGTGGTCGGTGAGGAGGGTGCGCAGGCGCGACAGGAGTGGGGTTTCGGGGGACATGAGGGCCTTCTGACAGTGGTGGGGGGAGGCTGGTGTCCGGGCGGCGCGGCGGCCGGGCTTCAGAGGGAGGGGAGCTCGGTGGTCACGGGCACGTCGATCAGCACCGGCCCGTCCTGCTGGGCGGCCGCGTCCCGTACGAGCTTGGTGAGTTCGCCCGCGCCCTGGGCCCGGTGGGTGCGCACCCCGTAGCCGTCGGCGACGGCCGTGACGTCGATGCCGGGGATGTCCAGGCCGGGGGCGCCCTGGGCGTGCTCGAGCTGCGCGAACCAGTGGAGGATCGCGTACTTCGCGTTGCTGAGGACGACGAACGTGACCGGGACCTTGTACGCGGCCGCGGTCCACAGGGCCTGCACGGCGTAGTGGACGGAGCCGTCGCCGATCACGCAGATCACGGGGCGGTGGGGCGCGCCGAGCTGCGCGCCGACGGCCGCGGCGGCCCCGAAGCCGAGTCCGCCGCCCGCGGAGAACAGGTAGGAGTCGGGGGTGCTGATGCGGGTGGCCTCGTGGAACTGCGGCACGTTGGAGGGTGATTCGTTGACCCAGAGGGTGTTCTCGGGGGCGCCCTGCGCGATGGCCGTCAGGGCGGCGAGCGGAGTGAGGGTCCCCTCGGCCGCCTCGGGGAAGCGCACCTGCTCGTGCGCCGCCGCTGCGGGCGCACCGGCGGCCGGGAGCAGCTCCGTGAGGGCCCGTACGGCCAGGGCCGGATCCGCGACGACCGCGTCCCCGACGGGGGCCCGGGCGGCCTCCTCGGCGTCCCGGGTCAGGAGCACGAGCTCGGTGCCCTCGGGCAGGTGGGCCCCGGGGACGTAGGGGTAGTAGCGGAACACGGGCGCGCCGACCACGACGACGAGGTCGTGTCCCTCGAGCTGTCGGCCGAGAGGCCCGATCGCCGGGGCGAGATCCCCGCGGAACTGCGGGTGGCTGCGCGGGAAGGACACGCGGGCGGAGACGGGCGCGGCCCAGACGGGCAGTCCGGTGCGCTCGGCGAGTGCGAGGACGGCGTCCCAGGCGCCGGAGGCGTCGACGTCGTCCCCGACGACGAGGACGGCGGAGCGGGCGCGGGAGATCCGGTCGGCGAGCGCCGCGACCGTGGCGGCGTCGGGTGCGGCGGCGTGCGTGATCCGGCGGGCGGCGGCGGCCTGGCCGGCCCGATCCTCCTGCTCGGTGAGCTCCGCGTCGAAGTCGTCCATCGGGAGGGAGAGGAACACCGGCCCGTGCGGCGGGGTTTCGGCGATCTGCACGGCGCGGGCCAGCGCCGCCGGGACATCGGCGGGGCGCGGGGGCTCGTACGCCCACTTGACGGCGGGCTGGGGGAGCAGTGTGGCCTGCGGGTTGGAGAGCAGGGCCTCCATGGTGAGCATGGCGCGCACCTGCTGGCCCGCGGTGACGACCATCGGGGTGCGGTTCGCGCGGGCGTTCAGGATGGCGCCCATCGCGTTGCCCGTGCCGGGCCCGGTGTGCAGGTTGACCAGGGAGGTGGTTCTGGAGGCGAGGGCGAAGCCGTCGGCCATGCCGACGACGACCGCCTCCTGGAGGCCGAGCACGTACCGGAAGTCCTCGGGGAACCGCTTGAGCATCGGCAGCTCGGTCGAGCCGGGGTTGCCGAAGACCGTGGTGACACCACGTGCTCGTAGAACGTCCAGGATTGATTCGCGAACCGTGCGCATTCGGTGTCCTTCCGCGCAGCCGGGAGCACTGTCGGTGATCAATCCAGCACACTGAGTTGATCTTTACAAAAAGCCTCCACGGCATATTCATCTCTGCTATGCGCGTACTGCGTGCCCGCTCCCGTACCGGCCGCGCGGCCGGTCGGGGTTGACGCGGTGTCCAGGGGGTGCGCCCGATGTCCCCCCGATGGGTGGACGGGCTCGGCGCCCGCGGATGGTGAACAACCCGTACGGCGTACCGGACATGCGGGTCCGGCCGGAAGGGGGAGCGGGGTTCAGTCGGTCCCGGGGCGGAACCTCAGCGGGTGGTCCGCAGGGACCTCCACGAGGGCGATCCGCACCCCGTCCGGATCGGCGATCCACATCTCGATCAGCCCCCAGGGCTCCCGCACGGGCGGCCGCAGCACCTCGGCACCCCGGGCCAGCAGCTCCTCGTACGCCGCCTGCGCGTCGGCGACTTGGAGCCACAGCCGGAGCCCGGGGGCGGGCGGGGCCTCGGCGCGTCCCGAGACCTCGAGGAAGCCGCCGCCCAGGAAGTAGACCGTGCCCCGGTCCGGCCCGGTGCCGAACTCCCGGTGTACGGCCAGCCCCAGGGTGCCGCCGTAGAAGGCGCGCGAGCGTTCCGGGTCGGCGGGGGTGAGCAGGACGCGGCTGCCGAGTACGTGCACCATGGTCCCGAGCCTAGGGGGTGTCTTGCCGATCACGCCGGGCTCGCCAAGACACCCCCTAGGGGTGTCCTGGGCGGTGGCGCGGGTGTGGCCGTCCGGCGCCCGCCCGGGCCTGCCCCCGGGCATCGGTCGCCGTCGCCCCGATGAGGAGGCGGCCGCGGCGGTCGCGATGTCCTCCATGCCGCAGCCGCCCCTCCCTCGCGGACGAGGGCGGGAGGCTCGCCGTCCTCCCGGAAGCGTTTCGCCCGCTTCCGCCAGGATGGCGGGTCGGGGACCGGTCAGGCCTGCGGCACCGCGGCGTCGAGGGCCGTGGTGAGGCGGTGCAGGCGGGTCTGGAGGTCCCGGATCTCGGCGAGCTCGAAGCCCGTCGCGGCCGCGATCCGGCGCGGCACCTCCACGGCGCGGGCGCGCAGCGCCGTACCGGCATCGGTGAGGCCGACGTGGACCGAGCGCTCGTCCTCGGCGCTGCGCTCCCGGTGGACCAGCCCGGCCACCTCGAGGCGCTTGATCAGCGGCGACAGCGTGCCCGAGTCGAGGCGGAGGTGGGTTCCGATCTCCTTGACGGGCGTGGTGCCGTGCTCCCACAGCACCAGCATCACCAGGTACTGGGGGTAGGTCAGGCCGAGGTCCTTGAGGACGACGCGGTAGAGGCCGTTGAAAGCCCTGCTCGCCGAGTTGAGCGCGAAGCAGATCTGGCCGTCCAGACGGAGGAAGTCCTCTTCGCGGAGGGTGGGGGCGGGCTGCTCGCTCATGGACCCGAGTGTACCCGGGCAAGGCTTGCGAGTCATTTAGTTGTGCACAACTGAATTGTGTGCTCTACTTCTGGAGGTCAGCCGAACACCGGCTGGACGGTCACCACCGTGAGAGGAACCCCCGATGGACGCGCTGTACACCGCTGTCGCCACCGCCAACGGCCGCGAAGGCCGCACCGTCAGCTCCGACGGCCAGATCGACCTCGCGCTCGCCATGCCCCCGGCGCTCGGTGGCAACGGCCAGGGCACCAACCCCGAGCAGCTCTTCGCCGCCGGCTACGCCGCCTGCTTCGCCAGCGCCCTCGGCCTGGTCGGACGGCAGGCGAAGGTCGACACCGGCGAGGTGTCGGTCACCGCGGAGACCTCGATCGGCAAGGACGACACGGGCTTCGGCCTGGCCGTCACCCTCCGTGTCGAGCTGCCCGAGTCCCTCGCCGGCGAGACGGGCGAGCTGCTGGTCAAGCAGGCCCACGAGGTCTGCCCCTACTCCAAGGCCACTCGCGGCAACATCCCGGTCACGCTGGTGGTCGAGTAGTCCCCACGGGGGTCCTCCCCATGGCACCCGGCCCGCCCCCCGAGGGGGCGGGCCGGGGCGTTCCCCGAGGTCCGGCCGGGCGTGGGCCTCCTCGCGTTCGCGCCCCCGGGGACGGCGGCGCGAAGGGCCGCAGCGCCGTCCGCTCGCGGCCACCGCGTCACCGGGCCGCCGACCCGCCCCGCGCCGGAAGCCGCGGGGACGGGCCCGGCGCGGTCGGCACCCGGTCCGTGAACAGGGCTTCCGGGAGCGGGGCCAGGCCGAGGAGGCCAAGCGTCGTGTCCCTCGCGGCCCGGTGCCAGTCCGGGGCCCGGCGGAGCATCGTGTGACCTCCGTACGGCATCGAGATGCCGGCGGCCCGGGCGCCCCGGGCGCGGGCCCGCCGTACGTAGTCCCACGAACCCCGCGCGTCGGTGACGCGATCGGCCTCGTCGTGCAGGAGCACCACGGCCGTGTCCCCCAGGTGCATCACCGGTTCACCCGGCGGGCACCACGGCGCCAGCCCCACCACCGCACGGACCAGCGGGTCGGCGGCGGCCCGCAGCGCGGCCCGCCCTCCCATGGAGTGCCCGACCAGCACCACGGGCAGGGGACCGGCCACGCAGCACAGCTCGCGCAGCGCCTGCCACACGTCGTGGACCGGATCCGCGCGGTTGCCGTTCCAGCCCCGGTGCTCGTAGCGGACCTCCGCCACCACCACGCCCCGCGCCGCCCCCGAGCCCGAGATCGCCCGCGCGAACGGGCGCATCCGCAGCCCCGGCAGGTTCGGCCGCGGCGGCGCCTCGAGCCCCTGCGCCCGCCCTCCGTGCAGCAGGAGCACCGCCGCCGTCGGATCCTGCGGGACCCGGTGCAGCGCCAGCGCACCCGCCGGCCGCCTCATGCGCGGCCTCCCCTCGGCGGCAGCCTGAGGAACCCGCTGGTACGGAGCAGTACGGTGCCGGCCGCCACGGGGGCGACGGCCGGGTCGCCCCCGAGGGCCTCGCGGGCGGCGGCGTTCACGGCCGCGCTCCCGGCGAGGTGTCCTCCGTCAGGAGCAGCTGCCGGACGTCGAGGTAGCGGGACCGGAACCCGGCTTCCGAGTAGGACAGGTAGAACTCCCACATCCGCCGGAACGTCGCGTCGAAGCCCAGCGCCGCCACGGCCCGCTCCTGCTGCGCGAACCGCTCCCGCCACAGGCGCAGCGTCTGCGCGTAGTGGTCGCCGTACCCCTGGTCGGAGACGATCCGCAGCCCCGCCCCGGCCGCATGTGCCTCGATGGCCTCGCGGGAGGGGATCAGGCCGCCAGGGAAGACGTACTTGCTGATCCAGGTGTGCGTACCGGCGGTGCGCAGCATCCGCTCGTGCCCCATGGTGATCGACTGGAGGGCGATCCGTCCGCCCGGCGCCACCGCGTCCCGCAGGGCCGCGAAGTACGTCGGCCAGAAGTCCCGGCCGACCGCCTCGATCATCTCCACGCTCACCACCGCGTCGTAGCGCCCCTCCACGTCACGGTAGTCCCGCAGCTCCACGTCCACCCGGTCGGCCAGGCCCGCCGCCGCGATCCGGCGGCGGGCGAGGTGCTGCTGCTCGGCGGAGAGGGTCACCGTCGTCACGCGCGCCCCGCGGGCGGCGGCGCGCAGCGCGAGCTCGCCCCAGCCGGTGCCGATCTCCAGCAGGCGGGTGCCCCGGCCGACGCCGGCGAGGTCCAGCAGCCGGTCGATCTTGCGGTGCTGCGCGGCCGGAAGGCTCTCGAGGCGCGCGGGGAAGGAGGTGAACACGGCGGAGGAGTACGAGAGCGTCTCGTCGAGGAAGAGCGCGAACAGCTCGTTCGACAGGTCGTAGTGGCGGTGGATGTTCTCCCGGGCCCCGGCCCGCGAGTTCAGCTGCGCCTCGGGCCTGCGCTGCACCCACGCCCCGCGCAGCCTGCGCACCGGGACGGGCATGAGGTCGTCCACGTGCGCGGCGAGGACGGTCAGCAGGCCGGTCAGGTCGTCGCTGTCCCATTCGCCGGCCATGTAGGACTCGCCGAAGCCGATCAGCCCGTGCGCCCCGATCCGGCGGAAGAAGGAGTCCGGGTCGTGGACGGTCAGCGAGGGACCGCTGCCGCAGGGCGGTTCGGCGCCGAAGCGGCAGCGCAGGGGCAGGGCGGTCACGGCGCGGCGGACCAGTGCGCGGGCGACGGCCGCGTGCCCGAACGGGGCCGCCGGCGGACGCGCCACGTCCGGCCACGCCTGCGCGTCGCAGACGGTGACGGGCTCCGTGCCGGACTCGGTGTCGGCGCTGCGGGGGAGGGAAAGGGTCACGGGAGGATGCCTTCCTGGGGCGCGCGGTCGGGTCGGGGCTGTACGGGCAGCCCGCGGAGCAGCAGGCGGATGCCGTGGCGGCGGATCCCGGCCCAGACGGCGGCCGTGGACCAGGGCCGCCGGGCCACCGCGCGCAGCAGGGCGAGGGCGGTGGCGGGGCGGTGCCGGCCGTGCAGGGTCGCCGTGAAGGGCCGCTGCCCGGCGCGCTCGAGCTGGACGCAGATCTCCAGCCGCTCCCGCGGCTCCGGCAGGCGCATGCGGTAGTGGCCGTCGACGGGGAAGAACGGCGAGACGTACAGCTCCTTCGGCGTCTCGGCCCGGCCGGATTCGTCGGTCCGCAGGAGGTGGCAGTGGCGCTGCCCGTACGTGTTGTGGACCTCGGCCACGACGCAGACCAGGGCCCCGGCGCGGTCGTGGCACCAGTACAGCGTCAGCGGGTTGAAGACGTACCCGAGGACCCGCGCGTGGGCCAGCATCAGGACCTGCCCGCCGTCGAGGTCCACGCCCCGGGAGGCCAGGTACGCGTCGAGTCCGGCCCGGATGGTCGGCGCGGAGGCGAAGTGGTCCCGGGCGCGGAAGCGGGCCAGCGGGCGCAGCGGCCACGGGAGGCGGGGGAGCGCGTCCAGGTCCACCAGCCACATGTACGTCAGGTGGCGGAAGGAGTGCCGTACGGGGGCCGTCCGCGCGTGGGAGACGACGCAGTCGTACAGGGCCGGCACGGCGACGGGCGGGAGGGCCGGGGGCGTCGCGACCGTCCGGTCCGCCGCCGCTGCGGCCGCCGATGCCGTCGGCCCCGGGAGGATCGTGCGCCTCGTCCGCTGTGCCGCGGTGGGCGCGTCCACCCGGCTCACCACCGCACCCCCAGCGCCGCGGCGGCCTGTACGCCCGACCGGCAGCCGTCCTCGTGGAAGCCCCACCCGTGGTACGCCCCCGCGAACGCGGTGACGCGCGTGTTGAGGCGGGGCAGCGCCCGCTGCGCGGCCACCGACTCGGGCGTGTAGACGGGGTGCGCGTAGTCCATGCGGGCCAGGACGCGTTCGGGGTCAATCAGCCCGCCCGGATTCAGGGTGACGACGTACCGGGCACCGCCCGGCAGCCGCTGGAGCCGCGTCATGTCGTAGCTGACCCGGACTCCCCCCGCCCCCGGACGGCAGTCGTCGAGGTGGTGGTTCCAGGAGGCCCGGGCTCTGGGAGAGCGGGGCAGCAGCCCGGTGTCGGTGTGCAGCACCGTCGGGTTCGCCTCGTACCGGAAGGCGCCGAGGATCCGCCGCTCGTCGCGGGTGGGCTCGGCCAGCAGGCGCAGCGCCTGATCGGGGTGCGTGGCGATGACGACCGCGTCGTACGGCTCGGTGGTGCCGTCCTCCGTGCCCACCAGGACGCCGCTCGGTATCCGGTCGACCCGGTTGACCGCAGTGGCGGTCCGGACGTTGCTGATCTCCTTGGCGGCCTTGGCCACGTACGCCGCGCTGCCACCGGTGACGGTCTTCCACCGGGGGGAACCGGCGACGGACAGCAGCCCGTGGTGGTCGAGGAAGCGGAACAGGTACTCGGCCGGGTACTCCAGCGCGGTCTCGGTGGGGCAGGACCACACGGCCGACACCAGAGGCGTGATGAAGTGGCCGACGAAGTACGGGGAGAACCCGCCGTCGTCGAGGAAGGCGCGGAGGGTGAGCGGCCGCTCCGGACCGCCCTCGGCCAGCAGTCGGCGGGCGCGCCGGTGGAAGAGCGGCACCTCCGCCAGCAGCCTCAGGTACCGGCCGCGCAGCGCGGCCCGCCCGGTGAACAGGCCCGCGGGTCCGCGGGCCCCGGCGTACTCGAGGCCACAGCCGTCGCACCGTACCGACATGCTCATCTCGGAGTCCTGCGTGGCCACCCCGAGTTCGCGGAAGAGCCGCATCAGCAGCGGATAGGTGCGCTCGTTGTGGACGATGAACCCCGAGTCCACCTGCACCGTTCCGCCGCCCGGGGCCGGCAGCTCATGGGTGTGGGCGTGGCCCCCCAGCCGGGGGTCCGCCTCGTACAGCGTGACGTCGCACGCCTTCTGCAGGACGTAGGCGGCGGTCAGCCCCGCCACCCCGCCGCCGATCACGGCCACACTCTGGGTACGCACAGTCCGTCACTCCCCACCGGTCGCCACGCCGCCTTCCGGGACGGCCTCTCGCTCTTGATTCGAGGCCGAAGGGCCATCGGATTGGTGCCGGTTGCGGACGGCGGAACCGGCCGCGGCCCGGGTGCTGCCACATTGATCGGCAATTGGCGACCCGGTTGACCAATCCGCACAGATGTCTGCTCCGAAGACCGGTCTGGAAGGCGAACCTGGCAGCATCCGGAGCGGTCGGCTCTCTTTCTGGAAGGGCCGGTCCATTCGACGGGAAAGGATTGTCATGCGACGGACGGACCTCGGCGGACCATCCGCCACCACCGGGCAGCCGCTGCCCTTCGGTGTCCCCGACACCGCGGCTCCGCGGCTCGAGGACCTGATGTCCCGGGTGGCCCGCGGCGACAAGGACGCCTTCTCCGCCCTCTACGACGCCCTGTCCGGAACCGTGTTCGGCCTGGTCGTCCGGGTCGTACGAGACCGCGCCCAGTCCGAGGAGGTGGCACAGGAGGTGATGATCGACCTGTGGCGGCAGGCCGCCCGCTACCGCCCCGAGGAGGGCAGCGTGCTCGCCTGGGCCGCCACCCTCGCCCACCGCCGCGCCGTCGACCGGGTCCGCTCCGCACAGGCCGCGATCAACCGCGAACACGACCAGGCCGCCCGCCAACAGGCGCGCCCGTTCGACGAGGTGGCGGAACAGGTCGAAACCCGGCTGGAGAGCGAACAGGTCCGGCGCTGCATGCGCGGCCTGACCGAGATCCAGCGCCAGGCCGTCACCCTGGCCTACTACCAGGGCCTGACGTACCGCGAGGTCGCGGAGACCCTGCGCACTCCACTGCCCACGATCAAGACACGCATGCGCGACGGGCTCATCCGGCTGCGCGACTGCATGGGGGTGACCACATGAAGCACGACGGAGAACTGCACACCCTCACCGGCGCGTACGCACTCCACGCACTCACGGCGGCGGAACACGAGACGTTCACCGCGCACCTCGCCGACTGCCCTTCGTGCCGGCAGGAAGTGGCCGGGTTCTCCGCCACCGCCGCCCGTCTGGCCGGGGCCGCGACCCTGGCGGCGCCTGCCCGCATGAGGGACGCGGTCCTGCACGGGGTCGAATCGGTACGCCAACTGCCGCCGCTGCTGCCCGACTCGGGCAGGCCGATGACGTTCACCGCGATCCTGCGCCGCAAGGCGATCACGCTGGCCATCGCCGCGAGCCTCGCCGGGGCGGCCGTGCTCGGGGGCGTCACCGTCTGGCAGAAACAGCTCGCCGAGGAGGCCCGGCAGCAGGCCCAGGCCTCCGAACGCCGCCTCCAGGACGTCAGCGCCGTCGTGGCCGCCCCCGACGCCCGTACGGTGCGCGGCCGCACCACCACCGGCGCCGGCACCTCCGTGGTCAGCTCCAAGCTGCAGAACAGGGCGGTCTTCATCGGGACCGGGCTCCCCGACCCCGGCGCGGGCCGGACGTACCAGCTCTGGTTCGACGACCACGGCACCATGCGCCCCGCCGGGCTCCTCACGCAGGACGGGGCCACGCTGATGGAGGGCGGAATCCAGGGCGCCTCCGGGGTCGGACTCACCGTCGAACCCGCCGGCGGATCGGCCCGGCCCACCACCCGCCCGCTGCTGCTGCTCAGCCTGCCGACCTGACCCGCTCCGCTACGGGGCGGGCTTGGCGGCGGGCTTCGCCCGCACGTGCATGCGTTCGCCCTGCCTGCCGAAGAGGCTGAGCACCTCGACGGGCCGCCCGTCGGCGCTGCTGAACCAGTGGGGCAGACGCGTGTCGAACTCGGCGACCTCGCCCGGGCCGAGGACCAGATCGTGCTCGGGAAGCACCAGCCGCAGCCGCCCCTGCAGCACGTACATCCACTCGTAGCCCTCGTGGGTGCGGAGATCCGGCTCGGCCCCCCGGTCCGTGATGATCATCTTGTACGCCTGGAGCGGGCCCGGAGTCCGCGACAGCGGGACGTACGAATCACCGTTCGGCATCGCGTGCGGCGTCAGCCGCACCCGCGGATCGCCCACTTCGGGCGCTCCCACCAGATCGTCCAGCGGCACGCGGTACGCGCCGGCCAGCGGCAGCAGCAGCTCCAGGCTGGGGCGGCGCTGGCCGGACTCCAGCCGGGACAGGGTGCTCTTGGAGATGCCGGTCGCCTCGGAGAGCGCGGCCAGGGTGAGACCGCGCCTGGCGCGCAGCCGCTTGAGCCGCGGGCCGACCTCGTCGAGAACGGTGCGGTAGGGCGTCGGCGGGTCGGCCGGAGCATGGTCGGCGGGTGTGTCCATGGAGGCATTCCACCCGGCCGTCCCGGAAACGGCAACAAGAGTTGTCGGAACGGATCCACCCGGTGCAGGCTCCGCGGCATGAGCCCACACAGCGATCCCGGCCCCGCGCACGAACACGGCCACCGCCACGGCCTCGGCCGCGCGCCCGCGGAGACGTCCGGCCACGGTCACGGCCACCACTCCACCGACGTCGACTGGGACGTCATGGCGACCCAGCTGGAGAGCGGCGCCGCACTCCAGCTCCCCGGCCTGCGCCGGGCGGCGGCCCACCTGGGCGGGCTGCTCGGCCCCCGGGCCGAGGCCGGCCGCATCCTCGACATCGGCAGCGGACCCGGCGTGATGACCTGCGTGCTCGCCGAGGCCTTCGCCGGCGCCGAGACCGTCGCCGTCGACGCCACGCCCGGGCTGCTGGACCGCGCCCGGGCCCGCGCCGAGAAGCTCGGCCTCGGTGACCGGGTGGCCGTGCGCCGCGCGGAACTGCCCGAAGGCCTGCACAGCGGCGACGGGCCCGGCGGGGAAGGCCTCGGCACCGCCGACCTGATCTGGAGCAGCAAGCTCGTCCACCACCTCGGCGATCAGCAGGGTGCGCTGGACGCGCTGGCCCGCGTACTGCGTCCCGGCGGAGTGCTCGCCGTGGCCGAAGGCGGGCTGCCGATGCGCTTCCTGCCGCGCGACATCGGCATCGGCAGGCCGGGCCTGCAGGCCCGGCTCGACGCCCTCCACGAGCACTGGTTCTCGATCATGCGGGCCGAGCTCCCCGGCAGCACCCCCGTCGTCGAGGACTGGCCCGCGATGCTCGGCCGCGCCGGGCTCTCCCGCGTCGGGAGCTTCACGTACCTCCTCGACCTGCCGGCCCCGCTGGGCGAGACGGCCCGCACCTTCCTGCACACCCAGCTGACCCGCCTGCGGGAGTCCGCGGGCGACATGCTCGACGCGGACGACCTCGACACCCTCGACGTGCTGCTCGATCCCGAGGCCCGGCACGGCATCCTGCACCGGCCCGACGCCTTCCTCCTGTCCGCCACCACCGTCTTCACCGGCGTGCGCGAAGCCTCCGGCGGATGACCGCCGCGCGGGCGAGGCCCGTCCCCGCCGCGTGCCCCGCTGCGTGACCCGGGGCACAGGCGGGGGCGGCGTGGGGACGCGGCGGTGCGGGCACCTTCAGGGGGCGACACAATGACCACGGTTGTTCTCTTTGATCCAGTACGGAGGAATGGGCGGATGCTCAACGAAAGAGCGGGGCAGCAGGCGCGCCCGGAGGACCTGGTCGACGTGGCCCGGCTCGTGACCGCGTACTACGCCCTGCACCCCGATCCGGCGGATCCCGGCCAGCGCGTCGCCTTCGGCACCTCGGGCCACCGCGGCTCCTCCCTCGCCACGGCCTTCAACGAGGACCACATCGCCGCGACCAGCCAGGCGATCTGCGAGTACCGGGCCGGGCAGGGCATCGACGGCCCCCTCTTCCTCGGCGCGGACAGCCACGCGCTGTCCGAACCCGCCCGGGTGACCGCCCTCGAGGTCTTCGCCGCGAACGACGTGACCGTGCTCGTCGACGCCGCCGACGGCTACACCCCCACGCCCGCGGTCTCGCACGCGATCCTCACCCACAACCGCGGTCGCACCGCGGGCCTGGCCGACGGAGTGGTGGTCACGCCTTCGCACAACCCGCCCGCGGACGGCGGCTTCAAGTACAACCCGCCGCACGGCGGGCCCGCCGGATCGGACGCGACCGGCTGGATCCAGGAGCGCGCCAACGAGATCATCACCGGCGGCATGAAGGAGGTCCGGCGCATCCCGTTCGCGCGCGCGTCGGCGGCCCCGACCACGCGTACCCACGACTACCTCGGCACGTACGTGCGCGACCTGCCGTCCGTGCTCGACCTGGACGCGGTGCGCGCCGCCGGCGTGCGCATCGGAGCCGACCCGCTCGGCGGGGCCTCCGTGGCGTACTGGGGGCGGATCGCCGAGGAGCACCGCCTCGACCTGACCGTGGTCAACCCGTACACCGACCCCACCTGGCGGTTCATGACGCTGGACTGGGACGGCAAGATCCGGATGGACTGCTCCTCCCCGTACGCGATGGCCTCGCTGATCGAGGGCCGGGACCGGTTCCAGGTCGCCACCGGCAACGACGCGGACGCCGACCGGCACGGCATCGTGACCCCCGACGGCGGCCTGATGAACCCCAACCACTACCTCGCCACGGCGATCGAGTACCTCTACGGCCACCGCGAGCAGTGGCCGGCGGACGCGGGCGTCGGCAAGACCCTGGTGTCCTCGGGGATGATCGACCGGGTGGCCGCGGACCTGGGCCGCGCACTGGTCGAGGTGCCCGTCGGTTTCAAGTGGTTCGTGGACGGCCTCCTGTCGGGCGGCATCGGTTTCGGCGGCGAGGAATCCGCCGGGGCCTCCTTCCTGCGCCGCGACGGCTCGGTGTGGACCACCGACAAGGACGGCATCCTGCTCGCCCTGCTGGCCTCGGAGATCCTCGCCGTGACGGGGCAGACCCCGAGCGAGCGGTACGCCGGCCTCACGGCCCGTTTCGGCGAGCCGGCCTACGCCCGGATCGACGCCCCGGCCACCCGGGAGGAGAAGGCGGTCCTCGCCCGGCTGTCACCCGATCAGGTGACCGCCGACACCCTGGCCGGGGAACCGGTCACGGGGGTGCTGACCGAGGCTCCGGGGAACGGGGCCGCGATCGGCGGCATCAAGGTCACCACGGAGCACGCCTGGTTCGCGGCGCGACCCTCGGGCACGGAGGACGTCTACAAGATCTACGCGGAATCCTTCCTGGGCACCGACCACCTGGCCCGCGTGCAGGAGGAGGCCCGGTCCGTCGTCTCGGCGGCACTGGCCGACTGATCCCGCCCCCGGCGAAGCCTTCGCCGCCGCACCTCTCGCCGGCGAACCCGCCACCCCGGCCCGGGACTTCTCAGTAGGGTGGCGGGCTCCGGGAGTTCGCGCGGAGGGAGCGGTCATGCGAGGCGGCAAAGTCGCGGTGGTGGGCGGGAGCGTTGCGGGCTGTGCGTTGGCCTCGGCGGCGGCGCGCGCGGGCGCCGACGAGGTGGTGGTCCTGGAACGCACCCGGGGGCGGCTGGCCGACCGCGGACTGGGGCTGTGCATCCACGACGGCCGCGCCGCCGAACTCGCCGCCACCGGCGCCCTGCCCGCCGGCATCGCCGCGCACCGGCTGACCCGGCGCCGCTGGATCGTCCGCGACGACGGGGTGGCCGGGCCCGCCGGGCGGGTGTTCTGGGAGCAGCCGTTCCCCTTCCACTCGTACCACTGGGGGCTGCTGTGGCGCGGGCTGCGGGAGGCGACCCCCGCCTCGGTGACCTACCGCCAGGGGGCGGCCGTGACGGGCGTCGCCGACACCGGCGAGCGGGCCGAGGTGCGGACGGCCGACGGGGGCGCCGAGCCGTTCGACCTGGTCGTCGGAGCCGACGGGTACCGCTCGGTGGTGCGCGAGGCCGTCTGCCCGGAGTCCCGGCCGGTCTACGCGGGGTACGTCTGCTGGCGCGGGAACCTCGACGCCCGGCGGCTGGAGGGGCTCGGCCACGGCGGCGTGCCCTCCGACGCGGTGACCACCGTCTGCTTCACCGGCGGGAGCTGCGTCGTCTACCCCACCCCCGGACCGGACGGCCCCCGGGTGAACTGGGTCCTGTACGCCATGCCCCCGAGCGGGGGCAGGCTTCCGTTCGACGACCCTACGAGCTTCCCGCCGGGGCGGGTGACCGAGGAACTCACCGCACACCTGCGCACGCTGCTGGAGCGGGAGTTCCCGCCCCACTGGGCGCAGGTGCTGGCCCTGACGGAACCCGCGGACACCTACGTCCAGCCCATCTACGACCTCGAGACGGCGCGTACGACGGCCGGGCGCCTGCTGCTCGCGGGCGACGCGGCCACCGTGGTGCGCCCGCACAACACGAGCGGGGTGGCGAAGGCGCTCCAGGACGCCTCCGCGTTCGAGGAAGCCTGGCGCCGGGCCGGCAGCTGGGCCGAGCTGCTGGGCGGGTACCACGCCGCGCGCGGTGCGGCGGGGCGGGAGATGGTCGCCCTGGCCCGCCGCCTCGGCCGGGGCCAGGTGGAGCAGACCCCTGCCTGGGCCACGATGGACCTCCGCGAAGTGGAGTCGTGGTGGCGGGAACTGCTCGACGGAGCCGCCGACATCGGCGGTCAGGCCATGGCGCGGGAGGCCCGGGGCTGAGCGGCCGCGCCAACGGCGCGACGGCGGGGGAGTCCGCCCCGCGCGACGGCGTCTTGCGGTCCGCGGAGCGGGAACGGACCCCGTACGAGCGCCCGCGGGGAGTCCGGCGTCGGGGAGGCCGGGGCCCGAGGGCACCCGAGCGCCCCGCCGGCGGCTCGGCCACCGCGGGCGGCCGCCACGGTGCGGGGCGGCGCCACCGCGGCCTACGCTGGAGACGGCGGCCGTCCGCGGTGAGCGGCCCGGGCGGCCGCCCCGGCGGCTGCGGGCACGTACCCCTCCTTGAATCCCGCGCCCGCGGCGCCGGCACGGCGACCGGTCCCGGCACGGCGACCGGTCCCGGCAGGCGCGGCGCGGCGTGCGGCCGGGCGGAGCCGGAAGGGCCCGCGCGGTGGGACAGTGGATGGCATGTGCGGTCGATATGCCTCCAGTCGCGCCCCCGAGGACCTGGCCGGCCTGTTCGAGGCCCGCTGGGACCCGCGGGAGACGCTGGCACCGAGCTGGAACGTGGCCCCCACCGACGAGGTCTGGGCGGTCCTCGAACGCCCCGACCGCGCGACGGGCGAGGTGGAGCGCCGGCTGCGCGCCCTGAGGTGGGGATTGGTGCCCTCCTGGGCGAAGGACCCGAACGGCGGCGCCCGCATGATCAACGCGCGGGTGGAGACGGTGCACGAGAAGCCCGCCTACCGCCGGGCTTTCACCCGCCGCCGCTGCCTGCTGCCCGCGGACGGCTTCTACGAGTGGCAGCCCGTGGCCGCCACCGCGACGGCGAAGGCGTACAAGCAGCCGTACTTCATCACTCCGCAGGACGCCGGGGTGATGGCCATGGCCGGGCTGTACGAGTTCTGGCGCGACCCGGCCGTGACGGACGAGGACGACCCGGCTGCCTGGCTCGTCACCACGACGATCATCACGACCGAGGCCACCGACGCGGCCGGCCGCATCCACCCCCGCATGCCGCTGGCCGTTGCCCCGCACGACCACGACGCCTGGCTGGACCCCGCCCACGAGGACGTCCACGTGCTCCGGGCCCTGCTCCACACCCCGGCCGGCGGCCACCTCGACGTACGGGCGGTCTCCACCGCGGTGAACAGCGTCCGCAACAACGGACCCGAGCTGCTCGAGCCCCCGGCCGAGCACTGAGCGCCGCCGGTCAGGCGCCGATGGCCGCCATCAGCATCGGGAACGAGGACACCAGCTCGCGCTCCCAGTACGGCCACGCGTGGACGCCCCGGTACGAGCACACCGCCGCCGGGATCCCCAGCCGGGCGAGCCGCAGCCGCAGGTCCTGGTTCATGCCGTGGATGAGCCGCTCGACGGGTTCCGTGCCGTGGCGGACCGGGTTCGTGCAGCGTGTCGGGCTCGCCGGCGGGTCGCCCCGCTGCCAGCCCGCACCGGCGTCCGTGCCGTCGCCGTACGAGACGTAGAGAGCGCTACCGGCCAGCCCGGCGGCCCGATGGGCCGGGTCGTTGCGCTCCCACACGGCGCGCTGGCGCACGTCCGCCGGGTCCGCGGTGTCGTACGGGAAGCCCGGCTCGCCCCAGATGCGCCGCCAGTCGGTTCGGCCGCCTCGGCGGCCCCGGCCCCGCCGTCTGCAGCAGGAGTACGAGCGCAGCCAGCAGCGCGGCCGCATGTCGTGTGATCCGGTTGTGCACGAAGCCTTCCCTCTCTCCGATTTGCCGTTCCCCCGGCAGATCAGGGCGGCGGGCACACCCCCGCCCGGGCGGGCGTGTGCCCCCGTACGGTCAGGGAGTGCGGGGCGCGGTCCGGATGCGCGGGAAGGCGCAGCGGGCGGCTGCCCGGGGTGAGCGACCCGAGTACGCGCGGCCCCGCGGCGCCCGTGCACCCCGGATCGTTGCCCGGGAGGCCGTGCAGGGTGAGGTATCCGAGCACCGCGAAGGCGTAGGCCTCCTTCGCCTCCGCGGGCAGCCCGAGCTCCTGGGACCCGCGGACCGCGGTGCCTGCGGCGCCGCCCGCTCCGCCCGTGCCGTTCCTCAGCTCGTCGCGGAGCATCGCCATCAGCGCGGGGTTCCGTACGCCGCCGCCGGACACGAACACCTCGGTGGCGCCGAGCGGGCGCAGCGCGTCGGCCACCGTACGGGCGGTCAGCCGCGTCAGGGTGGCGACGAGGTCCTGCGGCCGCATTTCGCCGAACCCCACCAGGCGTGACCGCAGGTAGCCGGCGTGGAACAGCTCCTTGCCCGTCGTCCGCGGGGGCGCCAGCCGGTAGTACGGCTCTCCGGACAGCAGCCGCTCCAGCAGCCCCCCGTGGACGCGCCCGGCGGCGGCCAGCGCGCCGTCCGCGTCGTACGCGAGCCTCCCCGCGCTCAGTTCACGGACCGCCGCGTCGATCAGCGCGTTGCCCGGTCCGGTGTCGAACGCCAGGGGAGCGCCGCCCGCCGGCAGCACGGTGACGTTGGCGATCCCCCCGATGTTCAGGGCGGCCGGTACGCCGGGACGCCCGCGCAGGAGCATCAGGTCGATCAGACTCACCAGCGGTGCGCCCTGACCGCCCGCCGCCACGTCGCGCGGCCGGAAACCGGACACGACCGGGCAGCCGGTTCGCTCGGCGATCCAGGCCGGTTCGCCGAGCTGCAGGGTGCCGTGCACCCGGCCGCCCTCGGCCCAGTGGTACACCGTCTGCCCGTGCGAGGCGACCAGCTCGGCGCGCCCCCCGCACAGTTCGCTGTCGGCGCGGGCGGCGACGGCCGCGAAGACCTGCCCGATCCGGGTGTCGAGCCGGCAGACCTCGGACAGGGTGGTCGCCGCGGGCGGCAGCGCGGCGGCGAGGGCCTCCCGGACATCGGCCGGGTAGGGCTCGCTGACCAGACCCAGCGGTTCGAGGTGCAGCGTGCCGTCCTCGGCGCAGAGTTCGAGGTCGGCGGCCGCGGCGTCGACGGCGTCGTACGAGGTCCCCGACATCAGCCCGATCACCCTCGTCCTCATCGCAGCGGCTCCTCGTGGTCGCGGCCGCGCAGGCCCAGCAGGGCGAAGCAGCTGAGGGCGCAGGCGCCGGCGGCGTAGTACGCGGGCACGGAGCTGTCTCCCGTCCGGGCGATCAGGGCGGTGATGACGAGCCCGGCGCAGCCGGAGAACACCGCGTTGGCGAGGGAGTAGGCCAGTCCGAGCCCGGTGCAGCGCACCCGGCGCGGGAACATCTCGGCGAGCATGGCCGGCCCGGGCCCGGCCATCAGGCCGACCAGCGCGCCGGCGAGCAGGACGGCTCCGGCCCTGGACCACGGCGAGGCGCCGGGGGACTGGAGGAGCCGGAGGAGGGGGAGGGCGAGCAGCACGACGCCGAGGGCGCCGCCCAGCATCACCGGCCGCCGGCCGATCCGGTCGCTGAGCGCCCCGGCGGGCAGGATCGAGGCGGCGAACCCGGCGTTGGCCAGGGCGGTGGCGAGCAGCGCCTCGCGGAGGGAGGCGCCCAGGGTGGCCTGGAGGTAGGAGGGCAGGACGACGAGGAAGGTGTACCCGGCCGCCGACCAGCCCATGACGCGCCCGATGCCGAGGACGACGGCCCGCGCGAGCTCCCGGGGGCGGACGGCGGGAGCGTCCGCCGGGGCGGCGGGCTGTTGCGGCGGGGGCGGTTCCGCCAGGGCGGTGCGCAGCCACAGCGCGACCGCGCCCAGCGGCAGCGCCAGCAGGAACGGGATCCGCCACCCCCACGCGTGCAGGGCGTCGGCGGGCAGCGCGCTCGCCAGGGCGGCGGCCGTACCCGCACCGGTGAGCAGGCCGAGCGCGACGGTGAAGGACTGCCAGGCGCCGTAGAGGCCGCGGCGGCCGACGGGCGCGTACTCCGTCATGAGGGCGACGGCCCCGCCGAACTCCCCGCCCGCGGAGAGCCCTTGCAGCACCCGCAGGAGGGTGAGCAGCCAGGGCGCGGCGGCGCCGATCGCGGCGCGGGTCGGCAGGAGGCCGATCATCACGGTGGCGAGCGTCATGAGGCCGACCACCACGATGAGGGTGGGCCGCCGCCCGACCCGGTCGCCGAGCCGTCCGAACAGCACGGCGCCGACGGGGCGGAAGAAGAACGCGAGCGCGAAGGAGGCGTACGCGGCCACCAGCGCCTCCGCGCCGCTGCTCCCCTCGTACCGGAAGAAGTTCGCGGCGATGACGGTGGCCAGGCAGCCGTAGACGCCGAACTCGTACCACTCGACGAGGTTGCCGACCGACCCGGCGAGCAGGGCCCGCCGGGTGGTGCTCGTGCGGACGGCCGCCGCGGGGCGCAGCGCGAGGGGTCTCACCGTCAGAGGTCCTCGCCCGAGAGGAGGGGCTCGAACGCGGTGTAGGCGGCGAAGTTCCGGAAGTGCCTCGTGTAGAGCTCCGTTCCGTCGCCCACGCGGTCGTCCGGTACCTCCGCGACGTCCACGAGCTGCCGGAACGTCCAGGTGATCAGCTCGCCTTCCGCGTTGCGGTAGTGCGTCTCCAGGCCCTCGCCGTGGGCCCGGGCCTTCTGCCCGGCCTCGTCCTCGTTCCGGGCGGCCAGCAGCACGAAGCTCTCCCGGTACAGGGGCGGTTGGCCGCCGGACGCCGCCGAGGGCGAAGCCTCGGCGGCGCAGAGCAGGACGGCGACGTACGTCCTCACTTCTTGAACCGGTTGTCGTTCAGCAGCTTCCACGCCGTCCGGCAGGACCCCCGCCCGCAGCCCCGGATGTACCCGAGGGAGTCCCCGTAGTGCTCCCCGGGGAACGCCTGCCGGATGGAGCCCCTGCGGCACCGCGAGATGAAATTGTTCGCGATCTCGCCCAGGTTCTCGCCGGCCGCGCAGGCGTCCGAGAACCGCGCCGTGGACTGCGCCGGCAGCCGCGCGGGCGCGGCGGCGGCGCCCGCCGGTACGCCGGACAGGAGGGCGCACGCGAGGGCGAGGGCGGCCGCGCCGCGCCGCCCCGGCTTCCGGTCGAGACCCATGATCAGCAGCCCGCGAGCTTCCCGTACGCGATCCAGACCTCGCCCTTGCCGTTGATGCTGACGTTGCCGCTCTTGTGCAGTCCGGTGTACTTCCCGCGGTACTTCCGGAGCTGCCCGAACTGCGATTCCAGGGACAGGTAAGGGGAGTCGGGCTTCCAGTCGCCCGAGAACTCGGCGTACACCCCGTCGGTGCCGTCGGTGCCGCTCGCCCAGCAGGCGCGACTGCCCGAGTAGAGGACCAGGTTGCCGTCGTACTGCATCTCCAGGCGGTTGGCGCCGTGGCTGATGCACTGTCCGGGGATCAGCTTGTCGGTGAACGACGTGCCGATGCTGCGGCACGCCGCCGCCCGCCCCGTCGCGGCGGAGACCTGCCCGGCCGGCACGGCCGCCGCCGCCAACAGGCTCACCACCGCGAGTGCCAGTGCACGGGTCGTGTTCCCGACCGTCTTCATGGACGCACCCTTCTCCGCGTGATCGATTCCCTCGTCGATCACGAAAGGTAGCAGCTCGACTACGGAGGGTTCGACCTTCGTGGCGCTCCGTCGAGACCGTCCTGCGGATCGAGGACTCCACGTGCCCCTGGAACGAGGGGTGTTGTGGACCGTGCCCCCTCGGTCGGCATCTCGCTCACCGGCCCCGACCCGGCAGGGCGGGTCCGTGAACTGAAGCCGGCAGCCCCGGCGCAGGCCTCCGCGGGACACGCCCTAGCGGGCCCGCCGCACCGGCCGGGGCTGCGGCGTGGGCGCGGTCGCGGTGACGGTGGCGCCGAGCCATTCGGCGCCGAGGAGGAGTTCGGCCGAGCGCAGCGCCGTGTGGGCGTTGCGCCGGCCCATCAGGATGCACAGGGTGTACGTGGCGTCGTCGAGCTCATCGCGTACGGCCGGGTCCTCGGGCGCGGCCAGGGCCCGGCGGCGCAGACCGCGATGGCGCTTCAGCAGCTCGCCGATGGTCCGCGGGTCGGGGAGCAGCCGCGTGTACGGCAGGGGCGCGGGCTCGGCGGCGGACCGGGCCTCGTCCAGCGCGTCCGCCAGGGCCCTGCCCAGAGGGGGCGCGGGCTTGCCGCCGCGACCCAGTACGAGTACGGCCCCGGCCGTCTCGTGCAGTTGGGCGCCGGCGGCCCGCGCCGTGTCCGCCAGGATCTGCCGCGCGGTGTCGGCGCCGCACGGCACCACCGCCATCAGGACGGTGACGGCCTGCTCCGCGATGGCGTGCCGGGGTGGCGTTTCGTTCATCCGTCTGATTCCTCGTTCCTCCGACTGCTGCTCCGGGGTGGGGCGGGGCCGGGTGCGGGCGGCCGCACCGGACGGTTCGGATCCGCCGGAAGGCCTCCGGGGCCCGGCCTGCGGCGCCGGCCACCGCCCCCGTCGGCCCGGACGGGGCGCGCCGTAGGCTGGCGGCAGGCAGCCCTGCCGACCCCTCCGGAAGGACGTACGCGATGAGTGTGAAGGCCCGCAAACTGTTCGAGGCGCTCGATCTCAACCACGACGGCACCCTGACCCGGCTGGAAGTGATCACCGCCCTGCGGACGAAGGGCCCGACCCTGGCCGCCAACGGCGACCTGCCGTTCTGGGGCCTGGGGGATGTCGACGCCTCGTCCGCGCTCTTCGACGCCGCCGACAAGAACGGCGACAACGTGCTGACGTTCGAGGAGTTCGCCCGTGAGGTCGACCGCCGCTTCGGCTGGTAGCCGCCGCGCCGCCGAACCGCGAACGGGCGCGTCGACGACGGTCAGGCCGTCCGGCCGTCGGCGTCCGGGCCGGAGGCTTCGGCCGCGGCGAGCGTGGCCGCCCGGCGGTTGAGTACGACGGTCGCCGCGGCCGCGCTGAGCGCGAAGGCCGCCGCCACCGTGGCCGGCCGGTCCAGCCGGTGCCGGGTGGCGTGGTCGAGCGAGAAACGGCCGGGCCCGGCCAGGCCGATGCAGGCCGCGACGAAGCCGAGGAAGGCCGGGTACTCGAAGCCGCCGCCCTGGGCGTAGAACCCGGCGGGCGCGTGCACGGCGACGGCCCCCGCCATGGCGCCGGCCGCGGCGGCGCCGGCCGCGGGAGTCGCCAGCCCCAGCGCGAGCAGCGCCCCGCCGCCCGCTTCGCCGAGCCCGGCCGCGATCGCGCTCTCCCGGCCTGGGGTGAACCCCATGTGCTCCATGCCGCGGGCCGTGCCCTCGATGCCGGCCCCGCCGAACCATCCGAAGAGCTTCTGCGACCCGTGCGCGAGCAGCACACCCCCTGCGCCCAGGCGCAGGGCGAGCAGTCCGAGATCCTTGCGATGCGTGAGCGGCATGAGGACGGGCCCTTCCGGAGGGGTTGCGTGTCACCTGGCATCAAGCTTCACGCGAGCGCCCGCCGCGCGCACGCGCTGTGCCGCGCCCGGGTGTCGGATCAGCCGTCGTCCATGGCGGCATCGCAGGAAGGGCACACGAGGCCCTCCTCCCCGGGCGGGTACCACGGCGAGCCCGGCTCCGCGGACGGGGTCCGCGCCGCCGCCCGCATCGCGAACGTGTCCCTGCCGCACAGCGTTCGCGGGCCCGGCTCGGTGGTGGTACCCGGGGCCGCCGGGGCGGCGTGCACCTGGCGTACGGCGGCCCCGGCGCCCGGGGCCGGCCCGCCCGCGGCGTGGCTCGGCGCCTGCGTCTGGAGTTCGTGCACCACGATGATCCCGCTCATACCCCGACGGTAGGCGCTCCTGCGGCAGCCCGCTCCTTCGCGCCGGTGCGGCCGTGTGTGGGCCGGTTGGCCCCGCCCGGAGCGGGGCCAACCGAGGGTAAGGCATACAAAAGGCTATGCATTTCATTGCATTCCAGGCATTCGCGCCATACGTTCCCCACGGATTCGAGCCTGGTTCCCTGGACAGCCGGAACGGCTGTGCACACTCCGACCGGAGGTCTGTATGCCTTGCCGCACGTCACTCACCCTGCTGGCCGCAGCCGCGTTGCTCTCCCTCGGCGCCCCGGCAACGGCCGCCCACGCGGCCGACGCCACCTGCTTCGGGCAGCCGGCGACCATCACCGGGTCCGGCACGATCAACGGGACGGAGGGCAACGACGTCATCATCGGGTCGGCGGCGGCGGACACCATCGACGGTCTCGGCGGAGACGACCTGATCTGCGGTCTCGGCGGGAACGACACGATCGCGGGCGGCCTCGGCAACGACCAGCTGGACGGCGGCGAAGGCGCGGACCTCATGCGCGGCGACCTGCTCTCGACGCGGGCTGCCGTGGACGGCGGGGGCGACGACGTCCTCTTCGGCGGTCCGGGTGACGACCGCATGGGCGGCGACAGCATGGCCTTCGGCTCCAGCGCGTCGGGCGGGGGCGACGACGTCCTGTTCGGCGAGGCGGGGAACGACGCCATGATCGGCGACAGCCGGGGCGGCATCAACGCGACCGGCGGCGGCAGGGACGTCCTGGACGGCGGGGCCGGAGACGACAGCCTCACCGGCGACTCCTCCGCCGAGGGCACCGCGACCGGCAACGGCGAGGACGTCCTCCTGGGCGGCCCCGGCGTGGACACCATCATCGGTGACAGCAACTCGGGCCACGCCGCGCACGGCAAGGGCGAGGGCCTGACCGGCAAGCCCGCGCACCTGACCGGCAAGCCCGCGCGCCCGGCCGGACAGGGCCGCCCGACCCCGGCGGCGAAGCCCGCGCAGGGCGCACCGGTCGCGCCCGTCGCCGCGGACGCGGCGGCGGGCGGCAACGACGTCATCGACGGGGGCGAGGACGCGAAGGACAGCTGCGACGGCTCGGGCGGGGCCGACATCGCGGTCCGCTGCGAGACCTTGTCGAACGTGCCGTAACCCGCGACGGGCCGCGCCCGCGCCGCCGCGGTCAGCGGATCGCGTACCGCGCGGCGATTCCGTCGATGACGATCTGCAGACCCTCTTCGAAATGCTCGTCGTACTCCTCGAAGAGGTGCGTACCGGCGGCCGCGGCGAGCGGGTACTCGGCCAGACGCTCGCCGCGCTCGGTCACGTCGTAGCCGTCCCGGCGCTCGCCCGGGACGGGGTGGACGCCCTGTTCCTCGATCACGAACCCGAGCGTGTAGGAGAACGCGGTCGCCATGGCCCGTACGGCCTGCGGCAGTTCGAACCCGTGCGCCAGTAGGGCGCGCAGATGGGCCTCGGACTGTTCGGCGTGCTCGGTTCCGGTGAAGCGTGAGCCGGTGAACACGCGGGCGCCGTCGCGGTACGCGAGCAGGGCCTGGCGCAGTCGGCGATTGGCGCTCAACATCCGCTCCCGCCAGGGCGCCGGCGCGTCGCCCGGCACGGTCTCCTCCGGGCTGGTGACCATGCGCCGGAACATCTCCGTGGCCATCTCGTCGATCAGCTCTTGCTTGTTCTTGAAGTGCCAGTACAGCGCCGGTGCCTTCACGTCCAGCTCCTGTGCGATGGCGCGGAGGGTGAGCTTGTCGAGCCCGCCCTCGTTCAGCAGCCGCAGCGCGGTCTCCGCGACGGTCAGGCGGGTCAGGGGCGGGACGCGCGGCGGAGTCCGCTGCGGCTTGGCGTTCATCGTCTGCCTCTGTCTCCCGGGGCGGTTCACTCTTCCGTGGCGTTGACAGCTTAACAGCGTTAAGGGCACTCTTGCGGGACGAGGCTCCTTAATGTTGTTAAGGAGCCGTGGCGGAATCGGCCGAACGGGGAGAGCGATGAACCGGCAGCGGTACCAGGAAGACCGGAGTGATGTCCTGATCGTGGGCGCCGGCCCCACCGGCCTTGTGCTGGCCTGTGATCTTGCCCGGCGCGGAGTGCGTGCGCTGGTCGTCGAGCGCTCGCCGGAGCTGTTTCCCGGCTCCCGCGGCAAGGGGGTCCAGCCGCGGACCCTGGAGGTCTTCGACGACCTCGGGGTCGTGGGGGAGGTGCTGCGATGGGGCGGCCGGGCGCCGATGGGCATGACGTGGCAGGAAGGCGCCCGGGCGGGGGAGTACCGCATGTTCGAGGACGTCGAGCCGACCGAGGACGCGCCCTACACGGGGCCCTGGCTGGTGCCCCAGTGGCGCACCCAGCGGATCCTGCTCGACCGTCTCCGCGACCTGGGCGGTGACGTCGTGTTCGGGGTCGAACTGACCGGCCTCACGCAGGATGCCGAGTCCGTCACGGCCACGCTCGTACCGGTGGGAGGCGGGAGCGCGATGTCCGTCCGCGCCGGATATGCCGTCGCCGCCGACGGCGGCCGGTCCACGGTCCGCCGGCTCGTCGGCATCAAGATGACCGGCGAGCGCGTCGATCCCGCCCCGATGCTCGTGGCGGACGTGGTCATACCGACGCTCGACCGGGACAACTGGCACATCTTCCCGCCGGCCGCGGGCGGTACGGGCTTCGCGGCCCTCTGCCCCTTGCCGCATACGCGGGAGTTCCAGTTCGTGGCCCAGCCGGCGCCGGTCGGCGGAGAGGTCACGGCGGAGGAAGTCCGTTCGCTGGTAGCCGAGTTCACCCACATACCGGCCGAGGAGGTCGCCGAGGTCCTGTGGGCATCGGACTTCACCGTGAACGCCGCCCTCGCCGACCGCTTCCGTGACGGCAGGGTCTTCCTCGCGGGCGACGCCGCCCACATCCACTCGCCGGCGGGCGGCCAGGGACTCAACACCAGCGTCCAGGACGCGTACAACCTGGGGTGGAAGCTCGCCGCAGTGCTCCGGGACGGAGCTCCCGAGACGTTGCTGGACACGTACGAGGAAGAGCGCCTGCCCAATGCCGCGGCCATGCTGGGGCTGTCCACCCGCATCCACCGGGGTGAGGAGCGGCGCGGCGCCGCCACCCGCCAACTCGGCCTCGACCAAAGGGCCTCCTCGCTCACCCGGGAGATACGCGCCGGATTGGCCGAGGGAGCCCTCACCGCGGGAGACCGTGCGCCCGACGGGAAGCGCGACGGCCTGCGGCTCTTCGACCTCTACCGCGGCCCCCACTTCACCCTGCTCGCGGTCGACACCCCGCTGCCGGAGCACCTGCCGGCGCTCCCGGGCCTGCGGACCGCGCGGACCAGTGCGTACGAGCCCTACGGAAGCGGGCTGTACCTGGTCCGCCCGGACGGGTACATAGCCTGGGCCGGGCCCGGCGGTGACGCGCTGGAGGCCTCGGCCGAGGATCTGCGGGGCTGGGCATCGCGGTTCGCGCGGCCCGCGCAGGGGGGTGTGTGAGGGGGCCGGCCCGACGATCCGTGGGCCACCGCGCGCCTGCCCCGGCTAAGGGGAGAGGGCGTCGAAGTCGGTGCCGGTCAGGTCGCGGCTCGCGGCCCACAACCGTGCCGCGACGGAGGGGTCGGCCAGGTGCTTCCACACTGGTTCACGGCTGGGCTCGCCGCGCAGGCCGAAGGCGCGCGGTCCCCACAGCTGGCCGCCGCGCACGTCCGGATCGAGCACCGCCCGGACCGCCGGCCACGCCCCGGCGTGCTTGCCCTGGAGGAGGAGGGCCGCGGGTGCCGCGCTCAGCCGTGTGCCGGTGGTCCGCACATGGATCGGCGGCCGCGACGGGGTGAGGGAGTCCAGCGCGCCGCCTGGATGGACCACCACGCTCGCCACCGTGCTGCCCGCAGCGCGCAGGCGGCGGTCGAGTTCGACGCCGAAGTACATCTGTGCCAGCTTGGAGCGTCCGTAGGTGCGCTTCGGCCGGTAGTCCGTCCGGCACTGGAGGTCGTCCAGGTCCAGCCGCTCGGACTTCGCCGCGAAGCTGCCCGTCGTCACGACGCGGGCCGCCGGTGCGGCCGACAGCAGGGGCATCAGCCACCGGGTCAAGGCGAAGTGCCCGAGGTGGTTCGTGCCGAACATGAGCTCGTGACCGTCCCCGGTCTCCCTGCGCGGCGGGTCGTCGAGCGCGACGCCGGCGTTGTGGACCACCGCGTCGAGGCGTTCCACCTGCAGTGACTCCGCCACCGTTCCGAGCGACGCGAGGTCGGCGAGGTCCAGCCGCACGGCCCGCACCCGTGCGCCGGGGACACGGGCACGGATCGAGGCCGTGGCGGCCTCGGCCCTGGCGGGGTTCCGGCTCCCGAGTACGACGGTGGCTCCGGTTGCCGACAACTGCTCCGCGACGAAGTACCCGATGCCGGCGTTGCCGCCGGTGACCAGGAAGACGCGGCCACCGGCACGCGGCAGGCGGTGGACGTTCCAGGGCTGGGTGGAGGATGCGGACGACATGGCGATGGTGCTCCCCTGCTCTCGAAGGCGGTCGCGGCCGCCCCCTCGGGCAACCCGGCACCCCCACGGTTGCAGCGGCCACCGACACATCCCCGACGGATCACCGACAGTCCCGCGGGACGTCCGACACCCCGCCGACGCGATGGCGGGTGGGACGGCAACGCCGAGCGGATCAGCCTCCGCGCCCCCGGCTACGGGCGGACGTAGGGGCGGGTCATGATCTCCATGTTGTGGCCGTCCGGATCGGCGAAGTACGCGCCGCGCCCCCCGAACAGGCGGTTGATCCTTCCCGGTTCGCAGTGGTGGGGGTCGGCGTAGTAGGCGACCCCCACCGCCTCCAGCCGGGCGATCGCGCCGTCGAACCGCTCCTCGGGCACGAGGAACGCGTAGTGCTGCGGCTGGATCGGCTGGTCGGTCATCGCGTAGTAGTCGAGCGTCACGCCGTTGCCGAGATCGACGGGCAGGAACGGGCCGAACGGAGCTCCCACCTCCAGCCCCAGGACCACGGCGAGGAACTCGGCCGACAGCGCCCGGTCCCTGGCGTGGACGACGGTGTGGTTCAACTCGACGGCGTTCGGATGCTGCCGGGTGTTCGACATGAGTGTGTTTCTCCGGTTTCTGGGTTGCCGTGGGAAGGCGCCGCACACGGGCGCCGGGCGAAGGAAACGCGGAGAGCGGGCGGGCTCCTGGCCCGCCCCGGGCTCACGCCGAGGCCGGGAACCCTGCTCGTACATGGCCCAAGGCCGACCCGGCAGTCACCCGGTCGACCCTAGTGATCGTCATGATCGGGCGCAATACCGATTCCCCGGGCGGTTCACCGGCGCGTTCTGACCGCCGCCCGCACCCAAGCGCGCTCCTGCAGCCGAAGGCGGGACGGCGTCCCCAGTACCGGCGGACCCCATGCCACGAGCGCCGCCACGGCCGCCGAGGCACCCGTGACGGCGGCCACCCCGTAGGACCAGGTCGCCGACGTCCCGCTGGGCAGCACCATGAACAGCAGCACCAGCGACGCCAGCCGCGCCCGCGTGCTCTCCAGCAGGCGCCAGGCGACCGCCGCGAGCGGCACCATCCCCCACAGCAGGTACCAGGGCTGAACGACCGGGGCGGTCACCACCAGTCCCAGCAGCGCCATGCCGCCGGCGTACTCGGGACCCGTACGCGGCGCACGCCACACGCAGAACCCCACCAGGCACACGCCCAGCACCAGACCCACCGACCGCGCGGCGGCGATCGCATCGCCCGCCGTCCCCACGCCGAACCCCTCGGACAGCAGCCCGAGCACCCGGCCCACATCCGTACTCGGCGAGAGCACCGTGTACACCTGCGCCGGGCCCCGCAGCGTCGACAGCCACCCCCAGCCCTGGCCGCACACCGTCACCCCCAGCACCAGCGCCGCGAGACCCGCCAGTGCGATCCCCGCCGCCCGCAGCCATCCCGCACGCCGGTCCGGCCGCCCGCCCACCGACCACGCGGCGGCGCACAGCAGGGCCACCGCGGCGGGAACCTTGACCAGCGTGGCCGAGACCAGCACGACGGTGCCCAGCACCCAGTGCCCCCGGCGGAAGGCCACCAGCCCGGCCACCATCAGACCGATCATCAGCGCCTCGTTGTGGGCCCCGCCCACCAGGTGCACCAGGGCGAGCGGGTTGAGCACGGCCGCCCACAGCGCCCCGGCCTCCGCGTCGCCGGACCCGGAACCGGGCTCCGAGCCCCGCCCGGAACCCCACTCGGACGCGAGCCGCCCCACGCCCCAGACGATCAGCGCCAGCCCCGACAGGGCCAGCAGCCGCATGCCCAGCACCGCCGCCACCGTGTGGTGTTCGCCCGTGACGGCGACCACGGCCCGCGTCGCCGCGACGGCCACCGGCCCGTACGGCGCCGGGGCGTCCTGCCACACCTCCGGCACGTTGTCCGTGAGCGGACCGCCGAGCACCGACGGCCCCAACCGGTAGACGTCCCAGCCCCGGACCGCCAGCGCGCCCTGCGCGACATAGCTGTACGCGTCATTGCTGAAGATCACCGGGCCCGGGACCAGCGGCAGGACCCAGGACCACAGCACGGACCTCAGCCGTCCCCCGCCGACCGGCTCCCCGGCCCGCAGCAGTCCGCCCAGCCGCCACCAGGCGACGACGAGCAGGACCAGTCCGGCGTACGAGGCGGCCGCTCCCAGTACCGTGTGCGCCGGGGTGCGCTGCGCCCACACCCCGTCCGGCACCCCGAAGGGCAGCGCGCCCGCGGACCAGCTCCCGGCGGCCAGCAGCACCGACCCGAGCGTTCCGAGCAGCCGGCAACCCCGGACCGTGACCCCCATCTGAGACATGCCGGCAGCCTAGGGCGGACGAGGCCGAAGATCGGCCCGTCCGAGGCGGCGGGGGAGTGAACTTCGGGCGTCCTTCCGGTCAGCCGGTCATGCCGACGGGCCGAGCCGGACCGGCAGCGACCGGTGGCCGTTGCTGATGAGGGAGGTGACGGGCAGCAGTTCGTCCGCGGGCACCGCCAGCTCCATCGCGGGGAAGCGGTCGAAGAGGGCCTCGAGCGCGGCCGCGACCTCCAGACGGGCCAGCGGGGCGCCGAGGCAGAAGTGGACCCCGTGCCCGAAGGCCAGGTGCTCCTTCGTGACCCGCGTGACGTCGAAGGCGTCCGCGTCGGTGCCGTGCCAGTCGGGGTGCCGGTTGGCGGCGGCGTAGGAGGCGAGGATCGCCTCCCCCTTGGCGATGGTCCGCCCGTCGGACAGCGGGATGTCCGCCAGCGCGAAGCGCATCGGCAGGTGCTTGACGGCCGACTCGTACCGCAGGGTCTCCTCGACGACGTCGCCCCAGCCGCTGCGCCCGGCCCGGACGTGGTCCAGCTGGTCGGGGTGGGTGAGCAGGGCCGTCACCGCCTGGTCGATGACGTTGACGGTGGTCTCGTACCCGGCGCTGATCATCAGGATCAGGGTGTCGCTCAGCTCGGAGTCCGAGAGCGCGGAGCCGTCCCCCTCCTCGTCGCGGGCGGCGATGAGCAGCGAGGTCATGTCGTCCCCGGGCATTGCGCGCTTGGCGGCGATGAGCTCGGCGAGTACCTCGTACACCCGGACCGTGTTCGCGGCGGCCTCCTCGGGGGTCAGGGTCGTGTCGAAGACCCCGTCCACCACCGTGCGGAACTCGCCGCGCTGCTCCTGGGGGAGGCCCATCAGGTGCCCGATCACCGCGATGGGCAGCGGGTAGGCGAGCCGCTCGCGCAGATCCGTGACCTCGCCCGGAGGGAGGGCGGCGAGCTCGTCGACGAGGCCGGTGACGATGTCCTCGACGGTCTCGCGGAGCAGGGCGACACGGCGGGCGCTGAACGCGGGGGCCACCATCCGCCGCAGCCGCCGGTGGTCGGCTCCGTACGCGGTGAACATGTTGGTCACCGCGACCCAGAGGGCGAGCGGCCACGTCTGGACGGCCTGCTCGAACTCCGGCCAGTGCGCGCGGGCGTCCTTGGACACGTCCGGGCTGGTGAGCAGCTCCTTGAGCAGCGCGGGGTCGGTGACGGCCCAGGCCGTCACGCCGAGGATGTCGACGCGGGCCGCGGGCCCTTGGGCACGCAGCAGCCGGTGCTCCGCGTGCCGGTCGGCGCCGGCGGGGTCGAGGACCAGCGGGACGGCGGGTGCCTGGTTCACGCGGGACTCCTTTGCGTGGGGGACTAAGAGGTGGTCGTGGTGGTGCGCACGGTGTGTCATCTCCCGCACAACGCGTGTAGTGGGCACGGTGTTCCGCGCGCGGTCACGGCGTCGTCCGCTGCCGGTCGGCGCCGACGTGCGGGCCGTACACCTCGAACTCGTACAGCGAATGGCCGTAGGCCGTGCCGCGCGCGGTCCCGTACACGCGGATGTAGCGCCCCGATCCCGACAGTCCGGTGAGCTCCTGGACCCCGCCGGCACCCGTCGTCGTGGAGTACACGGTGCGCCAGGTCGCGGCGTCGTCCGAGAGCTGGATCCGGAAGGCCCTTGCGTACGCCGCCTCCCAGCGCAGCACCACGCGGCTCACGGCCTGGCCGGACCCCAGGTCGACCTGGAGCCACTGCGGGTCGGCGTACGCGCTGGACCAGCGGGTGCCGGGGTCGCCGTCGGTGGCCGCCGCGGCCGGGAAATCGGCGGTCTCCGTACTGGAGGCGGTGGTCGGCCGGTTGCGGGCGAGGTTGCCGGGCCGGGCGAGGCCCGGCCAGGCGGGGTTGTGCCCGACCGCGGCCGCGATCGCGGTGAAGGCGGCGTACGTGGCCGCAGGCTTCGGCGAGCCCCAGGTCTGCTGGGCCAGGGCGCGCAGCGGGTACATGATGCCCGCCGCGATCTGCTCCTGCGTCTCGGCGGCGGGGTTGTCGCACCACACGTGGAGCAGCGAGCCGGGGTTCCTCGAGGGGTCGGTGAGGGTGGCCCCGCCCTCGAAGCGGTCGGGGGTCCAGGTCTCGTACATCCAGCGGGTGTCGGGCTTGGCGCCCCCGAGCACGTAATACGTCGGCGTCCAGGACTCGTTGGCGACGGCGTGGCCGGCCGCGGCCAGCTGCTGCGGGGTGAGGCCGTAGCCGTACCAGTACTCGACGAGGATCCCGGGGTGCGGGGTGACGGTCCCGTCCCCGGCCTTGATGCCGTCGTTCCACATCCGGGTGGTCTTGCCGGCCGCCCGGACCAGGTCGTCGGCCCAGTTCACGAACCCGTAGTAGGTGTCCTTGGCGGTGGCGCCCGCCCCGTAGTGGGCGCGGGCGTAGGCCAGCAGCTGGGGGTACCCGGAGTAGTCGGTGACGTACTCGTCGGCGCCGATGTGCCAGTACGGGGCCGGGAACAGCGGCAGGTACTCGTTCACCAGGTCCTTGACCAGGGTGTACGAGGCCGGCAGCGAGAGGTCGATGAAATCGGGACTGGCCGTGCCGGAGGCGTTCTTGAGCCTGAGCTCGGGGTGGGCGGACAGAACGGCGTTCATGTGCCCCGGGGTGTCGATCTCGGGAACGATCGTCACGTGGTACTTCTGCCCGAGCGCGACGAGGCCGGCGATGTCCTGCCGGGAGTAGTGGTCGGCGGAGACGATCTCCGGGTGGGTGGAGCTTTCGAGCCGGAACCCGAAGGTGTCCGACAGGTGGAAGTGGAAGTAGTTGAGTTTGAGGTAGGCCAGCTCCTTGATGTGCCGCTCGACCCAGTCGACGGTGAAGAACTTCCGGCCCTGGTCGATCATGAGCCCCCGCTCCGCCTTGGCGGGCCAGTCGACCGCAGTACCGGCGGGCACCGTGGACGACCGGTGCAGGAGCTGGAGCACGGTACGGGTGCCGTAGAACGCGCCGGTGCCGGTGCCCGCCCCGATGGCGAGGGACGGCCCGACGGTCAGCCGGTAGCCCTCTGCGGGCAGCCCCGGATCGCCGAGGCTCAGCGCGATGTCGCCGGGGGAGGCGCTTCCGGTGACGACACCCACGGGACGCCCGGCCAGCGCGCCCAGGTCCTCGGCGAAGGTGGCGGCCTCGGCGGAGAGCTGGGCGGCGTGGGCGGGATCGACGACGATCCGGCTGGTGCCGGTGAAGGTGTAGGCGCCGGTGCCGGCCGTCCACTGCCGCAGCGCCGGTACGGTCTGCGGCGGCGCGGCGGCGGCCGGTGCGGGTCCGGCGGCTGCCCCTGCGGGACCGGCGACGGCCACACCGGGCGAGGAGAACGCGGCCACCGCGCAGACGGCGGCGATCAGCAATCTGAGCAGACGCATGGCAAGTCCCCAAGTCGTGGGAGGGCAGGGGAGTGCAGGGGTCGGTCAAAGTGCAGCCAAAGTGGAGCGCAGCGCCGGATGCATGTCAACACCTGCTCGAAACACCGCGCCGGCGAGCAGGATCGCGCACACATCCCGCGCAGGGTCCGCGTGTTACCGTCGCGCCATGTCCAAGGGTGAAATAGACGCGCTGACCGCCGAGTTCTTCGGGGCGTTCGACAACCGGGGCGGCAAGGCCGCCGACGTGGACCGGATCCGGCGGCTGGTCCTGCCGGGCGGGGTGATCGTCAAGACGGGTCCTCCGGAACTCGCCGTCTACACCGTCGAGGAGTTCATCGAGCCCCGCCGGAAACTGCTGAACGACGGCCGGCTGGTCGAGTTCTCGGAGTGGGAGACCTCCGAACGGACCGACATCGCCGGCGACATCGCGTCGCGGTTCGGCGAGTACCGCAAGTCCGGGATCCTGGACGGCGAGCCGTTCGAGGGCCGCGGGACCAAGACGATCCAGTTCGTCCGCACCCCGGACGGCTGGCGGATCGCCGCGTTCTCCTGGTACGACCGGCCCTGAGCCGACCCGGCCGGGCTAGGTCGTGTCCGCAAAGTCCCGCCTGCCCCGCGACGTCCGGCACGCGCTCTCGGCGCACCGGGCGAAATCCCGAGTACGTCCAGTACAAGCGCTTCCGCCCGGCACACCGAGAGCACGCACCGGACGCCGCGGGACCGCCCTCCGGGCGGACGGCGCCACTTCGCGGACACCCCCTAGGAGGGCCCCGCGACCGGTTCCTCGCCGCGCCGCCGCTGCCACCGCACCGCCGTCATCACGAGCACCAGCAGCGCGGCCGCCCCGTACGCCGCGGCACTCACCGCCCCACGCGAGCCGAACGCCTGGCCCGTGACGTAGACCGCAGGGCCCGCGACCGCGATGCCCAGCCACTCCCAGCGCCCGTCCAGGGCCACCAGCCCGACGAGCAGCAGGGCGTACCACGAGTAGCCGGGCGTGAGCAGCACGAACGCCCACCCGGTCACCAACAGGGCGCCGCTCCAGGGCCGTCGTGGATCCCCGCGCCACAGCACGTACCCGCACACGCCCGCCATGACGGCGACCAGCACCGGCACCGCCCCGTCGCCCGGCAGCACCAGCCGGAGCAGCGCGTAGCGGGAGCCGGCCGAGGGGTCCTCGTACCCCTCCTCCTCCACGTAGCCGCCCAGGTAGCCGAAGACGGAGCCGTGCGAGAGCAGCACGTACGGGAGGTACGCGAGCGCCGTGAACGCGGCGGCCGGCAGCAGTACGGCGAGCGCGTCGCGCACCCGGCGCACGCCGGACAGGGCCCCCGGGAGGACGATCGCCGGCATCAGCTTCGTGGCGACGGCCGCGCCCAGGACGAGCCCGCCGCCGACCCGGCTCCCCGGGCTCCGCGCGGCCACGAGCCCGAGACCGGACACGGCCAGGAGCACTCCCAGCACGTCGACGTGCGCGTTGTTCACGGCTTCGACGGGCACGGCGGGGCACCACGCCCAGTACGCGGCCCCGCGCGGATCCGCGCCCCGGCGCCGCATGATCAGCAGCAGCGCCCCCGTCACGCCGAGCGACAGCACCCCGGCGCCGATCTGGAGCGGCTTGTGGCGGGAGCCCTCGGGGGAGAGCCGGTCGACGGCCAGGAAGTACGCCTCGGCCACCGGCGGGTAGATGGTGTGCACGGCGGGCCGGTTGATCCGCGTGCAGTGCGGGGTGTCCCCGGCGTACGGGATCCGGGCCAGGTCCGGGCCGGTGCAGGCGGCGGCGCCCGTCGGGAAGAGCCACGGATCGCGCAGCCCCTCCAGCGCCCGGTCCTGCGGTGCGTGGTCGTACGGGGAGACGCCGGCGGCCTGGACCCGGCCGTCCCAGGCGTAGCGGTACGAATCGGTGCTGGTCCGGGGCGCCGCCACCAGCCCCGTCGCCGCCACCGCGAAGGCCCCCGCCAGTACCAGCGGCACCGCCAGGCGGGCCGGGACCCGGCGCAGCGCGAGCAGCGCGACCGCGAACAGGGCCCAGCAGGCCGCGTACCGCCAGGACAGCCCGGCGGGGTCGGTGAAATTGCCGTCGTAGCGGATGGTCCACACCAAGGCGCAGACGAGGGCGGAGAGGCCGAGGGCGGCGAGGACGAAGGGGCCGATGGCGGTACGCGGGTTCACAGTCGCAGCGTTCCAGGCGGCGGCGCGCATCGGGGTCGCCCGCCGCACCATGTCCGCGTTTCGTAAGGTGCCCGAACCGCCTTCGCGCACCGTCCCGGGGGTGTCATGGGTCCATGCGCTTCCCCATCCCTCTCCCCTCGGACCCGCCCGTCACCTTCAAGGCGCGGTTGCACGACGCCCGTACCGCGACCGCGATCGGCCGCTGGCTCGGGCCGGCCTTCACCGTCTGCTTCGCGACGGGCGTGCTCAGCCACTACTTCCAGCATCCGCCGGACTGGCTCGCCGACCGGCTGCCGAGCCGCCCGTACTGGGGCTACCGGTTCACCCAGGGACTCCACGTCATCTCCGGGATCGCGGCGGTCCCGCTGCTGCTCGCGAAGCTGTGGGCGGTCTACCCCCGGCTGTTCGCATGGCCGCCGCTGCGGTCGGTGCGGCACGCGCTCGAACGGGCCTCCGTGGCCGTCCTGGTGGCGGCCGGGGTGTTCGAGCTGTTCACCGGGCTGCTGAACACCTTCCAGTGGTACCCCTGGCCCTTTTCCTTCGTACCCGTGCACTTCGCGCTGTCCTGGCTGCTGATCGGAGCGCTGATGGTGCACATCGCCGTGAAGTGGCCGCAGATCCAGGACCATTGGACCCGGCGCTCCCCGGGCACGCTCGCGCTGCCCGAGGCCGACGGCCCGGACCGGCGCGCGCTGCTGGCGGGTGTCGCCGCGGCCGTGGGGGCGGTGACGCTGACGACCGCGGGGCAGTCCGTGACCGCGCTCGGGCGGCTCGACCTGTTCGCCCCGCGCGACCCCGCCGTCGGACCGCAGGGACTCCCGGTGAACCGCACGGCCGCGGCGGCCGGGGTCACCGCGGCCTCGGTACGGGACTGGCGGCTGACCGTCGCCGGACCGCGCCCGTACACCCTCGGCCTCGACGAACTGCGCGCGATGCCGCAGCACGAGGTGACACTGCCCATCGCCTGCGTCGAGGGCTGGAGCAAGAACGCCCGCTGGACCGGGGTCCGCGTGCGCGACCTGCTGGAACGCGCGGGCGGCGGCCCGGCCGCCCGGGCCCGCGTGGAGTCCCTGGAGCCGGTCGGCGCGTACCGGGTGACGGAGATGGGCCGTGAGTACGCCCAGGACCCGCTCACCCTGCTCGCGCTGCGCGTCAACGGCGAGGAACTCTCCCCGGACCACGGCTACCCGGCGCGGATCATCGCCCCGAACCGGCCCGGCGTGCTCCAGACCAAGTGGATCGCCCGACTGGAGGTGTTGTGATGCGGTACCGGTACGCGGTCGCGGGTCTCGGCGCGGTCCTGATGGGCCTGGGCGGCGCCCTGCTGGTCCGGCAGCCCTCGCCCTGGCGGATCGCCCTGTGGCTCGCCGGTGCGGTCGTGGTCCACGACGGGCTGGTCGCGCCGCTCGTCATGGCCGTCGCCGCACTCACCGCCGCCTTCGGCCTGCGCCTGCGCGGGGTCCCGCGCTCCGCCCTGATCGTCGCGGGCTCCCTGACGGCGATCGCCCTCCCGCCTCTCCTGCGCCCGGGCGGCGCCGCCAACCCGACGGTCGTACCGCTGGACTACCTGCGCAACTGGCTGCTGACGATGGCCGCCATCGCCCTCGCGACGGGCCTGTACGCCGCCGCACGCGCGGCACTGGGCGGGGCGCGCCGGCGGACCTGAGCGCCGGGACACGAGAAAGCGGCTGACGCCAAACCGCGTCAGCCGCTTCTCCCCTGCCCCGGTGAACGCTCAGCGCCGCAGCTGCACGAAGGCGCGGCCCGCGGCGTTCCAGGCGACCGCTCGCGACCAGCCCGCGTCCGCCGCCTCCGCACGGAGCGCGCGGGCCCCGAGCCGGGCCCACGGGAAGGGCTCCCCGCGGCCGCCGCTCCCGTCCTCGACGTGCACCTCGACGCGCTCGTCGACGTCCGCGGCGGCCACCTCGACGAGCAATGTGCCGCCGGGAGCCGCGAGCCGGGCGGCCCGGCGCAGCAGCGCGCCCGGGTCCCCGCCGATGCCGATGTTGCCGTCGATGAGCAGGACCGTGCCCCAGCGGCCCTCGCTGGGCAGCGGGTCGAACACGGAACGGCACAGGGCGCTGCCGCCGGTGCGTACGGTCCGGGCCACCGCCTCCGGGGTCACGTCCACGCCCAGCGCGGGCTGCCCGAGGCGGGCGAGGGCGGCGACCAGGCGGCCCGGTCCGCAGCCTACGTCCAGGACGGCGCCCTCGCAGCGGGCCAGGACGGTGGCATCGGCCGCGTCGGCCTCGGCGCACCAGCGCTCCACCTCCAGCGGCAGCAGCCAGCCGTCGCCGCGGCTCAGGAAGAGGGGCCCCCGGCCGGCGCGCAGGGCTTCGGCGTACGGGTCGGCCAGCCAGGCCCGGGCGGCGGGCTCCGCCGGCCGCCCGGTCGCCTGGGCCGCAGTCCGCGCCGTCATCTGCGCGGTCACCGTACGGCCGCGCACAACTCGGCGTGCAGGGCGGCGAACCTCGTCCCGGGCGCCGAGGCGGCGACCCGCCCGGCGTCGTCCGGGGTGTCGACGTCACGCAGCGCCGGGAGGTCCCGTACGGCGCGCCCCGACGCGGTCAGCCGCCGGCGCTGCACGGCCCCGGTGCGCGCGACGGACATGGGCACGCCCAGCAGCAGCGCGGGATCCGGCTCGGCGAGCCCGAGGGCCCAGAAGCCGCCGTCCAGGGCCGGGCCGAACCAGGCGTCCGTGCCGGCGAAGTCGAGCCCTCCGGCGAGGAGTTCCGGGGTCACCTGCGGGGTGTCCATGCCGACCAGCAGCGCCGGACCCTCGTACAGGGCGAAGGCCGCGGCCAGCCGGGCGTCGAGCCCGCCCGCGCACTGCGGGACCACCTCGATGCCTTCGGGCAGCCACTCCCTCGGCGCCCCGTCGAGGTACAGGACGCGCCGCCGGGCCGGCGTGGCGAGGACGGCGTCCAGGGTGTCCTGGAGCGCGGCGCGGGCCAGGGCGGCGGCCTGCTGCGGGGTGAAGTGCGGGGTCAGCCGCGTCTTGACCCGGCCCGGGACCGGGGCCTTGGCGATGACGATCAGCGTGCCCTCGCCCGGGCCGCCCCGTGTGTCCCCGCTCGCGTGGATGCTCATGCGCGGACCCCGCCGCCCTGGACCGACCGGTCGGCGGGCGTCTCGGCCAGGACCTTGCGCATGTCCCGCACCGCGTTCCAGGTGCCCCGCCACGTCCCGGTGACCTTCGATCTACCGGCGCGCGGCAGGTACGGGACGTCCGTCTCGGCCACCCGCCAGCCCGCGTCGGCGGCCCGTACGACCATCTGGAGCGGGTAGCCGCTGCGCCGGTCGGTCAGCGCCAGGCCGAGCAGTGCCTCGCGGCGGGCGACCCGCATCGGTCCGAGATCGTGCAGCCGCAGCCCCGTCCGGCGGTGCAGCAGCCGCGCCAGCGCGAGGTTCCCGGCGCGGGCGTGGGCCGGCCAGGCGCCGCGTCCCTGCGGGCGGCGCCGGCCGAGCAGCAGGTCGGCCTCGCCGGCCTCGACCCGCGCCGCCATGGCGGCGAGCAGCCCGGGGTCCAGGGAGGCGTCGCAGTCGCAGAAGCAGACGAGGTCGGCGCGGGCGGCGAGCAGCCCGGCGTGGCAGGCCGCGCCGAAGCCGCGTACGGGTTCGCTCACCACCGTGGCGCCCAGGCGGCGGGCGATGTCGGCCGAGCCGTCGGTGGAGCCGTTGTCGACGACGATGGCCCGCCACCCGGCCGGCACCCGCGCCAGCACCCAGGGCAGGGCCTCCGCCTCGTCGAGGCACGGCAGTACGAGGTCCGCCCGGGGCGGCACACAAGCAGAATCAGTCACCTCCACACCGTAGGAAGCGGGCGCGGACGAAAGGGGCTTCCACTCCTTACGAAACGCGGACGCCGTGCCCGGTCGGGGGAGGGTGCCGTACCCACGGACCGCGGCGGATGTCAGGCTGTGACCATGGCAGTGAGCAATACGCAGAGTACGGACGGGGCGGGGACGCCGGCCCTCGTCGGCGGCGGCAGCATCCTGGTCGTGGACGACGACCCGACCGTTTCGGAGGTCGTGGCCGGATACCTCGACCGCGCCGGTTTCACCGTGCGCCTGGCCGCCGACGGCCCGGCCGCCCTGCGCGCCGCCGAGGAGCAGCGCCCGGATCTGATGGTCCTCGACCTCATGCTCCCCGGCATGGACGGGCTGGAGGTCTGCCGACGGCTGCGGGCGCGCGAGCGTGCCGTCGGCCCGCACGGCGGTCAGGGCGCCGCCGCGCCCGTCCCGGTCATCATGCTCACCGCCCGCGGTGACGAGGACGACCGGATCCTGGGGCTGGAAGTCGGCGCGGACGACTACGTGACCAAGCCGTTCAGCCCCCGGGAGCTCGTCCTGCGCGTGCAGTCGGTCCTGCGCAGGGCCGTCCCCGCGGCGCCGGCCGCGGGCCCCCGGCTCACCGCGGCGGGCCTGAGCCTGGACCCGGCGGCGCGCCGTGTCAGCAAGGACGGCAGGGAACTCGCCCTCACCCTGCGCGAGTTCGACCTCCTGGCCTTCTTCCTGCGCCACCCCGGGGAGGTCTGCGACCGGGAGCGGCTCATGCGCGAGGTCTGGGGCTGGGACTTCGGCGACCTGTCCACCGTCACCGTCCACGTCCGCCGCCTCCGCGGCAAGATCGAGGACGATGCGGCGAACCCCCGGCTGATCCAGACCGTCTGGGGCGCCGGATACCGCTTCGATGCCCACCCGACACCGGCGGCGCCCGCCAAGGATCAGAGACTGGCGGACGGACATGAACATGCGTGACCAGGACCTCCTGCTGATCGCCCTGTACGCGCTCCTCGGTGCGGGCGGCGCCGGAGCGCTCGGCGCCGTCGCCCTGCGCATACTCCGCAGGCGCAGCGTCGCCGTCTCTCTCGCCGTCGTGACCGCCGTCGCCGTCCTCGCGATGCTCGCCGGAACGCTGGCCGTGGCCTGGGCGATGCTCCTCTCCTCCCACGACCTGACCGTGGTGACGGTGGTCGCCGCCGTGGCCGCCGTCGTCTCGCTGGGCACCGCGCTGCTGCTGGGACGGCAGGTCGTACGGCGCTGCCGTGAACTCGTCGAGGCCGCGCGCGTCTTCGGCGAGGAGGGCACCTTCACCACGCCCGGGGTGCCCGCCCCCGCCGAACTGGCCGCACTCAGCCGCGAACTGGCCGAGACCAGCGAACGCCTGACCGCGTCCCGGGAGCGCGAACGGGCCCTGGAGACCTCACGGCGCGAGCTCGTCGCCTGGATCTCGCACGACCTGCGCACCCCGCTCGCCGGGCTGCGCGCCATGTCGGAGGCGCTGGAGGACGGCATGGCCGCCGACCCCGCCCGCTACCACCGGCAGATGCGCACCGAGGTCGACCGCCTCAACTCCATGGTCGGCGACCTCTTCGAGCTCTCCCGCATCCACGCGGGCGCCCTCAGCCTCAGCCCCACCCGGCTGAACCTCCACGACCTGGTGGGCGACGCGCTGGCCGGCACCGACGCCCTCGCCCGCGAGCACGGCGTACGGCTGGTCGGCGACGGGACCGCCTCGCTCCCGGTGGAGGTGGACGGCAAGGAGATGACCCGCGTGCTGTCCAACCTGCTGGTCAACGCCATCCGCCACACCCCGGCCGACGGCACGGTCGCGATCGCCGCCGAAGCCCGCGAGGGCGCGGTGGTGCTGTCGGTCACCGATGCCTGCGGGGGCATTGCCGAGGAGGACCTGACGCGCGTGTTCGACACCGGCTGGCGCGGGACCCAGGCCCGTACGCCTCCGGGGGGCGCGGGCCTGGGCCTGGCGATCGTCCGGGGCATCGTCGAGGCGCACGACGGGCGCGCGCACGTCCGCAACGTCACCGGCGGCTGCTGCTTCGAGCTCACCCTGCCGGCGCCCGCCTAGGACAGGTCACGGCTGCTTCGCGCAGGTCAACGTCACGTTCTCGCTCTGCCCGGTCAGGTTGGAATCCGGCACGTGCAGAGTGAGGTACACCGTCACCGTGTCGGTGTTCGCCAGCACCGATCCGTTGACCGCCTTGAAGAGGGACACGCTCTCGATGCCCGGCGTGAACTCGGCCGAGCCCGAGGCGATCGGGTCGGCGCTGGAGTTGTAGGTCCAGTAGTAGCGGACCTTCCCGTTCCCGCTGCCCGTGATCTTGCCGTCGAACTCGAACTTGGGCGGTGTGCCGCAGTCGACGACCGTCCCCGACTTGGTCAGGGCCTTCACCTCGACCTTGGTGACCTGCACGTTCCCCTTGCCGCCGCCCGGCTTCTCCCGGGGCGCCGTGCTGCAGTCGACGTGCTTGGCCTGCTTCGACCCGGCGTCCCGGTAGCCGACGCCGTACGTGCCGTAGCGGACTCCCCGGCGGTCCAGCGAGCCCGATCCGTCCACCGTGCCCCGGAAGGACGACTTGCCCTGGACGTGGACCGACTGGTTCGCGGGGAAACCGCTGAGGTGCAGGTCGTAGCGCGTGTTCCCCTTGCCGCCCGACTGGCCGCCCCCGCCCGCGATCAGCTCGCAGGAGGGAGCCATGGGCGCCCGGGCGGCTCCCGCTCCCGCCGTACGGCCCCGGGCCGCGAAGGCGGGGGTGAGGGCGACGGAGGAGGCGAGCAGCGGGACCGCGAGGATCATGAGGCCCCGGTACCGGTTGGTCTGCCGATTCATCGTGCTGCCCTTCCTGGGAGGAAAGCCCCCGATGTCGGACCACACCAGGATATCGGCCGGGGGCGAGGGCGCCGCGGCGGCCGAAAGGCGTCCCTGGCGGACACCCCCCGGCCGCCGGATCGGCCCCGGCGCGCGGGCCGGGCCGCACCACGCCGTGCGCGGCGCACGCGTGCCGCCCCTCGCCGTGGTCACGGATCCACAAGCGTCTCGCATCCGTGGCAGGGTGTCCGGATGACGACCCGCCACGAGCGCTCCGCCGATCCCCGTCCGACCCCTGCCGGCCCCGAAGCGTGGCCGGACGCGCCCCGGGTCCCCGGCGACCTCCTCGCGGCGAAGACACGCGTCTACGATCCGTGCGGATTCACCTGCTCGCGGCCGGTTCCCGAGGCGGAGGGCGGCGCGTACGCCGCGCACGCGTTCACGCTGGACGGACGTGCCGTCCGGTTCCGCGCGGCCAAGACGACCCCCACCAAGGCCGGCCAGTTCGTCACCGTGTGGATGCGGTCCCCGCAGGGGCCCATCCGGCCCTTCGACACCGCGGACGGCGTGGACCTCTTCGTCATCGCCGGCCATGACGACCACGGCCGAGGCCAGTTCGTCTTCCCGGTGGACGCGCTCCGCCGGCACGGCGTCGTATCGGTGGACGGTGCGGGCGGCAAGCGGGGCTTCCGCGTCTACCCGCCCTGGGTGGCCACCGCCAACCGCCAGGCCGGCCGCACCCAGGCGTGGCAGGTGGAGTACTTCCTCCACCTGCCGCAGGACGGCCCCGTCGACCTGGCCCGCGCCCTGGAGCTGTACCGCTCGTAGGCGCCCGGCTCAGCCGGTGGCGGCGGGCGAACGGGGCGGAGCCTCGCGCTGGTGCGGAACCGGGGGGAGCGCCGACGCCTGGAGGCCGTCGTGGTGGAGCGAGACCGTCCGGGTGGGCGCGGGGATCGAGATGCCCTCCGACCGGAACCGCTGGTGCAGGCGCTTGATGAACTCGTGCTTGATCCGGTACTGGTCGCTGAACTCGCCGACTCCCAGGATCACCGTGAAGTTGATCCGGGAATCCGCGAACGTGTGGAAGCGGACCGCGCCCTCGTGGTCGGGGACCGCGCCGTTGATGTCGGCCATCACGCTGTCGACCACGTCGAGGGTCACCCGCTCCACGTGCTCCAGGTCGCTCTCGTACCCCACGCCCACCTGGACCAGGATCGACAACTGCTGCTCGGGCTGGGTGAAGTTGGTCATGTTCGTCCGGGCGAGACGGTTGTTCGGAATGATCACCAGGTTGTTCGACAGGTTGCGGACCACGGTGTTGCGCCAGTTGATGTCGACGACGTACCCCTCCTCACCGCTGCTGAGGCGGATGTAGTCGCCGGGCTGCACGGTCTTCGAGGCGAGGATGTGCACGCCGGCGAAGAGGTTGGCGAGGGTGTCCTGCAAGGCCAGGGCCACCGCCAGACCGCCCACGCCGAGGGCGGTGACCAGTGGCGCGATGGACACGCCCATGGTTTCGAGCGCGACGAGCACACCCATCACCAGCACCACGACCCGCGTGATGTTGACGAAGATGGACGCCGATCCGGCCACTCCGGTCCGCGAACCCGCCACCGACTGGACGAGGCCCGCGACGACCCGGGCGGTACCGAACGTGGCGATGACGATCAGCACGGCGGAGAGGGACTGGTTCACGAACCCCAGGACCCGCGCGGTGAGCGGCAGTGTCGAAGCGGCCACGGCGGCGCCGGCGATGACCGCCGCCCACGGCACGAGGGTGCGCAGCGCGTCGACGATCAGGTCGTCCCCGTTCCACCGGGTCCGCTCGGCGTGCCGGCCCAGCCAGCGCATCAGGGCGCGCAGTACGAGCCCGGCCACGGCGCCCGCGGCCACCGCGATCCCGGCCACCAGCCAGTCGTGCAGGAGGAGTTCCCGGTTCAACGGACACCCTCCGCTCGGCGCCGGACCGGGGGAGTGGCGACGGGCCCGGCGGGCCGTCGTATGAGGTGTGTCGTCACCTTGTCACCTGTCAGTTTGTCGTGCGTGGAGCCGCGTTCGGGCGCGTGTACGCATTCCGGAACGGGTTGCCATCCTGCCCCATGGCCCGGGGTCCCCCCGCACGCGGGCCGGTGTCAGCCGGCCGGAACCGTGGCCGTCGGCGTGTTCCAGCCGGAGACCCGGATCGCGGGCGCGGAGCCGTGCAGGTCCGCCGTGCGGTAGGTCGCCGTGAGGGTGGCCGATTCGCCGGGCCAGAGGCTGATCTGGTTGTCGGACCACCGGACGGGCAGGACGGGGGTGTCCTTGCCGTCGACCAGGTGGAGGTCGGTCAGCAGGGCCGGGGTGTTCCCGGTGCCGGTGTTCCGTACGGTGACGACCGTCGTGGAGGTCGACGGGGCGTCGGCATCCACGCTCGTGGTCGCCGTGGCGGAGACGGTCGCCTGCGCCATCGACCGCAGCCCCGTGAGATCGGCGTAGGCCGTGGTCGGCGTGTGGTACCAGTCGCTCTCGGTGTAGTCGAGGACGTCCCGGCGCGTCGAGAGCCAGTACACGTTGCGGCTCACCTCGCGCCCGGAGGAGTCGGTCAGGACCAGCCGCGCGAGGTGGGTGGCGGACAGCCCGTCCACCGACGCAGGGAGCGTCAGCGCGGTGGTCTTCGCACCGTTCCCGCCGACGGCCAGGCCGGTCACCGTCCGGTCGTACTTCTGCGTCCCGTCGGTGTTGAACAGCGAAACCCGCGCGGTCAGCCCCGACACCCCCGCCGCACGGCGGTTGACGACGGCCACCGTCCGGTCGTCGTACGAGTACTGGACGTGCAGCGGCTCGTTCGCCTTCTTCGCCCCGAAGTAGGCGCCGTTCTGGTCCAGGTAGCGGTCCACGAGCTGCCAGTGCAGCGAGGTCCAGCCGCTGTTGAACATCCAGTAGATCACCCCCGTCGACGGCTTCGAGGCGTCGGTGGCGTTGCGCGCGTACGCCTCGTACTGGGCGCGCACGTTCTCGTACTGGGCGAGCTGCGCCTTGGCGACGTAGTCCTCCAGGCTGCGCGGGGCGCCGTACCGGGCGCTCAGCGCGTCGTCGTACAGCTTGAGCGTGGCGTACGTGCGCGAGGGCGAGCGGTGGTACTGCGGCGCGGCCGGGTCCTTCCAGAGGGAGGTCAGCTCGGCCGGTGACATCATGCGGCGCAGGGTGTCGAGGGTGGGGATGTCGGGGCCCGCGCTGGTCTCGGAGTTGAACCCGGTGGCCCCGCCCTCCCGCTTGTCGTACCAGTAGTTCGGCGGCACCCACTCGTACGGTCCCGGCATGCGCATCCCCGAGGCGCCGGTGAGCGGCGCCGACTTGGCGGAGGCGGCGGGGATCACGGGGGTGGGCCAGTCGGCGGCCTTCAGCGCCTCGACGTAACCCCGCTCGATCTCGGCGTTCGGGGCGAAATCGCTGCCGATGAGGAAGGAGATGACGCTGGGGTGGTCGCGCAGGCGCGCGGCCTCGGCCGCCATCGAGGCCTTGGCGACGGGGTGGTCACCCGCGGACCAGCCCTCTCCGGCCTCGGTGCCGTTGACCTCGCCCTCCCACTTGGTGCAGCACTGCCATCCCGGCAGGGTGAGGATCCCGTACCGGTCGGCCAGGTCGAAGAACTCGTCCTGTTCGAGGTGGCCTTCCAGGCGCAGGGTGTTGAGGCCCAGGTCGCGTGCGTAGGCCAGCCGGTCCTCCGCGTAGGCGGCGTCCCAGCGCAGCAGTTGGTCGGGGGACCAGCCGGCGCCGCGGATCAGCAGCGGTCGGCCGTTGACGGAGTACTGGCGGGCGCCGTCCTTGTTGAGGGGGGCCTGCACGCTGCGGATGCCGAAGCCGTGGCGGGCCCGGTCGGACACGGCACCGGAGCCGCCACCGGCACGTTCACCGCTCCCGGCCCCGCCCCCGGGGACGGTGACCGTCAGATCGAGCTCGTACAGCTCCTGCGCACCCGTTCCGGCGGGCCACCACACCCGCGGCCGGTCCAGGTGCAGCTGCGGGGTGTCGGCCGGGGTGAAGGCCACGGTCTTCGTCTCGTGGGCGCCCAGCGGCACCGCCCGCCGGAAGGCGATCCCCGATCCGATCGTGCCGGAGACCTCGGCGGTGACGGGCCCGGCCGATTCGTTGCGCACCTTCGCCTTCACGGTCAGGTCCGCGGAGGCGAGCGACGGCAGGGCGAGACCGGTCAGCACGTGCGCGTCGCGCAGGGCGACGGGCCCGCCCCGCCGCACCAGCACGTCGCGGACGATGCCCATGTTCTCGTCGGGCGGCGGCTGCAGCCAGTCCAGCCAGCCCATGGTCAGGTTCTTGCGGGGATCGTTCGGCTTGATCCGGAAGGCCACCGCGTTGGCGCCCGCCCGCACCAGCCCGGTGACGTCGAGCTCGTGGTGCGTGTACGCGCCGGCCACCGCGGTCGCCGTGGCGACCTGCTCGCCGTTGACGAACACGTCCGCCGCGGAGACGACGCCGCTGAAGTCCAGGTACGTGCGCGAGGAGGTGTCGGCCACGGTGAACTCGGCCCGGAACCACCAGGGAACGGCGAAGTCCGCGGCCGGGATGCGCTTCTGGTCGGTGGAGTGGAAGGGGTCGGGATGGGTGCCGTCCGCGACCAGGGCGGCCAGCACGGTGGAGCGGGGCCCGGCCGGGTGCCAGCCCGCCGTCCGGTAGCCCGGGGCGGAGACGAGGGCCGGCGCGTCGGAGACGTCGGCCGTGGAGCGGATGGCGTACCCGGACAGGGGCGTGGTGCTCCCCGGGGTCGCGGGGACGGCGGTCACCGCCGGAACGTGCTCCGTGCGCGGGGAGGGAGCCGCGGCCGGAGCACCGGCGAGGAGCGCGCCCAGGAGGCCGAGCACGGCCAAGGCCGCGGCTTCCCAACGGACGACGCGGACGGGGGAGGGGGACACGGTGGCCTCCGGGAGGGCTCAGGCGGCGAGGGCGGAGGTGATCACGAGGGGTGGTTCTGCGCGCTCCGCGGTCCACGGATGGCGGTCCACGAGGGACGGGTCGGCCAGCGCCAGCGCCTCGTCCACGGTCGGCCGGCGCTGCGTGATGTCGCGGAAGCGGGCGCTCCCGAGGAGGAGCGGCAGCCGGTCGACGGGCCAGGCGTGGTTGCGCACCTCCTGCCAGGTCCCGTCCGTGCGCAGCAGCCGCAGCGGCATCTCCTCGCCCGGCCGGTACGAGGCCCCTTCGGCGCCCACGCGCAGCGAGGTGTACTCGAGGTCCGTGCAGTCGGGGTCGGTGGACAGCAGGACGAGCGGGGCTCCCGGCCGCAGCAGACGGCGCATCTCGGCGAAGACCCCGAGCAGGGCCTCCTCGGTCGGCAGCGAGGCCAGGACGTGATTGCACATCACCGCGTCGGCGCACCCGTCGGGCAGGCCCGTGACCCGGCCGTCCCTGACCAGGTGGAACTCCGCCACCGCCGGCGCGCTGCTGCGGGCCAGTGCCAGCATCTCGGCGGACGTGTCCACGCCCAGCACCCGCGCGCCCAGCACCCGCGCCGCCCGGTCGGCCACCGCTCCGGGCCCGCACCCGTAGTCCACGAGCACCTCGTCCGCGCCGATCCGGCGGGACAGGGCCTCGAACACGAACGGGTAGCCGAGCAGCCAGTCCGTGGCCGCCTCCACCGCCGCGAACGCCTCTGCCCCGGCAGGCCCCGACCAGGCGCCGCCCTCTTCCCCATGTCCCGCTGACCCGTTGTTCACAGCTCCCCACTATCGGCCCGGCGGGGCGGGCGGCCGGTGCGGCGCGCCCGTGCGCCACCCCGACGGAGACGGTCGGCCAAGTGGGGCGAGTGCGGCCTTCCCCCGGGGCGGCTGACGTCCGCGGCCGTGCGCGCCGGGCAGTGTGGTGGGCTCCGGCCCCCGGACGACGCGAAAGGCAGCACGCCATGACCTCGCCTGTCGGCAGCGAGCCGCTTCCCAACGCCCGCGGGCTGTTCGACATCCCGGACGGCATCGCCTACTTCAACACCGCCAGCGTGGCACCGACGCTGCGCACCGGCCTCGTCGCGGGCGAGGCCGCCCTCCTCAAACGGGCCCAGCCCTGGCGGCTCCTGGGCCCCGACTGGTTCAGCGGGGCGGAGCGGCGCCGAGCGCTGTTCGGGGCCCTCATCGGGGCCACCGCCGATGACATCGCCCTCGTACCGGCGACCAGTTACGGGTTCGCGGTGGCCGCCGCCAACCTGACGGCGCGGCCCGGCAGCCGGGTCCTGGTCCTCGACGGCGAGTACCCGTCCGGGATCTACACCTGGTGGCGGTTTGCCGAGCGTACGGGGGCCTCGATGCTCACGGTCCGGCGCGAGCCCGGCCAGACCTGGACCGAGGCCGTCCTCGCCGCCCTCGACGACGGCGTGGCCGTGGTCTCGGTGCCCCGGGTGCACTGGACCGACGGCGCCCTGCTCGATCTGGACCGGATCGCCGAAGCCACGCGGGCCGCCGGCGCAGCCCTGGTCATCGACGCCAGCCAGTCGGTCGGCGCGATCCCCATCGACGTGCGCACGCTGCGGCCCGACTTCCTCGTCAGCGTCGGCTACAAGTGGCTGCTCGGCCCCTTCGGGCTCGGCTACCTGTACGTGGACCCGGCCCGCCAGGAGGGGCGGCCGCTGGAGGAGAACTGGATCGTGCGCAAGGACTCCGACGACTTCGGGCGGCTCGTCGAGTACCGCACCGCCTACCAGCCCGGAGCCCGCCGCTTCGACGTGGGGGCGCGCACCGCCTTCGAGCTCACGCCCATGGCGCTCGCCGCCCTGGAGCAGCTGTCGGCCTGGACCGTCCCGCGGATCGCCGTCACCCTGGCGGCCACCACGGCCCGCATCGCCTCGGCGGCGCGCGAGCGGGGCCTGCCCGTCCCCTCGCCGCGCGGCCCGCACATGCTCGGCATCACGGTGCCCGAGGGGCTCCAGAAACGTGTGGTGGCGGCGTTGGAGGAGGCGGACGTGTTCGTCGGGGCGCGCGGCTCGGCGATCCGCATCAGCCCCCACCTCCACACCACCGGCTCCGACATCGAACAGCTGCTGACCGCGCTGGACGCCGCACTGAACCGGTGAGCGCGTTTCGCCCGCGACACCGGCCGCCCCCGAAACCGTCCGTCAGCCCTGCGGCGTCCTGTGGGGGAGGGGGGTGGTGTTCATGCCAGAGGCTGAGCCGAGGGTGTCGGGACGTGCCGCGCTGGTGCCCGTCGTGGCGGCCGCGGCGCTGTACGGCTGGGCGCACTGGTGCTACGCCGGCGCCTCGGCGCCGTCCGCCGCGGTGGCCCTGGCGGGCGGAGCGGTCCTGATCGTCGGCGCCGCGGTGCTCTACTTCGTGTGCGTCGGCGGCAGCCGGAGCCTCTTCGGGGCCCTCTTCCTGGCCCTGGGTCTGCTGCTCACCGTGGCGGCCACGGACCAGGCGGCGTCGCGGGCGGAGGTCGCCCCGTGCGTCGTGCGCGAGGTGCGGGAGCAGAAGACGAGCTCGGCCGGGGAGGGGCTCCCGGGCGAGAGGACCGTCTACCGCCATGTGCTGAACTGCCCCGGCGGCTACCCCGACGAGCTCACGGACGGCCGGCGCCTCGCGTCCGCGGGAGGGGAGGTCCGCGTCGCCTACGACCCCCGCCGCCGGGTGTCGCCGGCGGCGGAGGGTGCGGGCTCGCCCTGGGCGGCCGGTCTGGGCGCGGTGGTGCTGCTCGCCCTGAGCGCACTGGTCGCCGCCGCAGGCCCTTTCCGGGACGCGTAGGCCGGCTACTGCGGCTTCGGGGGTACGTAGAACCCGGTCGTCGCCCGCGTCGCCGCGGCCACGGCCGACGCGGACTCCCCGGAGGCGGTGTGGGCCCGGCCCCAGGCCTCGCTGCTGCCCGTCATGAACGCCCGGGCCTCGTCCGAGGCCATCCAGGCGACGGCCTCCGAGGGGTGCACGGAATTGCCCGCCAGGTGCATCCCGAGACCCAGCACCGTGAGGTCCCAGCCGACACCGACCGCCCCGGGCCCGTACTGGTCCCAGAACTCCGGCTGCACCACGGCCACGTGTTCCAGCTCGAAGACGGTCCGCTCCGCGCCCTCGGGCGTCAGCCGCAGCTCCACCTCGCTGAACCCGGGTGCCTGGCCCATCACCCAGCTCACCCGCAGCAGCTTCGGCGGCTCGCAGCGCAGGATCTTCCCGCCCGCGTTCCCCTCCGTCTGGTAGTGCCCGCCCTCTCGCAGGTCACCGCTGACCGGGAGGAACCACCGGCCGAGCCGGTCCGGGCTCGTACAGGCCTCCCACACGTCCTCGGCGGCCGCCGGATACGTACGGCGCAGGAGTACGGTCCGCGCCTCCTCACCGCCCACTTCGCGGCGGCCGACCTCGCGGTGGATGTCGTTGATCTGTCCGACGATGTCGCTCATCGCGCCTCTCCTCGCTCTTGTTCGCGCCGCTCGCGGCGGCCCCGTGCCAGCTCCGTGCCCAGCGCGTCCAACCGCTGCTCCCAGAAGCCGCGGAACCTGTCCAGCCAGGCGTCCACCTCGCGCAGCGGATCGGCCTGGACCGCGTACAACCGCCGGGTCCCTTCCGCCCGCACGACGGCGAAGCCGCTCTCGCGCAGCACCCGCAGGTGCTGCGACACGGCGGGCTGAGAGATCCCGAACTCTGCCCGGATCACCTCGCTGACGGCGCCGGACGGCTGCTCGCCGGCTGCGAGCAGCTCCAATATCCGGCGCCGCACGGGGTCTCCGAGTACGTCAAAGGCGTGCACACCCGCCACTGTGCCACCTCCCGCTTATATAAGCAACAACTTAGATAACGGTCCGGCGGCCGACGGCCCCGGCGATCGGGTGAATCCGCTTCCCCGGCGGACGTGCCACCGCGGTCCGCCGGGCGGCCGGGTGACGCGGCCGGTACGGTCCGGTTCGGTTCGGTTCGACGCATCGAGGACGAGGAGGGCCGGACGTGCCCATCGCAACCGTCAACCCCGCGAACGGCGAGACGCTCAGGACATTCGACGAGCTGGACGCCGGGCAGATCGAACAGCGCCTGGCGGCGGCCCACGCGGCCTTCCGGAGCCACCGCACCACGGGGTTCGCCGAGCGGGCCCGCCTCCTCGACCGCGCGGCCGACCTGCTGGACCAGGACCGTGACGACATCGCCCGCACGATGACGCTCGAGATGGGCAAGCCGATCGCCGCCGCCCGGGCCGAAGCGGCGAAGTGCGCGAAGGCCATGCGGTGGTACGCGCGCAACGCCGAGCGGCTGCTGGCCGACGAGCACCCCTCGCAGGCCGACGTCGCGGACGCCGGAGCCTCCCGCGCCCGGGTCCTCTACCGGCCGCTGGGCGTGGTCCTCGCCGTGATGCCGTGGAACTTCCCCCTCTGGCAGGTGGTCCGCTTCGCGGCCCCCGCCCTGATGGCGGGCAACGCGGGGCTGCTCAAGCACGCGTCGAACGTGCCGCAGACCGCGCTCTACCTGGGCGACCTCTTCCGGCGTGCGGGCTTTCCCGAAGGGGTGTTCCAGACGCTGCTGATCTCCTCCCGGGCCGTCGAGGCCGTCCTGCGCGATCCCAGGGTCGCGGCGGCGACGCTCACCGGCAGCGAGCCGGCCGGCCGGGCCGTCGCGGCGGTCGCCGGGGACGAGGTGAAGAAGACCGTCCTGGAGCTGGGCGGCAGCGACCCGTTCGTGGTCATGCCGTCGGCCGACGTGGAGCGGGCCGCGGCGGTCGCCGTCACCGCCCGGGTGCAGAACAACGGCCAGTCCTGCATCGCGGCCAAGCGGTTCCTCGTACACGCCGACGTCCACGAGGAGTTCACGCACGCCTTCACCGCCCGCATGGCCGCGCTGACCGTGGGCGACCCGCTGTCGGAGTCCACGGACGTCGGGCCGCTCGCCACCGAGCAGGGACGCGCCGACGTGGAGGAGCTCGTCGAGGACGCCGTGGGGCGCGGGGCGACGGCCCTGTGCGGCGGGCGGCGGCCGCAGGGCCTGCCGGAGGATCTGGCGCGCGGCTGGTTCTTCGAGCCGACCGTCCTGACCGGGATCACCCCCGAGATGCGCATCCACCGCGAGGAGGCGTTCGGGCCGGTGGCCACCGTGTACCGGGTGCGGGACCTGGACGAGGCGGTGGAGCTCGCCAACGACACGCCCTTCGGCCTGAGTTCCAACGTCTGGACCCGCGACGAGGCGGAACAGGAGCGCTTCGTACGGGACATCGAGGCCGGCGGCGTCTTCTTCAACGGCATGACCGCCTCCCACCCGGCCCTTCCCTTCGGCGGAGTGAAGCGCTCGGGATACGGGCGCGAACTCTCGGGCCACGGCATCCGCGAGTTCTGCAACACGACGACGGTCTGGCACGCGGCCGAGCCCGGCGAGGACTCCTAGGGAGTGTCAGGACGGGGTGTGCTCCCAGCCGTGTTCCAGCAGGTCGAACACCTCGTGAAGGGCCTTCCGGGGATTCGCGCGGCCGCGGACCAGGCTCGGGCTCTCCATCACGAACCGGGCCAGGGCGGCCGTGCGGACATCGTGCTCGGGGGCGCCGGTGGCCTCGGTGAGGGCGGCGACCAGGGCCTTCTCGTGCCGCAGCCACATCCGGTGCATGTACTCCTGCAGGGCGGGGGCCGAGTCCACCAGCTCCGTGAACCTGGTGAACTCCGGGGTGTCCTGGCCGACCACCACGGCCGTGTGCGTCAGGTGGTCGCGCAGGGCGTGCAGGACGGACCGGCCGGGGGCCCGGTCCCGCACGGCGGCGACCAGCGCGGCCTCCCTGCCCTCCTCCTCGTCGAAGACGAGCGACTCCTTGCTCGGGAAGTGCTTGAACAGGGTCGTCACCGCCACGTCCGCCGCCTCGGCCACGTCCCTGACGCCCACGGCGTCGAAGCCGCGCTCCGTGAAGAGGCGCAGGGCGGCGTCCGCCAGCGCCTTGCGCGTCTGGGCCTTCTTGCGCTCGCGGCGCCCCGTCGTCTCGCTCATGCGGGCCATCCTAGCGTCTGGTGACTATCCGCTAGTAAAGGCGAGCTGTTGCACTTTTGAAGCGCAGGGCGCGGCAGGTCATCGGCCGCGGCGCCCCGCACCCCGGGTTTCACTCCGGCATCGGGGGTAGGCGCCGACCGTGCGGGAGGGAGTCAGGGTGTCGGCGCGGAACCGGAGGCGTGGTGGAACCGGAGATGAAGGAGTGGACGGGGCCGGATGTCCGGACGAGGCGCCTCGGCCTGTCCGGCGCCGCCGCGGTGGTCGGGCGGTGCCGGGCCTTCTGCCGCGGCGCGATCGAGGACTGGGCCTGGCCCGAACCGGAACACCCCGGCGCTCTGCCGGACGGGAAGCGTGACGCCGTCGTCGACGACGTCCTGCTGTTGGTCTCCGAGGCGGTGACCAACGCCGTCAGGCACGGCGGAGGCCCTACGGAGCTCGTGCTGAGGCTCGGGCCCGACGAACCCGATGCCGCGCTCCGGCGCGCGGGACACCTGCGGATCGAGGTGAGCGACGCCGGCCGCGCGCTGCCGCGCATCCGGACCAGGGCGGTGCCGGGGCTGCCCGGCGGATACGGCCTGAGGGCGATGGAGCTGCTGGCCAGGCGCTGGGGGGTGACGGCGCGGGAGGGCGGCAAGACCGTCTGGTTCGAGGTGGCGGCCCCGGCCTCGGTCCCGGCCGGCGCGCCCGCCGGGACACGTCCCCGCTGAAGCGGTGGCGCGCGGCACCCGCGTCCGACCCGGATGGGCCGGCGTGAACGCGCCGTTCCCCGGACGAAGGGCGTGGAGGTGCGAAGTTGCCCGTGGCGGTCGGCCGACTCGGCCCTCGCCTCCCCTCCCGTCCCCGATGTCCGAGGAGCCGGCCATGGTCCCGCGTCCCCCGCCGCACGCGACCGCGCCCGCCGGTCTCGGGCGGCGCTCACTGCTGCTTGGGACGGCGGCCTGGTGCGCGGCCGCGGCCGGGTGCGCGCGGGAGGCGGGGCCGTCGGCCGCGAGTGCGCCCGCCGCAGGGGTACGTACGCCCGCCGCGGCGCGCGCCACCGCCTCGGCGTCGACGCCCCCGGGGACACTTCCCGCCGCGGTTGCCTGGCGGCCGGGGCCGGGCGAGATCGAGCCCGCGGCCAAACTCGCCGCCGTACGGCTCGTCGAGGCGCTCGGGACCTGGCCCGCCGGCCGGGGCGGCCCGCGCGACGCCGCGGCAAGGGCGGCGGCGCTGGGCATCCCCGCGCCGCTGGCCGCCGCACTCGCGGCCGAGGCGGGACCGCTGACCCCCGCGGCGGACCAGGCGGTCGTCCGCGTGATCTACGCCCAGTACGGCGGGCTCCTGGCCGACACGGCGAGCGTCCTGGTCCCCTGTGTCCAGTCCACCCGGACCGGATCCGTCGTCCGCGAGGGCGGAACCACGGTCGACGTCCGCCTCGGACGCACCTCCGCGGGCTGGGCCGTCACCGCACTGCACCCCGGGCGCCCGGGGCCCGCGGCCCCCCTCGGCGCCTCGGCGCGGGCCGTGCTCGCCCGGCCCCGGATCGAGCTGCCTCCCGCCTCGGCGGCGGACGTCCGCAGCGGCGCGGTGCACGAGAGCGTGCTGCGCGCGATGCTCCGGCTCTCGGACACCTACCGGATGTCGGTCAGCGTGGTGCGGTCGGGACACCCGGTCAACGTGTTCGGCACGGGCCGGCCGAGCGATCACCCCGTCGGGCGCGCCCTCGACGTCTGGGCCGTCGACGGCCGACCCGTCGTCGACCCCGCGACACCGCGGAGCCTCGTCACCGCGTTCATGCGCGCCGCCGCGGCCGCCGGCTCGTACAACGTCGGCGGCCCCGTGCGGCTTTCGGGCGGAACCCGGCCCAACCAGTACTTCTCCGACGCGACGCACCACGACCACGTACACATCGGTTTCGCCACCTGAAGCCGCCGCGCCCCGGCACAAGGGTGAACACGCCCGGCTTCCGGGCCGGATGCTTGTAGCATTCCTGCCCATGTCGAAGCCTGACGACCTGCTCGTCGCCATCGCTGCCGCTGTGGAGTCCCAGCAGACCAATCAGATGTCGTTGACCGTCCTGGTACACGGCGCCGTCATCACCGGCCGCCTCGCTCCCGAGAGCGCGTGGCGCCGGCGGGTGGCCGAGGTCCTGGCGGACTCGGACCGGCTCGGAACCTTCGCCGGCCTGTTCATGGACGCCGAAGGCGGCAGTACCGCCCGCAAAGCCCCGCCGCCGCCCTCCTACCTGCACTTCCACGTCGCCCGGATCCTCCAGGGCACCGTGGGCATCCCCGAGACCGGCGGGATGTACCGGATCGCGATCAAGGACGTCAGCGCCTGGACGATGGGCGACTTCAGCTATTCGGAGGCCGACTGACAGACGGAGACCGCCCGAACCGCTGCGCCATTCGGGCGAGTGGGCGGCACGGCGCCGGACGGGGCGGCGTCTCCCGGGGCAATGTCGATCGCGGGCCGGCCGGGACCGGCAGGCCGAGGCACGCGCCACGGGACGGGAGAAATCACATGGGGCAGCGGAACAAGCAGGCTCGGACGGTGATGGCGATGGCCGCCCTGGGGGTGGGGCTGCTGCTCCAAGGGGCGCCGGCGGCCGCGGCCGCGCAACCGGCCACGGCACGACCGGTGCCCGGCGAGGCCTCGGCGGCCGCCCCCGCCGAGTCCGTCGAAGCCGCCGGGAACACGCACGTCCAGGGCGTCGTGGTCAGCCGCGTGGCCCTGCACGTTCGGGCCCGGGCGACGACCTCGGCGGCGGTCCTCGGCTCGCTGGACCCGTTCGAGAAGGTGCAACTGTCCTGCCAGGCCAAGGGCTCCACGGTGGAGGGCAACAACATCTGGTACCGGCTGCACGGCGAGCCCGGCTGGGTCTCGGCCCGCTTCGTGCACAACTACACGCCGGTCCGGTGGTGCTGACGGCAGCCACCGCGGTCCGGACCGGCGGGACAGCCGTCTAGGGCGTGTCCGCGGGCGAGCGGTCGCGCCACAGACGGCTGAACCGCAGCCGCGGACGCAGCGCCCGCTGTGCGCGCGAGTGCCGGTCGAGCTCCTCCACGAGCCGTTCGGAGCGCTTCTCCACACCGAGTTCGTCCAGCACCCGGTCGGCTTCCGCGAGCAGGGCCCCGTACAGCTGCCACGTCCCGGACCGCGCCCGCGCCTCCTCGCGCAGGAGCCGCGCGGCGCGCTCCCGGCTGACCCGGGCCGCCGCGAGCTCCTGCGTCAGCCGGACCTCCGCCTCCTCGGCGCTCGCGCTGATCTGCGCGGTGATCAGTACGGCGAAGTTCTCGACGGCGCTCGCCATGTGCGCGAACAGCTCCCGCAGTGCCTGCGCGAGGTGGTCGTGGAAGAGCGGGCCGTCCGTACGCGTCCTGGCGAGGTCGGTCAGCGTACGGCAGCAGACGCGCAGGACCACCGCGCAGATCTCCAGGGTGTCCAGTCCCGTACGCAGCACGAGGCGGAAGAGCAGACCTTCCTTCACCCGCGGGTTGAGCCGCAGGCTGTCCTCGGCCTGGCGCAGCGCCGCGTCCACTCCCGCGATGTCGTTGTCCAGCCGTCGCGCCTCGTGCAGCCGGGCGGCCGCCTTCTCCACCGGGGTGTGCTCCGCCAGCTCGTCGCCGAGGTGCACCAGCAGGTCGCGCATGCGGCCGGCGAGCGAGGTGATCGCCTCGCTCGCCGGTGCCACCCACACGGGCGGCGCGAGGAAGACGTTGAACAAGAGGCCCACCACCGCGCCGATCAGCGTCTCCAGCACCCGGTCCCAGGCGGTGGCCGCCACCTGCGTCACACCGAGCACCAGCATCGCGCTGATCGCGACTTCGGGGACGAACTCGTCGACCCGTACGAGATGGCCCACGACGAGCGAGGTGAGGATGACCAGCCCCAGGCTCCACCAGGTGAGGCCCACGAGGGTGCTGAACCCGATGGCGACCAGGACGCCCGCGACGACCGAGTTCACCCGTCTGATGCCGGTGGTGAGGGTGGTGTAGAGGGTGACCTGTACGACGAGCAGAGCCGTCAGCGGCGCGGTCAGCGGCGCCGGCTCACTGCTCAGCCAGAGCGCGACGACATAGGACACCACGGCCGCCGCCGTCGAGCGGAGGGCCTGTACGACGACGGGCTCACGGCGGCGGCTGACGAGGGTTCGTACGGTGACGATGACTTCCGGCATACGTGCCAGCCTTCCCGGACTCGGCTGCACCACGCGTCACACGGATCAAGACGGCACCACCGTACGCGAGGCGGCCCACCACGGCTTCCCGTCGGCGCTCCCCGGCCGCGCCCCCTGCCCCGTACGGCCCAAGCCGTCTTCCCACCCGAGCGGCCCGGCCTCGGAGCCGGTCGCGCGGCCCCGGGCTAGGGTGGTTCGGGGGGAGGTCGAGGGAGGTCGGAGCGGGTGTCGACGTCAAGCCATGAGGTGTTCGGGGCGCCGTGCTGGGTCAGCCTGATGACCGGCGACCTCGAGGCCGCGCAGCAGTTCTACGGGGCCGTGCTCGGCTGGGGGTTCCGCCCCACCCGCCTCGGCGAGGGGTTCTGCGTCGCGATGCGCGACGGGGCACCGGTCGCCGGCATCGGCGGGCTGGCCCGGCGCCTGGGGGTCCCCGTGGCGTGGACCCCGTACTTCGCCGTCGACGACGCGGACGTCACCTCCGCCCGGGTGCGCGAGCGGGGTGCCACGATGGGTGTCGGCCCGCTGGCCTTCGGGACCGGCCGGGCCGCGCTCGCGGCCGACCCCGACGGCGCGGTCTTCGGGTTCTGGCAGGGCGAGGTGATCCCGGACTGGACGGCGCATCCCGGGGGCGCCGCCGCCTGGCTCGAACTGCGCACCCGGGACGCGTTCGCGGCGGCCGTGTTCTACGGCGAGGTCCTCGACTGGGCGTGCGAGCGCGCCGGGTGCTGCGACGTCTCGTACGAACACGACCACGTCGTGGTCCGCCGCGGCCGCGACACCGTCGCCGTGATCAGCGGCGGAGCCGTCGAGGAGGCCCCAGACCCGCAGGTCCGGCCGCGCTGGCACGTCCACTTCGACGTGCCGGACCTCGAAGCCGCGGTGGAGACCGCGACGCGGCTCGGCGGCCGCACCGTCTCACCGGTCCACACCACGCCCACCAGCCGCCGGATCACCCTGGCCGACCCGGACGGCGCGCTCTTCACGATCGTGTCGCTCGAGAGCACGCCGGGGGCCGGCCGCTGAGGGCTCCCAGAGGGTGACCGCGAAGTCCGCCGGCCGCGCGACGCCCGCGGGAGCGCCCTCCGGGCGGACGGCGCTACTTCGCGGACACCCCCTGGCCGCGGGCGGCGAAGGCCTTCGTGAAGGCCAGCGGTTCCTGGACTATCGACGAACAGGTCGCGTCGGCGGAGCTCTTCGCGCCGCCCGGGCACTGCTTGTCACGGGCGCCGGACCACATCGCCAGCCAGCCGAGGCCCTTGGAACGGGCGAAGTCCACGAGCTGCTTGGCGTCGTCCACCGTGAAGACCTCGGTGGAGACGTCGTTGACGCCGATCATCGGGGTCACGGCCACCGTCTTCCACGCCGCGGCCTCGCTCAGGCCCAGCACGCCCTTGATCTGCGCCTGGGTGGCGGTGGCCGCCTGGACGGCGTAGCCGCCCATGTCCCCGCTGTACGCCGGACCGTAGTCCATCGCCATGATGTTGACCGCGGACACCGCCACCCCGTTCCGCTTGGCGTTGGCGATCAGGTCGACGCCAGGCTGCGTCAGTCCCTCCGGCATCACGGGCAGGGTGAAGGAGACGTCGAGCCCGGGGTGCGACTTCTGCAGCTGCGCGATGGCCTGCGCGCGCCGGGTGTTCGCCGCGGTGTCGGGCAGGGCCGCGCCCTCGATGTCGAAGTCGACCTTGGTCAGCCGGTACGTGTCCACCACCTTGCCGTACGCGGCGGCGAGGTCGGCGGGGGAGCCGCACGCCAGGCCCAGCTCGGAGCCGGCGGCGCCGCCGAACGACACCCGGACGTCCCCGCCCTTGCCGCGCAGGGCGGAGATCTGTGAGGCGACCCGGTCGTCCCCGAGGGCCGTGACCCCGCCCCACAGGGGGGAGCATCCGCCGCCGGAGGTGATGAAGGCCAGGTTGAACTCCTTCACCCCCGTCCGGGCCGCCGTGTCCAGCAGGTCGAAGGCCGGGTAGAGCGAGGTGTCCACGTACGGGGCGAACCCGGCCGCGCTGCCGCCGCCCGGGGGCACGGTCACGGTCGGTGTCGGCTTCGGCGAGGGCTTCGACGTAGGCGTCGACGTCGGTGCGGTGGTGGCCGTCGCGGTGGGTGCGGCCGTCGGCGCGGTGGTGGGCCGGCCGCTCGGGCTGGGCGTCGGCCCGGTGGCCGGGGAGCACTTCTCCTTGTTGATGAGGCATCCCGTGGGAGTGCCCGGGTTCCCGCTCGCGTTGGTCACGAACCCCACGGTGACGGAGGCGCCGGCCGCGAGACCGGCGGTGTCCCAGCGGGGCGGCCTGACCGTCACGTGCTGCCCGTTGACGGTGTGTTCGCCGTTCCAGAGGGAGGCCAGGGAGGTGCCGGCGGGCAGGTCGAACTCGAGGGTCCAGTCCTTGAGCGTTCCGCCCCCGTTGTTGGTGACGACGTACTGGCCGGTGTAGCCGGTTGTCCAGCTGCTCGCCTTGGTGAAGGTGGCGCCGACCGATGCGGCCTGGGCGGTACCGGTCAGTGCCACGGCGGTGCCGGCGACGGCCGCCGCGACGGCGAAGGCCGCGGCCGCCTTGGTCTTGGCACTCGTCGTACGGCGGTGGGAATGGCCAGCCATGAGGACCTGCCTCCGTGCTCGGGGGATGGGGGTTCGAGCAGCACGCTAGCGAGCACAAACCGGACGAATGTGCGGTTGGGCCCTTGCTCCCGTGTTCTTGAGGCCGCCTTAAGGAACGGATCGGAGAGGGTTAATGACCACGGCGCGGCGGGGCGGTGGGGCGTACCGGCGGTCCGTCACCCCGGCCGTCGGCGTAAGACTTTCGTCATCCGCAGATCCTGGCCCCCGGACGGCCGGCCGCATTTGAATGTGGGGGAACGGAACGACGAAGAGGGGCTGCCATGACGGGGACGACGACGGGCGCGGTGTCGGGGAGGCGCCGGCGCCGCCGGGTGCTGGGCGGGGTGCTGATCGCGGCGGCGCTGGTGCTGGGAGCCGGGCTGTACTGGACCCAGCCGTGGAAGCTCTGGCAGAACTCCACCGTCAACGAGGCGCTGCCCACCGCCGCCACCACCCCGGCGCCGGGCGCCTCGCGGCCGGGAGCCGCCCCCGCCCCGGCTCCGCGGACCGTCTCCCGGGGCTCTCTGATCAGTCACGAGCACCGCACCACCGGCACGGTGAAGCTCATCGAGCTGCCCGACGGCTCGCGCACGCTCCGCCTGGAGGACCTCGACACGAGCAGCGGCCCCGACCTGCGCGTGTGGCTCACCGACGCGCCGGTGAAGGAGGGCGCGGACGGCTGGTTCGTCTTCGACGACGGCAAGTACGTGAGCCTGGGCAAGCTCAAGGGCAACAAGGGCGACCAGAACTACGAGATCCCGGCCGGTGTGAACCTCGCCGACTACTCCAGCGTCACCATCTGGTGCGACCGCTTCGACGTGTCCTTCGGCGCTGCGGCACTCCAGGCCGCCTGACCCCGCGCCGGTCGGCGGTCCGGCGGCCGTGCCCGCGCAGAAGTGACGATCCGGTCTCGGATGCGGTGATCACCGTTGCTTCCGGCGCCGGCCGCCCGTTTGGCGGTCATGGAAGCAGCTTCTACGCGTCCAGTCGTGTCCCCGGATTTTTCTTTCGCAGAGCTCAGCGGCGCGTACTGGATCGACTCGGACCCCTCCCCCCACGGCACGGAGGAGTGCGCCCAGTGCACCCTCTTGCGTACGGCGGGCGGTGAGACCCCTGCGTTACGCGAGGACACGGCGGCGGACGGCGCCTGCTGCGGGGGCATCGGCTGGGCGCTGACGGCGGGTCGGCCCTTACTGGTGACCTGCGCGGCGCTCACCGTCACCGTCGCGCTCCTGACCGTGGCGCTGGGCTGAGGGAGCGGACGGTCCCGCCCGCCGCGGACCTGCGGGCTTTCCGGGAGCCGTCCCGTGCGCGTAGCGTGTTCGCATGACTACGACACCGGCTGGAGCGGGCGGGCCGACCGTGGACCGGGCCCGACCGCGGATGCAGATCCGCAACCGGCAGACCGCGGGGCTGACGTTCCGCGCGGACCAGTGGGCCGCGAAGAAGGCCGGTGCGCAGGCGACGGCCACCGTCCGGGCCTGGGGGTACGCACACCTCGACGAGCCGGATCTGGACACCGCCGTACGACGTCTCGTCCAGGCGGCGGTCGCCGACGGCGGAAAGCGGATCAGCGTCCACCTCGCCGACCAGGACCACCGCATCCTCGCCGTCGTACTCAGCCACGTCTGCGCCGCCGCCCCCGGCGAGGACGCCGTGCTCGGCGAACTCGCCGCCCTGCGCACCGTCGTGGGCTGCGGCAGCGACATCGCACCCGACGGGCGCCGGCTGTGGGCCCTGCTCGACGCCGCGCCGCGCACGCCCCGGGAACGCCGCTCCGGACCGGCGGCGGGCGACGGCGCCGACGCCTGAGGGCGGTCAGGACGGGCTTGCGGCGGCCCGGTTCGGGCGACCGGACCCCGCCCGCCTCGATCCGGACGGGCGCCGCGCGCGGCGGCGGCGGTGCAGCAGCGCGTCGAGGGAGAGCCCGGGGGCGCCCGCGAGGATCAGCGGGAGCCAGGCCACCAGGTACACGAGGTCGTTGCCGTAGTAGTACGGCGTGGTCTGCCAGCTCACGGTCAGCCACAGGCTCAGCGAGATCAGGGCGCCGCCGAGAGCGGCGATCCGCGTCAGCAGCCCGGCGAGGGCGCCCAGCCCGACCGCCAGTTCCCCCAGGGCCATGGCCATGCCGAGTGCCACCGGGCTCTGCGAGGAGAGCTCGACCAGTGCCGGGAGGGCGGCGGAATCCCGTACGGCCTCCATCTGCTGGCCGATCGAACCGTCACCGGAGGCGGACAGGAACGCCGCGTCCGTCAGCTTGTCCAGTCCGGCGTAGACGAAGGTGATGCCGAGGAAGAGGCGCAGCGGCAGGAGTGCGTACTCGGCCGCTCGCGAGCGCAGGCCGGTGGATGTCGTAGTCACACCCTGCACACGCGGGAACCCGCGTCGCGGTTCGGTCGTATTCGGTGGCGGACGCGGTGAACCACGAGCCGCCCGCCCCCGTGTTCCTGCTGAGGCTGGGGTGGCAAGGGATGCTCCGGCCCGCTTCCGGTACGAGAAGGAGATACGGCCATGGGCGACACCACGCGTCGGCGCACGGTTCTCGCGGCGGGCGCCGCGACGCTGGCAGGCACCGTCCTGAGCGGTTGCGGCAGCGACGGGGAAACCGGGGCGGCTGCCGGCTACGGAGCCGGGGACGCGGGCGGCAACGCACCCGGCACCGCACAGGGCGAACCCTCGGCGGGCGCCCCGGCCGGAGGGGGCGCCGGCGGCGGGCAGGCGCTCGCGCAGACGTCGGACATCCCGGTCGGCGGCGGCAAGGTGTTCAAGGACCAGAAGGTGGTGGTCACCCAGCCGATGGCGGGGCAGTTCAAGGCCTTCTCGGCGACGTGCACCCATCAGGGCTGCTCGGTGGCGTCGGTGAAGGACGGGAACATCGTCTGCCCGTGCCACCAGAGCCTCTTCAAGATCTCGGACGGCACGGTCGCCGGCGGGCCCGCCACGCGTCCGCTGGCCGCGGCCAAGATCGCCGTGGAGGGGGACAAGATCTCCCTCGCCTGACAGGTCGGATGCGCTGCCGGGCTCACGGGGCCCGGCAGCGCACCTGGCGCCATCGCGCGGACGGCCCCGCCGCCGGGCGACGGCGGGTGTTCGGAGGGACACTGGAGGCAGGGGGCCGATGCCGGACGAGCTGCGGCGAACGGAGGGCAGCCACCATGCTGGGAGACAGCAGGGGATTCAGCGGCTACTCGGTGGACGACATCGAAGGCGCCAAGGGCTTCTACGGCGGGACGCTCGGTCTGCGGGTGTCCGAGGAGAACGGTCTCCTGACCCTGCACCTCGCGGGGGACACCGACGTGATGCTGTACCCGAAGGACAACCACGAGCCCGCCACCTTCACCGTGTTGAACTTCCCGGTGGACGACATCGACCGGGCCGTCGACGAACTGGCCGCGCGCGGTGTGTCGTTCGAGCGGTACGAGGCGTTCGACCAGGACGCGAAGGCAATCGCCCGGGAGGCGCCCGGCCCCGCGATCGCCTGGTTCAAGGACCCGGCCGGGAACATCCTTTCCGTCCTCCAGCCGAAAGGGATGTAGCCGCCCCCGAGCTGCTCCCGGCCGCCTGACCCGCCGCCCCCGACCCGCTCGGCATGACTCGCGCCGTCACGGCTCGGCGTCGCCCGCCGTCGGTACGCACAGCACCGGGACCGGCGACAGGTGCAGGAGCTTGTGCGGGGTGGAGCCCAGCAGGGCGCCGCGGATGGGGCTGTCGCCCCAGCTGCCGACGATGATGACCCGCGCCCGGTGGCGTTGAGCGGCATCGAGCAGCGCCTGGGCCGGCTTCTCGTCGACCACCTCGACCGTCGACGGGACGCCGGCCTCGTCGGCCGCCTCGACCGCGCGGGCCAGGGCGCTGCGCCCCGCTTGGCGGACGGCCTCCCGGTGGGCCCGGTACTCCTCCCCGGCGGTGCCGGGAGCGGCGGCGCCGTAGACGAGGACGAGCGGCTCCCCGAAGGCGGTGGCGACCTCGAGCGCCACGCGCAGGGCCCGCTCCGCGCCGGGCGACTCGTCGTACCCCAGCACCACAGACATCATGGACTCCTTCGCGAATACCGGGCCGCACGGACCGTACGCACCGCACGGACGGGCGGGCGGCTACGGCTTCTTGCGGTGGACGAGCTCCGGGTCGACCACGCCCCGCCGCTCCCGCCAGAACCTGCCGTCCTGCACCCGCCAGAAGCACATGATCAGCACGCCGACCACGGCGATCCCGATCCCGATCACCAGCGGCGGCCCGAGACCGAACCAGGAGACCCCGCTGGCCGAGTTCTCCGGATTCGACATGTCGTTGACCGACTCCACCAGCAGCCAGACCAGCAGCCCCGCCCCGACCAGCGGCCCGAGGCCGATGAGCAGGAAGTTGTGCAGGTTCTCCAGCAGGTGGCGGCGGTAGTACACGGCGCAGGCCACCCCGGTCAGCGCGTAGTAGAAGGCGATGAGCAGGGAGAGCGCCGTGAGCGAGTCCAGGAGGGCGTTCTCGCTGATCTGGTTCACGGCCAGGTACCAGGCGATGGCGATGCCGGCGACCCACCACGTGCTCACGTCCGGGGTCCGGAACCGCGGCTGGATGTGCGCGAGCCGGTGCGGCAGCGCGTGGCGGCGGGCCATGGACAGGGCGGTGCGGGAGGCCGGGATGATCGTGGTCTGGGTGGAGGCGAGCGCGGACGTGCAGACGGCCAGGAGCACCATCCAGTCCCAGCCGCCCATCACCTCGTGCGCGAGGACGGCGAAGATGGCCTCCTCCTCGCCCGCGTTCTCGGCGAGGAAGGCGGTCCCCGCGTAGCCGACGATCGCGAAGCCCACGGAGAGGTAGGTCACCAGCAGGACCACGGTGGACCAGATGCCCGCCTTGCCGGGAGCGGTGGCGGAGTCCTGCACCTCCTCGGTGAGGTTCACCGCGGACTCCCACCCCCAGTAGATGAACACGCCGAGCAGCAGCCCGCCCGTGAGGGCGGCGCCGCCGGCTCCGAAGGGGTTGAGCCAGCCGAGGGACGGCTCGATGGAGTCGAGGGTGCTGGTCCCGGCGTAGATGCGGTAGAAGGCCACCACGGAGAAGACCAGCAGGAAGAGCACCTGGGCGAGGATGAGGATGTCCTGGAGGTGGGCGGAGAGTTCGGTGCCGATGACGCAGACGGCCGTCATGGCGAGGATCACCAGGACGGCGAGGGTCTGCCGGATGACCGGGTTGGCGGCCCAGCCGTCGAGGCCGGCGGCGAGGAGGCCGAAGTTCACGGCGACGTCGGCCAGCGAGCCGATGACCAGGACCCCGGTCATCGTGATCGCCCATCCGCCGAGCCAGCCGGCCCAGGGGCCCATGGCCCGCGTCACCCACGAGAAGGTCGTACCGCAGTCCTGGTCGACCTTGTTGAGGTAGTAGAAGGCGGCGGCGATCAGCAGCATCGGGACGAACGACGCCAGCATCACGCCCGGCGCGTAGATCCCGGCCAGCGCCACGATCGGCCCGATGACGGCGGCCAGCGAATAGGCGGGCGAGGTGGAGTTCAGGCCGATGACGAGCGCGTCGAGGAACCCGATCGCGTTGTGTTTGAGCTCCGCGTCCGGGATTTCGCCACCCGTTGCTCCGCCGGCGCTGTCCTGGGCCATGTAGGCATCGTCATGCACCCGGCGGCGCCGCGCGAGGCGCGTGGTCTGTCCGGGGGGCCGGGACGGTGGGGCCCGCCGTACGACGCGCGGCCCGGACCCCCGCGAGGGGATCCGGGCCGGACACGGCTTGCCGTGCGGCCGGGATGCGGCCGCGAACCGGCGGTGGGTCAGTTCGTCTGGTAGACGCCGAAGATGTCGACGACCAGGTCGATGTTGTCCCAGCCGCGGTTCCAGAAGTCGACGATGCCGTTGTAGCCCATGCCCGCCTGGACCAGGTTCGGGACGGTCTCGCCCCGCTTCCAGTTCAGGTTGGAGGAGTTGGGCGGCGTCGGCCAGGTCGCCCAGTCGTTGTCGTAGGCGCTCAGCGAGTTCGGGTCCGGGGACACCGTGAGGTAGCCGTCGCCGCGCGTGTTGGTGACCGTCGTGTTCAGCACGTACGCCGTGTTCTGCGGACGCGAGCTGGACAGCGGCATGTAGATGTAGCCCTGGCCCTCCAGCTGGCCGTACGGCCAGTCCGCGGGGTCACGGGTGTCGAGAATGCGCTCCGGCAGGAACGGCAGGTAGGCGCCCTGGCCGTCCGTGCTGTAGTAGCCGACCACGTCGACGATGACGTCGGCGCCCTTCCAGGCGCCGTTGCGGATCTTGATCGAGCCGTCGGCGCCGACCGGCACGATGACCGAGTTGGCGACGGTCTGGCCACCGCGGAAGTTCAGGTTGGACGTGGTGGGGGCCGCGCCGCCGCTCGGGTAGACGGTCAGGTGGCCGTCCTCGCGCGGGTTGGTGACGGTCACGTTCAGCGCGACGGCGGTGGCGCCGTAAGGGATGCCGCCCTTGCCCGTCATCTGGACGCCGATGGTGCCCTGGCCGGCGACCTGGCTCTTGGGGGCGCCCAGGCCTTCGCGGGTGTCGACGAAGCGCGAGGGGTTCAGCGAGGTGTAGCCGCTGGAGGAGGTGCGGGTGAAGTAGCCGGTGACGTCGGCGATGAGGTCGACCGGCTCCCAGCCGCCGTTGTACAGGTCGACGTAGCCGTTCTTGTTGACCGGCACGATCACGAGGTTCGGGACGGTCTGGCCGGCCGAGAAGTTGACGTTCGAGGTGGTCGGACGCTCGCTGCCCTCGGGGAAGACCGTGACGTGGCCGCCGCTGGTGGTGTTGGTGGCGGTGACGTTGAGCACCACGGCCGTGACACCGGCGGGGATCGCGCCGTTGCCGGAGATCTTGACCCGGGCGGTGGCGTAGGGGGCGACCTTCCCCTTCGTCGCACCCGTGCCGTCCCGGGTGTCCAGGAGGCGGGTGGGCGCGTACGGGGTGAAGTCGGAGCCCGGCGTCACGACGGCCAGCTCGTTGGTGCCCCGCACACCCGAACCGTCGGACAGGGTGACCTTGATCGTGTACGAGCCGATCTCCGCGTACGAGTGCGTCTCGGTCGCGTTGGTCGGCCCGTTGGCACCGAAGGTGACGCTGGTGCCGTCGCCCCAGGCGACGTTGACCGACAGTGCGGTGCCCGGGTCGCTGACGACCGAGAGGTCCAGGCTGATGCCGCGGGCGCTGGTGCCCTTGGCGGCCAGGCCGACCGTCGGCTCCGCGGCGGCGCTGCCCTCGGCCTGCGCGGTGGCGCCGGCCTTGCCGTTGCCCTTGGCGGCGGACGGGGTGTGCACCGTGCGCTCGGCGGGGCTCTTGACGGTGGTGAAGTTCGGCGCCGCGACCTTGTTCAGGTCCACGTCGGGTGCGGAGACCCCGTGCGGGCCCGACGCTCCCGGCGTGGCCGGAGCGGCCTGGGCCACCGCCGGTATGAGACCCACACTGGCTGCCACGACGGCAGCGGACATTACGAGTCGGCGATTGCGCACCGGCCCCCCCATTGTCGGTAAACGCTTGAACAGGTTCGAAAGCGTGCTCAGAGTACACAGCCGCAGGACGTCGACGAGCGGGGTCCCCCCTCGGATCGTCACCCGCCGCCTGCCGCCGGAAGAGCGCGTTGAGATGCTCGCCGCGATCACCCGGAAAATCAAGGAAATAACGCCGGCTCACGGATCGGCCCGCGCACCGCGAGGGGGCACGGGCCGCTCCGTGAGCCGTGTGCTCACTGGCAGACGAGGGTGAAGGTGAGCTGGTCCGACACGGCGCCCGTGGAGTCCGCGAGGGTGACCGTCACCTTGGGGGCCGGGTCGTTGGCCGCCGCGCGTACGGGCGACTTCACGCTGAACGGAGCGGCCGGGACGCCGGGGGCGGTGAAGTTCACGGAGGGGGCGGAGCGCTTGCCCGGCCCCGACCAGACGTACGTGACTTCGCCGGATCCCGTTCCGGTCAGCTTGCCCTCGAACTTGACGCTCTGGGGCTGGCTGCAGTCGACCTTCGGCGTGGCGGTCGACGCAGTCGTGATGTCCACGTCGGTGACGCGGGCCTTCGCCGTCGCGGGGACCCTTGCCGGCTTCGCGCAGTTGATCGTCTGGCTGTGGTTCTTCCCGCCGGTCCTGACCGTGTACGTGCCCTTCTTGACGTCCTGCTCGGTGAAGGACCCCTGCTTGTTGATGGCGGCCTTGAAGCTCTCCGGTCCGGAGACCTGCACCTGTGATCCCGGTTTGAATCCGGCGAGCGAGAGGTCGAACTCGACCGGATCCGTGCCTGCGGCCACTTCCAGCTTGCAGGACGCCGCCTGGGGGGCCGCGCCGAGGGCGGCGGGCGCCCCGGCCACGGGCGAGGCCTGCGCGGCCATCGTCGACGGCAGGGCAACGGAGCAGGCCAGGAGCGGGGTGAGGAGTGCGTAGCGAACATGCCGATTCATGCGTTCCCTCCTTGCCGGGAAAGCATTGATGGGGCGGACCGTGAACGAGGGGCGCGGCAGCGGACACGCGGCGCGGCAAGGGTCCGTTTTCAGGCTAGCCCCGCCCCCGTGGAACGGCACGCCGAGCCGCTCAGGCGTCCTCGCGGGCCAGCGGATCCGTGATGCCGCCCGGGGAGGCGAGGTATTCGACGTCCCAGCCGGCCAGGGCGGCCGCGGAGCCGTACAGGGACCCGAAGAAGCCGAGCACGGTCTCCCGGGGGTTCACGCCCGCGCGGACGTCGTCGTAGTCGAGCGTGGCCAGACGGCCGGTGCCCTGCTCGACCCAGCGCGCGGCCGCCGGCCGCAACGGCTGCCCGGCCAGGCCCGCCGGCTCCGGCGCGGCGTAGGTGTAGAAGGCCGGCCGGGGGTGGTCCTCGTCGCCGAACCAGAAGCCGCAGCTGACGACCTCGCGGGAATAGGCCTCCCGGGTCACCGGGTCGACTTCCGCCCCGAGCTCGACGGAGCGGTCCGAGAACCGGGTGACGGCGAGGTCGTACGAGTGCCAGAACAGGTGCACCGGGCTGACCTTCCCGGAGAAGCCGGAAGCGAACTCCTCCAGCAGCAGATCGACCTGGCTGAGCACCTGCCAGTGCCGGTTGACCCATTCAGGGTCGTAGGAGGTGTGCTCGGTGTCCTCGGCGAACGGCCGGTGGGCGTCGGGCAGCCTGTACGGACGGGGGTGGGGGAGGGTCACCGACACGCCGATCCGGCGCAGGGCGGCGAACACCTCGCGGTGGAACGAGGCCACCGACTGCCCGAGGAGCGGGAAGGAGGTGGTCGAGCCGTCGAGGCAGGACACGGTCAGCCAGTGGTCGACGAAATCGAAGTCGATCGTGAAGACCGGATTGCCGTCGACGCCCCCCATCGGCCGGGTCGTGATACCCCGCCCCGTGACATGGAAGGCGACGTTCCACCAGTGGTTGCGCCGTACGCTGCTCGCCAGCCGGATCTTGCCGACGATCTGCGCGAACCGGTGCAGCGTCTCCTTGGAATCTCGCCACTGCGACAGTGGAATCGCCGGGAACAGGTCCACCGGGCATCCTCCGGCTCGTTGCGCCGCGCCTCACGGCTCGTACACCGACATCTTGACCCACCCGGCCTCCGGCCCCGGCGCGACCTGCGGACGGCCGACGAACCGTCAGCCGTGCGCTCCGGTCGGGGCGAGGAGGGCGAGGAGGGCGGGGCCCGCCTCCAGCAGGGCCCGGGAGCGCGCCGCGATGCCCGCCTCCCGGGCGGCCAGCGCCGCCTCGAGGGTCGCCGCACCGTGACGTCCGCTCCGCAGATCGGGCATCAGCCTGCGGAGCGCCTCGATCCGGTACCCGGCACCGCGCAGCTGGTGGACGATGCGGGCGTCACGGACCTGGGCGGGTGCGTAGCGCCGGATGCCGTCCCGCCGGTCGGGGACCACGAGCCCCTCCGCGTCCCAGTGCCGCAGGGTCGAGGCGCGTACGCCGAGGGCCGCGGCGAGCTCGGAGACGCCCATCGCGTCCGCGGGGCGTACCCCCGCCATCGGCTCGGCCGCGATCGCCGCCGCGGCCTCCTTCGCGAGCGCCAGCTCCGTACGCTCCCGGTCGAGCCGGGCGTGCACCGCGTCGAGCCGTGCCAACAGCCGGGCGGCGGGTGCCTCATGAGCCGCGCGGACGATGTCCTTGGCCTCCACCGGGCCCGTACCGCCCGCCAGGGCCCGGTAGGCCAGAGCGGAGTTCAGATGGACCTCCGTGTAGACCCGGTACCCCGAGGCGGTGCGCGCCGCGGGCGGCAGCACGCCGTCGCGTTCGAGGTTGCGGATCTGCTGGACCGAGTACCCGCAGCGCCGTGCGACATCGACCGTCCGCATCGGACCCGATTCGAGGGTTGGCATCCGTCCCTCCCCTGCATCCGGGGCATCTTGAGGCTGAAAGCCTCCACAACCACTTCAATGAAACGCTTGCAGACATGACCGTCGACGAGATCATCGGATTCGCGGGCTCCCTCGACGGGGTCCTGACCCTCCGACCGGCACCCGGCGACGGATCGCCCGAGATCAGCTGGGGGGACACGTTCTTCTACCACTCGCCGGACGGCACCGTTCCCACCGCCGCCCAGCCCTTCGCGACCATCGTGACGAAGGACCATCCCGGCGAGGCGTCCTGGCGGCTCGACCGGCCCGACGCGTTCCGTGTCAACGTCGCGGCCGGCAGGGAGGAGTTCGTCCGCCGGACGGGCCGTACACCGCAGGACCCGGCCGCCGGCGACGAGGACCACGGCGTCGCCGACACGGTCATGGCGCACCCCGTCTACGGCTCCGCCGGCTGGCTCGCCGTGGTGAACCCCGGCCCGCGGACGGATGACACCCTCCGTGAACTGCTGCGCCACGCCCACGGCCTGGCGCGTGCGCGCCACGAGCGGCGCCGGGCCCGGTAGCCGCGTCACGACCCGCACGCAAGACGTCCGGGCCGCCGGCCGGCCGATGAAACGGCTGCCCGGCGGCCCGGACGTCGGGATCAGAGCGTTCAGACGAGGTCGAACCGGTCCAGGTCCATGACCTTGGCCCACGCGGAGACGAAGTCCTTCACGAACTTCTCCTTCGCGTCATCGCTCGCGTAGACCTCCGCGAGCGCACGCAGCTCGGAGTTCGACCCGAAGACGAGGTCCGCCCGGGTGCCGGTCCACTTCACCTCGCCCGTGGTGGCGTCGCGGCCCTCGAACGTGTTCCCGTCCTCGGCCGTCGCCTTCCACGTCGTACCCAGGTCGAGCAGGTTGGCGAAGAAGTCGTTCGTCAGCGACTCGGGGGTCGTGGTGAACACGCCGTGCGAGGACCGCTGGTGGTTCGCGCCCAGGACGCGGAGTCCGCCGACGAGGACCGTCATCTCGGGGGCGCTCAGCGTCAGCAGGTTCGCACGGTCGACCAGCAGGTATTCGGCGGGCAGCCGGTTGCCCTTCCCGAGGTGGTTGCGGAATCCGTCGGCGACCGGCTCGAGCGCGGCGAAGGACTCCACGTCCGTCTGTTCCTGAGTGGCGTCCACACGGCCCGGGGTGAAGGGCACCTCGACCTCGAAGCCGGCGCTCTTGGCGGCCTGTTCGACGGCCGCGCCGCCGGCGAGGACGATCAGGTCGGCGATCGAGACCTGCTTGCCGTCGCTCTGCGCCGCGTTGAAGGACTGCCGGATGCCCTCCAGCGTACGGAGCACCGTCGCGAGCTGGTCGGGGTCGTTGACCTCCCAGCCGGCCTGCGGCTGGAGGCGGATGCGCGCGCCGTTGGCGCCGCCGCGCTTGTCGCTGCCGCGGAAGGACGAGGCCGAGGCCCACGCGACGGAGACGAGCTCGGAGACCGACAGGTCCGAGGCGAGGACCCGGCTCTTCAGAGCCGCGATGTCCTCGGCGTCGACCAGCGCGTGCGTCACGGCGGGGAGCGGGTCCTGCCACAGGAGCGTCTCGGAGGGGACCTCCGGGCCGAGGTAGCGCACGACCGGGCCCATGTCGCGGTGGGTCAGCTTGAACCAGGCGCGGGCGAAGGCGTCCGCGAAATCGGCCGGGTTCTCCAGGAAGCGCCGCGAGATCTGCTCGTAGGCCGGGTCCACGCGGAGCGAGAGGTCGGTCGTCAGCATCGTCGGCGCGTGGGTCTTCGACGCGTCGTGCGCGTCGGGGACGGTGCCGGCCCCGGCACCCTCCTTCGGCCGCCACTGGTGGGCGCCGGCGGGGCTCTCGAACAGCTCCCACTCGTACCCGAACAGGATCTGGAAGAAGCTGTTGTCCCAGGCGGTCGGGGTGTCGGTCCAGATGCCCTCGAGGCCGCTGGTGATCGCGTCGGCGCCCTTGCCGGTGCCGAAGCTGTTGCTCCAGCCGAGGCCCTGCAGCTCGATCGGAGCGCCCTCGGGGTCGGCGCCGACGTTGTCCGCCGGGCCCGCGCCGTGGGTCTTGCCGAAGGTGTGGCCGCCCGCGATCAGGGCGACGGTCTCCTCGTCGTTCATCGCCATCCGGCGGAACGTCTCGCGGATGTCGCGGGCCGCGGCGAGCGGGTCCGGGTTGCCGTTCGGACCCTCCGGGTTGACGTAGATGAGGCCCATCTGGACCGCGCCGAGGGGGCTCTCCAGCTCACGCTCGCCCGTGTAGCGCTCATCGCCGAGCCAGGTGGTCTCGGGGCCCCAGTACACGTCCTCGTCGGGCTCCCAGACGTCCGCGCGGCCGCCGGCGAAGCCGAACGTCTCGAAGCCCATGGACTCCAGTGCCACGTTGCCGGTGAGGATCATGAGGTCGGCCCAGGAGATGCTCCGGCCGTACTTCTTCTTGACGGGCCACAGCAGCCGGCGGGCCTTGTCCAGGTTCCCGTTGTCCGGCCAGCTGTTGAGGGGGGCGAAGCGCTGCTGGCCGGCGCCCGCGCCGCCGCGGCCGTCGCTGATCCGGTACGTGCCGGCGCTGTGCCAGGCCATGCGGATCATGAACGGGCCGTAGTGGCCGAAGTCGGCGGGCCACCAGTCCTGCGATGTCGTCAGCACCTCGGCTATGTCCCGCTTCACGGCGGGGAGGTCGAGGGTCTTGAACGCCTCGGCGTAGTCGAACTCCTCACCCATGGGGTTGGCCACGGCGGGGTTCTTGGCGAGGATCTTGAGGTTGAGCCGCTCGGGCCACCACTGGCGGTTGCCGCCGCCCTGCGTCGGGTGCGCGGCGCGCCCGTGCGCGACGGGACACCCGCCTGCGGCCTCCGTGTTCGCTTCTACGGAGTGTGCATCGTGCTTCTCGGACATGGGAATCCTTCCAAACCGGGCGGATCGCGCTGCTGAGGAAAGGGGGAGCGACGGAAGCGTTGTACGGGCGTGGCTCGGTGAGGCTTGGCTGCCGACCGAACCGATCCTACGATGGACGCAATCCAAGTCAAGAAGAGCACCAGTTGCATATCTGATAGGGATCCGGACACCTTCCTGGACTCCGGGCATCCCGCCTTACCTGATGGGGTGAACCGATATGAGTGACCTGCTGGGACGACTGCGGGAGCGCGGCTGGCGCATGACCTCCCAGCGGCGCGTCGTCGCGGAGGTGCTCGACGGGGAGCACGTGCACCTCACGGCGGACGAGGTGCACGCGCGTGCGGTGGAGCGGCTGCCCGAGATCTCGCGGGCGACGGTCTACAACGCCCTGGGGGAGCTGGTCACCCTCGGTGAGGTCGTCGAGCTGTCCACGGACGGCCGCGCCAAGCGCTACGACCCCAATGCCCGCCACCCCCACCACCACCTGGTCTGCTCCCGCTGCGGCACCATCCGCGACGTGCCCCCGGCGGGCGACCCGATGGCGGGCCTCCCGGAGGAGGAGCGGTTCGGCTTCACGGTGTCGAAGGTCGAGGTGACCTACCGGGGGCTGTGCCCGTCGTGCGCCGGCCGGGCTTCCTGACGCCGGTCCGGCCGGGCGGCGGCCTCGGCGTAGCGGCGGGCCAGGTGGGCGAAGGCCTCCGCGAGCTCGGGCGGCCCGACGACCTCGAAGTCGGCGTCGAACCGGCCGATGGCAGCGGCCAGGCCGGTCCACGACCAGGAGCCGAGGACGAGCCGGCAGCGGTTCGGGCCGAGTTCCTCCACCAGACCGTCGTGGGTGTACCGGGACACCGTGGCCGCGGGCAGGTCGAGGATCACCTCGCCGAGGCAGGGCCGGCCGCCGGAGTCGTCGTAGCCCTCGAACCTGCGGGTCACGAAGGCGGCCACCTCGCCCCCAGGGACTTCACGCGGAGTGAAGCGGGGGCCCGTGGGTGTGCGCGGCTCCATCCGGTCGGCCCGGAACGAACGCCAGTCCTCGCGGTCGAGGTCCCACGCGATGAGGTACCACCGGCCGCACCAGGTGACGAGGTGGTGGGGCTCCACCCGGCGAGGAGGGAGCCCGGCGGGCGGCGCGCCGTCGGGAGCCCCCGCCCGCGGCGCGGGGGTGTAGTCGAAGCGCAGTACCTCGCACGCGCGGGCGGCGGCGCTGACCGCCATGAGCACTTCTCCGTCGACCGGGGGCCGGGGCCGGACGGAGGGCCGCTCGACCGCCGTGAAGCGGAGCATGTCGATGCGGTGACGCAGCCGTGCGGGCATCACCTGCCGGAGGGTGGCCAGCGCCCGGGCCGAGGCCTCCTCGATGCCGACGCCCGTGGTGGCCGCGACCTGGAGGGCGACGGCGAGGGCCACCGCCTGCTCGTCGTCGAACAGCAGCGGCGGGAGCCGCGTGCCGGCATCGAGCCGGTAGCCCCCGTCGGGCCCCTTCGCGGACACGATCGGGTAACCCAGCTCGCGCAGGCGGTCCACATCGCGGCGCACGGTGCGGGGACTGACCTCCAGCCGCTCGGCCAGCAGCTGCCCGGGCCAGTCCCGGCGCGTCTGGAGCAGGGAGAGCAGGGAGAGAAGTCGCGCTGAGGTCTTCGGCATGTCCTCCATGCTGCCCCCGGAAGCGGACACATCCTGACCGCATCTCCTGCGACTGTCGTCCCGTGCCGAACGACAAGAAGGAATGCCGATGACGGTTCTCGACACCCGGGCGCTGGGCCGCGCCACGCTCGCCCGGCAGCTGCTGCTCGACCGCGCCGACGTACCGGTCCTCGGCGCGGTCGCGCACCTGGGCGGGCTGCAGGCGCAGGAACCCCAGGAGCCGTTCGTCGGGCTCTGGTCGCGGCTGCGCGACTTCGACCCGGCGGCCCTGTCGGACCTGCTGGTCCGGCGGCGTGTGGTGCGGACCCACCTCATGCGCCGCACCGTCCACCTCGTCACGGCCGACGACGCCCTGGCCTGGCGGGCCCGTCACGGGGCCATGCTGCGCCAGCGGGTCCTCGGCACCTACCGCCGCGAGCTCGACGGGGTGGACCTCGACGAGCTCGCCGCGGCGGGCCGGGCCGTCATGGCCGACGGCGAGCCCCGCTCGATGACCGAACTCGCGCGGGCGCTCGCCGAGCGCTGGCCGGCCCCGGGGCAGCGGGCACTGGGGGAGATGCTGGTCGCCGCACTCGTCCCGGTGGCGCAGGCGCCGCCGCGCGGGCTCTGGCGGACGAAGGCGGGCGTGCGCAACGTCCTGCTCTCCTCGTGGCTGGGCCGCGAGATCGACCCGCCGTCGCCCGACGGCACCGACCCGGTCGGCCAGGCGCTCGTACGGCGCTACCTGGCGGCGTACGGCCCCGCCGCCTCGGCCGACCTGCGGGCCTGGTGCGGGCTCGCCGGACTGCCGGCCGCGGTGGCCGCCGTACGCGAGGAGCTGGTCTCCTTCCGGGACGAGCGGGGCCGGGAACTGCTCGACCTCCCCGACGCGCCGCGCCCCGACCCCGCCACGCCCGCCCCCGTGCGGTTCCTGCCGGCTTTCGACAACGCGATCCTCGGCTACGACGACCGCACCCGGATCATCGACGACGCCCATCGCGGCCTGTCGGTGGCCGGCGAGCGGGCCGTGCTGGTCGACGGCCGGGCCGCCGCGACCTGGAACGTCCGGGAAGGCACCGTGACGGTCACCCCGCTGCGCACCCTCCGCGCCGCGGACCGCGCGTCCGTCGCCGAAGAGGGCCGGGTGCTGGCCTTGTTCCTCTCCGGCGACGAGAGCGGCCGCGTACGCATCGCCCGTACCTGACGTCCGTCAGGCGGTCTGGCGGAAGGAGCGGACGGTGGCCGACTTGGCCAGGGCCCGGGACATCCGTACCAGACCCGACGGACTGTTCGGCGAGATCAGGACCGGGTCCGCGGCCTGCGCCCCGGGGTCCTGAGGCGCACTCTGCGCACGGCCCCACAGGACGACGGCCGTCGCCAGGGCGACCGCGTCGGCCACGGCCGCCGCCTCGTCGGCCGGACGCCCCGCCTCCAGCTCCTCCCGCAGCGCCCTCTCCCGTACCCCTGCCCGCAGGTACGGGCTGACCGTGAGGATCCCGTCGTGGATGTCCGACTCGCGCTGCGTCAACCGGATCTCGATGGGCGTCCACGGACCGCCGCCCAGCGCGATGCTGCGCCGCGTCGCGTCCTGCAGCTCCCGGGACAGCGGGCGCAGCTGCGCGTACCGTCGCCACATGTCCCACTGGCTGAGGACGTGCTGGGCGACGAGCGGCAGGACGAACCCGGTCGCGATCAGCAGCGCGGACACGGAGGCGAGGGCCGGAGCGACCTCCGTGCTGAGGACGTCCCAGTCGGCGTCCGCCCAGCGGGCCCCGATGGCGCTGAACTTCGCGATGTCGTAGAGGAGGTTCAGCACGTACCCGAAGGCGATCAGCCCCAGCCCGGTGCGCAGCGCGCCGTGGACCTCGCGCGCCCACCGGCGGCACAGGAGCGTCATGGTGACCGCCGCCGTGGTGTGCGCCGCGAGGTAGAGGAGGATCATCTCCCGGATGTACGGCGTGCGCGCGTAGTACGTGTCCAGATCGCGCAGGCGCTCGACCGGGGCCTCGCCGAGCGCGAAGAGCACGTTGATCGCGGCGATCACCGTGAGGGTCGCGATGTTGCACCAGCGGGACCACCGGCGCGTCCGCTCCGTGTCTTGGGGTCCGCTGCTCCAGCGGAAGATGAGTACGATGTTGGCCCCCGAAAAGGCCGTGAGCAGTGAGAACACGAGTGGTGCCGCCGCGTTCGGGACTCCCGTGAACCGGTTGACCGCCACGAGGGTGGGAATCGCGGTGAAGCCGAACACGGCGGTGGCCAGTACGAGGAGGACCAGGACGGACCGCAGGAGTTCGTCGCGGGGGTTGCGCCAGAGGGCGGGGAGCTTGAGGCCCGCCGCCGCGAGCAGCAGGACTCCGGGCAGGTAGAAGCCCAGTCCGTTCGAGTCGTTCACGCCGTGCCCCGCCGCTGGTGCTGGTGTTCTTCGTGCATGGTCGGGCTCAGTGGCCGCGGGTGTCGAGATGCCGGTACAGCGCGGCGTGCCCTTCGGCCGAGGGGTGCACGCCGTCGACGAGCAGTCCGGTCCTCCCGCGCAGGGGCTCCCACAGGTCGAGGAAGTCGACGTGGTGCGCCTCGCACCAGGCCCGCATGGAGTCGCGCAGCGCCCGTACGCGCGCCTGCGTGAAACGCAGGCCCTCGTAGTCGCCGGTGCGTGCTTCGTCGATCCACGTCGGTCCGACGACGACGAGTCGCGCGTTGTGGTCCAGGGCCGTGGCGGCCAGCGAGCCGAAGTGGTCCGCGAGGTGCGCGGGCCCGTCGTACGGGGCGTCCGGGCAGGAGAGCCGCACGGCGCAGTCGTTGATGCCCGCGGCGACGATGAGCGTGTCGGGGAGGCGGGGGGCCAGCAGTGCGGGCGTCTGCGCGCTGACATCGCTGAGGAAGCTGCCCGGCACGGCCAGGTTGAAGACGCGGTGTGCGGTCTCGTTCCGTGCGATGTGGGCGGCCGCCAGGTGGCCCGTCCAACCGCCGCGCGGGTCGCAGCGTCCGTACGCGATGCTGTCGCCCACGATGACGATCCGCCGGGCCGAGCGCAGCGGGTCCGCGGCCAGGTAGGCCCAGGCGCTCTCGCCGGAGGTGAGGACCACCCGCCGGCGGGCGTAGTCGTCGACTTCGTACGCATCGGCCGCGGCGAGGTCCCGGTCGGTGAGGTGGAGGACGGCCCCCTCGACCGCTGAGCCCGTCTCGCGCTCCAGGATCAGGTGCACGTCGAGGCCGCTGGCGGCGATCACGGCCGGATCGGTGATCGGGAGCGGCCGGGTGGTGTAGCCGGCCAGCGACGCCGCGGACGTGGGCACGGTACGCCCGAAGAGGGCTGTCTGCACGCGCTCGTCCCTCAACGTGCCGAAGGAGAACAGGGTATGGGGGCGTGATTCGGACACTGGGAGCCGCGTGACCTTTCTTGAAACGATTGATCAAGTCACCCTAACGGCCACCCACGGCCCTCTGAACGGGACCCCGACGATTTCGGTGGACGGCCGCCCCTGTCCGGTTCTCACCACTGCGATCGGGCCAATTCGGCGCCTGTGGACGGGTGATGACGGCGTTGGGCCGCGTCGGCGAGCCGGACGGTGCCGTTCCGTCCGCCCTCGCCGAACCCGGCTCCCGCAGCCGGCCCGCGGCGCGCGGGTGGGTGCGCCGCACCCGGGGTGACGGCGGCCTGGTCCGGTTCGCCGCCCGCGACGAGGCTGGTGGCTCCGCAACAGAGACCACCCGCCCCTCCGGCCGCTCCGGCCCCTGCGGCGAACGGAAAGAAGACCACCGTGACCGTCCACCCCGTGACCATCCACGACAACACCGGCCAGGCCGCCCTCGCGCGGATCCGCCGGCTGCCCGCCGACCGCCGGCGCATCCTGTTCACCGGCGCGACCCTCGTCACCATGGACCCGGCGCTCGGCGTCCTCGACCGCGGCGAACTCCTCGTCGAGGGGGACACGATCACCGCCGTCGGCCACGGCCTGGGCGTGGACGACGCCGTCGTCGTCGACTGCACCGGCGCGCTCCTCACCCCCGGCTTCGTCGACACCCACCGGCACGCCTGGCAGGCCCCGCTGCGCCGGATCATGCCCGACGTCGACGACCTGGGCGGCTACGTCATGGCCACCCTGGCCGGCCACGCCACCGTCTACCGGCCGCAGGACATGTACGTCGGCACCCGGCTGGCCGCCCTCTCCGCGATCGACAGCGGCATCACCACGATGCTCGACTTCTCCCACAACTCCCGTACCCGGGAGCACTCCGACGCCGCGGTCCAGGCCCTGATCGACACCGGAATCCGCGGCGTGCACGCCTCCATGGGACCGCACTTCGGCACGTGGGACCGGCAGTGGCCGGGAGACCTGACCCGCCTCAAGGAGACGTACTTCGGCAGCGACGACCAGCTGCTGACCCTGCGCCTGGCGGCCCTGGCCACCGACGAGATCGCCGGCCCCGCGCTCGCGTACGGCCCCGGACTGGCCCGCATCGCCCAGGACCTGGGCATCGGGGTCAGCGTCGACGCCGTCTTCGGCACGGCGTCCTCCGAGGCGGTGCTGCACTGGGCCGAGGAAGGCATCCTCGGCCCCGACGTCACCCTCATCCACGCCACCGGGCTCACCCCCGAGGCATGGAGGGCGATGGGGGAGAGCGGCACCACCGTGGCGCTCGCCCCCACCTCCGACGCCCAGATCGGCCTGGAGACCGCGATTCCCGCCGTGGACGAAGCCCTGTCCGCCGGCATCCGGCCGGGTCTCAGCATCGACGTCGAGGTCGCGCTGGCCGGCGACATGTTCACGCAGATGCGAACCCTGCACGCCATCCAGCGGATGCGAGCCGTCAACGCCGCCTACGGCACCGACCGGCGGCCCTCCCGCATCACCACGCAGGACGTCCTGGACTTCGCCACCCTCCAGGGGGCCCGCACCAACGGACTCGCCGGCGTCACCGGCTCGCTCACCCCGGGCAAGAAGGCGGACCTGCTCGTCGTCCAGGCCGAAGACCTCAACAACATGCCGCTCAACGACCCGATCGGCACCGTCGTCCTCGGATGCGACGCGCGCAACGTCAGCGCCGTCCTGATCAACGGCGAACCCCGAAAGTGGGACGGGCGGGTCCTCGATGTCGACCTGCCGGCGCTGCGCCGGCAGGTCCATGCCTCGCGCGACCACGTGCTGAACATCCCGGCACCGGGGCGGCGTTCGTGACCGAGGGCGGCCGCCGACTCCGGGTCACGCCGTGCGACGGGTCACGCCGTGCGGCGGGGTCGCGCCGTGCGGCGGGTCATGCCGCCCGGCCGTGGTCGGCTTCCCGGTGCATGCCGTGGCACAGCGCCCAGACTATGAAGAGGTTGACGGCGACCAGCACCGTGGCCCAGATCGGGTAGTACGGGATCCACAGGAAGTTGGCGATCGCGCCCAGACCCGCGACGAACACGCCGAGGAAGCGAGCCCACAGGGCGCCGGTGAGGACGGCGATGCCCGCCAGGATGACGATGATCCCCAGGATGAGGTGGACCCAGCCCCAGCCCGCCAGGCTGAACTCGAACACGTAGTGCCGTGTCGAGAGGAAGATGTCGTCCTTGGCGACGGCCGCGATTCCCTCGAAGAGGGCCATGGCGCCGCCGAAGATCATCAGTGCTGCCGCGAAGACGGTGCTTCCGGAGGTGGGCCCGTGCCACGGGCTCGGGTCGGCGCCGACCGCTCCGGTTCGGGTGGAGTCACTGGCCATGTCGGCCTCCTTGCTTGGCGCGGCCGTCCGGTCAGCCGAGCGTGCCGGACCGTCGCGATCTCCATCTCAGCGTGGCACGGGGGCACTCCGTCGGCACCCCGGAGTCAAGAATTCTTGACATCGTGTCGCGGGTGCTTGACACTCCGAGTGTCAGGTTTTCTTTACATCGGGAGGGGCAGTGGCGGTCGAGGAAAAACGTGCCTGGAGCATGTTGGCGGTCGCGATCGGGTCGTACGCGACGTACCTGTGGTTCGTACTGGAGCGCCCCGCCGGAGTGGCGCTGACCGACGCGCCCTACGCGAGGGCCCTGCTGGGGACGGTCGGCCTGGCGATCGTCGTGTCGATCGCCGCCCACATCGCGATCGCCGCGTCCTCGCCGAAGGACGCGAACGTCAGGGACCAGCGCGACCGCGAGATCCACCGCTTCGGCGAGTACGTGGGGCAGTCGTTCGTCGTCATCGGCGCCGTCTGCGGCATGCTGCTCGCGATGGCCGAGGCCGCTCCGTTCTGGATCGCCAACGCGATCTACCTGGCCTTCGTCCTGTCGTCGGTGCTCGGCTCCGTGGTCAAGGTCATCTCGTACCGGTTCGGTTTCCACCCGTGGTGAAGCCGACGAGGGTCACCAACACCATCCGCGCCCAGCGCTTCGCGCACGACGAGATGACCCAGGCCGAGCTCGCCCGCCGCATCGGCGTGAGCCGCCAGACGGTCATCGCCATCGAACAGGGCCGCTACTCGCCCTCGCTGGAGATGGCCTTCCAGATCGCCCAGGTGTTCGGGGTGCCCCTCGACGGCGTCTTCCAGTATTCGCCGGGCGGCGGCGCGAACGGCACGTGCACACCAGGGGACACGGACAACGACGGAGGGGACGACTGATGAGAGCCATCGTCCAGGACGTGTACGGACCGCCCGAGGTCCTGCGTCTCGAAGAGATCGACCGGCCCGTTCCCGGGCCCGGCGAGGTGCTCCTGCGCGTGCACGCGGCCGGCCTCGACCAGGGGGTCTGGCACCTCATGACGGGCATGCCCTACGCCCTGCGCGCCGCGGGCTTCGGCCTGCGCGCACCCAGGCGGCGGATCCGGGGCATGGACGTCGCGGGCCGCGTCGAGTCCGTCGGACCGGGGGTCACCCGCCTGCGGCCCGGCGACGAGGTGTACGGCACCTGCACCGGCTCGTTCGCGGAGTTCGCGTGCGCCAAGGAGGACGGGCTGGCCCCGCGGCCGGCCCGGCTCACCCCCGAAGAGGCCGCCGTCGTCCCGATATCGGCCGGCACGGCCCTCCAGGCCCTGCGCGCGGGGCGGCTGGCACCCGGTCAGCGGGTCCTGGTGATCGGCGCGGGCGGCGGGGTGGGGACGTACGCCGTCCAACTGGCCAAGGCCCTCGGGGCCGGGCACGTCACCGGAGTCTGCAGCACCCCCAAAGCCGAGCTGGTGCGCTCCCTCGGTGCCGACGAGATCGTGGACTACACGCGAGAGGACCCCACCGACGCGGCCCACCCGTACGACCTCGTCCTCGACATCGGCGGCAACCGCCCCCTGAACGCGCTGCGCCGGGCCCTGACCCGGCGCGGGACGCTGATCATCATCGGAGGCGAGACCGACGGCCGCTGGATCGGCGGCCACGACCGGCAGTTGCGCGCACTGCTGCTGTCGCCGTTCACCCGTCACCGCCTGCGGGGACTCGCCGCGGCCCCGCGCGCCGAGGACCTGCGCACCCTCGGGGAGCTCATCGGGTCCGGCGCGCTCACTCCGGCGCTGGACCGCACGTACCCGCTGGCAGAGGTCCCCGACGCGATACGCCGCCTACGGGAAGGCGGCGTACGCGGCAAGATCGCGATCCGGGTCTAGGGGGTGTCCGCAAAGTGGCGCCGGCCGCCCGGAGGGCGGTCCCGCGGCGTCCGGTGCGTGCTCTCGGTGTGCCGGGCGGAAGCCCTTGTACTGGACGTACTCGGGATTTCGCCCGGTGCGCCGAGAGTGCGTGCCGGGCGTCGCGGGGCAGGCGGGACTTTGCGGACACCCCCTAGGGGGTGTCCCCGGCGTCCCGGTCCGGGGACACCCCCGCCTGGTGATCGACCGCCGGATCGCTTCCCGAAGGTCGACCGCCGGATCATTCCCCGAACGCGCCGTGCCGCCCCGCGCCCGAGGCGAAGCGGCCCGCCCCCGCCGCGGTCTCGCCCGCGCTCAGCGGGACCAGGCCGTGGCGGTACTCCCCGGCCAACGCCTCCGGCTCCTCCAGCCCGTGCTGTTCGAGTACGGACAAACGGTCGTGGCGCATGCACAGTTGGGGGAAGGCGGCGATCTCGTGCGCCAGCGCCTCCGCGGCCTGGCGTGACCGCCCCGGAGCCACCACCCGGTTCGCGAGCCCGATCGCGTGCGCCTCGGCGGCGGCGACCGGACGACCCGTGAGGATCAGGTCCATGGCCCGGCTCTCGCCGATCAGCCGGGGCAGCCGCACCGTACCGCCGTCGATCAGCGGCACGCCCCACCGGCGGCAGAACACGCCGAAGACCGCGTTCTCCTCCGCGACCCGCAGATCGCACCAGAGGGCCAGTTCCAGGCCCCCGGCCACCGCGTGCCCGGCGACGGCCGCGATCACCGGCTTGTTCAGGCGCATCCGGGTCGGCCCCATGGGTCCGTCCCCCGAAGCGAGCACCTGATTGCCGCGCTCGGAGCCGATGGCCTTGAGGTCGGCGCCGGCGCAGAACGTACCGCCCTCGCCCCAGAGCACGGCGACGGCCGCGTCCTCGTCCGCCTCGAACCGGCGGAACGCTTCCGCGAGCTGCCCCGCCGTCGGACCGTCAACGGCGTTGCGGACCTCCGGCCGGCTCAGGATCACCGTGAAGACCGGACCGTCCCGCTCGACCCGAACCGACGCCCGCTCATCGGGCATGCCGCCCCCTCACTGGGTGTCCTCGGTGAGCGGCCCGTAGTGGTACGCGAGCTCCCGCCAGGTCAGCGCGCCGCCGGGCTGTTCCTCCTGCCCGGGCCGGGCGAACCGCGCCATCCGCCACGCGCCGCGGTTGGGGCCCTCGACGAGCCGTGTCCACGCGTCGAGGTCGGCGTCGAGCACACGGGTGGGACCGTCGTCCCCGGGGTCGGTGTCGTCGATGAGGGACCAGTGGCGCAGGTCGGGGCGCTGAGCCAGCCGCTCTTGGTAGGCGGCGGCCCGGGCCATGAAGTCGCGACCGCCGGCCGGGGCACGCTTGACGTGCTCCAGCTCGTAAGCGTTGGCGAGGCTGGTGAGCGTGTGGCGCATGTGACCAGCCTAAAAGCTTGTGCCCCGGTCCGGGAGCCGCTCCGGAGATCTACTCCGTTCCGGCTCTCGCACCCGTGCGGCATTCGAACGCTTTTGCGTCCGGCTAGGGGGTTGTCGTCGAAGTGGCTTCGTCCGCCCGCGAGGGCGGGGCCGGCGGGGTCTGGTGCGTGTGATCGCAAGGCGGAGGTGGGGGTCCCCCGCCGAAGGCAGGGGGAGGAGGCGACGCTCGCGTCGTCGACCGACGGCAACGCGGCGAGCGCGCGTGCCAGACCCCGCCGGTCAGAAGGGACTTTGACGACACCCCCTAGGGTGCTCGCCAGACGTTGGCGAACGCCGCCTTCTCGATCGACCGCCGCTGGCGTACGGCTTCCAGCTCCATCACCGCGTCGTTGACGATGGCCAGCACGGTCGTCACCGCCTCGTCGTCGAGGTCGAGCTCCTCCTCGGGCGGGCCGCTCTGCACGCCCACCACCGCCGCGAGGGCGGCGAGCACGGGCTCGTCCGCCTCCCAGCGGTGCCGTGCCTGGTGGAGGGCGGGCGAATCGGCCAGCTCCACGCGCTCCGCCCCGAAGAACGACCGGCCGCCGCGTCCCCGCGTCAGCTCGCCGTCCGCCTCGAGGGCGGCCTGGTACGCCGCGGCCAGGTCACGGCCCCTGCGCCACAGCCAGTCTTCGACCCGCTCGTACGGCACCTGCCGGGTGAGCGCCGCCGACGCCTCGCCGAGGAGGCGGTCGTCCGACTCCCAGGGACCGCCCGGAACGATGCTGTCACCGTCCAGGGTGACGACCTGCGCGCCGATGAGATCGATCAGCTCGGCCCCCGCGAGTGCGAGCGACAAGTCGCCCTGTCCCACGGGGTGGTCCGGCTGCGGATCCATGGCGATGATGAACAGGTCTTTCGCCGTGGTCATGAACGGCTCCCCTCGGAGTCATCGGCAGTGGTGCGGCCCCACTCGGCGCCAGTATCGCGCCTGCCCGTGGTCAACGGCGGGAGGGCGCTCAGCGGTCGTAGCGCCGGTGGAAACGCTCCACCCGGCCCTCGGCGTCCACGATCCGCGCGGTCCCCGTGTAGAACGGGTGGCTCGCCGACGAGATCTCGACGTCGACCAGAGGGTAGGTCTTGCCGTCCTCCCACTCGACGGTGCCCGGCGCGTGCGCGGTCGACCGGGTCAGGAACGCGGTGCCGGCCGCGCGGTCGCGGAAGACGACGGAGCGGGATTCGGGGTGGATGCCGTGCTTCATGCGGTGTCCTTCCTCATGCGCTTGGGCGGCGCGGGCCGCGTGCGAGCGTCGGGGTGTGCGTGCGTGTCTGCGCAGGTGGGCAGAGAGGGGCCTGCCGGATGGTCCGAGGTACGCCTCAGCGTTCCTCTCGAAAGTCGACGTGCCTGCCGGCCAGTGCGTCGTACTTCCGCAGGACGAGCCGGTCGGGGTTGTTCCGGGTGTTCTTGCGCGTCGTGTAGGTGGTGCCCGTCCCTGCCGTCGACTTCAGCCGGACGACGGGGCGTGTGGTGTTGCGTGCCACGTGGTGCTCCTCTCGGTGACATCCGCGCGGTGTTTGACTCGCGCATGCCAGCTGACTGCTCCAACAGGAGACCGGCCCGATGCATTCCCGCCCCGCGGTGAGACCCGGGTCCGCTCCCCGTCCGAGTGATCATCGGTGTGGGCGCGTGTGCGGCGGGACGCGGCTGCCCAGGATGGCGCCATGGCTCTTCGATCTTCGTCACTTCGCCGTGCGCTGGTCCCGTTCGTGGCCGCACTGGCCCTGTCGGCCACCGTCGTCTCCTCCTCGGCCGCCGCGGCGGAGGCGTGCGGTTCGATCATCACCGCGCCCCTCGCCGCCCCCGTCTCCGCCGACGATCCCTGTCCGAGCGCCGATCCGGTCGTGTGCCGTATCCGCGTGCTCCCGATGGACGAGAAGGTCGAGGCCCAGAGGACCCGCATCAGCTACCACGGGCTCCTCGAGGACATGCACCGGACCGCGGCCGACATGCGGAACGCCGGGGCCACCGACGAGGAGGTCGCCAGGGAACTCGTCGACATGCGCAACCAGGCCAAGGCGATCACCCGCGCGGGCATGACCCCGGAGGAGGTGCGCATCCTGGAGGAGCGGAACACGGCCAAGTACGGCAACCCGCTCGGGCCCACGGCGGACCAGCTGTACGCCAAGTACGGCACCTGGAACCAGGTCATCGACGCGTCGATGCGGACGAGCTACGCCGTCGACCGCGAACTGAGCCTCGAGTACAAGCCCTGCCCCGTGTAGAGCCCGTCCGGTGGGTCATGTGACCCGCTCCTCGCCCCGATCCGCCCGTGGCTCCGCTCCCGAGCCGTGGGCGGTCACTTCCCACCACCGCCGCTCACATGACAGGGCGGTTGGAAGACGAGTATTCATCCGCGATGGTGAAGACGCTGGCGCAGCCCGGGCATTCCGCCTGGCCGAAGAGATGGGCGATCCCTTCGGCGAGGAGGCCTTGGCCATCGCGGACGGCAGTCGCATGCATCCATCCACCGGTACCGGAGAGATCCTCGGGGGACGCCGGCCTCAGGTCCCGTCGGTCCACGTCGCCGAGGTGCCAGCCCCTGATCGCCGAGCAGGGTTTCCAACGAGACGATCATGATTCGCATCGTCGCACGCGCCTCCGACAGCGCCGCCTCGCGAGAGGCCGGGCGGACACGCCCCCACACCCCTGCCGCGGAGCCGGTGGGTCCTGGCCCGCGGGTTGCCGTTCAGCCGGCCGGCTCGTGGTCGGTGAACAGGGCGAGGAAGCTGTGCGGGGCGTTCTCGTCGAAGCACAGCTCGTGGTTCCGGGCGGCCTCGGCGGCCGCATCGGCGCTCCGGGGGAAGAGGGCCTCCTCGTACGCGGTGAGCGCGGCCTCGGGGTCGTCCGGGTGCGCGGCTATGGCGTGGGCGAGCTCGGCGCCGTCGTACATGGCGAGGTTGGCTCCCTCGCCGGCGAACGGCGACATCAGGTGGGCCGCGTCGCCGAGCAGCGTGACGCCGGGCACGCGGTCCCACCGGTGCCCGATCGGCAGGGCGTTGACGGTCCGCGGAACCGCAGGGGTCTCGCCGTCCGTGATGAGCGCGGTGAGCTCCGGGGCCCAGCCTTCGAACTCCGCGGCGACCCGGGCCGTGGCCGCGCCCGCGTGGCCGAAGTCGATGCCGGCGATCCACTCCTCCGGCTTGTTGAGCGCCACGTAGGTGTGCAGGGCGCCGCCGGGCTCCCGGTGGGCGAGGATCCCCTTCCCCGGCGCGAGCGCGAAGAGGGACCCGCCGCCGACCGCCCGTGCGCTGGCCGGGTGCCGGGTGTCGGAGTCGTACAGAAAGGTCTCGACGAAGGAGATTCCGACGTACTCGGGCTTCGCGTCGGACAGCAGCGGACGGATCCGCGACCAGGCCCCGTCCGCGCCGACCAGCAGGTTCGTCGTCACGGTGGCCCCGTCCGCGAACGTCACTTCGTGCCGGCCGCCGCCGAGCGGGCGGACCGAGGCGGCCTTGCACCCCCACTTGACCGTGTCGGCCGGGAGCGAGTCGAGCAGGATGCGGCGCAGGTCGCCGCGGTGGACCTCCGGGCGCCCGCCGGTGCCGTCGTCCGGCTCGTCGCGGAGCACCGTTCCGTCCCGGTCGAGCACGCGTGACGCTTCACCGCCCTCGTGGACGAGGCCGAGGAACTCGTCGAACAGGCCGGCGGCCTTGAGGGCGAGCTGGCCGTTGTAGTCGTGGATGTCGAGCATGCCGCCCTGGGTGCGCGAGGTCGGCGAGAGCTCCGCCTCGTAGATCGTCGCCGGAATCCCGTGGACGTGGAGGACGCGGGCGAGCGTCAGTCCTCCGAGCCCGGCTCCGATGATCGTGACATCAGTGGTCATGGCGATTTCCTGCCTGTCGCATCTGCGGATCCCTGGATCTCCGGACCCCGAACCCCTGGAATTCTGGAATGTCGTTCCACCCCACATTGGAACCCCGTTCCAGCGATGTCAAGCTGGAACGGGGTTCCAGCCATGTGCCAGGATGGGCGCATGGCAACCAGGGCGCGTCGTGCGGAACGACGGGAGGAGCCGCTCTCCCGGGAGCGGATCGTCGAGGCGGCGATCGGGATCCTCGACACGGCGGGCGAGGGCGGACTCACGTTCCGCGTGCTGGCCGAGCGCCTTGCGACCGGGCCGGGTGCCATCTACTGGCACGTCTCGGGCAAGGACGAGCTCCTCACCGCCGCCACCGATGGCGTCGTCGCCGACACCCTGGTCGGCGGCGCGTCCGCGGCGACGCCGCAGGCGGCGATCCGCGCCCTCGCGCTCCGGCTCTTCGACGCGATCGACGCGCACCCGTGGATCGGCAACCAGCTCGCCCGCTCACCGGGGCAGTCGCCCATGCTGAGGGTCTTCGAGCACCTCGGGCGCCAGGTCCGGGCGCTCGGCGCACCCCGGGCCGCCCAGTTCACGGCCGCGTCCGCGCTCCTGAACTACATCCTCGGAGTGGGCGGACAGAACGCGGCCAACGCCCACGGCCAGGAATCGGAGAAGAACCGGACGGAGTTCCTCGACACCGTCTCGGCCGCGTGGGCGAATCTCGATCCCGACGAGTACGCGTTCACCCGTGACATGGCGCAGCAACTCCGCGACCATGACGACCGAGTCGAGTTCCTCGCCGGGATCGACCTCATCCTCGCCGGAATCACCGCGTCGACATCCGACTGACCTGCGCCGCCCGCGAATCCGTGGGCGCGGGACGGGTCGCGGCCCCACGATGCGCGCGAGCGCGCCTCGGCGACGATGGACCTCGAAACCCTTGGCCCGGCCCTGCGGGCAGCCTTCGGCGGCCGGCGCCGAATCGGGCGGGCGTCAGAGGTCGATCGAGCGGAACTCGTCCAGCACGCCGAAGCCGGTGCTGTCGTAGAGGCCCATCGCGACCTCGTTCCCGCCGAACACGTTGAACATCATCACCTCGTCGCCGCCTTGCCGCGTGGCCCACTCGCCGACGGCCATCGCGGCCCTGCCGTACCCCTTGCCCCGGTGTTCCTCGTACACCTCCAGCGAGCAGCCGAAGGTCACGCCCGGCAGGAAGCCGTGGTTCACCCAGCCGGTGCCGACCACCAGGCCGCCGGCCTCCATCGCGTAGAAGGCGTGACCCGGCGTCAGGTACCCCTGCGGGAGGTGGTTCGCGAAGTCCTGGTCGGACTTCGCCTTGGCCTGCTCCGGCGTGAGCGCACCGGCCCGGACGATGTCCGCGATGTACCCCGCCTCCTCGGCGGCGTACCAGGCCGGGTACTCCTCCTCGGTGAGCGGGCGGACCGTCAGGCCCGCGGGCAGCTCGGGGTGCTCGGCCGCGGCCCGCATCCGGTTCTGTCGCCGTACGGGGTAGTTCGCGAACGTTTCCGCCCCCGCTCCGCCGGTGAGCCGGACCTCCACCCGCTCCGCGCCCTGCCCGGCGCACCACCGCTCGGCCCACTCCCGCCCCTGGGGCACCGTCAGGTCGTGGATCCGGCCCACGAGCGCCCCGTTCTCCTCCGTCACCCCGACCGCGATCCAGCCGGTGCCGTCCGTGGCCACCGTCCAGTCCTCGATCCCCTTCACCGCCCGCTCCAGCAGGGCCCGGGCCAGTGGCTCCGAACACCCCGCGGCCCGGTATCCGGCCAGCACCCGCTCCTCGAACCCGCCCCGCCACTCGGCCTGACCGGCCACCGTCCCCATCCCGTCCATCCGCCCACCCTAGGGGCGGCGACCCACAGGGCCCGGATCTTTTTTCAAGGGGCCCCGCCGAGAGCGATCGAGATTGCCGGAACATCCACCGCCGGGTACGGCTGTATGTGTTCTTTGTGGCTGGATATGATCGGCGCCTGTCGCTCGCGCGATCCTGCCCCGCCGCATCCCGAGGACCGATGTCTCCCATACCCGAAGGCACCCCAGGGCCGTCGAAGGCCCGAAGGCGGCGCACCGTGCGCCTCCGTACGATGCTCATCTGGCTCGCGGTCGTCCCCACCGTGGCCATGGGCACCCAGGTGGCGGTGACCGCCGAACGGCTGCTGGTACAGGCCGACCACCTGCGCGACGACTTGGCGGCCAGCAAGCGGATCGGCGAGCCGCTGTTCCGGCTCATGGCCGAGCTGCAGGCCGAACGCAAGATGACCGCCGCACGGTGGGCGGGCACCCCGGTTCCCGACGCCGATCTGCGCGACCTCAGGGCCGCCACCGACCGGGCCGTGGCCGAGTTCCGACGGCTCTCCTCCGACACGGGCGGCCGGCCGGAGTCCGCGCAGGCCGCGGAGCACGTGAGCGACGTGAAGTCCCGCCTCGACCAGCTGACCGCCTTCCGCTCGCGCACGGACGCCCGTACCGGCGTCGCCGCGCAGACGATCGCGTACTACAACGGCGTCATCGACGGGATCACCGGTCTCTACCAGGGGGCGTTCAGCCGCACCGACGACGCCGCGCTCGTCGAGGAGAGCCGCCCGGTCGTCGCGATGATCTCCGCGTCCGAGATGCTGGCCCGCCAGGACACGATCCTCACGCTGGCGGGGCCTTCCAGAGAACTGACGCCCGCCGCCTTCGGGGAGTTCCTCGACGACGCCGGTGCGCACCGGCACCTGTACGACACCTGGATCGTGCCGTACCTGCCGGCCGCGGAGAAGGAGACGTACGAGAAGATCACCTCCTCGGACGCCTGGAAGACCAAGCTCCGCGTCGAGAACGCCATCATCGCGCAGCACAAGGTCACCGATGCCGGGATGAAGCTCCCGGCCGATGTCGGCGCCTGGCCGGCGGCGTACGAGGAGTTCGCGGCCCAGCTGGTCGAGCTCGGGACCCGGCGTTCGCGCGATCTGCTGGCGCACGCCGACGCGAACGCCGGCGAACTCGAGACCCAGGTCTACTGGCTGGTCGGCGGCAGCGCCGGCGCACTGCTGCTGGTCGTGGCCGTCGTCGTGGTGACCACGCGATCGGTGCTCCGCCGCCTGCGGAGGCTGCACGAGCGCACCGTGGCCATCGCCGAGCAGACGCTGCCGGACGTCGTGGATCGGCTGCACCGCGGCCAGCCCGTCGACGACGCGATGCTGCCGTCCGTGAGCGGGAACCAGGACGAGGTCGGGCGGATCAACGACGCGTTCGCCCGGGTCGTGGCCGTGTCCGTCGACGGCCACCGGCAGCTCGCGGCCGAGCGGCACGGCTTCGGCATGTTCGCCTCCGGCATCGCCTCGCGCACCGGCAACCTGGTCAGCCGCCAGCTGAGCCTCACCGAGGAGATCCAGGACACGTTCGGCCACGACGAGGCACTGCTCGCCGAGTTGATGAGGTCCGACCAGCTGACCGTCGGCATGCGGCGGCAGGTCGAGAACCTGCTCATCCTGTCCGGCGGCGAGGTCCCCGACCCGCACACCGAGCCGATGCGGGTCGCCGACCTGCTGCGCGAGGCGGCGGCGGAGGTCGAGGACTTCCGGCGGATCGAACGGCACGCGCTGGACGAGGCGAGCGTCGAACCGAGCGTGATCAGCCAGATCAGCCATCTGCTGGCGGAGCTGCTGGACAACGCCACCCGGTTCTCGCCCCCGAGGTCGAAGGTGGTCATCCGGGCCGAACTGGTCTCGGACGGGCTGTCGGTGGAGATCGAGGACCGCGGGCCGCGCGTGGGCGCGGCCGGCTACGAGGAGATGAACCGGCGCCTCCACTCGGCCCCGCCCTACGCCGAACTCGCCGAGAACGCGCACCGCCTGGGCCTCTTCGTGGTCGGCCACCTGGCCGACCGGCTGAAGGCAAAGGTCACGCTCAGGCGCTCGGTGTACGGGGGCACCTCGGCGGTCGTCGTACTGCCGAACGAGCTGCTGGCACGGGCGGCCGCCCCGGCCGGATCCGCCGCAGCCCTGTCGGCGCCCGCCCCCGCTGCCGTACCCCTGCGGCGGGCTGCGCCCGAACCGCTCCCGGAACCGCCCGCCGCCGAGCGGCCCCCGGCCCCGGCCCCGGCCCCGGCCCCGGAACCGGAACCGGCGCAGCGCACGCCCGCGATCCGGCCCGTGACCGCGGAGGGCGGTACCCGCCCCGCCCTTCCGGAGCGCGTCCCGCAGACCCACATGACCAGGCAACTGCGCGCGCCGCGAGCGCCCGAGCCGGAGCCGGGCCCCGGCACGGACACCCCCGAGGAGGTCGCCGACGCCTGGGCGGACTATGAAGAGGGGACGCAGAAGGTGGAAGCCGAGCTCAGACAGGAACAGGATCAGCGATGACGACGACCCCCAACTCCGCGACGTCCGGTACTTCGACGTCGAACGACGCGATCTTCAGCGTTCTGGAGAACCATCTGAACCGGATCGCCGGCATCCAGGGCGCCGTACTCCTCTCCAACGACGGGATCCCGCTCACCGCCTATCTCCTCGACCGGGACCAGTCGGAACGCATGGCGGCCGCCGCCTCCGGGATCGCCGCCACGATGAAGGCGATATCCCGGGAGATCGACGGCGGCCGCGTGATCCGCCAGCTGGTCGAGATGGACGACCGGTACCTCTGCGTCGTGGGGTGCGGGGAGGGCAGCACGCTCCTCGTGGTGACCTCCCGCAAGGCCCGTCTCGGCGAGCTGGGCGGCGAGGCCGTACGTACGGCCCAGGCGCTCGGTGAATGGCTCGGCACGCCCGAGCGTCCCGCGGCGCCGAAGTCGTAATGCCCGAGCCCGAGATGTCGGAGCCCGAAAGACCCGAATCCCCGGCGTCGGAGGCCGAAGCGTCGGAATCCGGGGCCTCGCAGACCGAGGTCCCGGAGACCGGGGCGTCCGCACGGGAGACGTCCGGGGAGCCGCAGCGCGGCGGCCGCCGCCGTACCCGGCTCTACGCGCTGACGGACGGCCGGACCGCCGCTCCGCAGACGGTCCTCACCATGGACACGACGATCACGGCGGCCGCCGGCGCCGAAGGCCGGGGCGGCCTGCCCACCGAATGGCAGGCCGTCCTGGCCATGTGCGCCCCGCCGGGCGGGCTGGCGGTCGCCGAGATCGCGGCGCGCATGCGGATCCGGCTCACGCCGATGACGCTGCTGCTCGGCGAGCTCGCGGACCGCGGGCTGATCCACCATCAGCCGCCCTTGCAGGGGGCGGAGACCACCAACGTCCACATGCTCATGAGAATCAGGGACAACCTTGCCCGGATATGATGGATTCGACCCGTCTGTCGCCGTTGCCGGACAGGTCTCGCCTGTCAAGATCCTCGTCGCGGGAGGGTTCGGCGTCGGCAAGACGACCCTGGTCGAGACGATCTCCGAGATCGAGCCGCTGCGTACGGAGGAGCGGCTGACCGCGGCCGGAGTGGGCGTCGACGACCTCGAAGGGATCGAGTCCAAGGCGGTCACCACGGTGGCGATGGACTTCGGCCGGCTCACCCTCGCCGACGCGGGGGTCGTCCTCTACCTCTTCGGCACCCCGGGCCAGGAACGCTTCTGGTTCATGTGGGACGACCTGCTGAGCGGAGCCCTCGGCGCGCTCGTCCTGGTCGACACGCGGCGCCTGGACCGGAGCTTCCCGGCCATCGACTTCTTCGAGAGCCGCGGGCTGCCGTTCGTCGTGGGCGCGAACTGCTTCCACGGCGAACAGCCGTACACCGCCGAGGAGATCGCCGCCGCGCTGCACCTGCGCGACCCCGGCACGCCCGTCCTGCTGCTCGACGCCCGCGCCCGCACGGACGCCCGCGACGTGCTCCTCGCCCTCCTCGACCTGCTGATCAGCTCGGCGGACGCCCCCTAGGGGGCGCGAGGGGCGCGGCGGGCGGCCGTGCCGGACGTACCTCAGGAATCCGCGTCGCCGCCGGTGTGGGGCGCAGCGGTGGGTGCGGCGCCGGCGGCCGGTGCGGCGGCGAGGTCGGCGAGGATGGCCTCGGCCAGGCCCTCGCGGCGGATCCGCTGGTCGACGTAGAGCATGGCGCTCGCCAGCTGGCTGTAGCCGATCTGGAAGACCTGGCTCGCGGCGCCGCCGATGAGCACGAGGAGGAAGGCGAACACCAGGGCGGTGATGACCCCCGCCGACGGGGCGCCGCCACCTTCGGGCATCCCCTCGAGGGCGGGCACGATCGCGAACATGCCGATGAAGTTGAACGGCAGCTGGATCGCGTACGCGATCGCCCCCGCCAGCATGACGGCGACGATGGTGTAGCCGAAGATCCGCCACCAGTCGCCCCGTACCAGTGCCGACGAGCGCCGCAGTCCGGTGACCGGACCCGCACCCTCCAGCACCACGACGGCCGGGGCCAGGCCGAACCGGATGTTGAGCCAGACGGTCAGCGGCATCGCGGCCAACAGCAGCAGCGGCAGGAGGCCGAGCAGCGCGACCGCGCCGTCCCCGGATCCGGCGGTGGCCACCAGCGGCACCCACACCGCCAGGACGAGGAACACCGGGGCGCCGGCGATCACGATGCCGAGGAACAGCGCGCCGGCCACCGCGGGAGCCCGCCGGACCGAGGACCACCACAGCGCTCGGAAGGTGGTGGGGCGGCCCATCACGGCTTCCTTGAGGACCGCCGGACAGAGCGCGGCGATGACCGACATGCCCAGCACGCCGATGGCGAAGAGCAGGACGAACACGGCGACGGCCGCGACGACCAGGGGCACGACGTGCTCGGACGCCGGATCCTCGCCGAACGGCGGATCGAAGACGGGGTCGAAGTGGTCGTGGACCGCGACCACGGCGATGCCCACCACGAGGGCCATGACCGGCAGGACGATCGCCTGCACGGCCAGCACCACACCGGCCAGCGTCTTCCAGTGGCCGCGGATGGTCGCGAACGATCCGCTGATGATGTCCCCGAGGGCCAGCGGACGCAGGGGTATCACCCCCGGCTTCGGCGCCGGTGGCGGCCCTCCCCACTGCGGGGCGCCACCCCAGCCGCCCCCGTGCGCTCCCGGCCAGTTGTTCTGCGTCATGCCCGTGCTCCGTATGTCGTCCCCCTGTGGGACGGACAACATATCTCAGCTGGTCAGGGACATGGCATGCAGTCGACGCCCGGTCGCGGACGCGAGGGGAAAGCGGACGCCGCTACTTGAACGGCACGTTGACGCAGGCCAGCCGCGCCCCGGCGGTACCGGCGCTGCCGGATCCCGTGTGGGTGGTGTGCTCGTGGATCACCACGGAGCGGGCCTGGTCCGTGCGGAACCGCCAGTTCAGGGTGGACGCCGAGGCGCCGTCGCCGTGCCGGTCGGTGCTGATGTCGAGCCACGCCTCGTTGCGGGGATTGGCGTATGCGGGGTTCGTCGAGGGCAGTTCGGGGTCCACCGCGTTCTGGTAGTGCGGCCCGGAGTCGTTGGGCTTGCCGCCACAGGGCTTCTGGTGCACGTGGGCACCGAACGTCCGGTTCGCTCCCACGCCTTGGAGCCGCAGTTCCAGGTGGGTGTCGTCGCCGACCCGCTCGGTCACGGTGACCACGGCGCCGACCGGTACGGATTCGGTGTCGAACGTGACCGCCTGGTGTGCGGGCGGGCCGCCGGCCGCCCGGAACGACGCCTCGATCGTCACGTCCTGGCCGGTGACCGCGGACAGGGGCAGGAGGACGGCCAGCGACGCGGTGAGCGCTGACACGAGGAAGGACATCTACGGCTCCTGTCACCACGGGCGTCCCGGATCGCAGGCGCAACAGGGCCCGGTGCACGGCATCGTCGGGGCGCGTCGGCCGGCGCTTGCCGGGCCATGTTCCCGCAACCGGCGGCCTCGTGCAGGGCACATCGAGGGTGTCGGGCCGGTTTTCCCTGATCAGCCGCGTGAATCCCCGGGGCGCATCCCGGCGAGGCGGCGCGCGGCCCCGAGGGCGGCACCGGATGCAGGGTCAGACGGTCACGAGCGGTGCGTGCCGCTCGCTGAGCCGTCGTACGGCCCGGGCGATGCGGGGGTCGGCCGCGGCCCGGAAGGGAGCGACCGGAACTGCCCCGGCGCCGATGACGAGACCGGTACGGCCCGTCAGCGTGCTGTCGGTGGCGGCGGCGATCGAGGGCCGGGCCGCGACGGAGGCGGGGCCGGAGGTCGAGCGCTCGAACTTGCGGCGCACCAAGGGCCACATGAGCCTCAGTGCGGGGGCGACGATCTTCGGGTCGGTCATGGTGCCGTCGGTCATGTCGGTGGCGGCGCCGCCGGGGTCGGCGGCGAAGACCGATACACCGGTGCCGTCGAGCCGTGCGGCCAGGTCGAGGGTGTAGGCGAGGTTGGCGAGTTTGGCGCGGCCGTACCGGTGGAAGCCGTAGTAGCCGCCGGGCGGCTCGACGTCGTCGAACACCCGCTTGGCGACCCCGACCGCGGCGGAGGTGACGTTGACGATCCGGCTCGGAGCGGCGGCCGTCAGGGTGGGGAGCAGGAGCTCGGTCAGCAGGTAGGGGGAGAGGTGGTTGACGAGGAACGACGCCTCGACACCGCCCAGGCTCAGCCGGTCGGCGAACATCGCGCCGACGTTGTTGACCAGTACGTTCAGCGGTTCGCCCGAGGCGGCGTGCTCGGCGGCGACGCGGCCGGCGAGCGCGCGCACCTCGTCCAGGGAAGCGAGGTCGGCGGCCAGGAACCGGGCCGGGTGGGCCGGGGCGGTCGCGTTGATGCGCTCGACCGCGCGGGCGCCCCGGTCGGGGTCGCGTCCGACCACGGTGACCGCGTATCCGGCGGCGGTCAGACCCAGCGCCGTCTCCAGGCCGATGCCGGCGGTCGCGGCCGTCACCACGGCAGTTCTCTTCATCGTGCGTCTCCTCCGGGCAGGCATACGGATAGGTCATCCGCTTGGTCTGGAGCGACCGTAGCACGTATGCGGATGATGTATCCGGTTAGTCTTGCGGTCATGATGGGTACGGGTGGCCGACAGCGCCCGGGCGGCCTCGGGGCACGGGCGACACGAGGGGACTGCGATGCGAGACGCCACAGGCGAGCCGACGCCCGGCACCGGCGGGTACGACGCCGAGCTGCAGAGGCACGACGAGGTGCTGCGCCGGGCTGCCGCAGTCCGGCCCGACGACCACGTGCTCGACATCGGCTGCGGCGCCGGGCGGACCACCCGCGAGGCCGCGCGTACCGCCCGGGCGGGCAGCGCGCTCGGCATCGACGTCTCGGCGCCCGCGATCGAGCGCGCCAGGGGGCTGGCCCGGGCCGAAGGACTCCGCAACATCGCCTTCGTGCAGGCCGACGCGCAGGTCCACCGCTTCCCGCCGGAGCGATTCGACCTGGCGATCAGCAGGTTCGGCACGATGTTCTTCGACGACCCCGTCGCCGCGTTCGCCAACGTCGGGCGGGCGCTGCGCCCGGCGGGGCGCCTGGTGATGATGGTCTGGCGGGCGCCCGGGCTCAACGCGTGGGACGTCGCCATCCGCCGCTCCCTCGAAGCGGCAACGGGGCCGGCAGCCGGCGGCCGCGGGGGACCGGACCCGTTCTCGCTCGCGGATCCGGCCGCCGTGCGGGAGATCCTGCGGGGCGCGGGGTTCGTGGACGTCGAGTTCACCGATGTCCGCGAACAGGTCTACTACGGTCCGGACGTGGCCGCCGCCCTCGACTGGGTCCGCGGTTTCACGTGCACGGGCGAAGCCTTGGAAGGACTGGATCCGACTGCCGCCGCCCGCGCCGTCGGGAACCTGAGCGGCGCGCTCGCCGAGCACCTGACCGACGAGGGCGTCTGGCTCGACTCCCGCGCCTGGATCATCGCCGCGCACCGCGCCGGTACGGGTTGAGGCGTACGGAAGGCCCCCGTCAGGAGGAACGATCCTCCGCGGGGCCTCACGGGTGACGCAAGGGGGCGCCCGGCACGGCATCGCGTGGTACGGCGGTCCGCTTGACCACCATGTGCCCGTGATCCCCTCCCACTTGATCGGTGCGCTCTCCGCGCTCGCCCTGCTCGCACCCGCCTCCGCGTACGCCGCCCCGGCCCAGGCCCCCGCCGCACCCGTGGCCGCCCCCCGCCCGAAGGACTTCTTCGCCGACCTCCCCAAGGGCGGTGACCTGCACAACCACCTGTCCGGAGCGGTCACCACCGAGTTCCTGATCGAACTCGCCGCCGAAGACGGCCTTTGCATCACCACCGACACCACCACCGCGAAGCCCCCGCCGTGCGGGCCGGGGACCCGCCCCGCCGCTGACGCCGTCACCGACGCCGCGTTCCGCCGGCAGGTCATCCAGGCCTGGTCGATGCAGGACTTCCCGGCCGACGGCAACGGCCACGACCACTTCTTCGCGACCTTCGACAAGTTCGGCGAGGTGCCCTGGCGCCACCCCGGCCGCATCCTCGCGGAAGTCGCCAACACAGCCGCCCGGCAGAACCAGTTCTACCTGGAGACCATGATCACCCCGGCCTCCGGCCAGGCCCGCGCCCTCGCCGACCGGGTGGGCTACGACGCCGACCTCGACCGCATGCACGACAAGCTCGTCGCCGACGGGGGCCTCGACGCGGTCGTCCGGCAGGCCCGCACCGATGCCGACACCACCGACGCCGACTTCCGCGCCGCCGCGCACTGCGACACCCCGCGGCCCGACGCCGCGTGTTCCCTCCCGTACCGCTGGATCTCCCAGGTCGCCCGTCTCGGCACGCCCGAGCGGGTCTTCACCCAGATGGCGCTCGGGATGCGGCTGGCCGAGAGCGACCCGCGCTTCGTCGCCGTCAACCTGGTGCAGCCGGAGGACGGCGAGGTCGCCCTGCGCGACTACCGCCTGCACATGCGGATGCTGAACTACCTGAAGACCCAGTACCCCAAGGCGCACATCACCCTGCATGCGGGCGAGCTGGTACCCGGCCTGGTCAAGCCGGAGGACCTCACCTTCCACATCAGGGAGGCCGCCCAGACCGGCCGCGCCGAGCGGATCGGGCACGGCGTGTCCGTCCTGCACGAGGACCGCTGGGAGTCGCTCATGCGCTACATGGCCGACCGGCGGATCGCGGTCGAGGTCCCCTTCCACAGCAACGAGCAGATCCTGCGCGTCTCCGGCGCCGCACACCCCTTCGCCGCCTACCGCAGCCACGGCGTGCCGGTCGTCCTCGCCACCGACGACCCGGGCGTGTCCCGGATCGAGATCACCGACGAGTACCGGCGGGCCGCGCAGATGTACGGGCTCGGCTACCCCGAGTTGAGGGACCTGGCCCGGGCCTCCCTGGAGCACTCGTTCCTGCCCGGCCGCAGCCTCTGGAACCGAGACCTGCGCGGCGGCTACCGGCCGGCCGGGCCGTGCGCGGACGAGCGCCAAGGCGCCGAGCACCCGGGCGCGCGGTGCGCCGGCTTCCTCGCCGGCAGCTTGAAGGCACAGGTCGAGTGGCGTCAGGAAGCGGCCTTCCACCGCTTCGAAGCGGCCCACCCCCGCGCCACCCGCCCCCGCGCCACCCGCCCCGGCTCCCACTGACCCGGAACTCCTGAGCCGCCCCGAGGAAGGCCGACGTCCGGCCCGTGCACGCCGGTGTGCACGGGCCGGCGCTCCGCCGACGCGTCAGGAGCCCGTCGGTCGACGCAGGCGCCGCCAGTGGCCGGCCAGGTCGTTCGTCGCGGTGGTGACCGAGTCCAGGCGCATCGTGGTCCGGGTGTCCCGTTCGTAGCGCTGCCAGTTCGGCAGGGCCGGGTGGTTGGGGTCGCCGGTACGGATGAAGGAGATCCATGCCGCGTGCACGGCGGAGGCCAGCCCCTCACGGATCCGGGGATCGAGCCCGGTCAGGAACGGGGCCTGCGCCCACTTGTCGAAGTTGTCGAAGACGAACGGCAGTTCCAGGCAGTGCGCCGCCGCCAGCCTGCCGCCGTACGCGGGCGTCGGAAGGTCGAACTGGTAGGCCCAGACCGGCCGCTTGCGGGCCGCCGCCCGCCGCTCGGCGAGCGCCAGGCCGGGCATCCGGAACAGGTCGTCGCTGATCAGGTCCATCAGCACGTCCACCGGGCGGGCGCCCGGCCGGGCTTCCTCGTACGCGCCGTACGCCTCGGAAGCCCGGTTCCCGAAGGTGTCCCTCGCCCGCGCGAGCACCTGCTCCTTGGTCGCGGCGGCGTACGCGGGGTCGAGCGCGAAGGCGAAGTTGGCCTCCTCCCTGGTGCAGCCGATCAGGACGTCGATGTCCGCCCCGGGGCCGCCGAGCAGCAATTCGGCGGGATGGCGGTCCAGCGTCACCTCGTCGATCACCGGCAGGAACGGGGTGGACCAGTACCCCCACCGCCCGGTGCGCTTGAACATCTCGATGGTGGCGCCCACCAGCTGCTGCCAGGGCAGGGTCCGCAGCTGCGCCACGTCCTTGGCCCCGAGGACGTCCAGGAAGGCGGCGCTGCGCTGCAACGACTCCGTACGCGTGGGGACCTGCAGGCCGAGCGGCGGGCTCTGGAGGATGGCGCGGCGGAACAGCGGGCGGCCCGCGGGGCGGGCACCGGCCAGCGCCGCGACCGAGAACGCGCCGCCGGACTGGCCGGCCAGGGTGATGTTCTCCGGGTCCCCGCCGAACGCGGCGATGTTGTCCCGTACCCAGCGCAGGGCGGCGAGCTGGTCGGTGAGCCAGAAGTTCCCGCCGGCCCCGTCCTCGCCGAAGTAGAGGTACCCCAGCGGTCCGAGCCGGTAGTTGACGGTCACCACGACGAGATCGCCGCCCCGCGCAAAGGTCTCGCCGGAGTAGACGGGCAGCGAGCCGGATCCGGAGAGGAAGCCGCCTCCGTGGATCCAGAGCATCACCGGCCGCTTGGCGTCGTCGGCCCGCGGGGTCCAGACGTTGAGGGTGAGGCAGTCCTCGTCGAACGGGGGAGAGCCGTGCGATCCGAGGACCGGGTCGCCGCCTTCCCGGTAGAGCTGCGGTGCGCTGGGGCCGAACGCGGTGGCGTCGCGCGTTCCCGACCAGCCGGGATGGGGCTGGGCAGGGCGCCAGCGCAGCGGGCCGACCGGCGGCGCCGCGTAGGGAACGCCCTTGAAGACGGCGAGGCCTCCCTCGACGGCTCCGCGCAGCCGGCCCGCGGGCAGGTCCACGACGGGGGAGGGGTCGTCCGCCTTCGCCGCCGCCCGCGCCGCGTACCCACCCGGAACCCCGGAGGCGAGCAGTGCGGTTCCGGCCAACACCGTGCCGTTCTTGAGGACTTCGCGTCGCGATGGATCGTCGGTCATGGTGCTTCGCTCCCTGACTGATCGCAGGACCGCCGCCGATATATGGCATAGCGGAGATTTGACGACCGCAAGTGTTACGGCACATCCGTGAGCGGGGTCAAGGGGTGCGGGGCTCTTATCGCTCCATGTCTCGCGAACTATTGACGGCCGTCTCATTAACGCGATAGACACGTGTCACCCTCCAGGCACCCCATCGGCAACACCCGGTCCACCAGGGCCGGCTGACCACGTACGGAGTCTCCATGGCAGGTCGGTATCGCCCCGTTGGTCTGATCGCCGTCACGACGGGCCTCTTGCTGACCACCGCGTGCGGTGGCGCCAGCCTCGGGACCGGCGACGGCGACAAGCAGGACGGGCCCGTGAAGATCGGGCTCCTCGTCCCGCAGTCCGGAACGTACAAGGCGCTCGGCGACGACATGAAGCAGGGCTTCGAGCTCTACGTCAAGCAGCACGGCGGCAGACTCGGCGGCCGGGAAGTGGAGATCGTGACCGCCGACGAAGGGGAGACGGCCGACTCCGGCAAGGCGGCGGCGGAGAAGCTCGTCAAGCAGGACCGGGTCCTGGCGGTGAGCGGCGTGGTCAGCTCGGCCACCATCAACGGGGTCAAGGACCTCTTCGAGACGAGCAAGGTGCCGCTCGTCGGCTCGAACGCCTCGCCGACGACGCTGACCGGGACCAAGTACGTCTGGCGCACGTCGTACGTCAACGACGAGCCGGGCAAGGCGCTCGGCAAGTACGTCGCCGAGAAGGCCGGCGGCCCCGTCTTCCTGGTCGCCGCGGGCTACCAGGCGGGCAAGGACGAGGTGGAGGGCTTCAAGTCCACCTTCCTCCCGGCCGGCGGCAAACTCGCGGGAGAGGAGGTCTACACCCCCTTCCCGGGGACGAAGAACTTCCAGCCCTACCTGGCCCAGATCCAGAACTCCGGGGCGAAGGCGGTCTTCTGCTTCTACGCGGGCGCCGCCGCCGTCGACTTCGTCAAGCAGTACCGGGACTTCGGGCTGGCCGGCAAGATCCCGCTCTACGGACCCGGCTTCCTCACCGAGGGCGGCGTACTGAAGGGGCAGGGGGAGGCGGCCGAAGGCATCTTCACGGCGCTCAACTACAGCGCCGACCTGGACAACGCGGCGAACGGGCAGTTCGCACCCGCCTACCGGTCCGCCTACGGAGCGCCCGCCACCACCTACGCGATGGCGTCATGGGACGCGGCGCAGGTGCTCGACAAGGCCATCAAGGCGGCCGGTGGCACCGTGACCCCGGAATCGGTCAACGCCGCCATCTCCAAGGTGGGGGACATCGACAGCCCGCGCGGCACCTGGAAGTTCGGCAACGCGGGCACGCCCGTCCAGCCGTGGTACCTGCGCGAGGTCAAGCAGGGCGCCAACACCGTCACCGCCGAGCTCGGCCGGCTGGGCGGCTGACATGACCGGATGGTTGAACGGCAACCTCGTCAGCGTCGTCGACGGGGTTGCCTTCGGTCTGCTGCTGTTCACGATGGCCGTCGGGCTCTCCCTGGTCTTCGGCATGATGGACGTGCTGAACCTGGCCCACGGCACCCTCTACCTGGGCGGGGCGTACGTCGCCTACGCGCTGTCCGACGGCAGCCTGTGGGGCCTGGTCCTCGCGCTGGCGGCAGGCGCCCTGGCCGGCGGTGCGGGCGGGGCCGCGCTCACGTTCCTCACCCGGCCGCTCGCCCGGCGCGGGCACCTGGACCAGGCCCTGCTGACGCTCGGCATCACCTTCATCGTCGCGGACCTGCTGGCCGCGGCCTTCGGCGGCGACGTGCTCCCCACGGACCCGCCGTCGGCCCTGCGCGGCACGGTGGACCTCGTCGGCCACGCCTATCCGGTCTACCGGCTGGTGTTCATCGGCGTCGCGGCCGGCCTCGTGCTCCTCGTCCACCTCGTCTTCGAGCGCAGCCGGCTCGGCGCGCTGGTACGGGCCGCGGTCGCCGACCGGGACATGGTGCGCGCACTCGGGGTCGACGTCCGCAAGGTGCTGTACGGGGTCTTCGCCTCCGGCGCCGCCCTGGCGGCGGTCGGCGGCGTCCTCGGGGCACCGATCCTGGGCCCAGGGCCGGGCGTCGACGAGACCGTGCTCGTCCTCTCCCTCGTGGTCGTGGTCGTCGGCGGTCTCGGATCCGTGCGCGGTGCGCTCGCCGGAGCGCTCCTGATCGGGCAGGTGCAGACCCTCGGGGTGGCGCTGCTCCCCGAGTACGCGCCCTTCCTGCTCTTCGGCACCATGCTGATCGTGCTCGTCGTCCGGCCGAACGGCCTGGTCCCATCGGCGGTGAGCGCATGAACCGGACCGCAACCACCGGCGCGGGAACCGCGGGAACCGCGGGCGCCGCCGGGCGGCGGCTGTCTGCGGCCGCCGTGGTCCTCGCACTCGCCGTGGCCCCCTTCGTCCTCGGCCCGTACGCCATCGGCACCCTGTCGCGCATCCTGGTGTTCGCGCTCCTCGCCGTCAGCGTGAACCTGCTCACCGGCCTGACGGGGCTGCCGACACTCGGCCAGTCGGCCCACTTCGGAGTCGGTGCCTACACCGCCGCCATCGTGGCGACGCGCCTCACCGACGTCGGACTCTTCCAGCTGCTCATCGCCGCAGGCGTCTCGGCGCTGGTGGCGGTCCCGACCGGGTGGCTGGCGGTGAGGGCGCGGGGCGTGGTCTTCCTGATGCTGACCCTGGCGATCGGCGAGATCGCGTACAGCGCCGCCGTCAACTGGAAGCCCGTGACGAACGGCACCGACGGCATATCGGGCATCCCGCCCGTCGTTCCGCTGCCCGGCATGCCCGCACTGGCGCTGGACGGGCTCGTCTACTTCCACGTACTGGCCGTGTTCCTGCTCCTCCTCGCGGCCGTCACCCGCCTGGGCTCGACCCCCTTCGCCCTCGCCCTGCGCGGAATCCGCGACAACGAGCCGCGGATGAGGGCGATCGGCTATCCGACGCGGCGCTACGCCCTGACCGTCTACTGCGGGGCCGGGGCACTGGCGGGCGTCGCCGGAGCCCTGTGGGTCTCGGTGCAGAGGTTCGTCTCGCCCGGCGACGCCGGATTCGAGATCGCGGCCCTGGCGCTGCTGGCCGTGGTCATCGGCGGCTCCGGCTCCCTGTGGGGAGCCTGCGCCGGCGCCGCGCTGGTCTGGCTCACCCGCGACTACCTCGGGAACCTCGAAGCCGTCGCCGGGCGAGGCCCGCTCCTGCTCGGACTGCTCTTCGTCGTCGCCGTGTACGCGCTGCCCCGCGGGCTGGCGGGCGTACGGCTGCCGCTCATGACCACCCGAAAGAGAACGACGTGACCGACCAGACCCACGGCCACCCCTCCCTCCTGGAACTACGGGACCTCTCACGGCACTTCGGGTCCTTCCGGGCCCTGGACGAGGTCTCCGTCCGGGTGCGGTCGGGAGCCCGGCACGCGATCATCGGCCCGAACGGCGCGGGCAAGTCCACCCTGTTCGGCCTGGTCTCCGGAACGCTGCCGGTCACCGCGGGATCGATCCTCTTCGACGGGCAGGACGTGACCCGGCTGCCCGTGCACCGCCGGGTCGGCCTCGGGATCGCCGCCACGTTCCAGCACTCCAGCCTCTTCATGCGGGAGTCCGTGCTGGAAAACGTACTGCTCTCCTTGTTGCGGCGGCCCGGGGGAGGGCTCGGGGGCCGGCGGAAGGTCGCCGCCCGGCCGAAGACGATCGCCCAGGCGCACGCCCTGCTCGACCGGGTGGGCCTGCCCAGCCGGTACGAGCTCGCGGCGGCCGAACTCTCGCACGGCGAACGGAGACAGCTGGAGGTCGCCGTCGCGCTGGCCACCGATCCCCGGCTGCTGCTCCTGGACGAACCGGCCGCCGGCATGTCTCCCGCGGAGACCGCTCGGCTCACCGCACTGATCGCCGCCCTGCCCGCCGAGGTGACCGTACTCCTCGTCGAACACGACCTCGACATGGTCTTCGAGCTCGCCGACACGGTGACCGTCATGCACCTCGGCCGGCACCTGATGACCGGCTCCCCGGACGCGGTGCGCGCCTCCGCTGCGGTCCAGAGCGCCTACCTCGGCACCGCGGAGGCCGCCTCGTGAAACCGTTCTTCAGCGTGCGCGACCTGAGGTCCGGCTACGCCGGGGGCCTCGTCCTCGGCGGTGTCGACCTGGACCTCGACGCGGGCGGCGTCGTCGCCGTCCTCGGCCGCAACGGGGTCGGGAAGACCACGCTCATCTCGACCGTCACGGGGCTCGTACGGCCGTACGGGGGCAGCGTCACCCTCGACGGCCGGGAGATCGCCGGAGCCCGCGTCGACGTGATCGCCCGCGCCGGTGTCGGCATCGTCCCGCAGGGGCGGCGGGTGTTCGCCCCGCTGACCGTGGCCGAGCACCTCGCGATCGCCTCGCGGCGTCCGGCCGCGGGCCCGTGGACCAGGGCCCGCGTCCTCGAGCTGCTGCCGCGGCTGGGGGAGCGGCTCGGTCACCGCGGGGACCAGCTCTCCGGCGGGGAACAGCAGATGCTCGCGATCGCCAGGGCCCTGCTGGGCAATCCGCGCCTGCTCCTGCTCGACGAGCCGTCCGACGGCCTCGCGCCGGCGATCGTCGCCCAGGTGGGCGAGGTGATCCTCGAGGTGGGTGCGCAGGGCACGGCGGTCGTCCTCGTCGAGCAGAACCTGGGGCTCGCCTTCTCCGCGGCCCAGGACGTCGCGGTGATGCAGAAGGGCCGCATCGTCCACCGGGCGTCCTGTGCGGAATTCGCCTCCCGCCCCGAGGACCGACGGCGACTGCTCGGCGTGGACTGAGCGGTCCCCGCACTCCGGCTCCTCCTTCACGGCGAAGGGCCCCGTACCGCCACGGTTGGCGCTGCGGGGCCCTGGGCGGTGCGTGACGGGCGGGGTTACCAGGCGTACCAGGCGCCGTTGTACCACTGCTCGCTGGCACTGTCGTTGTGGTGATCCATGTTGAAGTCCTCGGGGTAGTTCCGGACGTGGTTGTTCGGGTAGGTCCAGATGCCCGCGGACTCGTCGCAGACGTAGTCCCAATGGCAGATGGTCTTGACGGGCACGTTGCCGAAGAACCGGTCGGCGCCCGCGAGCGGGGCGCCGACGATCCCGCCGAACGGCACGGATCCGCCGTTGGCGCCGGGAGGGCCCTGGCGCTTGGGGTCCGCGATGAGCACGGCGTTGACGTTGCCGAACGTCTGCCAGTTCTCGGTGATCCACGTGTGCACCACCGCGGCGCCCAAGGAGTACCCGCCCATCTTGACGTGCTGCCAGGGACAGGCCGCGCGCTGGTCGCGGACCAGCCGGTTCAGCTCATTGACGCCCGCCCGGGCGCTCGCGCCGTTGGGGATCCGGGTGGGGTACCCCACGTGCTGCTGGATGTTGCCGTAGAAGCCGTCGTTGTTCCACGAGCTGCCGGTACCTCCGACGACGATCGTGTACGTGCCCTCGCACGAGGCCGCCGCCTGCGCCGCGGCCCCCTGTGCGGTGGCCCCCTGTACCGCGGAAAGTCCGACCGTCAGCAAAAACCCGGCCGCCACGGCCGAGATCCTTCTGGCTCGCATTCGATCCTCCAAGGATAGTCGGCCCACGTGTCCGCCTCCCGATGCGTAACGCCGTCGGCCGAAGTCACCGGACGACCGTCGCAGCGGCCGATGACATCCCGATGAAACCCGCGACGGGGCGGCGACTCCATCGGGATTTCATCGCCCCTTCCTAGCGTGGGTGCGTTCGGAGGAAGGCCTCGACCACAGGGGAAGGAAGGCTCGATGGCGCGGAGGGGATTCACGGCGAGGCTGCCGGTTGCGGTCATGGCCGCGGCGGCGGTGATGAGCACGATGGCTGCCTCCGGATCACCGGCCGCGTCGTCACCGGCCGCGTCGTCACCGGCCGGGTCGTCACCGGCCGGGTCATCGTCCGCCGCGTCGGCCATCGCCGCAGCGGGGCCGGACAAGCCGACGATCCGCTACACCGAGTACGGAATCCCGCACATCATCGCCTCGGACTGGGAGGGCCTGGGAACGGGCTACGGATACGCCGCGGCCAAGGACAACGTCTGCACGCTGGCCGAGACCTATCTGATGGTCAACGCCCGGAAGTCCCGCTACCTGGGCCCCGACGGCAAGGCCAGCCCCGGCGAGAAGCAGAACACCACCACCAATCTCAACAGCGACCTCTACTTCCAGCGGATCAACGACAACCGCGTGGTGGAGCGCCTGCTCGACCAGCCCGCCCCCAACGGGCCGGAGCCGGAGGTTCGGGAAGCCATTCGCGGCTATGTCCGCGGATACAACAGGTACCTGGCCGAGACGGGCGTGGACAACATCTCAGACCCGGCCTGCCGCGGCGCCGCCTGGGTGCGGCCGATCACGGAACTGGACGTATACCGGCACGCGCACGCCGAGATCATCATGGGCAGCGCCGATCCGCTGCTGGACGGTCAGGTGACCGCCGCACCCCCGGGCGCACCGGCTGCCGCGCCGCCGGCATCCTCACCCGAGGAGACGGCGGCGAAGATCCGCGACGCCCTGGCCGTCAGCCGTCAGCAGAGCATGGGCAGCAACGCCTTGGCGGTGGGTTCGCAGGGCGTGTCCGGGGGCACCGGCATGCTGTTGGCCAACCCGCACTTCCCGTGGCAGGGCAAGAACCGGATGTGGCAGAGCCAGCTGACGATCCCGGGGAAGATCAACGTCTCCGGGGCGAGCCTGCTCGGATTCCCCGCGGTGAACATCGGGCACAACGACGACGTCGCCTGGAGCCACACCGTCGCCACGGTGGCCCCGTTCGGGCTGTTCGACGTACAGGTCGATCCGCTGAACCCGACCAACTACCTGGTCGACGGTGCTTGGCAGCGGATGACCTCGCAGCAGGTCGCCGTCGACGTACTGAACGCGGACGGCTCCATCGGCAAGGTCACCAGGACGCTCTGGGCCACCCGGTACGGCCCGGTCGTCACCTCGGTGCTGGGCATCCCGCTGCCGTGGGTGGTCAGCGCGCACGCCGTGCGCGACGTGAACACGGACAATCTGCGGGCGCTCAACACCTGGTTCCACCTCGACCGGGCCAAGGACGTCAACGAGGTGGTCGACACCCTCGAGACCACGCAGGGCGTCCCCTTCTTCAACACCGTCGCCTCCGACCGCAAGGGCAACGCCCTGTACGCGGACATCCAGGCCACTGCGAACATCACCGACGAGCACGCCCAGTCGTGCCTGACCCTGACCGGGCGGCTGCTGTTCAACCAGGAGCTGCGGCTGCCGAACGTGCCGCCGGTCTCCGTCCTCGACGGCAAGCGCAGTGCCTGTGACTGGCCGGACGATCCGAACGCGGTCGCGCCCGGACTGCTGGACCCGCACAAGCAGCCACGTCTGATCCGCAAGGACTTCGCCGGCAACGCCAACGACAGCGCCTGGCTGGCCAACCCCGAGCAGCCGCTGTCCTTCCCGAGGGTGATGGGCGATACGGCCGCTCCCCGGTCACTGCGCACCCAGGAGCTGATCCTGACCGCGCAGAACCGGATCAACGGCACCGACGGTCTTCCCGGCAGGGGCTTCACACCGGAGAACATGCGGCAGTTGCTGTTCGCGGACAACAGCAGGGCCGCCGACCTGGCCCTCGACGCCACGGTCGCGATGTGCCGCAGCCTCCCGTTCGGGCTCATCCTGGTCGACGGCAACCTGGTCAACGTGAGCGAGGCCTGCCCGATCCTGGCCGCATGGCGGGACCACGACTTCACGGCCGACAGCCGGGGGTCGTGGCTCTTCGAGAACTACTGGGCCTTCCTGCTGAACGGGCAGGCGATCGAGAAACTGCCGTGGCGGGTGCCCTTCGACCCCAAGGACCCGGTGCACACGCCCAATTCACTGGACGCCGGAAGCTCCGCCGTCCGCGACGCGTTCGGCCGGGCGGTCCTCGCGCTGCGCAGGGCGGGTGTTGCCCTGAACGCGCCGCTGTCGGACGTCCAGAAGATCACCCGCGGCGGTGAGCAGATCCCGATCCACGGTTCGATCGGTGAACTGGGCGTACTGAACGTGGTCACTCCCGGCCTGGTCGACGGCAAGCTCGACATCACCTTCGGATCCAGTTTCATCCAGCAGGTGAAGTTCACCGCCGACGGCCCGCCGCAGGCCTCCTCGGTGCTCGCCTACTCCCAGTCGGCCAACCCGAACTCGCCGCACCACGCCGACCAGACCAGGCTGTTCTCGGCCGGCCAGTGGGTGACGGAACGGTTCACCGAAGACCAGATCGCGGCCTCGCCGGCACTGGAGATCAAGGTCCTTTCCTGATGAGGCCGCCCTTCCGTCCACATGCCCGACGACAAGGCTCCCAAGGGGGAAGCAGCGTGATGAGGAAAACGAGTCCATGGCGCATGGTGGTGGCGTTGACGGCCGCCATCGTGGCGCTGGCCGCACCGGCAGGCACGGCACGGGCCGCCGAGCCCACCGGGCCGCCGCCGCTGGCGGACGGCTTCGGCCTGACCCAGGTCGACACGGCGACAGGCGGTCCCCGCAACTTCCACATCACCGTGACCACACCGGAGGTCGCGGGCAAGCACCACATCAAGATCATCTTGCCGAGCGGCTACTACGACGACCCGGCCAGGCGCTATCCGGTGCTGTACTTCCTGCACGGGTCCCCCGACGACCCGATCCAGCAGAACTACCCGGCGCTGACCACCTCCGACCAGATGATCACCGTCATTCCGGACGGCGGCGCCCGGGGCTGGTACGCCAACTGGCTCAACCAGAGGACCGCGGCCGGGGCCCAGAACTGGGAGAACTTCCACCTCAAGCAGGTGATCCCGTTCATCGACGCGAACCTGCGCACCATCGCCGCCAAGAAGGCCAGGGCCGTCGCCGGTGTCTCCATGGGCGGGTTCGGGGCCCTGCACTACGCCCAGGTCCGCCCCGACCTGTTCAGCCAGACCGCGTCCCTGTCGGGCGACATCGATCTGTCGGTCCGCTCCATGGACCTGCGGATGGCCGTCGTGGCCTCCCTCGTCGCCTACGAGCCCAGCGTGGACAGCGACGCCGTGTTCGGCTCGCCCTACCCGGTGTTCAACGCCGACTGGAGGTTCAACGAGGTCGACCCGGCGGCGCACATGAACAAGCTCGCGGGAGTGGGAGTCTCCATCTACGTGGGCAACGGCCGCGGTGACGTCACCGACTTGGAGTTCTGGGTCGAGAGCGCGTCCAAGCACGTCAAGGACAGCATGGACGCCCTGCGGATGCCCTACTACTACGTCGACTACGGTGACGGTTCCGCCTGGGGCACCCAGTGCAACGGCGGCCACAACGCCGGCTGCTGGGAACAGGACCTCCGCGATCTGATCCCCAGGCTGGAAAGGTCCTTCGCCGCCTGACGGGAGGGCCCGGAGGGTGAGCCCGTCCGCTGGACTCCGCCCCGGTACGGCAGGGTCAGCCGGTACAGGTGATCGAGAACGGGACCGGGTCGGAGGTGGCGTGGGTGGGACTCTGGAGCTCCACCGCCATCCCGGTGGTGAGCGTGCCGGCCCTCGCGTAGGCCGTCAGGTGCACCGTGTCCTGCCCCGTGGGCGTGGCCCTGTCCCCGATCTTCATGGTGCGCCAGTGCGGGTCCACCACCGCGCCGTTGCCGGACACCCAGCGGTAGGAGATCAGGGTGGGCTCGGAGGCCGTGAACGTCGCGGTGAACGACGGGGCCCTGCCCTCGGGGCTCGGACAGCGGCCGGTGTACGTCGTGTGCGCGCCCACCACCGACATCCGCAGGCCCGGGTCGGAGGCCCCTTCCCCGCCGTTGCCGGTGAAGGCGTAGGCCAGCCCGGCCGCGGTCAGTACGCAGGCGGCCGCGCCGGTCGTGACCAAGGCCGCCGTACGCCGCCTGCGCAGCGGGGCGCCGGGGACGGGGGTCGCGGCCGCGGACTCCGTCCCCGAGGGCGTCCCGGCCGCCGCCCGTTGCGCCGCACTCGCCGGGACCGGGGCGGCCGTCGTGGTGGCCCCGGGCCCGCGGGCGATGTCCCGCAGGGCTTCGGCGACCTCGGCGGCGGGAGTCCGCTCGGCGGGCTCCTTGCGGAGCAGCCCGGCGATGACAGGGGCGAGCGGACCCGCCCGGGAGGGCTCCGGCGGTTCCTCGTCCACCACGGCCCGCAGCGTGCTCAGCGCGGTGTCCTGCCGGAAGGGGGAGATCCCCTCGACGGCCGCGTACAGCATCACCCCGAGCGACCACAGGTCCGACTCGGGACCCGAGGGGCGGCCCAGCGCCCGCTCCGGCGGCAAGAACTCGGGGGAGCCGACCACCTCGCCGGTCATGGTCAGGGCGGTGCTGCCCTCGACCATCGCGATGCCGAAGTCCCCGAGCACCACCCGCCCGTCCTCGGCGAGCAGCACGTTCGCCGGCTTCACGTCCCGGTGCTCCACCCCGACGGCGTGCGCGGCACGCAGGGCGCCCAGTACCTCCGCGCCGATGTGCGCGGTGTGCCGCGGGGTGAGCGGCCCTTCGGCCCGCAGCAGTTCGGCCAGCGACTGCCCGCGGATCAGTTCCATCACGATCCAGGGCCGGTCCTCGTCGATGACCACGTCGTAGACCGTCACCACGTGGCGGTCGGGTATCCGGGCCGCCGCCCACGCCTCCCGCTCGAGCCGGCTGTACATCCGCGCGATGTCGCCCGCCCCCAGGCCGCCCGGCGGCCGCACCTCCTTGACGGCGACCTCCCGCTGCAGGGTCTCGTCACGGGCCCGCCACACGGTGCCCATGCCGCCCTCGCCGAGCCGGGACAGCAGCCGGTAGCGGCCCGCGATCAGGCGTTCGCCGCCGGGTGCGGCCACCGCGTCCGGAGCACCCGCGAGCACGGTCTCCGTCACGGTCTCGGTTTCCTCGTAGCGCATGGGGGCGGTACTTCCTCTCAAGCCGGCCGACGTGGACATCACGTACCGGCCACGCCCCCGGTTCAGCCGGGCGCGGGGAAATTTTCCGAGACGTGCCCGAACCGAACACCTTCTCGATGGCGTGTTGCTGTCGTAGGAACAGTCAGCAGCATCGCTTTCGAGGAGTGTGCAGTGCCATCGGTCATCGTCGGGCGCACGGGTCCCTTCACCGGCCAGAGCGTCGTCCTGGGCAGCGAGTCCCTCAGCTTCGGGCGCAAGAGCGACAACGGCGTCGTGATCGTCAGCCCCAGTGCCTCCCGGCTGCACGCCGAAGTCCTCGCGGAGGACGGCGGATTCGTCCTCTACGACCGGGACAGCCGCAACGGCACCTTCGTCAACGACCAGCGCGTCACCCGGCACGTCCTGCGCGCGAACGACTGCATCCGCATCGGCGACGAAACCTTCCTCTACGAGGCGCAGGACTCCATGGAGACGGTCATGGACCTCTCCCTCCTGGACGTCCCCCGGCCGAGCGCCGCGGACCCCGGCACACTGCGGGTCACCGTCACCGGTGGCGGCCCGGTCGGCCTCGCCTTCGCCCTGGCGCTCGACGAGATGCTGCCCGGTCGCACCGCCATCACCCTCTACGACGGCCGGTGGACCAGGAAGGGCGCCGCGGTCGTCTGGAAGGACGAGACCCAGGGCAACTTCCGCCGCCAGCAGGTGGTGACCGTCCAGAGCCGGCAGTACCTCGCCCTGTCCGAGGAGGTGCTCACCGCGCTCTTCGGCGACGACGGCGCCTACTCCGAGATGTGGCCCGTCGGCCCGGACTCCGTCGACGGCCGCCCGCCCCGCAACATCCGGATCGCCCACATCGAGGACCGGCTGCTGGACCTGGCGAACCGGCGGTCGGCGATCCGCCTCGTCCCCCGGCGTTTCGACGTGGAGGAGCAGCAGAACCGGCTCACCCAGGAACACGTCCTGGTGGTCTGCGAGGGCGGCCGCTCCCGCACCCGCGAGCACTACGCGGACCGCTTCGGCGCGGCCGACGCCTCGATCTACTCCCTCGACGGCGAGCACCTCCAGGACATCGTCCTGGGCCTGCGCGTCAAGTCGAAGCTGCCCGACCCGATGAGCGTACTGCTCACCGTGTCGCAGAACCGGTTCCTCCTCAACTCGCTGCGCGGCGAGGGCTTCCTGAACATGCGGCTCACCCGCGAAGAGGCCAGGAACGTCATCGGCATCGACCCGGTGCGCCAGGTGTTCGAGGAGTGCATCGCCACCCGCCCCTGCCTGATGAGCCGCCAGGAGGAGGACAACGAGTTCCGCTGCCCCACCCACGGCACCCTGTTCCTGCCCGCCCTGCTGCGCAGCTCCCCGCTGTGGAAGGAGATCCGGCAGGGCCTCGGCCTCTTCGGGGTGGCGGAGGACGACCTGTCCGCGATCACCTCGTTCCGGCTGGACATGGTGCAGCGCCCGCGGTTCACCGCGCAGCTGCGCCGCCCGACCGCGACCAGCCCCGGTACGTACGGATTCCTGCTGGGCGACGCGGCCAACGCCATCCACTTCTGGCCGGGCCGCGGCCTCAACAGCGGTCTGGCCTCCGCCTCTTCACTGGCCCGCTCGCTCAGCCGCGCCTGGCGGGGCAAACCGCTGCGGGACGCCGACTTCATCCGTCACGAGGCGGCGATGTCCATGCTCCAGTACCGCCACAAGAGCCGGGCGTGGAACGCCATGGTGACCACCGACGAGCAGGGCGTCACCCGGGCCATCAGGGACATCATCGCGCGCAGCGCGGAGGCCGGCGGCGCCGCGCCCGGTGCGGCACCCGGGCCGGCGCCGGCTGCCGCGTCCGGTGCCGGGGACGGGAGCGATCTGGACGCGCTGCTGGAGCGCATGTCCGGGATCCGCGACCGGCTGGCGTCCCGGCTGCCCGGCCTGCCCACGGACGCGGAACTCCGCTCCCACCTCGCCCCGATCGCCCCCGCCACCCTCCGCACCCTGAGGGAGAGCGGCGCCTGGGACACCCTGATCGTCGGCGGCGAGGAGGCCGACATCGACCTCTTCTACCAGTCGGACTCCCCGGTGTTCGTCCCCCGCCCGGCCGACCCCCGGGCCCTCCCGCGGTCCTAAAGGGTGTTGCAGAAGGTCTGCCGCGGGCAGGCCGGAGCGGTGTCTGACGTGCTGTTTCACCCTGTGAGGGTGAGGTTGTGCATGGTGGCG
>NZ_JBIAXU010000011.1:0-224718 GCF_042896985.1 Streptomyces sp. NPDC001194 | reverse complement strand
CCGGTGTCCACGTGCAGCAGTGTGAACGGCACCGGCGCGGGCGCGAACGCCTTGAGCGCGAGGTGCAGCATCACGATGGAGTCCTTGCCGCCGGAGAACAGGATCACCGGCTTCTCGAACTCGCCCGCGACCTCGCGGAAGATGTGCACGGCCTCCGACTCGAGGGCGTCGAGGTGCGACAGCGCGTACGGCGCGTCGGTCTCGTCGTGGACGTGTGCGACGGTGGCCGTCATGCCAGACCCCTCTCGGTGAGCAGCGCGTACAGGGCCGAAGCCGACTCCTGCACGGACTGGGTGTGCGACTCGATGCGGAGGTCGGGGACCTCGGGAGCCTCGTACGGGTCGTCGACCCCGGTCAGACCGGAGATCTCGCCCGCCGCCTGCTTGGCGTACAGGCCCTTCACGTCACGTACGGAGCACACCTCGACCGGAGTCGCCACGTGCACCTCCAGGTAGGGGGTGGCGGCGGCGCGGTGCCGTTCGCGGACGGCCTCGCGGCTGTCGGCGAACGGGGCGATCACCGGGACCAGCACGAGCACCCCGTTGCGGGCCAGCACCTCGGCGACCATGCCGATCCGCTGCACGTTGGTGTTGCGGTCGTCCCGGGAGAACCCGAGGTCGGCGGAGAGGAACTTGCGGATCTGGTCCCCGTCGAGGACCTCCACCCGCCGGTGCTCCCGGCGCAGCCGCCCGGCCAGCTCCTCGGCGATCGTCGTCTTGCCGGCGCTCGGCAGCCCGGTGAGCCACACGGTGGCCCCCGGCCAGCAGGTGCACCGCCGGGCCTCGGACTGCGGCCGGGCCTCCGGCCGGGGCCGGGCGCCGGATTGCGGCGGGGCCGCGGGGAGGGTCGTCACGAGTGTCATCGTTGTGCTCACGCTCCTTCGGGGCGGAGGGTCAGGCGGTCCTTCGTCGCGGTGGTGACCGCGGACCGGCTCGAGGGCCAGGGGAGGGTCTCGCCCCTGCGCCACAGCTCCGTCTGGTCGTCGTAGTGGTCGCTGAAGGCGTGTCCGGAGGCGCCGGTCAGGTTGATCCAGCGCGAGGCGTCGAAGTCGGCGAAGTCCACGACCATCCGCATCGAGGGCACCCAGTTCACCTCGTAGCCCTTGGAGGCGTCCCAGCCGGTCGCGTCGACCGTCGCCGAACCCCCGCCGACCTCCACCGGCTCGTGGTTCAGCAGCCACTGCACGGGCGCGGGCCCGCCGGTGCCCAGGGTGTCGTTGCGCAGGGTCAGGGTGTGCAGGGCGCCCCACCGCCACTTCGCCGGATCTGCGCCGAGCCGGCCCGACAGCTCCTTCGCCGCGTCGTCCATGGCGGCCCGCAGCACGTCGTCGCGGGTGCGCAGGCCCCGCGGATCCTTGGAGTTGCGCCACCACGGGTCGTCCGGCGAGGTCAGCAGCCTGCGGACGACGTCGTACCAGAGGCCGCCGCCGTCGACGTGCAGCTGGGCCTTGTTGCCGTCGAGCTCGTCGTAGAACGTCAGCTTCAGCAGGTTGCTCCACACCGCGTTGAAGTACGCGGCCGCCGCCGAGTCCGCGCCCTGTCCGAAGTCCCAGCCGCGCAGCAGGTCCTGGGCGGCGCGGGCGTCCTTCCCGGGGGTGACCGCCAGCAGGTACGGGGTCAGGGCCGCCGCGTTCTCGTTGTGGTCGTCGAGCTGGATCCGCTGCATCGCCGCGGCGTCCAGCTTGCCCGCCTTCTCGATCAGCTGCGCGATCCGCTCGCTGCGGTAGCCGTCGCCCCAGTTGCGGGTCAGGTTGTACGGGTACTGCGGGCCGGCCGCCGCGTTGTTCGCGGTGACGATGTAGCCCGACGCCGGGTCGAAGGAGCGCGGCAGCGCGTCGAAGGGCACGAAGCCCTGCCAGTCGTACTCGCCGGTCCAGCCCGGCACCGGCCACCGGCCCTCGCCCTTGCCGCGCACCGGGATCCGGCCGGGCGCCTGGTAGCCGATGTGGCCCTGGCGGTCGGCGTAGACCAGGTTCTGGGCGGGGGAGGAGAACAGCGCCGCCGCGGCCCGGAAGGAGTCCCAGTCCTTGGCGGTGTCCAGCTGGAACACCGCGTCCATGGTCCGGCCGGGGTCCAGGGCGCTCCACCGCATCGCGACCGCGTACTCGGCGCCGCCGCCGCTCTCGCGCTCCACGCCCGGGATCCGGCCCTCGGCGGCGAGCGTCTTCGCCTTGGGGAAGGCGTCGGAGATGACGGGGCCGTGGACGGTGGAGCGGACGGTGATGGTGCGGTCGGCGCCGCCCGCGACCTTCAGGACCTCCCGGCGGGTCTCCAGCCGTCGCTGCTCGCCCTTGTAGGCGTACGTCGAGCCGGTGATGCGCTCCACGAACAGGTCGGTGTCGGCGGGCGCCAGGTTGGTCACGCCCCAGCCGATGTCGCCGTTGTGGCCGACGATCACCCCGGGCATCCCGGCGAAACCGAAGCCCGACACGTCGTACGGACAGGCCGGGCCGGCCGTGTTGCAGTGCAGTCCGCCCTGGTACCAGACGCCCGGCATGGACGGGGACAGGTGCGGGTCGTTCGCGAGCAGCGGCTTGCCGGTCGTCGTGCGGCTCCCGGCCACCACCCACGAGTTGGAGCCGATGCCCGAACCGCGCGGCCCGAGCACCTTGTCGATCCCGGAGAGGGCGTCAAAGGCCCCGGCCATCGGCCCGTACGAGGCCGTCGTGGCGGCGGTCGCGGCGGTCGCCGCCGTCGCGGCCGCGGACGCCGCCGGACCGGCCGGAGCCTCGGGCACGGTGCCCTGGCTGTCGCCCGGGGAGACGATGGGCCGCCAGCGGGAGAAGTCGTACGTGGGGAACAGGGAGTCGACCTGGGCGTCGGTCAGGGTCGCGGCGAGCAGCGCGTGCCGCACCTGGTCCGAGAGGGTCGCGTTGAGGTTCCACGCCATGGCCTTGAGCCAGGACACCGAGTCGGCGGGCGTCCAGGGCGCCGGGCTGTAGTCCAGACCGCCCAGCTTCAGCAGCGGGTACTCCACCCCCAGGTCCGCGCCCTTGTGGCCGGCCAGGTAGGAGTTCACCCCGGCCGCGTACGCGTCGAGGTTGGCCCGCGACCGCGGGTCCAGCAGGGCGACCTCCTGCTCGGCGACCCGCCGCCAGCCCATCGTGCGGATCAGGGAGTCGGTCTCCACCTGGCTCTCGCCGAACAGCTCGGAAAGGCTGCCGGAGGTGATGTGCCGGCGGATGTCCATCTCCCAGAACCGGTCCTGGGCGTGCACGAAGCCCTGAGCGAGGAACAGGTCGTGCGGGTCGTCCGCATAGATCTGGGGGACGCCCGAGCCGTCCCGGGCCACCGTCACCTTCCCGTGCAGGCCCGCCACGGTCAGCTCGCCCGACACCTGCGGGTACGAGGCCCGCACCATCCGGGTCGCGGCGAGGCCGGCCACACAGGTCACCGTCACCAGCAGCACCGCCAGGCACCAGGCGGTCACCCGCAGCCTGCGCCACCAGCGCGAGCCCCGCCGCGGCGCGGCTCCGGCGGCCCGCACCTCCTGCGGTCCGCCCTCCGGCGCGTGCTCGCCGGACCCCTCCTCACCCGGTGCGCCGGCCCGGGTCAGCGGATCCATCACATCGCTCATGTCTTCCGTTCCCATTGCTCGGCGGAACCCTGAGCTCCCGACGGTCGCAGTCGCGCCGGCGGTGCGTAAGCCGGGGAATCTCCCGACAGTCCTTCCGCTATTCGTTCGCTACCGGCCGGCCGTCGGCCGGGGGAGCGGCCCGGCAGCGGGCCGATAGCGGGCCGGGAGCGGCCCGCGGTTGAGTGGGGTCACCCGGGGACGCCGCAGTGGCGGAACCGGCGCACTTGACCCTTGGTTATTCCGGACACGAAGGCGGGGACATGCCGGCGACAGCGCTCTGGGCGGCACCACGATCACGTTCGACCGCGTTCTTCCGGTCGATGCTCCAGCACGGCGACATCACCGCCCTGCACGAGCCGTTCTGCAACGTCGCGGACTTCGGGGAGACCGAGGTCGAGGGCGCCGTCGTCCGCTCCGAACGCGAGCTGATCGACGCGATCGGCGAACTCGCCCGCCGCCGGCCGGTGTTCTTCAAGGACACCACCGACCACCGCTACGCCGAAGTCCTCGCCGACAAGGAGTTCCTCGCCGGGACCCGGCACACCTTCCTGCTGCGCCGCCCCGAGGAGATCGTCTCCTCCTTCTACGCCCTCCAGCCCGACATGGAGCTCTCGGACGTCGGCATCGAGGGCCTGTACGAGATGTACCTGGCCGTCCTCGCCGCCGGGGGCGAGCCGCCCGTGGTCGTCGACTCCGACGACCTGGTGGAGCGGCCGGCCGCCACGATGGCCGCGTACTGCGCCGCCGTCGGCATCCCCTTCCGCCCCGAGGCGCTCAGCTGGGACGCCACCGCCCGCGGCGAATGGCAGCGCACGGACCGCTGGCACGTCGCCGTCGCCAACAGCACCGGCTTCTCCAAGAGCCGCACCGCCTACCGCCACACCCCGGAGAACAACCCGAAGCTGGCCCACTTCGCCGCACACCACCGCCCGTTCTACGAGTTCCTCTGGGACGCCCGCATCCGGGTGGGCCAGGAGGCCCCCGCTCTGTGAGGACGGCGGCCGGCGCGAAGGCCGGCGCCGGCCGGACACCCCCTAGCATCGGCACTCCGCAGACGAGTGGAGTCAGCCGCTATGCCGTTGCCGCGCATTGGAGTCGTCATCGTGACCATGGGCACCCGCCCACGGGAGCTGGATGCTCTGCTCGCTTCGGTGGGGAAGCAAGGCGTCCCCGCGGCACGGGTGGTCTTGGTGGGCAACGCAACGCCCCTCACCGACGTCACGACGGACGCGACCAAGATCCCGCTGGACGAGAATCTGGGCTGCCCCGGTGGCCGCAACGTCGGGCTGGAGCTGTTGCGCGCATCGGACGACGTCGACGTCGTCGTCGAGCTGGACGACGACGGCCTGCTCATCGCCGACGACGTGTTCCGCAAGGTCCAGCGGCTGTTCGCAGAAGACCCGAAGCTCGGGATCATCGGATTCAGGGTCGCTGACGAGCACGGGCACACCGAGCGACGCTGGGTGCCCCGGCTGCGGGCGGACGATCCGATGCGCCGCGGTCCGGTGACCGGCTTCCTCGGCGGCGGCCATGCCTTCTCGATGCCCATGCTCCGGCAGATCGGTCTGTGGCCGGCAGAGTTCTTCTTCGGGCACGAAGAGTCCGATCTGGCGTGGCGTGCACTCGACGCCGGGTGGAAGATCCTCTACGAACCCGAGCTCGTCCTGCGACATCCCAGGACGTCCCCCGCTCGCCACGCGGCCCACTACCGGTTCACCGCCCGAAACCGTGTGTGGCTGACCCGGCGCCGGCTCCCGGTCCTCCTGATCCCGGTCCATCTCGGCGTATGGGTCTTCCTCTCCATGGCGCGCATGCGATCCTTGTCGGGCGCGAGAGCGTGGTGGGGCGGCTTCGCCGAGGGAGCCCGGACGCCGTGCGGGCCGCGCAAGCCGATGAAGTGGCGCACGGTGTGGCGCATGACCCGGCTGGGGCGCCCGCCGATCCTCTGAACGGCGGCGATGCACCCCCCCGTCGAACAGGGGCTCCGGACGTGCTCAGAGCCCGGCCGCCAGTGCGCGGCGGTCCACCTTGCCGTTGCGGGTCAGCGGGATCTCCTCCAGTACGACCACCCGCCCCGGCAGCATGTACACCGGCAGCACCGTGCGCAGGTGCGCGTGCACCTCCGCGAGCGACGGGGTGTCCGTACCGGTGACGAAGGCCGTCAGCACGGGCTCGCCGTCCTGCGGGCGCACCAGGTCCACCACCGCGTCCTTGACCCGCGGATGCGACAGCAGGACCTCCTCGACCTCGCCCGGCTCGATGCGGTGCCCGTGCAGCTTGATCTGGGTGTCGATCCGGCCCGCGAACTCCAGGCCGTCGTCCCCCTCCGTCCAGCGCACCAGGTCACCCGTCCGGTACAGCCGGGCGCCGTGCCCGCCGAAGGGGTCCGGTACGAACTTCAGCGCGGTCAGCCCCGGCCGGTTCAGGTAGCCCCGCGCCAGGCACACGCCGCCGATCAGCAGTTCGCCGAACTCGCCCGCCGGCTCCTCGCGCCCGTCCGGGCCCACCACGTGCGCCTCCAGGTTCGGCATCGCGTCCCCGATCAGCGGCTTGGGCCGGCCCCGCTGCGGCTCGTGCCGCTGCTCGGTGCAGGCCACGGTCGCCTCGGTGGGCCCGTACTGGTTGTTGACGACCCGCGTCGGCGAGGACCAGCGGTCCGCCTGGAAGCGGCTCAGCTGCTCCCCGCCCACGTTCAGCACCCGCAGCCGCGGCAGCTGCTCCGGGTCCAGCAGCGGCAGGATCGCCGTCGTGAACACGCCGATCGTGACGCCCTCGTCGCGCATCAGGGCTCCCAGCGCCCGCGGGTCGAGCAGGCTCAGCGACGAGCCCTGCACCAGGCAGGAGCCCGTGGTCAGAGCCCCGAAGATCTCCAGGACGCTCACGTCGAAGCAGGGCGTGGTCAGCTGCAGCCAGCGGTCGCCCGGCCCGATCGAGAACTGCCGGGCCATGTGCGAGGTCAGGTTGACCACGCCCCGGTGCGGCAGCAGCGTCCCCTTGGGGCGGCCCGTCGACCCCGAGGTGTAGATGACGTACGCCAGCTGGTCCGGGTGCGCCGGCAGCCCGGGATCGGCCGCGGACAGCCCGCTCAGCATGTCCGCCGTGAACGGGTCGTCGAGGCAGACCGCCGCGGCCTCCTCGGGGACCTGCCCGGCCAGCGAGGCCGTGGTGACGACCAGCTCGCACCCCGCGTCCCCCATCAGATAGCCCAGCCGGTCCACGGGCTGCGCCGGGTCCATCGGCAGGTACGCCGCGCCCGCCTTGAGGATCGCGAGCATCGCCAGCGGCAGCCGCGGACCGCGCTCCATGAGGATGCCCACGACCGACTCCCGGCCGACGCCCATCCGGCGCAGGTGCGCCGCCAGCCGGTTGGCCCGCCCGTTCAGCTCCCCGTAACTCCACTCTTCGCCTTCGAAGCGCAGCGCGGGCGCCTCCGGGATCCGCCGCGCCCAGTCCTGCACGAGCTCGTGCAGGCACGCCTGTCCGTTCATCGCCGACCGCCTCCAGCATCCGTGTCCGTGTCCGTGTCCGCCGGCCCGGATCCGTCCCGTCCGGCCAGCAGTTCCTCCACCTCGTCCTCGCTGAGCCCGCCGATCTCCAGGGCCAGGCGCGCGATCGCCTCCACGTCCACGCCCTGGTCCCGGCCGGCCGCCTCCACCAGGGCCGCCTGGCTCTCCACGTCGGTGGCCGCGAAGACCTCCCGCAGGGGGATCTCCACCCCGAAGACCTCCGCGGTCAGCGCGGCGATCCGGGTCGCGGCCAGCGAGTAGCCGCCCAGCTCGAAGAACTCGTCCCGTACGCCCACCCCGTCGACGTTCAGCACGCTGCCCCACACCTCGGCGAGCAGCGACTCCACCGGGGTACGGGGGGCCAGCCGGCCCGTGTCCAGGGCCGGCCGGGCGCTGCCGACGGGCGGCAGGGCCCCCCGGTCGGCCTTGCCGCTGACCGCGAGCGGCAGCCGCTCCAGCGCCACGAAGTGCGCGGGCACCATGTGTTCGGGCAGGGTGCGGCGCAGCTGCCGGCGCAGATCGCCGACCGGCAGTTCCCCGCCGCCGACCGGTACGCAGTACGCGGCGAGGGTGGTGTCGCCGGTCTCCGTCACCGCCTTGACGACCGCCTCCCGGATTCCGGGCAGGGCCGTCAGGGCCGCCTCGATCTCGCCGAGCTCGATGCGGAACCCGCGCACCTTGACCTGGTCGTCGATGCGGCCGAGGTAGTCCAGGCCGCCGCCGGCCGTCCAGCGGGCCAGGTCCCCGGTGCGGTACATCCGCCGCCCGGGCTCCCCGAAGGGGTCGGGCAGGAAGGCGCACGCGGTCAGCCCGGGCCGCCCGTGGTAGCCGCGGGCCAGCCCCGCGCCCGCCACGTACAGCTCGCCCGCCACCCCGACCGGCACCGGCCGCAGCGCGCGGTCCAGCACGTACGCACGGGAGTTGGCCATGGGCCGGCCGATCGGGACCGGCCCCGGGGCCAGCACCTCCCCGGGGTCCACCCGCAGGGCCACGCAGCCGACGGTGGCCTCGGTGGGCCCGTACTCGTTGGTGACCACGGCGCCGGGGAAACGCGCCCGCCACTGGTCGAGGACCTCGGAGGTGAGCATCTCGCCGCCGATGACCAGGTCCCCGGTGGGCGAGTACGCCTCGGGCAGCCCCAGCAGGATCGGCAGGTGGCTCGGGGTGACCTTCAGCAGGGACAGCCGGCCCTCCCCGCCCGGCAGTTCGTCGGTGCGGCCGTCCAGGCCGCCCAGCACGATCCGGCCGCCCGCGGTCAACGGCCCCAGCAGGGTGGTCACCGACAGGTCGACGGAGACCGGCGAGTGCAGCAGCGCCGATCCGGCCAGGCCCGGGTAGTCCCGGCGGCAGGCCGCCAGGTAGTCGGCGAGCGCCCGGTGGCTGATCAGGACGCCCTTGGGCCGGCCCGTCGAGCCGGAGGTGTAGATGGCGTACGCGAGGTGGTCGGGCCGCAGCGGGGCCCGCCGGTCGGCGTCGGTGACGTCGCCCGCCGCGCAGCGGGCCAGCGCGGCCCGGGTGGCGGGCGCGTCCAGGTCCAGGCGCTCGGCCGAGCCCGTCGCCGCCGCGGGGACGGCCGTGGTGGTGACCACGGCCGAGGGCGCCGCGTCGGAGAGCAGGTACGCGATCCGGTCGGGCGGCAGCACCGGGTCCACCGGGACGTACGCGGCACCGGACTTGAGGACGGCCAGCGCGGCCGTCACCGTCTCGGCCGAGCGCGGCAGCATCAGCGCCACCGTGCGCTCGGGGCCCGCGCCGCGCTCGATGAGCAGCCGGGCCAGCCGGTTGGCGGCCTCGTTGAGCTCGCCGTACGTGAGGGTGCCCGTGTCGCCGACCACGGCCGGGGCGTGCGGGTGGGCGGCCGCCCGGGCCTCGACCAGGGCCGGGGTGAGCTCGGCGGGAACCTCGGCGGCCGTCCGGTTCCACTCCGTGAGCAGGGTGTGCTCGTCCTCGGGGCGCAGCAGGGGCAGCTCCCCGATCGGGTCCCCGGGGCGGGCCGCGGCCGCCGCGAGGAGGGTCTCGTACTGGGTCCACATCCGGGCGACGGTGGCCTCGTCGAAGAGGTCGGTGCCGTAGTCGACGACCCCCTCGAAGCACTCCCCGGAGTCCCACAGCTGCACGTTGAGGTCCAGGTGGGTGGCCTTGCGGCGGACCGGGACGGTCGACAGCTCCAGACCGTCCAGCGCCACGGCCGGCAGCGGCGCGCTCTGCAGCAGGAACATCACCTGGGCCAGCGGCTGGTGGCTCAGGTCCCGCTGGGGCGCGAGCTCCTCCACGAGCCGGTCGAAGGGCAGGTCCTGGTGCTGCATGCCGTCCAGCACGGTCTCGCCGACCTGCGCGGCCAGTTCGGCGAAGCTGGGGTTGCCGGCGAGGGAGGCCCGCAGCAGCAGTACGTTGATGAAGCAGCCGATCACCTGCTCCACCTGCGGGGTGCGGTTGGCGACCCCGCTGCTGACGGTGACGTCCTCGCCGCCGGTCCAGCGGCCCACCGTCGCGTGGAAGGCGGCCAGCAGGGCGGTGAACGGGGTGACGCCGAGGGTGCGGGCCGCCTGCCGCACGGCGGCCGAGGTCCGCGGGGACAGCCGTACGGGCAGGGTCGCCCCGCGGAAGGACTGCACGGGGGGCCGGGGCCGGTCGGCGGGCAGCTCCAGCACCGGCTGCATCCCGGCGAGCCGCTCGCGCCAGTAGCCGAGCAGCTCCTGCGTCCGCTCCCCGTCGAGCTGCTCGCGGTGCCAGGCCGCGTAGTCGACGTACTGCACCTCCGGCTCGGCCAGCCCGGGCCGCCCGCCGGCCCGCAGCACCGGGTAGACCGCGGCCAGTTCGCCGACGAAGATCCCGCAGGACCAGCTGTCGGAGACCAGGTGGTGCATGGTGACGGCCAGGACGTGGTCCTCGGCGCCGAGCCGCAGCAGCTCGACGCGCAGCAGCCGTCCCGTGAGGTCGAAGGGGCGGGCGGCGGCCTCGGCCACCAGTGCGGCCAGCGCGTCGGGGTCGGCCGCGGCCGCGTGGCCGGTCAGGTCCCGTACGGGCACCTCGACGAGGTGGTCCTCCTCGACGATCTGGCCGAGGACCCCCTCGACCGTGCGGAACACGGTGCGCAGCGACTCGTGGCGGCGCACCACCTCCCGGACGGCGCCGGTCAGGGCGCGGGTGTCGAGCGGTCCGCGCAGCCGCACCGCGAAGGGCACGTGATAGGCGGAGCCGCCCGGGTACAGCTGCTCGATGATCATGATCCGCTGCTGGGCGTGCGTCGCCGGGAACATGATCTGTTCGGGGTGCATCAGGGCCATCGGATTCTCCACGTACGTCATGAGCCGGTCTTCTGGCTGCCGATCCGGCGTGCGGCCCGCAGGGCCCGCAGGGCGTCCTTGCCGCCGCCCGCCGCCGCTGCGGGAGCGGCTCCCGGGGCGACGAGGCCGACCTGGCGGGTGCGGTCGATCCGGGTGATCCGGCCCGCGCCCGCGCCGCCCTGCCCCGCTGCCGCGCCCGCCGGGGCGAGGGCGTCCACGGCCGCCGCCAGGTGCTCCAGCGTCGGCGTCTCGAACATGACCCGCAGCGGCAGTTGCGCCCCCAGCGACTCCCGCACGCGCACCGCGAAGCGGGACATCAGCAGCGAGTGGGCGCCGTGGTCGAAGAGGTTGTCGGTGCGGCCGATCGCCCCGGTGCCGAGCAGCTCCGCGAGGATCACCGCCAGCTCCCGCTCGGTCGCCGTGGCCGGCTCGGCGCCGGGCCCGTCCGCCTCCGGCGCGGGCGGCTTGAGCGCCGCCCGGTCCACCTTGCCGCTGGTGCCCAGGGGGAAGCGGTCCACCCACACGAAGCGCGCGGGCACCATGTAGGCGGGCAGCACCCGCGCCAGCTCCTCGCGCAGGGCGCGGGTGGCGCCCCGCTCGTCGAAGTCCGCGCCGCGCGGGTCGCGGTTCCCGCGGACGTACGCGATCAGCACCGCCGGGGCGTCCGGCGCCGGGCGGTGCACCACGGCCACGCCCTGGCTCAGCTCCGGCAGCCGGCCGAGCGCGGCGTCGATCTCGCCCAGTTCGATCCGGTGGCCGTTGACCTTGACCTGGTTGTCGACCCGCCCCAGCAGCTCGGTCCGGCCGTCCGCCGTGGTCCGCGCCAGGTCCCCGGTGCGGTACAGGCGGGCACCGGGAGTGTCCCCGTACGGGTCCGGCACGAACTGCAGCGCGGTCAGGCCCGGCCGGCCCAGGTAGCCGCGGGCCAGCCCGGCGCCGCCGATCAGCAGCTCGCCGGCCGCTCCGGCGGGCACCGGTTCCAGCGCCGGGTCGAGCACGTACACCTGCGTGTTGGCCACGGGGGCGCCCAGCGGGGTGGCGGACCCCGGCACCGCGGTGACCTGCGTGCCGGTCGACCACACGGTGGTCTCGGTGGGCCCGTACAGGTTCCACAGCGTCCCCGTGCCGAACGCCAGCAGCGTGCGGGCCAGCCCGGGGGAGAGGGCCTCGCCGCCGCTGGCCATCGCCAGCCCCGGGGTGCCGGTCCAGCCCGCCTCGCACAAGAGCCGCCAGGTGGCGGGGGTGGCCTGCATCGTCGAGAAGGCGCCGGAGTCCAGCCGCGCCCGCAGCTGCTCGCCGCTGGCCGCGATCCTGCGCGCCGCGATGTGCGAGCAGCCGCCGGTGATCAGCGGGAGGTAGGCCTCCAGGGCGGAGATGTCGAAGGAGAAGGTGGTCACGGCCAGCAGTCGGCCGCCCTCGGCGGGCTCCAGCAGCCGGACCATGGCGGCCAGGAAGTTGGCCAGGGCGCCGTGCGGGACCTGCACCCCCTTGGGCCGCCCGGTCGAGCCGGAGGTGTACAGGAGGTAGGCCGCCTGGTCGGGGCGTACGCGAACGCCGGGCGGGGAGGCGGGGAGCGCGGCCAGCTCCCCGGCCAGCTCGTCGAGGACCAGCCGGACCGGTCCGCTCGCGGCGCTCGCGGTCGCGCCGGCCGTCCCGGTCATGCCTGCCGGCCCGGCCGTCTCCACCGACGAGTCGGTGATCACGATCCGGGCCTCGCTGTCGGCCAGCAGGTACGCGATCCGCCCGGCCGGCAGGTGCGGGTCGACCGGCAGGTAGCTGCCGCCCGCCCGCAGCACCGCGAGCATCGCCACCACCATGGACTCGTCGTGCGGCAGCCGAACGGCCACGGTCTCCTCGGCCCGCAGCCCCCGCGAGAGCAGCAGCCGGGCGAGCCGGTTCACGGCCGCGTCCAGCTCCCGGTAGCTCAGCGTCCGGGTGTCGCGCACGCGGTCCGCGTCCGGGGCGGGCCCCGCCTCGCCGAGCGCGTACTCGGTGTCGTCGAAGGCCAGGGCGGGCGCGTCGGGCGTACGGGCCGCCTGCGCGGCCACCAGCTCGTGCACCGGGACGTCCGAAGTCCCCGGTACGGCCGTGTCGTTGCGGCCGTGCAGGACGGCGGCCCGCTCGGCGGCGGGCATCAGCGGCAGCAGCGCGGCGGGGCGCTCCGGGTCCGCGGCGACGGCGTCCAGCAGGGCGCACAGCCCGGCGGCCATCCGCTCGGCCGTGGCGTCCTCGAACAGTGCGCGGTCGAACTGGAGCAGCCCGCTGAGTGTGCCGTCGACCTCGGCGAAGGTCAGCTGGAGGTCCATCTGGGCGTGCGGCTGGTCCAGGGCCACCGGCCGCATGTCCAGCCCGCCCAGGTCGAACCGGGAGGCCGGATCGCCCAGGACGAACGCCGCCAACGGCCCCGACTGGAGCGTGAACAGGGCCTGCACCAGCGGGGTGCGGCTCGTGTCGCGCGCCACCCGGCTCCGCTCGACCAGCAGCGAGAGCGGCATCGCACCGTGCCGCAGGGCGGCCGGCACGCGCTGCGCGGCCCGCCGCAGCAGCGCGGTGAAGGACTCGTCCGGCCGCAGATCGGCGCGCAGCACCGCGGTGTTCAGGAACGGCCCGACCACCTCCGCCGTGTCGGCGTGCTCCCGGCCGTGGACGGGGGAGCCCACGAGCAGGCTCGCCTGCCCGGCCGTGCGGCCCAGCATCAGCTGGTACGCGGTCAGCAGGACGGTGTAGAGGGTGGTCCCCTCGGCGCGGGCGAGGGCGCCCAGCGCGGCGGCGGTCCCCGGCTCCAGCCGGAAGCGCCGCGCCCCGGCCGGGGCGCGCCGGCGGGCCGGCCGTACGTGGTCGGCGGGCAGTTCCAGCACGGTCGGGGCGCCCGCCAGCTCGCGCTGCCAGAACTCCCACAGCCGCTCGCCCTCCGCCCCGGCGAGCCGTGCGGCCTGGCGGTGCACGGCCGCGCCGAAACCGGGCACGGCCCGCGCGTCTGGGGCGGGCCCCCCGGTCTCGGCCCGGTAGTGCGCGCCCAGCTCCCGCAGCAGGACCTCCAGGGACCACAGGTCGCAGACCAGGTGGTGCAGGGAGACGACCAGCCGGTGCCGGCCCGGTCCGCAGCGCAGCAGGGCCACCCGCAGCAGCGGGCCGGCCTCCACGTCGAAGGGCCGGTAGGCGAGCGCGGTCAGCTCGGCCCGCATCCGCTCCGCCGGCCAGGCGCTCGCGTCGGTCTCGGTGAACTCCGGCTCCAGCTCGGCGTGGACGCGCTGTACGGGGCCGTCGCCGACCTCGGGGAAGGTGGTGCGCAGGGCCGCGTGGCGCCGTACGACGGACGCCAGCGCGCGGCGCAGCGCGGCCGTGTCCACCTCGCCGGAGAGCTCCGCCGCGGCGGCGAGGTGGTAGGCGGTGCTGTCGGGGTCCATCCGGTGCATGAACCACATGGCCCGCTGCCCGTGCGAGAGCTCGCCGTCGCCGGGCGGGGTGTCGGCCGGCGGCGCGGGAGCCGTGTCCGGTGCCCCGGCGTCCGCGGCGGCGATCGCGCCGGCCAGTTCGGCCAGGGTCAGCGAGAACGCCTCCTCCGGGCCGAGCCCGAGCCCGAACTCCCGCTGGAGCCGGTGCAGGAGCCGTACGGAGTCCAGGGAGTCCAGGCCCAGGGCCGCCGGGGAGGCGTCCTCGGGCACCTCCTCGGGCCGGATCCGCAGCAGTACGGCCGCGGCCCGCCGCAGGTGGGCCAGGACCGCCCCGCGGTCACCGGCGGCCGGTACGGGCGGCTCCGCGGATGCGGCCGGGTCCCCGGCCGTGTCGCCGGCTGCGTCCCCGGCCGCGGCGGGCGGCTGCTCCTCGTCGGCGTGGACGGCGGTCACCAGCAACTCGCCCGCCAGGTAGGCGGCGCGGCAGGCGTGCCGGGCCACCTTGCCGCTGGAGGTGCGCGGCAGCGAGGCCGTACGGATCAGGACCACGGCGCCCGGGCGCACCTCGTGCTGCTCGGCGATCTTGGCCTGTACGGCACGCGCCAGCTCCGCCGGCTCCGCCAGCCCGTGGCCGTGGATCAGCTCCTGGACGACGACCAGCCGCTCGCCGCCGTCGGCGCCCGTGACGGAGAAGGCGGCGCCGCCGTTGCCGCGCAGCGCGGGCGAACAGCGCTCGGCGGTCAGCTCGATGTCCTGCGGGTAGTGGTTGCGGCCGCGGATGATGATCAGGTCCTTGCGGCGGCCCGTCACGTACAGCTCGCGCGCGTCGCCCTCGCCGGAGAGGAAGCCGAGGTCGCCGGTGCGCAGGAAGCCGGTGCCGTCGCCGCCCTCGACGAGCGCGCCGAAGGTGTCGGCGACGGCGTCGGTGCGGTTGAAGTAGCCGCGGGCCACGCTCGGGCCGGCCACCCACACCTCGCCGACCTCCCCGTCGGCCACGGGGAGCCGGGTCTGCGGGTCGACGATCTCCAGCCGCTGCTCGGGCGGCAGCACGCCGGAGGCGACCAGTTCGCCGGCCGCACCGGAGCCGGCGGGCGGCTCGCAGGTGCGAAAACCGGTCCCCGCGGGGCCGCCCGTCACCAGCAGGGAGCCCTCGGCCAGCCCGTAGCAGGGCAGGAAGGCCTCGGAGCGGAAGCCGGAGACGGCGAAGGCCTCGGCGAAGCGGTGCAGCGAGGCCGGGCGGACGGGCTCGGCGCCGTTGTACGCGACCCGCCAGGACGACAGGTCCAGCGCGGCCCGCTGCTCCTCGGTGGTGCGCTCGACGGCCAGGTCGTAGGCGAAGTTGGGGCCGCCGGTCACGGTCGCCCGCTCCTCGGCGACCACGCCCAGCCAGCGCAGCGGGTCGCGGGCGAAGGTGCTCGGCGCCATCAGCGACATCGTGCCGCCCGCGCGGACCGTGCCCATGACCGAGCCGATCAGGCCCATGTCGTGGTACATCGGCAGCCACGACACCCCGCGCATCCCCGCGTCCAGCCCGAAGACCCGGCCGATCATCGCGGTGTTGTGCAGCAGGTTGCCGTGGCTGAGGACGACGCCGCGCGGCGTCGAGGTGGAGCCGGAGGTGTACTGGAGGAAGGCCGTGGCGTCCTCGCCGATGCGCGGGGCGTGCCAGGTCGGCGCGTCCTCGGCGCTCATCGCGTCGGTCGCCACCAGCCGCAGCGGCGGCACCCCGTCGGCGGAGGCCAGGCGCGGCACGAGCCGGTCGCGGATCACCGCCGTCGTCAGTGCCGTGTCCGCACCGCTGTCGCGCACGATCGCGGCGAGCCGCTCGGTCGAGCGGACGCCCCGACTCGGCGGATACGCGGGGACCGCGACGACCCCCGCGTACAGGCAGCCGAAGAAGGCGGCCACGTAGTCCAGTCCGGCGGGGAACAGCAGGACGGCACTGCGCCCGGCAAGCCCCAGGTCCGCCAGGTGCGCCGCGACGGCCCGGGCGCGGGCGTCGAGCCCGGCCCAGTCGAGGCGCTCGGGCTCGCCCGGCTCCTCGGCGTGGAAGCGGAAGGCCGTCGCGTGCGGGCGCTCCTGTGCCGTACCGGAAAGTACGTCTCGCCAGTTCATGTAACGACCTCACCTCGATCACACCGTGGTCAACGGTGCACACCTTGGCCCAGCCGCCGTCCCCGTCTCGATCGGGGCTTTCCCCGACTGCCCTGCGCGGGCGGGGGCTGTGAGAGTCCGTCAGGGTGCCCGGACCCGGTCTCCCGCACTCCGCCGTCAACGGCGTCCCGGAGCCACCGCGTCAACGGCGTTAACGCCGTTGACGCGGTGGCTCCGGGAACCCGTGGAAAGGTCACCATGACGAGCACCGAGCCACGCACCGAGCCCGGCACCGGGCCGGCCCGCCCCCGCCACCCGCTGCGCACCACCCGCGACTACCGGGCCCTGTGGGCGGGGGACGCCGTCTCCCAGTTCGGCTCCAAGATCACGGAATTCGTGCTGCCGCTGCTGATGGTCACCGGCCTGCACGCGACCGGCACCCAGGTCGGCCTGCTCCAGACCCTCTACATGGCGCCGTTCTTCCTGCTGCCGCTGTTCGCCGGGGTCTGGCTGGACCGCCGCCCCGCCCGCCCCGTGATGATCGCCGCCGACCTCGCCCGCTTCGCCCTCGTGCTGGCCGTCCCCGTCCTCGCGCTCCAGGGCGGGCTCGCGATGTGGCACGTCTGGCTGATCGCCCTGCTCGGCGGTTCCCTGAGCGCGGTCTACGACATCGCCGCCACCGCCTACCTGCCGCGGCTGCTGCCCGCCGCCCAGCTCCCCGCCGCCAACAGCCTGGTGACGGCCAACCAGGCCGTCGGCGGCACCGCCGGGCCCGGGCTCGCCGGCTGGCTCGTCGCGCTCTTCGGCCCCGCCGCCACCCTCGTCTTCGACGCCCTGTCCTACCTGGCCTCCGCCAGCGCCCTGATGCTCGTACGCCACCGCGAGAAGACCGTCCGCTCCGCCGCCCCGCGCGACCTGCGCCGCGAGCTCCGGGAGGGACTGCGCTCGGTCCTGGACAACCCGCCGCTGCGTGCCGTCGCCGTCCACGCGGGCGTCTACAACGCGGGCGTCGCCCTGCTGAACCTGGCCTTCCTGATGCGCTTCGTCCGCGAACTCGGCCACGACAGCGCGGACTTCGGGCTCGTCATGGTCGCCGGCGGGCTCGGCGCCGTCGCCGGGGCGCTCACCGCCCCGCTGCTGCTGCGCCGCCTTGGCTTCGGACCGGCCTTCCTGACCGTCCTGGCCTTCTCGACCACGCCGTACCTGCTGCTGCTCACCGCCGACGGCGGCGGCGCCGACCTGCCCGTGAGCGCACTCGCCTACCTGCTGGGCACCGGAGGCGCCTCCGCGGGCAGCGTGATCGCGGTGACCATGCGGCAGCGGCTGACCGCCCCGCACCTGTACGCCCGGATGACCGCGACCTACCGGCTCATCAGCTTCGGGATGCTCACGCTGGGCACCACCTGCGCCGGGCTGCTCACCCAGTACGCGGGGGCCCGTACCGCCCTCGCCGTCGCACCGGTCCTGCTGCTGCTCTCGGTCGCGCCGATCGCGGGCCGTTCCGTACGCACCCTGCGCACCCTCCCGGATCAGGCCGCGGAGGTGGCCTGCGCCTCCTGAGAGCGGTGCACGGAGTCGAACACGGGGATCTTCCGCACCTCGCCGAGGTAGGGGGTCCCCTCCGTGTACCCGGTGCCGCTGCGGCTGCCCAGCATCCGTACGGCGAGCCGGTAGTGGGTCTGGCGCCAGCGGCGCAGGGCGGAGGCGAACTCCTCCATGGCGGCGGCCGCCGGGAGCACGCGGCCGCGGTCGCCGAACGGCCCCGACAGGGCGTCCGCGTACGCGTCGTCCAGGGTCCGCTGGCCGGCCAGCACCTGCTCGCGGACCTCGGGCACGGAGCGGTAGGCGTGCGAGTGGAGCCGCTCGGCGTCGGGGGTCCGGCACAGGGACTCCACCAGCTTGTACGAGCGCGACTGGATGGCGCTCGCCCCCTCGGTGAACTCCCGGAACACCCGGAAGGCCTCTGCCTGCATGGTGGCGAGCAGCGAGAACAGCGGCGCGGACTCGGTCAGGGCCGTCGCCGCGCGGCGCAGCCGGTCCGCGGCGGCGGGACCGTGGCCCGCGTCGAGGGAGTCGATCGCCGCCCGCAGTTCGGCCGCCAGCAGGGTGAAGGTGGCCTCGAAGGCCTGGAGCACGCGGATGAACAGGTACTCGTCGTGCGTGACGTGCACCGGCAGCATGCTCAGCTCCAGCACCAGCCGTTCCCGCCCGGTCATCGACGCGTCGGACGTCTCCCACAGCCGGCGCGCCGCCTTCTCGGGCTCCTCGCCCGGTACGGGGCCGGGCAGCCCCAGCCGGGCCAGCGCGGGCGCGGCCACGCGCAGCGCCAGCCGGTGGCGCTTGCCGACCAGCAGCGGGGACGGGCGCAGCTGCGGCAGCAGGGCGGTCTCCCCGGCCACGGCGGCCAGTTCGAAGCGGGCGAGGTCGCCGAGGAGGTGCACGACGAGCCGGTCGCGGTGCCCGCGCACCTCCTCCGCGGTGGCGCCGGCGGGCGGGGCCAGCAGGGACAGCGCGGTGTACGTGGGGTAGTCGTAGCGGCCGTCGTACTTGTCGAGGGCGGTGTCCAGGAAGCGGTCGAGCACCTCGCGCGCGGCCTCCTGCCCCGCCCCGGCCGGGGCGGGCGCCGCGGCCAGCTCCCCGCGCGCCCGGTCCAGCAGGGCCAGCAGCGGCTCGGAGACGAAGTGCTTGCCGCCCTCCCGGTAGGCGGCGACCACGCCGGCGTAGGGGAATCGGTCCGGCTCGGGCGCTGCGAGCCAGTCGGTGAGCGCTTTCATTTGCGGTCTTTCTCCTCGGGAAGGGGGGCCGCCGGGCAGGGAGCAGCCGGGGGCGCTGTCGGAGCGGCCGGGGCGGCGTCGCCCATCGGGCCGGTGCGGGTGAGCTCGGTGCGCACGAGCCACAGGCGAGGGAAGAACTGGTGGCCGATCAGCTTGGTCAGCACGCCGATGGGGATGCCCTTGGTGCCCAGGACGTCCTCGCCCAGCAGGCGGAGCGCCATCTTGCAGTGCTCCACCCGCCACAGGGAGATCCCCTCGTCCCAGCCGATCAGGGCCTCGGCGAGGCGGTGCACGGGGGTGTCGGGCTGCGTGCGGTAGACCTCGGCGAGGTCGATGCCCCGCTCCTCGACGGCGCGGTCGAAGGCCTCGCCGAGCAGCGCGGTGGCGCGGCGGGCGGCCGCCCAGCCGGGGGACTCGAAGCCGGAGCCGTGGCCCAGGACGGTGCGGATGGTCTGGAAGTCCCAGGGCGAGAGCCGGCGCATCATCTCCAGCTGGTCGGTGGCCAGCCTGACGCCGAGCCGGGCCCGCTCCAGCAGCCGTACGGCCGTGTCGAAGGAGCCCTCGCCGATCAGCCGGGTGCTGTCGGTGAGTTCCTGGCAGGCGAGCTTGAGCCACAGTTCGGTGGACTGGTGCACCACCTGGAAGAGCAGCTCGTCGCGGTGGATGACCTCCTCCGGGCGGCGCTGGAGGGACAGCAGGGTGTCGGTCCGCATGTAGCGGGCGTAGTCCGTGTCCCCCGTGCCGGGCAGTACCGGTACGGAGTAGTCCTTGCCGGCGGCTGCGGCCCCCGCCTCGGGTTCGGTGGTCTGGGTGGTCACGGGGTTTCTCCTGTCAGGCGGCCGCGGGCGCGGCGGTGGTGCGGTGCCCGGCCGCCGCGGCGGCCTCGGTGTGGGCGATGACCTCGCGGATGGTGTGCTGGCCGAGCATCCGGTCCAGGGGGAGTTCCAGCCCCTGCTCCCGGGCGGCGGTCACGATCCGCACGGCCCGCATCGAGTTCCCGCCGAGGGCGTAGAACTCGTCGTGGACGCCGACCTCGGAGACCTCCAGCACCTCGTGCCACAGCGCGACCAGCAGGTGCTCGCCGGGGGTCTGCGGCTTCCCGCCGCCCGCCGGGAGGTCCCGCAGGGGCTCCTCGTACGCCTCCTCGGGCGCCTGGGCGCCGCCCGCGGCCGGGCGGGCGTCGGCCACCGGGCAGGGCAGCGCCGACAGGGGGGTGCCGGGGGCCGCGGAGGCGGCCCGCAGCACCGCGGACAGCGAGCGGGCCACGAGGGCGGCGGTCTCGGCGGCGAAGAGGTCCGCGGACAGGGACACGTGTCCGGTGACCGCGTCGCCCTGCTCCACCAGGTCCGCGACGGCGTCGAACTGCAGCGCGGTGTCGGGGAGTTCGACCGGCTCCAGGGTCACGCCGGTGATCGGGGCGAGGCCCAGTGGTACGGACTGCTGCACGTTCAGCAGCGTCTGCGCCAGGGGCAGCCGGCCGGCCCGCCGGTCCGGGTGCGCCCGCTCCACCATCAGCTCGAACGGCACGTCCGCCCGGGAGTACGCCTCAACGCACCGGTCCCGGACCTGCGCCAGCAGCTCGCCGAAGGACGGGTCCCCGGACAGGTCGACGCGGATCGGGAGCGTGTTCACGAAGAACCCGACCAGCGGTTCGAGGTCCACCTCGGGCCGCCCGGCCACGGGCAGCCCCACCACCAGGTCCTCCTGCCCGCTCCAGCGCGACAGCACCACCGCGTACGCGGCCAGGGCCACCATCGAGGCGGTCACCCCGCCGCCGGGGGCGGTCAGCCGCAGCTGGCGCACCACCGGCGCCGCCACCTTCACCGGCGCCGACACCGCCGACCACGCCCGTACGGCGGGACGCGGAAGGTCCGCGGGCAGCCGCAGCTCGCGCACCCCGGCGAGCCGCTCGCCCCAGTACGCCAGCTGCTCCTCCAGGGCGCCGGAGGCCACCTGCTCGCGCAGCCAGACGGCGTAGTCCGCGTACTGCAGGGGCAGTTCCTCCAGCTGGTGCGCGGCGCCGTGCAGGCAGGGCTCGTACAGGGCCGTCAGCTCGCGCAGCAGCACGCCCAGCGACATGCCGTCGCAGACGCTGTGGTGGACGAGGGCCAGCAGTACGTGGTCCTCCTCGGCCAGTCGCAGCAGCGTGCAGCGCAGCAGCGGGCCCGCTGCCAGGTCGAAGGGCTCCCGGCTCAGCTCCGCGGCCAGGGCCACGGCCGCCTCCGGGCCGCCGGGCACCTCCACGACGGGCAGGGAGACCGGGCCGGGGGCCCGCACCACCTGTGCGATGTCGTTGCCGTCCAGCCGCAGCACGCTGCGCAGCACCTCGTGCCGGGCGACCACCTCGGTCAGGGCCCGCTCCAGCGCCGCGGGGTCCAGCGGGCCGCGCAGCCGCAGGGCGGCACGCATCGTGTAGAGGGCGGTCCCGCTGCCCGCCTGCTCCAGCAGCCACATCCGCTTCTGTCCGAACGAGGCGGGCAGGGAGAACAGTTCCTCGGACGTCTCGGTCTGGGTCATGTCAGGGGTCACTCCGCAATCGAAGGGGCGGGCACGCGGTAGGCGGACCGGTCGATGCGCCGCAGGGCGGGGGCGGAAGCCGGGCGGCGCCCGGCCGCGGCCAGGGCCTCGGCCGTCGCGCGCACCGTCGGCGCCGCGAACAGCCGGCCCAGCGGCAGCTCCACCCCGTACCGCGCCCGTACCCGGGCGAGCAGCTGGGTGGCGAGCAGCGAATGCCCGCCGAGGTCGAAGAAGTTGTCGGTGGCGCCGACGGCGGGCACGCCCAGCACCTGCGCCCAGATCGCGCACAGCTCGCTCTCCACGGGCGTCGCGGGCGCGACCCGGCCGGCCTCGGGGGCGGCCGGCTCCGGGTCCGGCAGCCGTCGCCGGTCGAGCTTGCCGTTGGGGCCGAGCGGCCACTCGGCGACCGGGGCGAAGGCCGTGGGCACCATGTGGGCAGGCAGCAGCCCCCGCAGGTGGGCGCGGAGGACGGCGCCCAGCCCGTCCGGTACGTCCGGCCCCTCGGCGGGGCGGACGTGCGCCACCAGCACCGGGGTTCCGGAGCTGCCGGTGCGCACCGAGACCACGGCCGAGTCCACGCCCGGGTGGGTGCGCAGAGCCTCCTCGATCTCGCCCGGCTCGATCCGCATCCCGCGCAGCTTGACCTGGTGGTCGATGCGGCCCAGGTACTGCAGGGTGCCGTCGGCCCGCCACCGGCACAGGTCGCCGGTGCGGTAGAGGCGGGATCCGGGCGCACCGAAGGGGTCGGGTACGAACCGCTGCGCGGTCAGTCCGGGCCGGCGCCAGTAGCCGCGGCCCACGGCCGGGCCGCCCAGGAGCAGTTCGCCCGCCACGCCGGCGGGAACGGGCCGGCCCGCGCGGTCGACGACGTACACGTGGGCGCCGTCGATCGGCCGGCCGATCGGAACCCGGCTGCCGTACCCCTCGGCGCAGGGGTACCAGGTGACGTCGACGGCGGCCTCGGTGGGCCCGTACAGGTTGAACACCCCGGTGCCGGGCAGCAGCGCGGCGCATTCGGTGACCAGCGCGGCGGGCAGCTCCTCGCCGCTGCAGACGATGCGGCGCAGGGTGTCGCGCACGGCGGGCAGCCGCCCGGCGGTGGTGAACGCGGCCAGCATCGAGGGCACGAAGTGGACGGTGGTGACGGCGGCCGAGGCGATCAGTTCGCAGAGGTACTCGGGGTCCTGGTGGCCGCCGGGCCGGGCGAGCACGCACCGGCCGCCCACCATCAGCGGCCAGAACAGCTCCCACACGGAGACGTCGAAGCCGATGGGCGTCTTCTGGAGCACGCCCTCGCCCTCGGCGAGTCCGAACGCCCGGTGCATCCACAGCAGCCGGTTGACGACGGCCGCGTGCTCGTTCACGGCTCCCTTGGGCCGGCCCGTGGACCCCGAGGTGAAGATCACGTACGCGAGGTCGCGGGCACCCGCGCCCGCCCGGGGGCGGTGTCCCGGACGGGCGGCGACCGCCTCGGCGTCCCTGCGCAGGCACAGCACCTGCGCCCCCGCCGCCCCGGCCGCGGCCGTGAGCTCCGCGGGCACGGCGTCCGTGTCGGTGACGACGACCCGGGCCCCGGCGTCCTCGAGCATCATCTCGATCCGGGCCGCCGGGTAGCCGGCGTCCAGGGGCAGGTAGGCGCCGCCGGACTTGAACACGGCGAGCAGCGCGACCATCAGGTCCATGCCGCGCGGCAGGGCCACCCCGACCAGGTCGCCCCGGCCGACGCCGCGCGCCCGCAGCTCCCACGCGAGCCGGTTGGCCCGCTCGTCCAGTTCGGCGTAGCTCAGCCGCTCCTCGCCGTACTGGACGGCGGTGGCGGCCGGAGTGCGGTCGGCCTGGGCCTCGATGTGGCCGTGCACGGTGGGGACGTCGGTCGCCACGGCGGGCACGCCCGCCCCGCTCCACCGCTCCAGCAGTTCGGCGCGGTCCGCCGGGGCCATGACCGGCAGCCGCGACAGGGCGGCGGCCGCCCGCGCGGGCCCGGCCTCCTCCAGCACCAGCCGCAGCGCGGTCGCGATCCGCTCCACCGTGGCCGGGTCGAACAGCTCGGTGCTGTACTCGACGAGCCCGTCGAAGCCGCCGTCGGCGCGCGGGGACAGGTCCACGGCCAGGTCGAACTTGGCGGTGCCGGTGTCGAGCCGGACCGGCAGCATCTCCAGTCCCCCCACGACCACCGGCTCCCGGGCGCTCTCGTCGGACTGGAACAGGTAGCGCACCAGCGGGGTGCGGCCGCCCGCGTCCCGCTGCGGGCGCAGCTCCTCGACCAGGTGGTCGAACGGCACGTCGGCGTTCGACCGGGCGTCCAGCACCTCGCCGTGCAACCGCCCGACGAGCTCCTCGAGCGAGGGGTCGCCCGACAGGTCGACGCGCACCGGCAGCGTGTTGACGAAGAACCCGGCCAGCGCGGCCGTCTCGGCCCGGCCGCGGCCCGCCACCGGCGTGCCCACCACCAGGTCGTCCTGGCCGGTGAAGCGGGCGAGGACCGCGGCGAACGCGGCCATGGCCACCGTGAAGGGGGTGGTGCGCAGCCGGTCGGCGAGCGCGCCGATCCGGGCGCCCGCCGCGGCGCCCACCTCGAAGCGGGCGTGCGCCCCGGAGAAGTCGGAGCGGGCCGGCCGGGGCCGGTCGGTGGCCAGGTCGGCGAGGACGGCCCCGCCGAGCCGCTCCCGCCAGTACTCCAGCTGCGCGGCCGCGGCCGGGGAGGCCAGCCACTGCGACTGCCACAGCGCGTAGTCGGCGTACTGGACCGGGAGCGCGGGCAGCCGCGGCTCGCGTCCCTCGGCCTGCGCCCCGTACAGCTCGACCAGTTCGCGGATCAGCACCTGCAGCGACCAGCCGTCGGACACGGCGTGGTGCATGGCCAGGACGAGCAGCCGGGCATCGCCGGCGCCGCGCAGCAGGGTGCAGCGCAGCAGTGGTCCGGCGGCGAGGTCGAAGGGCTCGGCGGCGATCTGCCCGGCCCGCCGTACGAGCTCCTCCCCTTCCTCGCCGGGGGCGTCGACCGTGCGCACGGCGACGGGCGCCACGGGCAGGACCACCGCCCGTACGCCGCCTTCGCCGTCGGCGCGCAGGACGCTGCGCAGCACCTCGTGCCGCTCGGTGATGCGGGTCAGTGCCCGCTCCAGCGCAGGCCGGTCGAGGGCGCCGCGCAGCCACACGCCGCAGGCGATGTTGTACGCGGCGCTGCCCGGCTGGAGCTGGTCGAAGAACCACAGCCGGCGCTGCCCGGAGGACGGGGCGGCGGGGGCGGCCGGGTCGGGCCGGCGCGTGATGCCGCCGGGCGCGGAGCCGAGGCCGCGCCCGCGGCGCAGCTGCGCGAGCAGCGCGGCGCGCTGCGGGGAGAGGAACTCGGAGGACATGGCGTCACTGGCCTTCGTCGTCAGGGGACCGGCGGTTCAGGGGTGGGTGCGCAGCAGTTCGGTCAGGCAGCGGGTGCCGAACTCCAGGGCGGTCACGGGGATCCGCTCGTCGGCGCAGTGCAGCAGGCGGCGGTGCGGGGACCCGGCGGGGAGCAGCAGCGGCAGCCAGCCGTAGCAGCGGATGCCGAGGCGGGCGAAGACGGTGGCGTCGGTCGTGGCCGGACTCATCACGGGAAGGGGCACGGCCTCGGGGTCGGCCTCGCGCAGGATCGCCTCCAGCCGGTCGTAGAACGGCCCGAACTCGGGCTCCGCGATCAGCTCGGGGCGGACCCGAGGGTCCTCGTGCAGCAGCTCGATGCCGATCGCGTCGGCGTCCTCGCCCTCCCCGCCGATCAGGGCGCGGATCTCGGCGACCAGGTCGGCCACCTCGAACTCCCCGGGCAGGATCCGTCCGTCGACGTCGACGGTGATCTCCGCCGGCATCATGTTGATCTTGTGCCCGGTGCGCACCACCGTCGGGTTGACGGTGTGCCGCAGCACCGAGTCCAGCTGGAGCGCCTCGTTCAGCGGCAGCCCCGCCGGCGGCGCGTCGCCCTCGCGGTCCTCCCGCAGCCGGGTCACCGCCCCGGCCAGCGGCTCCGGCAGCGCCCCGGCCAGCGCGGCCAGCATCCGGTCGGCGGCCGGCATCTGATGGCGCGGCAGCCGGGCCCCGCTCAGCGCGGTCAGCACCGCGCCCAGCCGGGCCGTCGGATTGCCCGGCGCGGCCAGCCGCGAGGCGTGCCCGCCGGGCCCGCGCAGGGTCAGCCGCAGCCAGCCCGGCCGCTTCTCGGCGACCACCACCGGATGGAAGCGGATCCCGGCGAGCTCGATCCCGGCCCCGCCCTCCTCGCCGATGGCGTACCGCACCCCCTCGAACAGCTCGGGGTGCTGCTCGACGAGGTAGGCGGCGCCGGCCCCGCTGCCGTCCTCCTCGTCGGCGACCACCGCGAGGACCACGTCCCCGGCGGGCCGCTCCCCGGCCGCGCGCAGCCGGAAGAGGGCGGACAGCATCATCGCGAGGCCGCCCTTCATGTCGATCGCGCCGCGGCCCCACACCTCCCCGTCCACGAGGCGGCCCTCGAACGGCGGGTGCGTCCACTCCTGGCCCGTCACCGGCACCACGTCGGAGTGCGCGTGCAGCAGCAGCGGCGGGGCCTCGCCCCGGCCGGGGAAGCGCACCACCAGGTTGGTGCGCTCCGCGCTGGGGCCGACCACCTTGTGGTCCGTGATCCCCTCGGCGATCAGCAGCCGTTCGAGGTGGGCGACGAGGCGGCCCTCGTCCCCGGGCGGGTTGACGGTCTCGATCCGGATCAGGTCCCGCAGCAGCGGCACCGGGTCCAGGAGCGGGGAGTCGTGCATGGCGCGGCCTTTCGGATCAGCGGGGGTTCGGGGTGGGGGCGAGCAGCGCGGCCGCCTCCCGCAGCAGCTCGGTGCCCGTGCCCAGCCACTGGGAGTCCACGGCGGCACGGCGCAGGAACAGCTGGGCGTCGCAGGCCTCCGTCATGCCGTGGGCGCCGTGCAGGTGCACCGACTCGGCAGCCGCCCGCCGGGCCAGGTCGCCCGCCAGGTACAGGACTTGGGCGCCGGCGGCGCGTACGTCCTCCCCGCGGTCGGCGGCCGCGGCCGCCGAGCGGGCGAAGGCCGCGGCGGTCGCGGCCTCGGCGGCCAGCGCCGCCAGCCGGTGCGCGGGCGCCTGCTGCCGGGCCAGCGGCTGCCCGAAGGCCTGCCGGGACCTCAGCCGCTCCGCGGCCAGCTCCACGGCGGCCCGCGCGGCTCCCACCAGAGCGGCGGCCTGCCGGATCCGGGCCGCGGCCAGCACGGCCGGCCAGGTGGCGCCCACCGGGTGGACCGCCCCGGACACCGCGGCCCGGTCCAGCTCCACCGCGTACAGGTCGCCGCGGCCGATGTCGTCGCGGCGCCCCAGGCGCACCCCGGGCTGCTCGCGCGGTACGAGGGCCAGTACGGGCTCCCCGTCGGCGCCGGCCCCGACCACCGCCAGGTGGCCGCAGTCGGCCGCGAAGGCGGTGAAGGGCCGCCGGCCGGAGACCGCGTACCCGTCCGCCCCGCGGTGCACGGTGAGCGGGCCGGGCCGGGCGGGCCCGGTCAGCCCGTCCTCCCGGACCGCGAGGGCCACGGCCGCCGCGCCGCGGGCGACCCCGTCGAGCAGCGGTCCGTACGCCGGATCCCCGGTGGCGGCCAGCAGCGCGGCCGCCGTCACGGTGTCCGCGTAAGGGCTCTGGTAGAGCGCGGCGCCCATCAGCTCGGCGATCGCGGCCCGTTCGTCCTCGCCGTGCGGGCCGAAGGCGCCCAGCTCGGCCAGGGTGGCCCAGACGGCCTCGCGGGTGCCCGCGTCCTCCTCGCCGAGCCGGGCCGCAGGCCCGTCCGCGGCGCCGCGCGGGCGCTCCCCGAGCCGGCGCAGCACCGGCGCCAGCTCCTGCCCGAACAGTTCCCTCAGCCCGTCGAGCACGGCCGTCGTCAAAGCAGCCCCAAACCGTTGGTGGCGATCAGAGTGAGCATGACCTCGGAGGTCCCGGAGGCCAGCCGGTGCGAGGGGCCCATGCGCAGGCCCGCCTCCAGCACCCCGCCGTCGGGCGCGGCGCCGTCCCAGGCGGTCAGGGCCGCCTCCAGTCCGCAGACCTCCAGGGCGAGGTCGAGCACCGGCCGGATCTGCTCGGTGACGTACCACTTGGCCATCGCCGAGCCGACCGGGTCCGGGCTGCCGGCGCCCAGGTTGCGCACCTGCTGCCAGGCCATGGCGTGCCCGGCGCGCAGCCGGGCGTCGAGCGCGGCGAGCGGCAGCGCGTACGCCGGGTCCGCCAGCCGCCCCGTGGCCGCGGCACGCTCGGTCACCAGGTCCAGCAGGCGGCGGGCCTTGGCGTGGAAGTCGATGCCGGTGCGCTCCAGTTGGAGCAGGTCGTTCATCAGGGCCCAGCCGTTGTCGACCTCGCCGAGGACGTCGGCCTCGGTGAGGCGCACCCCGTCGATGACGACCAGGTTGAACCGGTCGTTGCACAGCGTCGGAACGGGCTCCACGTGGACGCCGGGGGAGCGCAGCGGCAGCAGGAAGAGGGTGATGCCGTGCATCGCCACCGGGGAGTCGGTGGTGCGGGCCGCGCACAGCGCCACTTCGCCGTACTGCGACTTCATGTTGTAGATCTTCCGTCCGTACAGCCGCCAGCCGTCGCCGTCGCGGCGCGCGGTGGTGCGCAGCCCCGACAGGTCGGATCCGGCGTCCGGCTCGGTGAAGAGCACGGTGGCGATCTCCTCGCCGGCGGCCAGCGCCGGCAGGTGCCGCTTCTTCTGCTCCTCGGTGCCGACCTCCAGCAGGAACCGGCCGACGATGTCGATGCTGAGGACGTGCACGTCGTCGGGGATCCCGGCGAGCGTCATCTCCTCGGTGACGATGGCCGCCTCGGCGGCGCCCAGGCCCGCCCCGCCGTACTCCTGGGGCCAGTTCGGGGCCAGCCAGCCCCGCTCGCCCAGCCAGCGGTGCACCGGCAGGTGGGTGGCCTCGGTGTCCGGCGGGTACGCGGCGATCTCGTCGGCCAGGGCGCGTACGCGCTCCTCGGCCAGCAGCGCGCGGACCCGCCCGCGGAACTCCTCCTCGGCGGGGGTGAGCCCGCCCGGGTGCCGGCCGGTCACAGCGCACCGCCGCCGGCGGCTTCGGCGCGCTCCAGCAGGGCCAGCAGCTCGGCGTCGTCGGCCGAGGCCAGCTCCCGCTCCTCGACCAGGTCGGCGAGCTGCCCGAGGGTGCTGTTGACGAACAGGTCGCGCAGTTCCAGCTCCACCCCGAAGCGCTCCCGGACCCGGGCCGCGAACTGGGTGATCTTGAGCGAGTTGCCGCCGACGGCGAAGAACCCGTCGTGGGTGCTGAAGCCGCCCCGGCCCAGGACCTCCTCCCAGATGCCCGCCAGCGCGATCTGCGTGGGCGTCGAGGGGGCCTCGAACTCCACGGCGGCCGCGGCCGCTTCGGGCTCCGGCAGCCGGGCCCGGTCCAGCTTCCCGCTCGCGGCCCGCGGCAGCTCGGCGAGCACCGCGAAGAGGGCCGGCACCAGGTGCGCGGGCAGCCGCCCGCCGAGCCGGCGGCGCAGCTCCCCCTCGTCCGGGGCGTCCGCGCCCGGGGCGGGGACCACGTACGCCACGAGCCGGGCGTCGGCGCCCTCGCCGTGCGCGACGACGACCGCCTCGGCGATCTCCGGCTCCGCGGTCAGCGCCTGCTCGATCTCGCCGGGCTCGATGCGCAGCCCGCGGATCTTGACCTGCTGGTCGACGCGGCCGCGGAACTCCAGGTTCCCGTCGGCCCGGCGGACCACGAGGTCGCCGGTGCGGTACAGCCGCCCGGGCTCCCCGCCGTCGCCGCCGTCGCCGTCGTCCCCGTACGGATCCGGTACGAACTTCAGGTCGGTCAGCTCCGGGCTGTTCAGGTAGCCGCGGGCCACCCCGGCGCCGCCGACGAGCAGCTCGCCCGGGACCCCGACGGGCACCAGGGCGCCGAACCGGTCCACCACGTGCGCCGTGTAGTTGGCGAGCGGGCTGCCGATGGGCGGCATCGAGTCGTGCACCGTTTTCGGGCACTTGTAGTCGATGCAGGCGACCGTGGCCTCGGTGGGCCCGTACCCGTTGTGGAACTCGCGCCCGCCGGTGTTCCAGCGGTTGACCAGCTCGCCCGGGAAGGCCTCCAGGCCCACGAAGAGCATCCGCAGCTCCGGCAGCGCCGCCGGGTCGAGCGCCCCGAGCACCGCCGGCGGCAGGTCGGCCACCGTGACGTGCTGCTCGCGCATCAGGGCGGTCAGCCGCCCGGGGTCCAGCAGCGTCTCGCGCGGGGCCTGGACCAGGGCGGCGCCGCTGGTCAGCGCGGAGAAGAAGTCGAACAGGCTGACGTCGTAGGAGGGGTTGGCGAACTGCAGCACCCGGTCCCCGGGGCCCATCCGGAACAGCTCCGTGATGGCCCGCGAGAAGTTGACGATCGAGCGGTGCTCCACCTGCACGCCCTTGGGGCGCCCGGTCGAACCCGAGGTGAAGATCACGTACGCGAGGTTCCGCGGCCCCGCCGAGGCCGGCAGCCGGCCGGGCGCGGGCCCGTCCGCGAGCGCCGGGTCGTCGGCGAGCACGGCGGTGACCGGGGCCGGCAGCTCCCCGGCCAGGTCGGCCGTGGTGACGGCGGTACGGGCGCCGGCCTCCTCCAGCAGCAGCTCCCAGCGGGCGGCCGGGTGGTCCGGGTCCAGCGGCAGGTAGCCGCCGCCCGCTTTGTGCACCGCGAGGAAGGCCACCGGCAGCGCCGGGCCGCGCCGCGCGAGCACGCCCACCACCGACTCGGGGCCGACGCCCTGCGCGCGCAGCGCGCGGGCCAGGCGGTCGGCCCGCTCGTCGAGCTCCCGGTAGGTCAGCGCCTCGCCCTCGTACACCACGGCCACCGCGTCGGGGTGGGCGTCGGCGACGGATTCGAAGAGCTGGTGCAGGCACAGCTCCTCCGAGCCGTGGGTGCGCGCGGTGTCGTTCCAGCCGCGGACCAGCTGCCTGTGCTCCGCGTCCGTCAGCAGCGGCAGCTCGCTCAGGCGCAGTTCCGGGTTCTCGGTGACGGCCCGCAGCAGCCGGGCGTAGTGCCCGAACAGCCGCTCGATCCGGTCGGTGTCGAACAGCTCGGTGGAGTACTCGGCCCACAGCCGCAGGCCCTGCCCGGGCACCTCGGTCAGCTGCACGGCCAGGTCGAAGCGGGCGGTGCCCGGGTCGGCCGGGTACGGCTCGGCGGACAGCCCGCCCGCCTCGGCCTCCGCGGCCGCCGCGTGCTGGAGGGTGAAGCAGGTCTGGAAGAGCGGGTTGCGGCTCGGGTCGCGCTCGGGGGCCAGCTCGTCCACCAGGGTGCCGAAGGGCAGGTCCTGGTTGAAGTGGGCGCCCATCACGGTCTCGCCGGTGCGCCGCAGCAGCTCGCGGAAGGTCGGGTCGCCCTCCGTGGAGGTGCGCAGGACCAGGGTGTTGGAGAAGAAGCCGATGAGGTTCTCGATCTCGGGCCGGGTGCGGCCCGAGAACACCGAGCCGAGGACGACGTCGTCCTGGCCGGTGTAGCGGGACATCAGCGCGGTGAACGCCGCGAGCACCACCGTCAGCAGGGTGGCCCGCTCGGCCAGGGCCGTGCGGTGCAGTCCGCGCAGCAGCTCGTCCGGCAGCATCCGCGTCAGCGTGGCGCCGTCGCGGGTGGGGTCCGCGGGCCGGGGCCGGTCGGCGGGGAAGTCGAGGGTCGCGGCTCCGGCGAGCCGCTCCCGCCAGTACGCGAGCTGCTTGTCCAGCACCTCGCCGGTCAGGTGACCGCGCTGCCACACCGCGAAGTCGGCGTACTGCACCGGCAGTTCGGGAAGACCGGCAGCGGTTCCGGCGGCCTCGGCCCGGTAGAGGGCGACCAGCTCGCGGGTCAGGATGTCCGTGGACCAGCCGTCGGTGGCGATGTGGTGCATGGCCAGGACCAGCACGTGCTCCTGCGGGCCGAGCCGGACCAGCGACACCCGCAGGGCGTGCTCGGCGGCCAGGTCGAAGGAGTGCCGGATCTCGGCCCGTACGTGGGCCTCGACCGCCGCCTCCTGCTCCGCGCCGCGGAGCGCGCCGAGGTCGGTCACCGGCAGCGGCACCTCGGCGGGGGCCGGGTCGACGTGCTGGTAGGCCACCCCGTTCAGCTCCGGGTAGCGGGTGCGCAGGATCTCGTGCCGCCCCACCAGGGCGGTCAGCGCCCGCCGGAACGCCGGCAGGTCCAGCGGCGCCCGCAGGCGCAGTACGGACGGCGCGTTGTAGACGGGCCGGCCCTGGGACCACTGGTTCAGGAACCACAGCCGCTGCTGGGTGAACGACAGCGGCAGGGCCCGGTCCCGGGCCGCCGGGGTGATCGAGGTGCTCGTCGCCCGCACCGTGGTGCGCTGGCGCTCGCGCAGCGCCAGCAGGGCCTTGCGGGTGTCGGCGAGGCTGCGCGCACCCGTACCGGCCGCCTCCGTTCCCGTACCGGCCGCTGTTCCCGTACCGGCCGCTGTTCCCGTACCGGCCGCCGCTCCCGCCGCGGCCGTCGTTCCGGTCGTCGTCTCGGCCATCGCCGTCAGCTCCCCGTCGTCGTCAGCGGCGCGGCGCCGCCCGTCTCGTGTACGGCGGCCAGCCGTACGGTGGTCCCCGCGCCGCCGAGCGCGCCGGAGACCGGGTTCTTCACGCGGCCGTCGGCCACCACCACCTCGGCCACGGAGCCCAGCAGGGCCTCCCGGGCCGCCTGCAGCTTGGCCTTCATGCCGCCCACGGCCGCGTCCCCGACGGGCCCCTCGGCCGGCACCCGGTACTCGGGCAGCAGCGAGGACTCGTCGCGGTGGTCGGCCAGTACGCCCGGCGCGCCCGTCAGCATCACGAGCCGCTCCGCGCCCAGGGCCGCGGCGACCGCGGCGGCGGTCCGGTCGGCGTCCACGTTCACCGCGGTGCCGTCCTCGGCGAGGGCCGGCGGCGAGAGCACGGGCACGATGCCGTGTTCCAGCAGCAGGGTCAGCAGGGTCGGATCCACCTTCCGGATCCGGCCGTTGTGGTCGTCGCGGATCATCACGGTGCGGCCGTCGAGCACCGCGCGGTGCGCGGCGGTCCGCCGGGCCGTGACCGTGGCCCCGTCCAGTCCGGTCAGCCCCGCGGCGCGGGCGCCGAACCGGCCCAGCACCGCCACCAGGGCGGGCTTGACCTTTCCGGCGAGCGCCAGCTGGAGGACCTCCAGGGTGGCGGGGTCGGTGTAGCGGCTGGAGGAGCCGCTGGGCGTGGTCAGCCGGCGCTGCGGGACACCGAGCCGCTCCGCCAGCAGGTCGACCTCGGCGGCCCCGCCGTGCACCAGCACGACACGGCGGCCCGCGGCGGCCAGGGACGCGATGTCGGCGCACATCGCCTCCCGGTCGATCGCCGGGCTGCCACCGCATTTGACGACGGTGACGGGGTGAATCATGTGTCGCTGCCTCTCGGATCGGTACGGGGCTTTCGAAGGGGCGCGGGGCCGGCCGCTGGGGCCGGGCCGGCCGGGCCCGGCGCCGCCGGGGGAGGGGAGTCCCGTCGGCGCCGGCGCGGGTGTACGGGCGTACGGGCGTACGGGGCCCGGAACCGGACCGGCGCGGGCCCGGCACGGTCAGATCGGGTGCAGCCCCGGGAAGCCCAGGGCGGTCCGCTCGTCCCAGCCCATGCGGATGTTCATGCTCTGCACGGCGTTGCCCGCCCCGCCCTTGACGAGGTTGTCCAGCGCCCCGATCACGAGCAGCTCGCGGCTCGGCGCGTCGTAGGCGAAGCCGACGTCGCAGTAGTTGGAGCCGAGCAGCAGCTTCGGCTCCGGGAAGCGGTAGTTGCCGCGCTTCTGCGCGACGACGCGGACGAAGGGCTCCGCCGCGTACGCCGTGCGGTAGGCGGAGCGGATCGCCGCCTCCGTGACCCCGGGCCGGGCCGTGGCCCGGATGACCACCTGCACGCCGCGCACGGCGTCCACGCCGGTGGCCGTCATCAGGGCCTCCAGGCCGGTGGCCTGGCTGATCTCGGCCTGGTGGCGGTGGCCCAGGGGGGCGAACACCCGCAGCACGTTGCTGCGCTCGGAGTGCAGGTTCATCTCGCCCGCCGAGGCGCCCGAGCCGCTGGAGCCCACCCGGCCGTCCACGGTGACCCGGGACTCGATCAGACCCGCCGTGGCCAGCGGGTTCAGTGCCAGGATCGACGCGCTCGCCATGCAGCCGGGCACGCTCACCAGATCGGCGGTGCGCAGGCTCTCCCGGTGCAGCTCGGGCAGACCGCTCACGGCGTCCGCGAGCAGGTCCGGTACGGGGTGCTCCCGGCCGTAGTGCTTGCGGTAGAGCGCGGGGTCCTTCAGCCGCAGGTCGGCACTGAGGTCGAAGACCACCTTGCCGCGGGCGGCGAGCTCGGCCCGCCCGGCGGGGTCGTCCAGGCTGGACGCGGTGAAGAAGAGGACGTCGCACTCGGGCAGTTGCTCCGGTGCGACGTAGCTGAGGTCGGTCAGTCCCCGGAGGTTGGGGTGGCTGCCGTCGACCCGCCTGCCGGACAGGCGGGTCGAGGTGGCGGCCACGACCTCGACCCCGGGGTGGCCGAGCAGCATCCGGAGCAGTTCGCCCCCGATGTACCCGGCCCCGCCGACGATCCCGGCGCGGATCACCTATTCACCCCAGTCCTCTTCGGCCTCGGGGGCCAGGGCCATGATCAGCGGTTCGCGCGAAACGATTTCGAGTTCCGCCATGCATTCCGCACACTCGACGATTTCGTTGAGTTCCACCTCGGGTGCGACGGAGACGTCTCCGGTGCATTCCGGGCATGCTTCCTTGAGCAAGACAGCATTCCTTTCCATGCGATATTCGGCATGTTTTCCGCGGGCGTTTCCACCGCACGTCGAGCCTGCCGGGTGGGGTCCCGCGCAGTCAGTCGGGGATAACCCCTACGCGCCCTGAAGGGCCTGCCCGCGGGCTTCGAGACGGCTCTGGAGACCGTCCAGGGCCCGGTCGTACGCGTCGAGCAGCGCGGCCGTGCGGCGCAGCAGCCCCGGCATCGCCCCGGCCCGGTCCGGGCCGGCCGTGGCCACCGCGATGCGCAGCGCGGACCAGTGGTGGGCGACCCGGTCCACCTCGCGGGCCAGTTCGGCCAGCCGCGGTTCGCCGAAGCGCCGGCCGGCCTCGCGCAGGAACTCCGCGTGCAGCCCGGTCACCGCGAGGACGGGGCCGATGACGACGAAGACCTCGTCCCCGACGGCCGGGTCCCCGGGCAGCCGGTCGAAGGCCTCCGTCAGGAAGGTGCGCAGCCCCGCGAGCCCGCGCAGGTGCCCCGCGGCGGTGTCGGCGGCGGCCGGCTCCGCCCGCAGCGCGCGCAGGTTCGCCGCGGTCACCCGGTCCACGAACTCCGCGTCGAAGGCGGGCTGGTCCTGCCCGATCCGCAGCTCCAGCCAGCGGTTGCCGATCGGATTGGCGGTGAAGAACAGGTCCCGGTCGTGGTGGACCGGGTTGCCGGAGTCCCGGGCGGCGGTCAGCGCGGCCAGCGGGATGGTCCCCTGGAAGGCGGGCGGCACCGGGTCGGCCACGAACACGTCGCCGGTGGTGTCGTCGAACCCGTAGAGCACCATCAGGTGGTTGGTGTGCACGTCGCGGTAGGCAGGCCGGAACGGCAGGTGGAAGTTGTCGGCGGCCACCGCCACCGGAGTGCCCGCCGCCAGCGCGGCCCGGACCTGTTCCCAGCCCTCGCGGGCGTCGGCCGGCTCGTGCCAGCGCGAGTGCACGTCGTGGAAGGGGGCGAGCCCGCCGAAGAGGTCCTCGGCCGCGCCCGGGAAGTAGTACTCCTCGCGGCGGATGTCGCCCGCCGGGTAGTCGAATCCCCAGCCGGCGCCCAGCGCCTGCACCGGGTCCAGCCCGTGGAAGCCCAGCAGGACCCCGGCCGTCGTGTGCAGGCAGTGCGACAGCTCGTGCCGCCAGTAGCCGACGGGTCCCAGTTCAACTCGCAAGACGGCTCTCCTCGTCCGCTGTGACGGTCATGGCGAAGACGTGCATCGCCGGGTTGTCCGGCAGCCGCACCGCGGCCAGCGGCGCGGGCACGCGCACCGGCACCCGCTGCTGCCAGATCGACGGCGCGTGGTGCAGGTGGGTGTGGCGGGGGTAGCGCATGCTGCCGGTGACGAAGGCCCTCGGCTCGCCGAAGTACGCGCCGGTCTGCGGCCAGAAGTCGCTCATCCGCAGCCACTCGCGGCGCACGGTGCCGTCCGCGTAGTGCAGTTCGACCTCGTCCTCGGTGCGCCGTTCGGCCGCGCCGACCAGGCCGATCCAGTCCCAGCTGCCGCCGGGCAGCTCCACCAGCTGTCCGCGGCAGCGGACGTTGTCCCCGGCGGCGCTCTTGCGGGCCGGGAACTCGAAGACCGCCCCCACGAGGTCCACCAGGGAGCCGGGCTCCGGCAGTTCCTCGGCCGGAAACGTATTGCGCCAGATATTGAACCCGTAGTCGCCGGGCGTGTCCGGCGGCTGTATTCCGCGATTGTTGAAATGCGCGGACAGATTGACGACGGTGTTTCCCAATCCCATCACATCCACTATGTTGCGGCTGTGCTCACCACAGAAAAGGCGGCCACTGCCGTCGATATCCAGATCAGATTCCTTGACTCTGTTCCCGGCGCACCGGAAGACCTCTGCGAGCGGGTGGCGGCGGTCACCTCGGCCGCGTACGCCGCGGGCGACCTCGTCCCGGGCCTGCCCGTCGCCGACGGCGCCCGCGAACGGGCCGGGGACGTACGGGAGGACCTCGCGGCGGGCCGCGGACTGTGGGTCGCCTCCCTCGGCGGGGAGACCGCCGGGTCGGTGCGGGCCGTGGTCCGCCCCGACGGCGACTGGGAGGTCCGCCGGCTGGCCGTCTCCCCCCGGGTGCGCCACGCCGGGCTCGGCCGGCTGCTGCTGCGCCGCCTGGAAGCCGCGGCCGCGGCCGCGGGCGCCCGGCAGGTGGTGCTCGACGCCGTGGTCGAGCGGGGCAACCCGGCCTTCTACGCCCGGGTCGGCTTCCGTACGGTCCGCCACTTCGGCGCCGCCGACAAGCCGCTCTCCGAGGTCCACATGGTGCGCGATCCGCGCGCCCCACAGGAGCCCGGAGCGCCCTACGCCCCCGGCGGGGACGGCTGGGCGGTGTCCTGGTGGGCCGGTCCGTGCGGCACCCGCTGCCGGACCGGCGAGCCGCTGCCCGCCGCCCCGGAGGAGGCGCTGCTCGGCATCGACTTCCTGCCCGGTGCCACGCCGTCCCAACGGGCCGCCGTGGAAGGGGTGCTGGCGTCGGCCGCGGACCGGCGTACCGCGGACGGGCTGTTCTTCGCCCGCCCCGCGGCGCAGATCGCGGCGTTCGCCCAGCCCCGGCTGATCCACACCAGCCTGCTGGCCTGGTGGCGCAGCCCGGCCGCGCGCGCCGCCCGCACCCCGCGCCCCTGAACGACGGCGGCCCGGCGGCCCGCAGCGGGACCGCTCGTCGCAGGGCCGCTCGTCGCAAGGCCGTTCACCGCAGGGCCGTTCACCGCAGGGCCGTTCACCGCAGGGCCGCTCATCGCGGGGCGGCGGCCAGCCGGGCCGCCGCCGCGACGATCTCCGCCGGGCTGATGCCGGCCAGCTCCAGCAACTGCCGCTCGTCGGCGACGTGGTCGAAGAACCGGTCCGGCACACCGATCCGGTGCACCCGGCACGGTGCCTCCTGCGTCACCACCTCGCAGACCGCGGCCCCCAGGCCCCCGGCCACCAGGTGGTCCTCCACCGTGACGATCCCGGCGGTCTCCCGCGCCGCCGCGAGCACGGCCTCCTGGTCCAGCGGCTTGATCGTGTGCATGTTGAGCACCCGGGCCGAGACGCCCCGCCCGGCCAGTTCCCGCGCCGCCTCCAGGGCCATCGACACCGGGTAGGGGCCCGTCGCCACGATCGTGACGTCCGTACCCGCCCGCAGCTCGCGCGCCTTGCCGACCGTGAACTCGTACGGCTCCTCGTGCACCAGCGGCGTCGCCGCCCGGCCCAGCCGCAGGAACAGCGGTCCCGGCAGGTCCGCCGTGGCGCGCACCGCGTACTCGGTCTCCACCGCGTCCGCCGGCACCACCACGGTCAGGTTGGGCAGCGTCCGCAGGATCGCCAGGTCCTCCACCGCGTGGTGCGTGGGCCCGTAGTGACCGGCCGACAGCCCGGCGTGGGTCGCCACGATCCGCACCGGCAGGTTGTTCCCGGCCACGTCGATCTTCACCTGCTCGCAGGCGCGGGCCGCCGCGAACCCCGACAGGGTGTTCGCGTACGGCAGCAGCCCGGTCGCCGCCATCCCCGCCGAGACCCCCATCAGGTTGGCCTCGGCGATGCCGACGTTGACGTACTGCGACGGCAGCTCCTCGCCGAACAGCGTCTCCAGGCCGCCCATGTCGGAGTCCACGCAGATGATCCGCGGGTCGGTCCGGGCCAGCTCCAGCAGCGTGCGGCGGTACACCTCGCGCGCCGCGACCCCGTACCGCTCCTGCCAGGTCGGCTCGGCGCCCTGGGCGGTCTCGGCGGCCCCGGGCAGCTGCGCGGCCGTCTCCGGCATCGTGGCGGTCATCGTGCCCTCCTCGCGTTCAGGCCGGTCAGGGCCCGCTGGAACAGCCGAGGCGTCAGCTGCACCGAATGGGACTTCTTCTTGCCCTCGAACAGCGGCACCCCGCGGCCCTTGACCGTCTGCGCCAGCACCACGGTCGGCCGCCCGGCGTCGTCCGGCAGGGCCGCGAACACCTCCCGCAGCGCACCCAGGTCGTGGCCGTCCACCTCCGCCACCGCCCAGCCGAAGCTGCGCCAGCGGTCGCCCAGGGGCTCCAGGCTCACGCACTCCTCGGTCGAGCCGGAGATCTGCAGCCCGTTGCGGTCGACGACCGCGACCAGGTTGTCGAGCCCGTGGTGGCCCGCGTTCATCGCGGCCTCCCACACCGAGCCCTCCTGGAGCTCGCCGTCGCCCAGCAGGGCGAAGGCCCGCCCCGGCCGGCCCGTGCGGCGCAGGCCCAGCGCGACCCCCGAGGCCAGCGACAGGCCGTGTCCGAGCGAGCCGGTGGGGAACTCCACGCCGGGCAGCCGGCGCAGCGGGTGCCCGGCGAGCCGGCCCCCCGGAGCGCCGTAGGTGGCCAGCTCGGTCCGGTCGATGAACCCGCGCTGGGCCAGCACGGCGTACAGGGCGGCGCTCGCGTGCCCCTTGCTGAGCACGAACCAGTCGCGGTCGGCCCAGTCGGGCTGCTCCGGCCGCAGCCGCAGCACCTCGTGGTACAGGACGGTCAGGACGTCGGCCGCGGACAGGCTGCCGCCGACGTGGGTGCCGTGCGCGGTGGTGCCCATCCGCAGGACGAGCTCGCGCACCTCGTGGGCCAGGTCCGCGAGGTCCGCCGGCTCCGCGGGAGCGGCGGCCCCCGCCGGGGCGGCCGCCGTCGCGGGCGGTTCGAGCAGGGTGCTCACGCGCTCTCCAAAGGGGTGTTGACCGCGGCGTGCCACGGCGGGCGGTACTCCATGGCCCGCGCCAGCGGCAGCAGGTCCTCGATCCGGTCCCAGACCTTCTCGAAGGCCTGCGCGCACCGGTCGAGGACCGGGCCCGCCGCCGGGTTGAGGTGGATCCGCTGGATCGTCAGCGAGTCCTCGATCACGGCCAGCGACACGGGGAACTCGTGGATGTCGTGGCGCGGCCGGGCCGCGCCCTCGATCCGCCACGGGTAGCCGCCGAAGCCGGACAGCTCCCGGAAGGCCCGCTGCCCCGGCAGCGGCACCACCTGGTACGGGGCCACCGGCACGCCCTCCGCCTTCAGCGCCCGCTGCAGCACCGCGCGCAGCGCCCCGTCGGAGACCTCGGGGTGGCCGAGGCCCGCCGCGGAGAACCGCAGCCGCAGGATGTGCCAGGCGTGCGTGCGGTCGGCGGGGACCTGCGGGGCGAGCAGCCCCGGCAGCCGGCCGATGCGGTCCAGGAAGGACTCCACGTTCTTGGCGCGCAGGGCGTGGTACTCGTCGAGGCGGGCCAGCTGGCGCCGGGTGAAGGCGGCCTGCACCGCGCTCAGCTTCTCGTTGCCGGCCAGCACCCGTGAGATGTAGTCGCGGTCCTTGCCGGCCCGCAGGTCCTCGCCGAACTGGCGGCGCAGCACGATCCGCTCGTACAGCTCCTCGTCGTCTGTGGTGATCAGCCCGCCCTCGCCGCAGGTCGGCAGGTTCTTGACCACGTTGAGGCTGGTGGCGTTCACGTCGCCGATCGAGCCGGCCCGGCGGCCCTGGTACTCGGCGCCCTGGGCCTGCGCGGCGTCCTCGATCAGCTTCAGCCCGCGGCTGTCCGCGAGCGCCCGCAGCGCCGTCATGTCGGCGGGCAGGCCGTGCAGGTGCACCACGACGATCGCCCGGGTCCGCTCGGTGACCGCCGCGGCGGCCGCCTGCGGGTCCATCGTGAAGGTGACCGGGTCCACGTCGACGAAGACGGGCACCAGCAGCCGCTGCACCACCGGGATCGCGGTCCCGATGAAGGTCAGCGCAGGCACCAGCACCTCGGAGCCCGGCTCCAGGTCGAGCGCGGCCAGCGCCAGTTCCAGGGCCGCCGTCCCGTTGGAGACGGCAGCGCAGTAGCGGGTCCCGGTGTACGCGGCCCAGTCGCGCTGGAGCGCGGACACCTCGCCGCGCCCCGCGTCGTTGGAGGTGAACAGTCCGCCGTCCAGCACTCCGCGGACCGCGGCGTGCTCCTCCTCGGTGATCACCGGCCAGCCGGTGAGCTCCTTGCCCATGTCCTGCCGGCGCAGCGTCTTGGCGCCGCCGAACATCGCCAGTGTGCCGCTCATGTCGTCACCAGACCGCTCTCGTGGGGATCGGGCAGGCCGGCCGGAGCCGGTGCCACGGTGGTCAGCGCGAGGAGTTCGAGCCCCTCCCGTTCCGGCAGCCGTACGCGCTCCAGCTCGTCGCGCCGGGTCACCGGCAGGCGCAGCCGTACGGACGCGCCCGCCGGGATCTCGGCGGTCTCGGGGTCGGTCCCCCCGGCGAAGTGCAGCCACAGCGTCGCCTCGGCGGGCGCGGCGGCGCGCACCTCCAGGTGCAGCCAGTCGTAGCGGCCGCGGGGCAGCTCCAGCACCCGGCCGTCGAAGGGGACCGGGCCGGCCAGCTGGAGGGGGGCCAGCCGGCCGGGCGCGGGGCTCACTGCGCGTCCCAGACGGCGAGCCGGGCCATGACGTAGTCCACGTACGCACCGACCAGGTCGGTGCCCAGCACCTCGATCGCCCCGTGGAACTCGGGCGTGTGGTTGACCTCGTTGACGACCATCCGGCCGTCCTTGTGCTCGATGACGTCGACGCCGAGGACGCCCTCGCCGATCGCCTCGGCGGTCGCGGTCAGCAGCTTGACCAGGTCGTTGCTGAGCGGGCACACCTCGGTGCGGCCGCCGAGCGCCGTGTTGGTCCGCCAGTTCTCGGAGATCTTGTAGATCGCGCCGACCACCTCGCCGCCGAAGACGTACGCCTTGATGTCGCGGCCGGGCTTGTCGATGTACTCCTGGACGTACGTGATCTGGTGGTGCGGGCCGGGCAGCGCCGCCCGGTGCTCGAAGATCGCCTCGGCGCCCTCGTGGTCGTGCAGCCGGGCGCCCATCCGGCCCCAGGAGCCGGTCAGCGGCTTGACGACGGCCGGGTAGCCGAAGTCGTCCAGGGCGTCCAGCGCCGCGTCCGGGACCAGCCCGACCATCGCGCGCGGGGTGGGCAGTCCGCCCTCCCGCAGGGCGAGGGTGGTCAGCAGCTTGTCCCCGCAGAGGTTGATGATCCGCGAGCTGTTGAGCACCGGCACGCCCAGGTGCTCCAGCAGCCGGCTCGCGTACGCGTTGCGGGTGTGCGAGATCTCCCGGCTGAGCGCGCCCCGGTAGGGCAGCGCGCCCGGTCCGTCGAGTTGGAACGTCAGGCGCCGGGTGTCGAGCTGTTCGAACTCGATGTCCCGCTTGCGCAGTTCGGCCAGGAGCAGGCGCTCCTCCAGCCGTACGCGCGAGGTCAGTACCGCCAGCGGTCGTCGTGTGTTCACGGCGTGCCGCCTCCCATTCCGTTGAGGGCACCGGTCGTGGTGCGCAGGGCCACCGATCGCGCCAGCCGCGGCAGCGCCGCCGTCAGGACGTCGATGGCAGTGAGGTATTCCGGCAGGGCGATGTGCTCGTCCTCGGTGTGGCAGTAGCGGGAGTCGCCCGGGCCGTACGCGGCCGTCGGCACTCCCCAGACCGGACCCACCACGTTCCAGTCGGCGGTGCCCAGCTTCAGCTTCGCCGCGGGCCGCGCGCCGCTCTCGCGGATCGCGGCCGTCAGGGCCTTGACCACCGGGTCGGTGCGCGAGGACCGCACCGCCTCCACGTGTTCGACGACGGTGATCCGCCGCCCGCCCGCCAGCTCGTCGAGCGCGGCCCGGAAGGCGGCGGCGTCGAAGTGCACCGGCACCCGGCACGAGACCTCGATCCAGGCCTCCTCCAGGCCGCCGCCCATGGCGACGACCGAGGGCAGCGCCTGGTCGAACAGGGCGCTCGCGGTTCCGGGTCCGTACCGCCGCAGCAGCCACTCCCGTACGCCGAACCAGAAGTCCGCGACGATCTCCGCGGCCGTCGCCTCGGGCGAACTGGTGTGCGCGGCCGGCTGCTCGGCGGTCATCCGGAAGCGGAAGACGCCCTTGTAGCCGATGCCCACGCAGGCGGCCCCGCTCGGCTCGCCGATGACCACGGCGTCCGGGCGCAACAGGCCGGCCAGGTGGCGGGCGCCGACCGAGGTGCGCTCCTCGTCGACCGCGCCGACGACGGTGATCCGCGCGCCGGTGGTGTCCGCGAGGCGGGCCGCCGCGCAGACCATCGCGGCGAGCGGGCCCTTCGCGTCGACGGTGCCCCGCCCGTAGAGGACGTCGCCCGACAGCCGGATCGGGACCTCGCCCGCAACGGTGTCCATGTGGCCCAGCAGCAGCAGGTGCGGCCCGTCCGCCGGGCCGACCGAGCCGTGCACGTTGCCCACGGCGTCGACGTGCGTGTCGAAGCCGAGCCGGTCCATCGACGCGGCGAGGAAGGATCCGGCGGCGGCCTCGGTGCCCGAGACGGACGGGATGTCGACGAGCGAGCGCAGCAGCGCGGTCTCGCCGGTACGGTCCATGGCGCTCACGCCCGCGTCACCCGCCGGCCGCGGCGGCCGGGTTGAGGTCCACCAGCAGCATGTCGCGCACCGCCGTGCCGTCCAGCGGGCTGATCGGGGACACCTCGTGCGTCACCCGGGCGTCGTCGACGAACATCGAGTCCAGCGGGTCGAGCAGCGTCAGCCGGACCGGCTCGCCGCCCTCCGGGTGCACCGTCGAGAGCCCGCCGCCGCACCGGTCCCGGCGCAGCAGGTGCATCCCGACGTACGCGTGCCCGTCGCGGTGGCGGCCCTCGGGGGTCGGCTCGCCCTCGCCGCCCGGCTCGGCCAGGATGCGGATCAGGTGGACGCCGACCTCCCAGGAGGTGGTGCCGCTCAGCCGCGCGGCCGCCCGGGCGTCCAGCCCGACCAGCGCCCGCATGCCTTCGTGCAGGAGCACTTCGGGGGCGATCGGCGCGAACACCCGGTCCTGCCCGCGCCACATGTGGATCACGTCCTGGCGGAACGAGGCGTGCGGCAGCGGAGTGAACGAGGCCGTGCCGTCCGCCTCCACCTCCACCCGCAGCCGCCCGTAGCGGCGCAGCCGGAACAGCTTCCCGCCGGGGATGCCGGTGTCCAGCTCCAGGTCCTCCCAAGCGGCGCGGAAATCCTCCAGGGCGTCCGCCGGCAGCAGGTGCCGGATCCGGTCGCGGCGCAGGCAGGTGAAGCCGGCCCGGGCCGTCTCCCGGGCCAGGCCGTCGGCGCAGTCGCCGGCCGGCGGTCGGGTCCGGACTGCCTTGTCCGGCGCGGTCACTCCCGTACTTGTCACGATCGCCCCTTCAGAAATGATGCGTATGACCGGCGATCACGCTGCCGGTCCGGGCCGCGCCGAAGGAGTCCGGATTTCCCCCGACTCCACCGGCGGGCGCGCCCCGGGGAGGCTTCGGGCCAGACACACACGTCGACGAGGAGCCCCGGCATGCCGCGAAACGTCAACGACCGACTGGCACAGCTCACCCCCCAGCAGCGCGCCGCGCTGCTGGGGGAGCTGCGCGCCAACCGTGAGCCGCGGCAGGACAGCGACCGCATCGCCGCCGCCGGCCGGGACGAGCCCCTGCCGCTGTCCTCCGTACAGCAGAGCCTGTGGTTCCTCGACCAGTGGTCCGACGGGCTGGCCTTCTACAACACCCCGCTCGCGCTGCGCCTGCGCGGCCCCCTCGACGTGCCCCTGCTGCGTTCCGCCCTGAGCACCGTCGTCGCCCGGCACGAGACCCTGCGCACGCGCTACCTCGCCACCCCCGACGGCCCCCGCCAGACCGTCGACGCGCCCGCGCCCGCCGCCCTGGAGCTGCTCGACCTCTCCAGCCTGCCCGCCGCCGAACGCGAGGCCCGCACCCGCGAGACCGCCTCCCGCGAGGCCCGCCGCCGCATCGACCTGTCGGCCGGCCCGATGCTGCGCGCCACCCTCGCCAAGCAGGGCCCCGACGAGCACGTCCTGGTGCTGTCCATGCACCACATCGCCACCGACGGCTGGTCCACCACCCGCATGGTGCAGGAGCTCACCGAGTGCTACCTGGCCGGGCGGGCCGGCCGCGCCCCCGTCCTGCCCGAACTGCCCATCCAGTACGCCGACTACGCCGTATGGCAGCGCGACCGGCTGGCCGGCGAGGCCGGCGCCCGCTCGCTGGCGTACTGGCGCGAGCGCCTGGAGGGGCTGCCCGCCCTCCAGTTCCCGTCCGACCGGCCGCGCCCCGCCGACCCGAAGTGGACCGGCGCCGAGGTCGGCGCGTACCTGGAACCCGCGCTCCACCGAGACCTGGAGGCCCTCGCCCGCAGCGAGCGGACCCGGCTGCTGCCGGTGGCCGTCGCCGGACTCGCCGCCCTGATGTCCCGCTACACCGGCCAGGACGACATCGCGCTCGGCTCCGTCTTCTCCGGCCGCACCCGCACCGAGTTCGAGCCGCTCATCGGCTACTTCGCCAACACCGTCGTGCTGCGCACCTCGACCGCGGGCGACCCCACCTTCCGCGAGCTGCTGGCCCGTACGGGCGACGCCGTCTCCGACGCGCACAAGCACCAGGAACTCCCCTTCGACCAGCTCGTCGGCGAGCTGCGGCCCGACCGCGACCAGAGCCGCAACCCGCTCTTCCAGCACGCGATCTACCAGCTGGGCACCCCGGTGGAGACGGTCCGGATGGGGGACATCGAACTCACCGGCCTGCCCCTGCACATGGGCACCACCAAGTTCGACTGGACGATCGGCCTCTCCGAGCGCTCCACCGGCGGCGTCGACCTGATGACCGAGTACGCCACCGAACTCCACGACGGCGACCGCATCGAGCGGATGCTCGGCCACTACCGCCGGGTCCTGGAGAGCGCCGTCTCCCGCCCCGACGCGCGCCTGTCCGAACTCGCCGTGCTCACCCCCGCCGAGCACGAGCGGATCCTGGTCCAGTGGAACGACACCGCCGTACCCGTGGAGACCGCCGGCGGGGTCCCGGCGGCCTTCGCCGCCCAGGTCGCCCGTACCCCCGGGGCCACCGCGGTCGTCCACCGGGGCGCCGCCCTCGACTACGCGGCCCTGGACCGGCGCGCCAACCGGATCGCCCACCGCCTGCGCGCCCTCGGCGCCGGCCCCGGCACCCTGGTGGGCGTCTGCCTCTCCCGCGGCCTCGACATGCCCGCCGGGCTCCTCGGCGTCCTCAAGTCCGGAGCCGCCTTCGTCCCCCTCGACCCCGACTACCCGGCGGCCCGCCTCGGCCACGTCCTCGGCGACGCCCGCCCCGCCGCCGTCCTCGTCGACGCGGACAGCACCGCCCGGCTGACCGCCGCGGCCGCCCTCGCCGAGGGCGCGGATCCCGTCCTGCTCGACCTGTCGGCCGACCCCCTCGAGGACGTCCCCGACGCCGACCCGGGCGTCAGCGTCGGCGCGCACGACCTCGCGTACGTCACGTACACCTCGGGCTCCACCGGAAAGCCCAAGGGCGTCATGGTCGAGCACGCCCAGCTCCTCAACCTCTTCCGCGGTCTCGACGACCGGGTCGGCGAGCACTCGCCGGGCACCTGGCTCGCGATCAGCAGCATCTCCTTCGACATGTCCGAGGTCGAGATGTTCTGGACGCTCACCCGCGGCTTCAAGGTGGTCGTGGCCTCCGGCCGCCCGCACGAGCTGCTGCGCTCCGCCCCCGCCCCGCGCACCCGCCCCATGGAGTTCGGCCTCTTCTACTTCGCCAGCGACGCGGGTGACGACGCCCCCGGCGGCAACCGCTACCGGCTGCTGCTGGAGGGCGCCAAGTTCGCCGACCGGCACGGCTTCTCCGCCGTGTGGACCCCCGAACGCCACTTCCACGCCTTCGGCGGTCTCTACCCGGCCCCCTCGGTGACCGCCGCCGCCCTGGCCATGGTCACCGAGAACATCGCGATCCGCTCCGGCAGCGTGGTCATGCCGCTGCACCACCCGGTGCGCGTGGCCGAGGAGTGGTCCGTCGTCGACAACCTCTCCGGCGGCCGCGTCGGCATGGCCTTCGCCTCCGGCTGGCTCCACGACGACTTCGTCTTCGCCCCCGGGAACTACGAGGACCGCAAGCAGGTCATGATCGACGGCGTGCGGACCGTACGGTCGCTGTGGCGCGGCGAGCCGGCCACGCTGACCGCCGGCAACGGCAAGGACGTCGAGGTCCGCATCCGGCCCCGCCCCGTCCAGGCCGAACTGCCCGTCTGGCTCTCCTCCGGCGGCACCCCCGCCACCTTCAAGGCCGCCGCCGAACAGGGCGCCAACATCCTCACCCACCTGCTCGGCCAGGACCTCGACCAGCTCGCCGAGTCCATCCGGCTCTACCACGACACCTGGCGCGAGAAGTTCGGCACCGAGGGCGGCAAGGTCACCCTCATGCTGCACACCTTCCTCGACGAGGACCGCGACCGGGCCCTGGCCCTGGTCCGCGAACCGTTCATCGACTACCTGCGCACCTCCCTGGACCTGGTCCGGGTGCTCGGCCAGCGCATGGGCGTGGACGTCGACCCCCGCAACATCGGCGAGGACGACCTCGACGCCCTCCTCGGCCACGCCTTCGACCGGTACGTGCACACCAGCGGCCTGTTCGGCACCCCCGAGGACTGCCTGGAGCTGATCGACAAGCTCTCCGCCATCGGCGTCGACGAACTCGCCTGCCTCGTGGACTTCGGCATCGACGCCGACGACGTACTCGGCGGCCTGGAACACCTCGACCGGCTGCGCGTCCTCGCCAATGCCCCGCTGGGGCAGGCGCGGCCGGCCGGCCCCGCCCACAACGCCTCCCTCGCCGAGCTGATCGCCGAGCACGGGGTCACCCACCTGCAGTGCACGCCCTCCCTCGCCCAGCTGATGCTCGACGACCCCTCCGGCGCGGCCCGCGAAGCCCTCGGCGCCCTCGACGTCCTGCTCGTCGGCGGCGAGGCCGTGCCCACCGCGCTGGCCCTGCGGCTGCGCGAGGCCACCGGCGCCAGCTTCCACAACATGTACGGGCCCACCGAGACCACCGTCTGGTCCACCTCGGCGCCCGTCGACGGCGCCGACACCGAGGCCCCCACCGTCCCCGTCGGCACCCCCATCGCCAACACCGCCGTCTACGTCCTCGACGCGCACGGGGCCCCGCTGCCCGTCGGCGTGCCCGGCGAGCTCCACATCGGCGGCGACGGCGTCTCCCGCGGCTACCACAACCTGCCGGAGCTGACCCGCGAGCGGTTCCTGCCCGACCCGTTCCGCCGGGACCGGGCCCCCGGCGCCCGCATGTACCGCACCGGCGACCTCGCCAAGTGGCTGCCCGACGGCCGCCTGGAGTTCCTCGGCCGGGGCGACGACCAGGTCAAGGTCCGCGGCTACCGCGTCGAACTCGGCGAGGTCGAGACCGCCCTGCGCGACCACCCCGGCGTCGGCTCCTGCGTGGTCGCCGCCCGCGGCCCGGCCGGCGCCCAGTACCTGGCCGCCTACCTGGTGGCCGCTCCCGGCCGGGGCGCCCCCGCCGCCGATGAACTCCGCGCCCACCTGCGCGAGCGGCTGCCCGAGTTCATGGTGCCCGCCCGCTACACCGTGCTGGACGCGCTCCCGCTCAACGCCAACGGAAAGGTGGACCGCTTCAAACTGCCCGACCCGTCCGCCGCGGCCGCGGACGGACCCGCACAGGCGCCGGCCACGCCCACCCAGCAGATCCTCGCCGAGGTGTGGCAGCAGCTCCTGGAGGTCCCCTCGGTCGGCATCCACGACAACTTCTTCGACCTCGGCGGACACTCCATCACCGTCATCCGGGCCGTCGACTTCGCCAACAAGCGCGGCGTGCGCATCACCGCCCGCCAGCTCTTCCAGCACCAGACGGTCGCCGAACTGGCCGCCGTCGCCGACCAGGAGGCCGCCTCGGCGTCCACGGACGGCGCCGTGCCCGCACCGGGCGGCACCCTGACCCTCCTCAAGTCCGGCTCCGGATCCGCGCAGCTGCCCCCGCTGTTCTGCGTCCACTCCAGCACCGGAACCTCCACCTCCTACTTCCCGCTGGCCCAGCACATCGAAGAGGACCGGACCGTCTACGGCATCGACGCCGCGCCCATCGTCCCCGGCGCCCCCGAGGAAACCCTCGACGAGCTCGCGCACCGCTACCGCGACGCGATCCGCGAGGTGCAGCCGCAGGGCCCGTACCACCTGCTCGGCTGGTCGCTGGGCGGCGGCATCGCCTGGGCGCTGGCCTCGCTGCTCCAGGCCGGGGGTGCCGAGGTGGCCCTGCTGGCCCTGGTGGACACCCAGCCCCCCGCCCAGCTGCCGCAGCCGCTCGGCCACGCCGAGTCGGTGTGCGCCTTCGCCGACAGCTTCGCCCTCTCCATGGGCCGGCCCCCGCTGCACACCGACCCGGAGACGGTCCGCGCCCTGCCGCGGGAGGCCGCGTACGAGGCCGTCCTCGGCCGGCTCGCCGATGCGGGCCTGGTCCGCGACGGGGAGGACGCGCAGATCCTGGCCCGGGCCCGGATGTTCACCGCCATGACCCGGGCGGCCTCCACCTGGCGGGCCACCCCCTACCGCGGGCCCGTGGAACTGCTCGTCGCCGACGACCCGGGCGATCCGGACTGGTTCCGCGAGGGCTGGGAGCGGCACGCCGACGGCCCGGTCCGCACCCGGCTCGTCCCCGGCACCCACTTCACCGTCATGCAGGGCACCGGCGCCAAGGACATCGCCGCCGCGCTCGGCGAACTGCTCCCGGAAAGCCGCCTCGGATGACCGTCATGGAGACCCCGCGGGCCGCGCGGCCCGCACTCGACACCCTGCTGCGGTCGGTCTTCCGCCAGCACGCAGCCGGGGTCGCGGTGATCACCGCCCGCGGGGCGGACGGCCGCCCCCACGGCTTCACCGCCACCTCGCTGATCTCGGTCTCGGCCGACCCGCCCGCCCTGGCGTTCGCCGTCTCGAACGGAGCCTCCAGCTGGCCGGCGGTCGCCGCCGCCGAACACGTCGCGGTGCACCTGCTGGGCGAGGACCAGGCCGCGCTGGCCTCCGTCTTCGCCCGCAGCGGAGCCGACCGGTTCGCCGCGGCCGACTGGTCCACCGGCCCCTGCGGGACCCCGGTGCTCTCGGGGGTCCTCGCCTGGCTGGTCTGCCGGGTGACCGCCCGCGTGCCGGCGGGCGACCACCGCATCGTGGTGGCCGAACTGGTCACGGGGGACCCGGGCCCGGCGGACCGGCTCCCCCTCCTCTACCGCGCGGGCGCCTTCACCTCCCTGCGCGAGCCCCGGCCGTGACCCCGGGCGCCCCGGCCCCCCGACGGGCCGAGACCTACGGCTCGTAGGGGAGCCAGCCGCAGCGGACCGCGCGGACGCCGGCCTCGAACCGGCTCCGCGCGCCGAGGCGCTCCATCAGGACCGTCGCGATCCGGCGGGCGGTGCGGTGCGAGACCCCCAGCCGCTTGGCGATCCCCTCGTCGGTGTGCCCCTCCGCCAGCAGCCGCAGCGCGGCCTGTTCCTGCCGGCTGAGGCCGTCCTCGCCCCCGCGGGGCTGGACGGCCTCGCCGAACGGCTGCGCCTGGTCCCATACGCCCTCGAAGAGCGTGCACAGCGCGGTCAGCGTCCCGTGGCCGGTCAGCACCACGGCCCCGGCCAGGCTGTCCTCGCTGTTGAGCGGGATGATCGCGGTCTTGCGGTCCAGGATCGTCATCCGGGTCGGGAGGGTGGCCACCGTACGGACCTGGCCGCCCTGGCCGGTCAGCCAGTTCGCGTGCTCCACCGTCGGCGGGCTGTTGCGGACGGCGTCGACGTAGATGGTGCGCATCACCACGCCGCGCTTGAGGAGGCGCTCGTTCAACGGCCGCGCGGCGGCCATGTTCTCCTCGCTCTGGCCCCCGTCGGGCACGAAGGCCATGACCTCCTGTTCCACCTCGTTGGTGAAACGGGCCAGCCGGGCCCGTATCTCCTCCACGCCGTTGAGATGCTCCACACCCGTCTGCGAGGCGGCGGGCTGGAGGCCCGCGTACTCCGAGATGAGCTGGGACGCGGCCGCCCGCGAGGCGGCGATGCGCTGGCGGTGCGCCGCGAACTCCGTCTGCTGGCGGGCCAGCAGGTGCTCCAGCCCCAGCTCGGGGCTGACCGCGCGCGGGTGGTCCGGGAAATCGGCCCGGTCCTGTACCACCAGACATAGTTCGGCCAGCCGCCCCCAGGCACGGCGGATGTCCTCTTCGGTCCAGCCGAGTCGTTTCGCCAACGCGGTCGCGTCGTCCCCCGGATGGGCCAGCATCGTGCGGTAGACGGATTCTGTGGGGCCGTCCAACCCCAAAGACTCAAGCACTGGATCCCCCTGCTGAACAGAGCGGACGGGTCGCTCCGCCCTGATCATGCCAAACGACAACCTGCCGATCGAGGGGATGAAACCACCCTGCGGGGCCCCGCGCCACCGTGATGCCGCCCGGTGGACTGAAAGGGCCAGGGCCCAATCAGGCCACCCGGTTTCCCTTCACCTGCACCCACCGCTCGAAGGATGCTTGAGCCACGGCGGAAAACAGCCGCCGGACAACTCGGCAGAAGCCCCCCGAACCACGTCAACCGCGGGACGTGCGAGGGGAGCTCGAGTACCTCACCCCGACTCCTGGATGGGACCGCTCATGCTCCGCGCCCGCTTCGCCCCGATCGCCGCCACCGTCGCCCTCGCCGCCCTGTGCCTCCTGCCCGTCGCGGGCACCGTGACCGCCACGGTCCTCGCCGACGCCCCCGTCCCGACGGCGGTCACCCAGCCCGCCCCCGGCACGGGCACCGGCGGCACCGGCACCGGCACGGGCGACGACATGGGCTGGGGCTGACCGGACCGGACACCGAGGCAGCCGGCTCCGAACCCGCGGGAGACCACGTGGACATCCGACAGCTGACGACCTTCCACCGGGTGGCGACACTGCTCAGCTTCACGCGGGCCGCCACCGAGCTCAAGTACGCGCAGTCCAGCGTCACCGCGCAGATCAAGGGACTGGAGATCTCCCTCGGCGTCGAGCTCTTCGAACGCCTCCGCGGCAAGATCCAGCTCACCCCGGCCGGTGAGCGCCTGATGCCGTACGCGGAGCAGATCCTCTCCCTCGCCGACGAGGCGCGGGGCGTGACCGCCGGCCTGGGGGACCCCTCCGGGGTCCTGACCATCGGCACCATGGAGAGCCTGATCTCCTACCGGATGCCCCCCGTCCTGGAGTACTTCCACCACCGCTACCCGCTGCTGCAACTGGTGCTCCGCCCCAGCCTGTGCGCCGAGACCTGCCACTCGCTGCGCCAGGGCTCCTTCGACCTGGGCTTCCTGATGGAGGCCGAGACGGAGCACTCCGGGGTGCAGACCGCCGTCCTGGGCTCCGAGCCGCTGTCCGTGGTGGCCGCTCCCGGCCATCCCCTCGCCCTGGCCCGCTCCCTCACGACGCAGGACCTGCGCACGGCCGCCGTCCTCGCCCCCGAGGCCGGCTGCGCCTACCGCGAGCTGTTCGAGGCCGAGCTCAACGACGGCTCGGGCGAGCCGGTGTGCTTCCTGGAGTTCGGCAACATCGAGTCCATCAAGCGGGGCGTGGCCGCGGGCCTCGGCATCAGCCTGCTGCCGACGATGACGGTCGCCGAGGCCGTGGAGAGCGGCCAGCTGGCCGTCCTCGACTGGGAGCCGCCCTTCGAGGTGTTCACCCAGCTCGCCTGGCGGCGCGGCAAGCAGCTGTCGCGGGAGATGCGCCTGTTCGTCGAGCAGACCGTCGCCTTCATGTCCGAGTACTACCGGCCGGTGGCCGCGGCCGCCGCGGCGGCCGCCTGAAGGGGCTCACAGGTGGACGCGGCGGGCGGTCGGCGAGGCGCGGTGGCGGATGGTCCACAGACTGCGCCGCACGTAGGTGCGCTGGAGCCAGCGGTCCATCCCGTCGTAGCGGGGCGTGAACACCGAACGGGCGTGCACCCCCTTGCGGTTGTTGACCAGCAGGGCCTGCCCGGGCCGCAACCGCACGGGCTGCGCCACCGAACGGCAGACCTCCTGGAGCCGCAGCAGGGCCGTGCCGGCCGCCGTGGTCATCGGGCGGACCCCGTTGGCCGCCACGGTGATCTCCGGGAAGGCCGCCGCGCCGCCGATCAGGGGCACCGGATCGGAGAGCACCTCGCGGCCGCCGGCGTGGGCCCGGGTGTAGCCGCCCGGGGCGTTCAGCCGGAACAGCGGGCTCCGCAGCGTCGTCAGCAGTTCGTCGCCGAGGGAGGCCGCGATGTCGCGGGCGTCCGCGTAGTAGGTCACGGCCTCGCCGTCATGGTCGGCGCGCAGGCAGTTCAGCACCAGGAAGTCGGGATTGGCCAGGTCGTAGCGGCCCGCCGGGTCGTGGACGATGTCGCTGTGGAAGTTCAGGAAGGCGCGCGAGCCCTGGTTGGTCTGGGTGTCCTCGCCTCCCGGTACGGGCACCACGTCGTGGACGATGCGGCCGTCCTTCTCGGTGAGCATCCCCACCGGCTCGCCCAGCAGTCCGCTCAGCCCCAGCAGCACCCCCTCGGCGACGAAGGTCCCCTTGGCGGGGCTCGGCCCGCCGTCGAGCGGGGTGGGCGGCAGCAGGGCGTCCTGCGGCAGGTTCCCGACCAGCGCCACCCCCGGCGTGTCGGGGTGCCGGCCGAAGTCCAGCAGCCGGCGGAGCAGTTCGGTCGGCAGCTGGGCGAAGACCTGGTGGCAGCGGGCCGTGGCCCAGTCGAGGTCCGCGGCCGGGTCGGCCAGCCCGGCCAGGTCCCGCCCCACCGCCTCGCGCACCGAATCGGGCAGGTTCCAGACGGCGAGCGTGGAGCCGCTGTCCGGCCGTGTGCCGAGGATGTCGGCGACGGTCATGGTCATGTGCCTCACACTCCTGCGAGTCTCAGGGGCCGGGCACGGGAGCCCGGGCCGTTCTCGAACGTGCCGTGCAGCCGCCGCGCGAGGGCCACGGCCCCGTCCGCGTCGGCCGCCAGATGCGTGGTCGCCACCGGGCCGCGCAGCACCGTCACCGGTACGCCCGCGCCCGATCCGGGGGCCAGGCCCCGGCGCCGGTGGAACTCCGCGAGGTCCAGGAACCCGCCGACGGCCACGACCAGCGAGCCCTCGCCCAGCCGGACGGCGTCCGCGTTCGCCGCGCGCAGCGCCGCGTACGCCCGGTCGGCCTCGGCCTCGCCGGAGTACCGCAGGGCGACGGAGCGCCGGTTCAGGACCACGGCGCGCACCGGCTCGCCCGCCGCGCCCACCCGGGTGCCGTGCGCGAACGGCGGCCGCCCGTGCCGCAGTACGAGCTCCACACCGCACTTGCGGGCCATCTCCACGGCCCGCCGGTGGATCACCTTCGCGCCGTGCAGCGACAGCAGCGAGGCCGTGTCGTAGGAGACCAGCGGCAGCAGCCGCGCACCCGGCACCAGGTGCGGGTCCGCGCTGTAGATGCCGTCCACGTCCGAGTGGATCTCGCACGCGGGCGCGCCGACGGCCGCGGCCACCGCCACCGCCGACAGGTCCGAGCTGTTCTTGCCGAGCCAGGTCGGCCGGCCCCGCGCGTCGACGGCCTGCCCGCCCGGTACGACCACCACCTCGTGCCGGGCCAGGGCCGCCGTCAGCGCCCCCGGATCCGTGTGCACCAGCCGGGCCCGCGCGAACACCGAGTCCGAGACCAGGCCCAGCTGCTGCCCGGCCAGTACCGCCGACCCGATGCCCGCCCGGTGCAGGGCCGCGGCCAGCAGCTGCGCGCCCGCCGTGTCGGCCAGTGTCAAAAGCCCGGCCAGGGTCTCGTCCTCGGGGTGCGGGTCGATGCCCAGCAGCCGCTCCCGCAGGGCCTCCGTCTCGCCCGGCCCCGCGCTCACCACCACGGCCAGCGGGCCGCGCCCCTCCCGCAGCCGGCGGCCGACCGCGTCCGCGACGCGCTCGTACCCGTCCGGCCCGGCGAAGCTCGACCCGCCGAACTTGAGGACCCGCGCCGCGCTCACAGCGTGCCCCGGGCGAGGAGTTCCTCCGCGATCTGCACCGCGTTCAGCGCCGCGCCCACCCGCAGGTTGTCGGCGACCAGCCACAGCCAGAAGCCCCGCGGATCGTTCGGCGAGACGCGGATCCGGCCCACGTGCACCCGGTCCGGGTCCTCCAGGGAGGCCGGCACCGGCGGCTGGGCCTGCGCTCCGTCGTACACGCTCACCTCGGGCAGCGCGCCGAGCAGCGCGACGAGTTCACCGCGGTCGACCTCGTCGGCGCACTCCACCCACACCGACTCCGAGTGCCCGTTGACCACCGGCACCCGTACGCACGTCGCCGTCACGTCCAGTCCCGGCAGGTCCAGGATCCGCCGGGACTCGTGCAGCAGCTTCTCCTCCTCGCGGGTGAAGCCGTTCTCCAGCACCTCGTCGATCCGCGGCAGCACGTTGAAGGCCAGCGAGGGGGTGAACCGCTTCGACAGCGGCTCGGCGCCCGGGTCCTGGAGCGCGAGCGCGGTCGCCTCCTGGAGCTCCTCGATGCCCGAGTGCCCCAGGCCCGAAGCCGCCTGGTACGTGCTCACCACGACCCGGCGCAGCCCCCAGCGCCGGCCGACGGCGTCCAGCAGCCGCACCAGCGGGATCGTGGAGCAGTTCGGGTTGGCGACCGTACCGCTGTCCGGCCGCCGGTCCAGCTCCGCGGCGTTGACCTGCGGGACCACCAGGGGCGTCGCCGGGTCCATGCGGAAGGCGCGGGTGTTGTCGATGACGAGGGCGCCCGCGGCCGTGGCGACCGGCACCCACCGCTCGCTGACGGCCGTGCCGGCCGAGAAGAACGCCAGGTCCACCGAGGCGAAGTCGAACTCCTCCAGGTCCCGCACGGTGTAGTAGCGGCCCGCCACGCACACCTCCCGGCCGGCGGAGCGCGGCGAGGCCACCAGGTACAGCTCGCGGTAGGGCAGCTTCCGCTCCTCGAACAGCTCGACGAGGGTGCCGCCGACCGCGCCGGTCGCCCCGATGATGGCGATACGGGGCGCTGAGGGGTCGCTGACGAGGGTCACACGAATCTCCGATCTCGATCGTTCAGTCGTTCAGTACAGGGAAACCGGGTAGTGCAGACCACCACCGGTCCACAGCTCGTTGAGGCCGCGCGGCACGTCCAGCCCGGAGGCCGGGCCCAGCGCGCGCTCGTACACGTCCGCGTAGGTGCCGACGGCGGCCAGGACCCGGGCGGCCCACCGCGGGTCCAGCCCGGCGGCCGGGCCGTGCCGCCCCGCCGCCCGGGCCACCCGCTCCAGCGCGGCGGCGCGGCCGCCGCCCCCGGTTCCGGCCTGCGCCACCTCGTGCTCGGCGGCCAGCAGCAGGTTCACCACCCACCGGCACAGCCGCAGCCATCCCGGGTCGTCCTCGCGGACGGCGGCGGCCATCGGCTCGCGCGAGACGGTCTCCGCGAGGACCGTGTGCCCGCCGGGTTCGGGGAGCAGCGCCCGCTGCCCGGCCAGCGCGACCCGGTCCAGCACGAGCGCGGCGCACCCGCCGCCGGCGTAGCCGGCCAGCGCGGCCGCGGGCGTCGGGTACGCGCGCACGCGGACGGCGAGCCCCCTCGGCCCGTACCAGGCGGCGAGGTTGGCGGCGCTGGTCGTACCCGCCTGCACCGCGACCTCGAGCCCCGCGAGACCGGCCGGTCCGGTGATCCCGTCCGCCGTCCGAACGAGGAAGCCCTCGCCGTCGTAGCAGGTCACGGCGGCGAACAGGACCGGCCAGGCGGCTTCGCGGCCCATCGTCCAGGTGGTGTTGGCCACCGTCAGCTCCGCTCCGCCCGCCGCCAGCACGGAGAGCCGGTCCGCCGGATCGGCGGGCACCCACTCCACGGCGTCGCCGTCGCCCAGCGCGGCCGCGGCCACGGCCCGGGCCACGTCGGTGTCCAGCCCGGACCACACCCCGCGCGCCGAGCACGCCGACAACCCGGGCACACCCCGGCTGACGACGGCGCGCAGCGCCCCGCGGGCCCGTACGGCGGCGAGGGTGCTCCCGCCCCGGCCGGCGCTCATGCCGCCGCCCCGTCGGCGAGGCGGCGGCCGAGTACGTCCTCCACGTCGAAGCGGCGCTCGTTGAAGCCGAGCATGTCCAGCAGCTGCCGGGAGCCGACCGCCCCGTCCGGGGACCCGGCGCGCGGGGTACCCGGGGGCAGCGGGACCCGGCCGGGGTCCGCCCAGCGCAGCACGCCCCAGGGGTCGACGACGGCCCGCGCCCGGTTCGCGTTGTCCGGGTGCAGGCAGTACGGCACGTCCAGCAGCCCCGCCGCGAAGGCCCGCAGCAGTGCTTCGCCCACCGTGGGCGCCTGCTCCAGCACGCGGTCCACCAGCAGCGCGGCTTCCTCGTACACGCCGTACGGGCCCGCGGCGGGCACCGGCCGCGGCCGCGCGCGCGTCCGGGCACGGACGCGGATGCGGTCCCGCTCGTCGGCGGCCACGGCCGCGGCGAACTCCAGCGCGGCCACGTTCTCGTCCAGGGTCGGGATCCGGTGCGCCTCCGCCGGCGTCTTGACCACCAGCCGGGCCGCCCCGCCGCGCACCGCGAGGCGCGCGCTCTCCTCGAGGAGCCGCAGGGCGCCCGCCGCCGAGCGCGGGAACACCCCCATGAACGTGTACAGCACGACGTGCCAGTCCGGGCCGCCGTCCGGGCCGCCCTCCAGCCGCTCCGCGGCGAGCCGGTGCAGCGCGGCGAGCGCCTCCAGGTCCTGCCCGGGGTGCGTCTGCTGCGCGTAGCTGAGCGAGAGGGAGCGCACCCCGTGCTCACGGAAGAACAAGGCCTCCAGCACGCTCAGCGCGACCAGCATCGACGGCGGGCACAACTGCCCCAGCATCCCGCCGCCGAAGGTCTCCAGGTGCATCGGCTCCGCGCGCGCCGCGATCAGCTCGCAGCACCGCGCCCAGGCCCGCACCGAGTCCCGCAGCGGCACCCGCCCGTACGGCAGGCAGTACGAGACCGGGCCGCCCTCGGTGGCGTCCGCCCCGGCCGCGCAGGCCACCGCCACCAGCCGCCCGGCCAGCGCCGAGCCGTGCCGCACCTGGACCGGGAAGTCCTGCGACGCCACCCCGTCCAGTACCCCACGCGTACGCCGCGCCCCATGGGCCACGAGGGGGAAGCCGTTCAACTCCGCCCCGGAGCGCAGCGCCTCCAGTGCCCGCGCGTACTGCCCCACCCGGGTGTAGCTGTCCACGGTGACGGTGCCCGCCGTCGGCGCCGCGACATCGCGGACCGCTTGCAGCCCCTCGCGCATCCGGCGCGCGCCGGCGAAGCCCATCCGCGGCTGCACGACCAGCGACCCGGACTCCCGGGCCCTGCGCACGTGCGCCGCGAACCGGCCCGCGCCGGCGGTGCCGGGCCCGCTCATGCGACCGGCTCCGCGGGCGCGCGGCGCCTCGGGCGCAGCTCCCGCAGGAAGTCCGCGAACTCCTCCAGCCCGTGCTCGGAGGCGAAGACGGCGTCGTAGCCCGCGGCCACCAGCGCGTCCGCGTGGCGGTCCGCCGCGCCGTCCACGCCGAGCTTGCCGCCGATGACGGCGCGCAGCTCCGCCAGGTCCGGGTGGGCCCGCAGGGTCCGTACGAGCCGCTCGCCGTCCATGTGGCCGTGCCCGTTGACGGTGCTGACCACCAGGGCGTCCGGGCACTCGCGCAGGCAGGCCGCGACGACTTCGTCGTCGGGCGGGCAGGCGCCGAGGTTGACCACCTCGTGGCCGCGCTCCTCCAGCATCAGCTGGAGGAAGACCAGGTTCCAGGTGTGCGCGTCGGAAGAGACCCCGGAGACGACGAACTTCCCCGAGCGGCTTCGGTACTTCGGCATGGGACACCCCCGGGTGGCGGATCGGCGCAGGCGGTACACCGATCCTCGTGGCGCTGCCCGCGCCGATTCAACGCGCCGCCGATGGAGAACCGCTATCGCCGCCATCGAAGAATTCGATGTTCCGAGGTCAGCGGCCAGGGGGGTGCCTTCCGGATCGGGGCGGGCCCCGCCGGGCAGGCCGCCGGCCGGAGGGCGATCGAAATCTCCGATGGCCCGCATCGTCATTCCCGCACGCCCCGCGTTGACCGGGCCCCGGCGGCTGGACAAGGGTTTTTCCCGCCGTGCCCGCGCCGCGGACGGCAGTCCCCTTGGAGCGTCAGGCATGAAGATCCTCGTCCTTCACCAGCTGCCGTACCGCAAGGCCGGCTACGACCGGGCCATCGACCACCGGCGCCACGACGTGACCTACGCCGGACACGCCGACCGGCTGGCCGACCTGCCCGGGGACCTGCCCGCCCGGCGGCTGCCCGTCCCGGCCGACGAGGACTTCGCCGCCGGCGTCATCGCGCGCACCTCACCGGCCGACGGCTACGAGGCGGTGCTGTCCCTCTCCGAGTTCGGCGTCCTCGCCGTCTGCCGGGTCCGCGGCCACCTCGGCCTGCCCGGACCCACCACCGGGCAGGCCGAACTCGCCCACGACAAGGTCCGCATGAAGCAGGCGCTCGCCGGGTCCGGCATCCGCACCCCCCGCTTCTCGGCCGCCCCGGCGCGCGGTGCCCTGCTGCCCTGGTCGGGGGCCACGGTCCTCAAACCGCGCCGCGGCACGTGCAGCGAGGGCGTCTCCGTCTTCCCCAGCGCCCGCCGCGCCCTGGCCGCGCACCGCGCGCTGGCCGAGCCGGGGGCGTACGAGCTGGAGGAGTACGTCGACGGCGACATCCTGCACACGGACGGCCTCGTCCAAGGCGGGGTACTCGTCCACAGCGTCACCAGCCGGTACGTGGGCAAGCCCGCCGACTACGCCGCGGGCATCCCGCTCGGTTCCCACCAACTGCCTCCCGACGAACGGTACGAGGAACTCGCCCGCCGCACCGTCGCCGCGCTCGGCATCGACTGCGGCACGGTCCACCTCGAGTTCTTCGAGACCGCGGAGAGCGAGCTCGTCTTCCTGGAGGTGGCCAACCGGATGGGCGGCGCGGGGGTGGTCGACGCCCATCTGCGGCACACCGGAATCCACCTGCCCTCGCACGAGATCGCCCTGCGGCTCGGCCTGCCGAGGCCCGCCCCGGACACCCCCAGCGGGCGCTACCACGGCTGGCTCGTCGTCCCCGGACACCACCTGCCCGCAGACCGCCCGCACACCGCGGCGCTCCCCGCGCACCTGCTGGACCACCCCTGCGCCGACCGGATCCACACCCTCCCGCCCGGTACCCCGGCGGCCCGTCACATCACCTACCAGGAGTGGCTCGTCCCGCTGGCCGTCGAAGCCTCCCACCCCGACCCGGCGGTCCTGCGCGCCTACCTCCACGCCTGCGCCCAGGCCGCCGCCACCCCCTCCGAGGAAGCCGCATGACCGCCCCCGCCCCCGCGAGACCGTCCGCCCCGGAGGCCCCCGCGATGGCCGCCGCACCGGCGCCCGCGCCCGCGACGCCCGCCGCCGCGTCCCGGGCCGGGCGGACCGTGCGGTACTACCCCACCGACCTCCTCCTCGCGATGGAGGAGGCGGACCGGCCCGGGTCCGGGCTCGACGAGCTGCTCGACGCGCACCGACTGGCCGCCCTGCGACCGCTCTTCGGGGCCGGCGAGGAGTTCGCCGACGGGCTCGACGAGCTCCTCGGCGGCCTCGCCCAGTACCCCTGGCAGCCGCTCACCGACACCAACGACGTGGACGAGCTGCGGCCCGTCGGGGCGGTCGTCCTCGACGACGACCGCCCCGGCACCACCCTGCGCGGCCTCCTGCTCGCCTGGGCCACCGGCAACCAGGTCACCGTGCGCACCGCCGACCCCGGCTTCTGGCAGGCGCTCACCGCCCTCCTGCACCGCCCCGGCCTGCCCCTGCCCACCGCCCGCGCCGTCCCCCGGGACGCCCCCGCGGCCGCGCACGGCACCCCCCTGTGCGTACCCGACTTGCTGCCCCTCGCCGCCGGGGACGGGGCCCCGCACGACGCTCCCGCGGGGACCCCGGCCCGGCACGACGCTCCCGCGGGGACCCCGGTGCGGCACGACGCTCCCGCCCGGGACGCGGCCCCGTACGGAAGCCCCGGCTGGGACCCCGTCCTCTACGCCACCCCCGGCAGCGCCGGGCCCGAGCCGCAGGTGACGCGGTTCCCGGCCGGGCGGGAGCTGCCCGCCCAGGACGCGTTCACCGCCGGGGTGCTGCGCAGCGACTGCCGCGCCGCCTGGACCGCGGGCCTCATCCGGCGCACCCGCCTCCACGGCACCACCCTCGCCGCGGCCCGCGCCGCCGAGGACCCCCGCCGCACCGGCCGCCTCGACGCCCGGCTGCGCCACACCGCGGCCCGCGCCCGCAGGTCCCCGTACTACCGGGACCTGCCCCCCGTACGCACCCTGGACGACCTGCCCGGTCTTCCCGTGCTCGACAAGGCGGCCCTCGCCGCGCACTCGCCGCCCGCCGGCCGCGGCTTCGCCAGCGGCGCCCGCCCCACCGGCGAGGTGCTGCGCAGCGGCTCCACGACCGGTACGCCGCGCTACATCGTCTACGCCCGCGCCGACTGGGACAACATGGTCCGCGAGGCCGTCCCGCTCTTCTACGCCATGGGGCTGGAACCCGGCGACCGCCTGGTCAACACCCTCTTCGGCGGAGACCTCTACGGAGGACTGACCACGACGGTCACCGAGTTCAGCCGGATGCCGCTCGAATGCTGCACCACCGCCCAGGCCGCCACCCCCGAGTCCCTCCTGATGCTCGCCCGCAGCTTCGGCGCCAACGCCGTCATCGGCGTACCGACCATGATCGTCCCGCTGCTGCGCGAGGCGTACCGGCAGGACCCCCTGCTGCGCATCGAGAAGGTCCTCTACCTCGGCACGGCCATGGGCCGCGCCGACCGCACCTGGCTGCGCGAGCACCTCGGCACCCGCATCCTCTCCAGCGTCCTCGCCGCCAACGACGGGGCCCAGCTCGGCTACCAGTGCGCCGCCCTCGACGGGATGCTCCACCACGTCAACGACGACTACAACTACCTCGAGGTCGTCGACGACCACGGCCGCCCCCTGCCCGACGGCACCGCGGGGGAGCTGCTGACCACCACCTTCCAGAAGGGCGAGGGCCCGCTGATCCGCTACCGCATCGGCGACCGCGGCCGCTTCGTCCACCACGACTGCCCCTGCGGGATCTCGGGCCGCACCCTCGAGTACCACGGCCGCTCCGACGGCGTCGTCCGCCTCATGGGCGCCGCCCTGCTGCACGCCGAACTCCTCGACGCCGTATCCGGGTTCGGGGTCTGCGAGCTCCAGGCGGAGATCACCTCGCAGGGTGGCCGCGACACCCTGACCGTCCGCACCGAGTCCCCCCGCCCGCTGCGCCCCGAGGAGCTGCGCGCCCATCTGGCCGACCGCTTCCCGCTCCTCGCCGGCAGCCGGATCTACGAGGACGGCGCCGCCCCCGAGGGCCCCGCCGACTTCCGTGTCGAATGCCACGCCCCGGGCGCCCTCGCCCGCAACCCGGCCAGCGGCAAGATCCGCCCCGTCGTGGACCGCCGGGTGGAAGCCTGATGCCGGGCGGCCGCGCCCCGGGCCCCGTCCGGGACCGCACCGTCCCCACCCTGCTGACCTCCATCGCCCTCCTGGGCATCGGCATGGGCGTCTACCTGCTCGCGCTCGGCCAGCTCCTGTACCAGCTCACCGGCAGCCCGCAGGCCTTCGCGCTCGCCCTGACCCTGCAGGGCGCCGCGGCCGTCTGCGTCCTGCCCTTCTCCGGGCCCCTCGTGGACGCCCTCGACTCGCGCCACGTGCACACCGCGTGCAGCCTCGCGCGCGCCGTCACCGTCGCCGCGCTCGCCCTGACCGGGCTGACCCGGCCGCCGGGCGCGGTCGCGCTGATCGCCGCCGGCGTCGTCCTGCTGGCGTTCGTGGACAACGTCCAGCGCGCCGCCCTGTTCAAGTACACCGCCTGGCACCTCGAGCCGGCCCGCCGGGCCAGGCTCAACGCCCTGATCAACGTGGCCGTCCAGGTGGGCGCGCTGACCGGCATGGCCCTGCTCGGCCTGCTGCTGCTCCGGACCTCGCCGGCCGGAGCCCTGCTGGCCGACACGGTGGTCGCGCTGGCCGTCGCCGCGCTCGTACGCAGCCTGCCGGCGACGGCGGCCCCCGAGCCGAGCGGCCCGGCCGCCGGGGTCCTGCGTACGGCGCTGCCGCTGGCCCTGCACGACTGGCGGGCCATGTTCCACCGCCACCGCGGCGACCTCGCCGTCCTCGGCGTGATCGTGCTGTGCGCCGCCGACTTCGTCTTCCAGTCCTGCGTGAGCACCCTCGTCGTCCCGCTGGTCGCGGAACACTACGGCGGCCGCGGCCAGTACGTCTCCCTGCTTGAGGCGGTCTTCGCCCTCGGCATGATCGCCTCCTCCTTCTTCACCCGGCACACGCAGCGGGCGTCGCTGCTGCCGCTGTGGTGCGCGCTCCAGGGCGCGGCGGCGCTCGCCCTCGGGCTGTCGGCCGCCCCCGCGGTCCACCTGGCGGCCCTGCTCGCGGCCGGATTCGCCAACCTCTCGGCCCTCACCTGGCTCCTGACGAGCCTGCAGAACCGGGCGGGCGACGGGGAGAAGGCGAAGATGGCCAGCCTGCGCATGCTGTCCATCGGCGTGGCCACCACCGTGCTGATGCCGCTGGTCGGCCACTTCGCCGGGGTCTCGCTCCTCGCCGGCTTCCTGGCCACGGCCGCCGTCATGCTGGCCTTCACGGTGCTGGCGGCCGCCACGGCGACGGTGTCCCGCCGGGCCGCCGAGCCCGCCGGGCCGCCGAGCCCGCCGAGGCGGCGACCCCCGAGCCGGCCCGCTGACCCGGACCCCGCGTCCGGCTGTGCGTTCACTCTTCTTCCATTGCAACGGATGCGCGGCTGATGTTGCGTTATCTACACATCCATTGCAATGAAATTGAGGCTCTGACCTGCATGAATGAATAATGCGTGCAACGAATCCGTTGCGTGATCCTTGAACGCTACGTAGCTTTTCCTTCATCGGAAACAGCGAGTGAGCGCAACAGGAGACTGTCATGCAGAAGTTCGAGACCACTGCCCCGATCGCCGTCGTTCTGGATGTTGCCGCGGGGCGTGTGCAGCTGATCGCCGCGGATCGGGTGGATGCCGTGGTGGAGGTGCGGCCGGTGGACGGCTCCAGGGGTCGGGATGTGAAGGCGGCGGAGCAGACCGTGGTGGAGTTCGCCGGTGGTGTGCTGCGGATCGCGACGGCGGTGGCGAAGCATCAGGTGCTGGGTGCTTCGGGTGCGGTCGAGGTGACGGTTCGGGTGCCGGCGGGTTCGCGGGTGGAGGCGAGGGCGGCGGCGGTGGAGTTCCGGGGGGTGGGGCGTCTTGGTGAGGTGGTGTTCGAGGGTGCGCAGGCGATGGTGCGTCTGGATGAGACGGCTGCGGCCCGGCTGGCTGTTCAGGCCGGTGACATCTGGGTCGGTCGTCTGGCGGGGGATGCGGAGATCGGCACGTTGAAGGGTGATGTGCGGATCGATGAGGCGGTGGGTGGGTCGGTGGTGTTGCGGACGGAGTCCGGTGACATCGCGGTGGGTGTCGCCCGCGGTGTGTCGGCGTCGCTGGATGCCGGTACCTCGTACGGCCGGGTGGCCAACTCCCTGCACAACGCCGACGGTGCCTCGGCGGCTGTGAACATCCGGGCGACCACCGCCCACGGCGACATCACCGCCCGCAGCCTCTGACCCCCCAACACTCTCGGAGAAGGAAGAACATCGCCATGACGAACGACAACCGCACTTCCCCGACCGATGCCGTCCCGGCGTGGACCGGCATGGTGCCGGTCGACGACACGGCCCTGGCCGTCACCGACACCGGCGGCCCCGGCATCCCCGTGGTCTACCTGAACGGCCAGTTCGCCACCCAGGGGTACTGGCGGCGGGTCATCGACGAACTGGGCCCGGGCCGACGGCACATCACGTACGACGAGCGGGCTCGCGGCAAGAAGTCGATGCGTTCCGCGGACTACTCCTTCGAGGCGGCCGTCCGCGACGTCGACGCCGTTCTCGCGGCCAGGGGCGTCGACCGGGCGCTGGTGGTGGGCTGGTCCTACGGCGCGGTCGTCGCCGCACACTGGGCCGAACGCAATCCGGAGCGCGCCGTCGGCGCGGTCCTGGTCGACGGCGCGGCCCCGTACGACTGGCTCGACGACGCCATGGAGCTGCGGATCCGGAAGCTGTTCCGGCGGATCGGCTGGCTCGCGCCGCTGCTGCGTCCGACGGGCCTGACCCCGCGGATGTCCGCCGAGGAGCAGGCGGAGAGCAACATCGAGCTCGGCAAGCTCTCCCGCGAGAGCGAGCTGGGCCCCGTCCTGGACGGCATCACCGTCCCGGTGCGGTACGTGCTCGCCTCGGGAACGTCCTTCGGCAGCAAGGGCGATGAGCAGGAGAAGATCCGGGCCGGCCTCGACCAGGTATTCGAGCGCAACCCGAACATCCGGCTCGGCGCGAAGGTCCCCAGCAACCACGGCGCCATCCTGAAGAAGGACTTCCGGGCCATCGCCGATTCCGTCCGCGAGGTCGCCGTCCTCGGCTCCCCTTCGGCCTGAGCCCGCCTCAGGCGGTGCCGTCGGAGACCGTTTCGGGCTTCGTGTGGAGGATCTCGCGGGCCTGGTCGGCGGCGCGGGCGATGCTCTCGGAGACGAAGTCGATGAAGCGGGCGATGTTCTCCAGCCGGGCGGCGGCCGGGGAGTCGGCGCCGAGGACGCTGACGCCCTGGCGGGCGACCTCGCCGAGGTGGGCGGTGGCGCGGGCGCTGGCCATCGTCGACTGGTACAGGACGTCGTCGTCGACGACGTAGCGCTCGCGGCGGCGTTCGTCGCGTTCCCGGCGGATGAGGCCCTGGCTCTCGAGGAACGTGATCGCCTTGGAGATGGACGCCGGGCTGACCTGGAGGCTCGCGGAGAGTTCGGACGCGGTGAGGCTGCCCGCGTCGGTGGTGTAGAGGCCGGCCAGCACCCGGGCCGTCATCCTGGGCAGCCCCGACTGCATGAAGACGGTGGCGAACACCTCCTCGTACGCGCGCACCGCCTCGGCATCGCGACCGTGGGCCTGCGCGGACGCATCCGCCCCCCGGGGCACGGCCTTTCGGCGGCGGTGGGTGCGGAGCTCGGTGGCGCGGTGAGCCAGGTCGGCGCGGTAGCCGGTGGGGCCGCCGTTGCGCATGACCTCGCGCGTGACCGTTGAGGTGGGGCGGTCGATCCGTCTGGCGATCTCCGCGTAGGCGAGCCCGTCGGCCACCCCCAGCGCGATCTGCTGGCGCTCCTGTTGGGTGAGCCTGCCTCCCGGCATCGCGATCTCCTCTCACGTTCCCTGTGTGCCCCCAGCATAGCGTTCACTCTCCATCCAATGCAACGACCGAGGTAGCTGACGTTGCGTTAAAACCAGAGCCGTTGCAACGATATGAAGCCTCTGGCCTGCAATTTCATCATTCATACGCAACGAATCCGTTGCGTAATCTATAAACGCTACGTAGCTTTTCCTTCATCGGAAACAGCGAGTGAGCGCAACAGGAGACTGTCATGCAGAAGTTCGAGACCACTGCCCCGATCGCCGTCGTTCTGGATGTTGCCGCGGGGCGTGTGCAGCTGATCGCCGCGGATCGGGTGGATGCCGTGGTGGAGGTGCGGCCGGTGGACGGCTCCAGGGGTCGGGATGTGAAGGCGGCGGAGCAGACCGTGGTGGAGTTCGCCGGTGGTGTGCTGCGGATCGCGACGGCGGTGGCGAAGCATCAGGTGCTGGGTGCTTCGGGTGCGGTCGAGGTGACGGTTCGGGTGCCGGCGGGTTCGCGGGTGGAGGCGAGGGCGGCGGCGGTGGAGTTCCGGGGGGTGGGGCGTCTTGGTGAGGTGGTGTTCGAGGGTGCGCAGGCGATGGTGCGTCTGGATGAGACGGCTGCGGCCCGGCTGGCTGTTCAGGCCGGTGACATCTGGGTCGGTCGTCTGGCGGGGGATGCGGAGATCGGCACGTTGAAGGGTGATGTGCGGATCGATGAGGCGGTGGGTGGGTCGGTGGTGTTGCGGACGGAGTCCGGTGACATCGCGGTGGGTGTCGCCCGCGGTGTGTCGGCGTCGCTGGATGCCGGTACCTCGTACGGCCGGGTGGCCAACTCCCTGCACAACGCCGACGGTGCCTCGGCGGCTGTGAACATCCGGGCGACCACCGCCCACGGCGACATCACCGCCCGCAGCCTCTGACCCCCCACCAACACTCTCGAAGGAGCACGCGATCATGAGCAACCCGACCACCACCACCACGACCGCGACGGACCGCCCGGAACTCCAGAAGGCCATCGAAGCGTTCGTGGGCGCCGGTTTCGGCGGCATACAGATGCGCGTGCACGACGAGCGGGGCGAGTGGGTCGGCAGCGCCGGCCTGAGCGAGTCGGGCGAGAGCGCCAAGCCGCCGACGGACGGCCACTTCTGGGCGGGCAGCGTCGCCAAGCCGTTCACCGCGACCGCCGTGCTGCAACTGGTGGCCGAGGAGCGGACCGGGCTCGACGCCCCGGTCGCCGACCACCTGCCCGAGCTCGGACTGGACCGGCGGATCACCGTGCGGATGCTGCTCCAGCACACCAGCGGCCTGTTCAACTACACCGGCGAGTACTACGAGGACGGCACCTTCGTGGCGGGGATCCCCGCCACGGGCAAGGAATGGGTGGACAACCGGTTGCACGCCTACCGTGCGCAGGAGCTCGTGGCCCTGTCCCTGTCCAAGCCGGCCCGGTTCGAGCCGGGAACGGGCTTCGGCTACTCCAACACCAACTACACCCTCGCGGCCCTGCTGATCGAGCGGATCGCCGGCCGCCCGTACGCCGAGGAGATGGACCGCCGCATCGTGCGGCCGCTCGGACTGCGGAACACCGTACTCGGCGGCAGCGACCCGGAGCTCCCGGAGCCGCACGCCCACGGCTACTACCGCTACCAGGAGGCCGGCGAATGGAAGGTGGCCGACGTCACCCGCCAGAACCCCTCCATGCTGCTCGCCGCCGGTGACACGATGACGACCACCCGGGACCTCCACACCTTCTTCTCCGCACTGAACGGCGGCAAGCTCCTGCCGGCCCCGCTGCTGGCCGAGATGCGCAAGCCGTACGGGGAACTCGGCTACGGCCTCGGCGTGTTCGTCCAGGACCTCGGCCCGGAGCACGGCGGCACCGTCTACCACCACAACGGCGGCGCCCCCGGCGGCTACGGCGCCCTGATGTACAGCTCGCCGGACGGCAGCAGGACGCTGACCGCGGGACTGACCACCGGCGACGGCCCGACGGACCCGGCCCAGGCCTTCCCCGGGGCCCTGGACGCCCTGGTCAAGCAGGTCTTCACCGCCGGCCCGGCCACGGCCTGACCTCCGGTACGAGGCACCGCGCGGCCGGTTCGCCCATGGCGGCCGATCCGGTCAGCGGGGCCGGAGGCCGTCGAAGACCACCTCGAAGATGCGTTCCCGGGGCGCCGGGTCCTCCCCGAGCTGTTCGAGCATCGCGCCCGTGCCGACCAGCAGGGCCAGCAGTTCCGGCAGGTGCAGTTCCGGGCGGACGGCCCCGGCCCGCTGGGCCGCGGACAGCAGGCCGGCCAGCAGGGTCTGGATCTCCTCGGTCGGCGCCCGCAGGGCCGCGTGCACGTCGACGCCGGCGGCCGCGAGCGCCTGGGCGAACTCGTTCTTGCCCGACGAGCGTTCCACCACCAGGCGGAAGCAGGCGAAGAAGGCCTCGGCCTGATCCGCCTGCGCCGCCAGCCGCGCGGTCATGGCCGCCATCTCCTCCAGCCTGCGCACCATCACCGCCTCCAGCAGCGCCTCCTTGGTCGGGAAGTGCCGGAAGAGCGTGCCGACCCCGACCCCGGCGGCCCGGGCGATCTCCTCGGTCGGCACGCCGACGCCGCGGCTGGTGAACACCTCCGTGGCGACGTTGAGCACCCTGGCCCGGTTCCGGGCCGCGTCCGCCCGCAGCGGGCGCTCCTGAGTGCCACTCATCCCTCTTCCGCCTTCCGTGCGTCGGTGGCGGCCTCGATACCTGGACAACCGGAGTCCCCAGTCCGTATCGTTGAAAACGGAGCCGCTAGTCCGATTCTAGTGGCTGATCCCGCCGGAGGTTGATCATGCCCAAAACGCTGTCACCGCGAGAGGTCTCCCAGGAACTCCTGGCGCGCATCGGCCAGGGGCGGTACGCGGAGCTGGCCGAGCTCTACGCGCCGGACGTCGTCGTGGAGACCGTCTTCGAACCGGTCGGGCCGCGGCGGTTCGAGGGCCGCACGGTGCTCGAGGAGCGCTTCGCGGCGGTCGCCGCGGCCTCGCCCGTGGAACTGACCCCGGCGAACGTCGTGATTCGGGAGACCGAGGACCCGGAGGTGGTCGTCACCGAGTGGGACTACCGGGTCCACCACCGGGCGACGGGCCGGAGCTTCGAGACCGCCAACATCCAGGTACTGCGCGTCCGCGACGGCCTGATCGTCACCAGCCGGGACTTCCACGACCACCTGGCCCTCGTCATGGCGGGCGACGGCCTGCCGCAGCTGGTGCGGGCACTGGAGGCCGGCCGGCACGGGTAGCGGCCCGCCGGTTCCTACGTCGCGCGGGTGAAGGCGCGGCGGTAGACCCGGGGCGGGACCCCGCGGCGGCGTACGAACTGCTCGCGCAGCACCGCGGCGCTCCCGTAGCCGACCCTGCGGGCGATCTCCTCGACCGGGAGGTCCGTCGTCTCCAGGAGCTCCTCGGCCCGGCTCAGGCGCAGACTCCGCAGCCAGGCGTGCGGGGTGGTACCGGTCGCGGCGGTGAAGCGGCGGGCGAAGGAGCGCCTGCTCATCATCGCCCGGCGGGCCAGTTCCGTGACGGGCAGCGGCTCGTGGAGGTGTTCGCGGGCCCAGCCCAGCACGGCCGCGAGCCGCTCGTCCTGTCCGTTCTCCGGGACGGGCGCGGCCAGGTACTGGGCCTGCCCGCCGTCGCGGTGGGAGGGGAGCACCATGTCCCGGGCGATGCCGTTGGCCAGCGCGGCGCCGTGCTCCCGCCGGAGCAGGTGCAGGCACAGGTCGAAGCCCGCGGCGGCACCCGCACCCGTGACGATGCTCCCTTCGTCGACGTAGAGGGCGTCGGGTTCCACGGTGACCCGCGGGTGGCGGCCGGCCAGGAGCTGCGCGAACCGCCAGTGGGTCGTCGCCCGCCGCCCGTCGAGGAGTCCGGCGGCGGCGAGCGCGAACGTGCCGACGCAGTGCGCCGCGACCACCGCGCCGCGCCCGTGCGCGGCCCTCAGCGCGTCGAGCACGGCGGGGCCGGGCGGGGTGCGGAAATCCGCCCCGGGCAGCGCGATCAGCAGATCGGCTTCGGCGAACCGGTCCAGGCCGTGCGCGACGGAGAGCGGCACTCCGCAGTCCGTGGGCACCGGTCCGGGCCGGTCGGCGCACAGGGCGAAGTCGAAACCGGGCAGCGCGGCTCCATGCGGGCCGAACACCTCGGTGACGATGCCGACGGCGAGCATGCCGACGCCGGGAGGGACGTACGCGGCGACGGTCTTGAAGGGCGGCACGACGGCAGTCTGGCACAGGGCTGGCACGAATCCTGCGATGAGAGGCATCCGTGCCACTCGTGAACTCCCCCCGCACGCACGAGCATTGGGGCCATGACAGACGCACCGCTCGGCCGCAGCGCCGCATACAAGGTCCTGACCACCGGCTACGTCGGCTCCACCGGCCCCGGAGTCGCCGCCACCGTCTCCTACGTGCACGACGCGGGACGGCACGTGATCTTCGACCCCGGCATGGTGGCGAGCCACGACGACATCCTCGTCCCGCTCGCGGAGCTGGGGCTCGGCCCCGAGGACATCACGGACGTGGTGCTCAGCCACCACCACCCGGACAACACCATGAACGCGGCCCTCTTCGGACGCGCCCGGATCCACGACCACAAGGTCGAGTACCAGGGCGACCAGTGGACGAACCGCGACGCCGAGGGCCACGAACTCACCCCGTCGCTCCGGCTGATCCGCACCCCGGGCCACAGCGCCGAGGACATCACGCTGCTGGCGGGCACGGACACCGGGGTGGTGGCCTTCGCCGGCGACCTGTGGTGGCACGCGAACGGCCCGGCGGACGACCCGGTGGCCCCGGACCGCGAGGTGCACCGCGCCTCCCGCCTGCGGGTCCTGGCCGCGGCCGACCTCATCGTGCCCGGCCACGGCGCCCCGTTCCGCCCCGCCGAGACCACCCCGCGCTAGGTGTATCGCCTCGCTGCCGTTGGTCTGGGGCCGCAGCGCCGGTGAAGAAGGCGTGGGGCCGTTGCCAGAAGGCGTTGGCGGTCTCCTTCTTTCGTCCGCATGGACAACGTGCCCGGTGGCGCGGTCGAGGGGACCAGGCCGAGCAGGTGGGCGATACGAGCGGGTCCGCAGCGGCGCAGGAGGCGGACCCTGTCTCAGCTCTCGGCGGGGCGGCGGGCTGGTCTGCTTGCCGGGAATCGGATCGCCCTCAACGGGGTTGGTGGGGGACGAGCCGATATTGGAGGGCCATGAGAGCGATACAGGTGTACGAGGTGGGCGGTCCCGAGGTGCTCCGGGAGGCCGAGGTGGCCCCGCCGCGGCCGGGTCCGGGCGAGGCGGTCGTGGAGGTCGCCGCATCGGGGGTCAACTTCCTCGACGTCTACCACCGCGAAGGCCGGTACAGCCTTCCGCTGCCCTTCACCCCGGGCACCGAGGGCGCCGGCACGGTCGTCGAAGTCGGACCCGGCGTCGCCGACGTCGCCGTCGGGGACCGGGTCGGTTGGGTGGACATTCCCGGCACGTATGCCGAGCAGGCCGTCGTGGACTCCTCCCGGCTGGTGCCGCTGCCCGACGATGTCGGCTTCGAGACCGCCGCCGCCGTGCTCCTCCAAGGCATGACCGCGCACTATCTCGTCAAGGACGCCTACCCGGTTCAGGTGGGCGACACGGTGCTCGTGCATGCCGCTGCCGGTGGCATGGGGCTGCTTTTGACCCAGCTCATCACCCATCTCGGCGGCAGGGTGATCGGCACGACGTCGACCACGGCGAAGGCCGAGCTGGCGAAGCGTGCCGGGGCGGCTGAGGTGATCCTTTCCTCCACAGTCGACGATCTCGCAGCCGAGGTGAGGCGGCTCAACGGCGGTCAGGGACTGCCGGTTGTCTTCGACGGCATCGGCGCGCACACCTTCGATGCGAGCCTCGCCAGCCTGCGAGCCCGCGGCCATCTCGTGCTCTTCGGCGCGGCAAGTGGTGCCGTGCCGCCGTTTGATCCGATTCGGCTCGCCCACGGCGGCTCGCTGACCCTGATCCGGCCCAGCCTCGGGGACTTCATCGCCGATCGGTCCGAACTGCTCCGACGGGCCGCCGATGTGTTCGAGTGGGTACGGTCCAAGGCGCTTGAGGTCACCGTAACGGGCCGCTACGCCTTGTCCGGGGCCGCCCAGGCCCACAGCGATCTGGAGGCTCGGCGCACCACCGGCAAGCTGCTCGTCGTACCCGATGCGACCGCTGTTGGACGCAGCGAGGAGACGCAGAGCTGATCGCGGGTGACGAGGTCGGGGATCTTGGAGACTGAGATGTCGAGGGCAGGGCCGACGGCACCGGCCGGCCCTGGGCCGCGCGGCGCTGCCGCACGGTCTCAGCGGTGACCGTGCCCCGCTCCGCGTGTGCGACGAACCGAACAGGCCCGCCTCCGGAAGGTCCTCCGGCCGCCCCGGACGGTGAATCGTCGTGCCCACCCCCGCGCTCCCCATCCCGTGCTCCCCGTCCCGTGCTCCTCAGCCGTACGCCCGGCCCGCTCATCCGGCAGCAGAACCCATCCGCGGCTGTTGCCAGGCGGTGACGGTGCCGGCATGGACGTGAGACCGGCGCGGCGGGATGCTCGTCTCGGCGCCGGGGTGGATGTAAGCCCGCTGTAAAGAGCGGGGGGCCGGCCTGCGATGATCGTGGACGCAACACATGGGCCAGAGGAGAACAAGCAAGTGACCAGTCGCTGGATCGTCCGTGCCATACCCGCACTCGTTCTGGCCGGGCTGCTGCTGAGCCCCCAGGCCCAAGCCCAGGCCCAGACCCAGGCCGCACCGGCGGCCGCGGTGCGGCTCGCACCCCAGGGCGCACCGGCGCCGGCCCATGCGCCGTCCGCGCAGGTCCGGCACTCGGCCGCCGGCTCCGCCACCCTGGTCCAGGGCGACAAGAAGAAGGACAAGAGCAAGAGCAAGAGCAAGAAGAAGGGCTTCTTCAAGAAGCTCGGCACCGCCGCCCTCATCGGCACCGTGCTCGTCGTCCTGCTCGTCATCGCCGTCGTCGTCGCGATCGTGTTCGCCGCCAGGCGGCGCCGACGGGCGGCGTGACCGCGCCCACGTCGGCGCAGAACACATGGCGACTGCTCCCCGTGGGGTGCGCATGGGGAGAGGTGACGGGCATGTTCGCGATGGACGTGCGGGGCGGGGAGAAGGCCGCCGGTGACGGGCCGGCCGGGGCCGTCACGGTCATGTCCCCGCGCGGGCTGGTGGACCTGCGGGGGCAGGGCGGGGGACCCGTCCTGATGTCGTACCCGGCAGGTGCCGTGGTGGTGGTCTCCGGACTGCCCGGCAGCGGCAAGAGCACCCTGCTGCGCCGATGGTCGGGCGCGGCGCCCGTCGTCGACCCCCGGGTCTCCCACGTCGCCTGCGAGGCGGTGATGCCCGCGTGGCTGCCGTACGCGGTGTACCGCCCGTGGGCGAGGCTTCGGCACTTCCGGTGGCTGTGCGCCGAAGTCCGCTCCGGGGGACCGCTGCTGGTCCACGACTGCGGCAGCCGGAGCTGGATGCGGCGGTGGCTGTCCTGGACGGCGGGGCGCGACGGCCGCGAGCTGCACGTCGTCCTGTTGGACGTCGGAGCCGCCGAGGCGCTGGCCGGGCAGGAGTCGCGGGCTCGCCGGGCCCCGCGCCGCGTGTTCGCACGCCACCGGCAGGGTCTGGGCCGGCTGCTCGAAACCCTCCGTCTGCACGGCCCGATCGCGGTGCGCGAGTCGGTCTCGGTGGTCCTGCTCGACCGGGTTTCCCGCGAACGCATGGCGGCCGTGGAATTCACCCCGCCCCCGGCGCCTCACCCCACTGCGGGGCCCTTGCCCGGTCGCGCGGCGGAGCGGGCGGAAACGGAGCCGCGCCTACCGGCGTAAGCGGAGCGACTGCCGCTTCCCCGGCGGGAGTTGGATGATCGAAAAGGAGGGGGGCACGTGCCGGCGGGCGGAGCGGGCGTACCAGAATCGGCACCACGCCCACGTCCTCCCGCCTACCGCCCCGAGGTGCCATGCCCACGCTGACGCTGCCGTCCCCCCGGTCCCCGGAAGCCCTCCCGGACGGCTTCGCCGCGACCGGAACCGGGGAGACCGGCGAAGAGCTCGACCGGTTCGCCCACACCTGTACGCGGCTGCTCCTCGGCACCGACGGGCTGACCACCCCCCTGCTGGAGGCGTGGGTCGGCTCCGCCGTCTCGGTCCGCCGGATGAGCCACCGCCTCGTCAACGCGCCCGAGGCTCCCGCGGGCGTGGCGGAGCTGCTGGAGGCCCGGTCCGACGAGGTCCTGCTGGAGCGGCGCTCCGTACTGGCGTCCTCGGACGGGACGGACCTCTCCCGGAACGTGGTCGTGGCCCGCCCCGGCCTGTCGGCGGCCGCGGACCGGTGCCTCACCGACCCGTCGGCGCCGATCGGCCGGATGCTCCAGGCCGTCGGAACGGGCCGGCGCCGCACCATAGTCGAGGTCGGCCTGCACACGTGGGGAGGCGTGCCCGCGGCGTACAAGGCGTACCTCCTGTGGCACGGCGAGCAGCCGCTCGCCACCATCACGGAGCTGTTCAACCCGGACGTCGTCCCCGCCGCCCTGCGCGCCCCCCTGGCCCCGGCGGGCCGGTCGTGACCGCGCCCCGGCGCCACGTACAGGTGGCGATCGTCGGCGCAGGACCCGCCGGACTGGTACTGGCCAACGTGCTGCACAGGGCCGGCGTCCAGGTCGAGATCCGGGAACGGGCCGGCCGGGCCGAGGTCGAGCGGCAGGCCCGGGCGGGCCTGATCGAGCACCGGGTCGTCGAGTACCTGCGCGAGCACGGGCTCGCCGACCGGCTGCTGGCCGAGGGCGGCCGGCACGACTGGTGCGAGTTCGTGTGCCTCGGGGAGCGGATCCGCATCCCGTACGGGGACCTCTCGGGCGGAGCCGGGCACTGGGTGTATCCGCAGCAGTTCCTGGTGCGCGATCTGATCGCCTCGTTCGAACAGAGCGGTGGCGTGGTGCGGTTCGACTGCCCCGTCCTCGAAGTGGACACCTCGGGACCGCGCCCGCTCCTGCGCTGCCCGCAGGACGTCCTGGAGGCCGAGTACGTCGTGGGCTGCGACGGCCCGCGCAGTACGGTCGCGCAGGCGTTCCCCGCCGACGCGGAGGCGGCCGTCGAACGGCGCTACCCGTACGACTGGCTCACGGTGCTCGCCGAGGTGGACCGTCCCGTGGACGGCATCCGGTACGCCCTCCACGAGGCGGGTTTCGCCGGGATGATGCCCCGCACGCCCCGCCTGGCGCGCTTCTACCTCCAGGTCCCGCCCGAGGCGGAGCTCACGGACTGGACCGAGTCGCGCATCCGCGGGCAGCTGTCGACGCGGCTGCACCTGGAGGCGGGGGACCCGCAGCCGGGCGCGGTGACCGAGGTCGGCATGCTGCGGCTGCGCGGCCGGGTCCGCGAGCACGTACGGGCCGGCCGGCTGCTGCTGGCCGGGGACGCGGCGCACGTGCTGACGCCGTCGGGGGCGAAGGGGCTCAACCTGGCCGTGGCCGACGTCGCCGACCTCGCGGACACCCTGCTGCGCGTCCACCGCGGCGGCGAGGACGCGGGGGAGGCCCTGGCCGGCTACGACCGGCGCCGCCGCCAAGCCGCCTGGACGACGCAGGAGTTCTCCGACCGGCTGCTGGACCTGCTGCACCTGCCCCCGGGCGGCGGTGCGGCGGAGTCGGCCTTCGGCCTGCGGCTGCGCCGGGAACGGGTCGCCCTGATGGCCGCTCCGGGGCCGGAGGGCGAGGCCTTCGCCCGTGCGTACGGCGGGGCGGGCCACCTGCGTCCCGCGCCGGGGGGCGCCTCCCCGGGGGTGCCCGCACGGTAGCGCCGTCCGCCCTGCCCGCTCTGTTCAGTACGCGCCGATGGACCAGAACACCCCGACCTCGTCCCCGGAGACGGCGATCACCCCCAGTTCGTCGAACAGGTCCAGGCCGTTGACGTATGCGCCGGTGAGGAACGAGTGGGCCGAGTGCCCGCCCAGGCCCGTCGCCAGGAAGTCCGGCGCCGGGTTCGCGGCGGCGGCCACCGCGTTCGTCCAGAACCGGGCGTCGGGGCCGTAGCGGGCGAGCAGGGTCCGGGCGTCCGCCGTCAGCCCGTCCACGTCCGGCCGGTCGCGGACGGGCCGCGGTTCGCTCATCCACTCCTCGGCCATGACGGTGACCGCGGCGACCGCCGCGTGCGGCTCCAGCCGGTGGAGCCGGTCCGCGAACTCCGCCGCGGGAGGCGGGGCGAACGGGTAGGCCGGCGACGAGAGGCGGCCGGACGCGTTGAGACGGTCGGGGTCCATGCGCAGCCAGCCCCGCGGGTCCGGGACCTCCCGGTGCATCACCGCGAGCACGTCCCGGGCCCAGTCCTCGTGGCGGCGCGGGCCGGTGGCCAGGAAGACGTACGGGTCGTCGAGCAGCCGCAGGGCCGCCGCGTTCCAGGGCGAACGGCGTCGGCGGAACTCCGTCAGCAGGGTGCCGGCCCCGCGGGCGAAGACGTCCGCCGGCTCCCGGGGCATCCGTGCCAGTTCCCCCAGTCCCCACCGCAGGAGTTCCGGGCCGGGGCCGTCCGCCGCGGCGCCGGCCGGGCCCTCGGGAACTGCCGGGAGCGGCGCTTCCACCGCCCGCACCCGTGCCGCCGCCGCGTCCCAGACCGCTTCCAGGTGGGAATCGAGCAGATCGAGGGCGGTGCGGTCGGCTTCGTGCGGGGCCATGGGCTCACCCTAGTGTCCGCACCGCTTCCGGCCGTCGTGCGGTCCGGCCCGCGCGCTGTGGTCGCCCGGTGTCACGGCGCCGGGGGCGTCGGGCGGACCGCTTACGATGTCCGACATGTCCGGTCCGGTCGCCGTCGCGTACGCTGCCCACCCCGGTGTGCGGCTGCGGTCCGCCGCGCGACTGGCCCTGTGCGCCGCAGTGTCCTGGTACCTGTGCCTGTGGTGGGGTACGAGCACGCTTCCGGTGCCCGCCGTGCTGCCGGCGGTGCTGATCATGCGCGAGGACGTGTACGCCTGGCCGCGTCTGGGCCGGCAGCGGCTGGCCGGGGTGGTCGTGGGCGTGCTGCTGAGCACGGTCGTACTGCACTGGGTGCCGGAACCGGCGTGGTCCTTCCCCACCGTGCTGGTCTGCGGCTGCGCGGGCATGTACCTGATGGGACGCCCCGGCGCGCCCAACCAGCAGGTCCTCATCACGGCGCTCATGGTCTACGCGACGGCCGTTCCCGGTTATCCGCTGGCACGCCTGGTGGAGACCCTGGCCGGCATCGCCGTGGTCGTGCTGCTCGGGCCGCTGCTGTGGCCGCCGGACCCGTACCGGTCGGCCGCGGCGGGGCTGGACGCCTACCGGGCCGGGGTACGGGAGCTGCTCGGCGCGATCGCCGGCCGGCTGGAGCGGGGCCCGGCGGCGCCGGGGCCCGCGGAGCGGGAGGAGTCGCAGCTGCCCGAGCAAGCGCGGGTGTGGCTGCGGCCGCAGGCTGCCCGGGACGCGTTCGAACGGGCGGCCGCCGGACGGCTGCTGCCGGGCCGCCGGGCGCGCGGGCTGCCGCCGGACGGGCTCGACGGGCGGCTCGAGCTCGGGATCCGCACCGCCCTCACCCTCCAGTACTTCGGCCTGGAACTGGACGAACGGGCCCGGAGGGACACCCCGGGCCCGCCCGCGTCCGGCGCGCCGACCGCCCCCGAGTCCGACCCGGCCCCCGAACCCGCTCCCGGATCGGACCCGGCCGCCGACCCCGCCCTGCGCGACCTCGCGCCGCTCGTCCGGGCGACCGCCGCCGCCCTGGACGCCGCCCTGCTCGGCGAGGAGTTCACGGCGGACCTCGAACGGGCCCGTGCGCTCGACCGCGCCCACCGCGAGGCCCACCCCGCCCGGCGCGACGCCGTACTGCGGGCCGGTCTCCACCTGACCCACGCGGCCCTCGCCGACCACGCTCCGCGCCCGGGAGGCGGCTGTGCCGCGCCCGGCGCGACGCCGCCGTCGGTGTGAACCGTACAGGCACCCCCGCGCGGTCGGCGCCCGTCGCCCGTGCGCGGGCCGTCGCGACGGACACAGTCGTACCGGGACGGCCTGGGACGTGTCCGGGGCCGGAGTATGACCGGACTGTCACAGGATCGGGTTACAGGAACGGACCGGGCGCGGCGTACATCTAGCCGTTCGGCGAGGTTCCCTCGGGGGCCGCGTCCGACGTATCGGCAAGAACCGGCCGGCAGCGGCCGGGGGTGAGTGGCAAGGCGGGCACGAATGAAGGCGGTAGCGGTGGCGGGCGGTTCCCCGGAGTCTGCGGACGGCCCGGAGACTCCGGAGACGGAGAGGACCGGGGTCGAGGCCCCGGAATCGGAACCCGGCACCGGCGGCCCGGACACCCCGGAGCCGGCGGGGACCGAGGCCGACGACGCCACGGCGACCGGCCCCGGGGAGGCCGCGCCGGCCGAACCCGGCGCGCAGCCGGAGGCCGGGCAGGAGCCGGAGGCGGAGCCCGCCGCGGAAGCCGGGGCCGAGCGCGCCTCCGAGGCGGCGGCCCAGGACGACCCCGGGACCGGGCCGGAGCCGGGCGAACCCGCTCCCGGGGCCGAAGCGCGGCCCGGCGCGCGGGGTTCGGACGCCGCGGCGTCCGAGGCGGAGCCCGGTGCCGAGGGCGGGGACGATGCCGCGCCCGCTCCCGAGGCGGAGTCCGGTGCCGACGACGGGACCGGGTCCGGGGAGGACGTACCGGGCGCGCCCGGGGCCGGTACGGAAACCGAGCCGGAGGCCGGCGCGGAGCCCGAGGCCGTCGACGCGTCCGCTTCCGCGCCCGAGGCCGAGCCGGAGGACGAGGGGACCGCTCCCGCGGCCGATGCGCAGCCCACCACCGGCGGCGTACGCGAGCCTGGGCCCGGGGCGGAAGCGGACGGCGAGGTCTCACCCGAACCGGAACCCGACGAGAAGGCCGAGGGCGGGGACGCGGCCGGGACCGGGGCGGCGGCCGACGCCGAGACCGCACCCGAGTCCGACGCGAAGGCCACCGGCGGGGACGCACCCGGGACCGGGGCGGCAGCCGGCGCCGCCCGCGACGAGGACGCGGCCGAGAACGAGAACGAGAACGAGAACGAGAACGAGGACGCGGTCCCGGAGGCGCGGCCGCTGCCGTCCTGGGCCAAGGACGACGAGACCGACGCCGAGCGGACCAGTCGGTTCGTCGCCCTGAAGGACCCGGACGCCCCGGCGCCGAAGAGCCCTTGGCCGGGAGTCGTACCCCAGAACCGGACCCCGGACCGAGCCGTGTCCCCGGCCCCGGCCGCCGCCCCGACCCGGGCAGCGGCCCCCGCCCCCACCCGGCCCACGCCCCCCGGCGTCGTCGAGCCCACCCGCGAGGTGCCGCTGCCCCCGCAGCCCCCGCTGGACCTGCTCGCCGAGCTCACCAACACCACGCCCCCGCCCGAGACCCCGCGCCGCACCGCCGTCCGGCGCGTGAAGATCTGGACCCCGATCCTGCTGCTCCTGGCCGGCGCGGCCACCGGCGCGCAGCTGCTGCGCCCGCTGCCCGCCCCCCAGCTCGTCGCGGCGGAGCAAGGGCACACCATCGCCGGGCAGTTCTCCGTACCGTGGCCCGCCAAGGGCCAGGGCGCCGTACGCGTCCCCGGCACCGGCGACATCGGCAGCTTCGGCGAGCAGAAGCCCGTCCCCACCGCGAGCGTCGCCAAGGTGATGACGGCCTACGTGATCCTCAAGGGCCACCCGCTGCGCAAGGGCGAGGCCGGCCCCCAGATCGAGATCGACGCGAAGGCCGTGGCGGACGGCACCGCGGAGCACGAGTCCCGGGTCGAGGGGCTCACCGCCGGTACGAAGTTCAGCCAGCAGGACATGCTGAAGATGCTCATGATCCCCTCGGGCAACAACATCGCCCGGCTGCTGGCGCGCTGGGACGCAGGCGCCGACTCCGAGGCGGCCTTCGTGGCGAAGATGAACGCCGCGGCCAAGGAGCTCGGCATGGAGAACACCACGTACACGGACCCCAGCGGCCTGGACTCCGCGACCGTCAGCACGGCCGCCGACCAGCTGAAGCTGGCCGAGGCCGTGATGAAGGACGAGGCGTTCCGTGCGGTGGTCGCACTGCCGAGCGCCGAGATCAAGGGGCTGTCCACGCCGCTCATCAACAACAACACCCTGCTCTCGGCCAACGGCCTGAGCATCCGCGGCATCAAGACCGGGTCCAGCACCCCCGCGGGCGGCACGCTGATGTGGGCGGCGTACAAGTCGGTCGGTGACGAGACCCCGCTGATCGTCGGCACGCTCATGGACCAGCACGCGGACGGCCCGGACCTCAACGGCGAGAACAGCTTGAAGCTCGTGCTGGCCAACAGCAAGAAGATCATCGAGGCGGTGCGGCAGGCGCTCGACTCGGCTCCGGTGATCCGCAAGGGCCAGACGGTCGGCCACGTGGACGACGGGCTCGGCGGCCGTACGCCCGTGGTGGCCACGAAGGACCTGAACGTCATCGGCGTTCCGGGGCAGCAGCTGCAGCTCACCCTCCGGCCGGGGGCCTCCGGCACCCCGCACGCGGGAAAGGCGGGAACGGAGGTCGGGGTCCTCACGGTCGGCGCCGGGGAGGGTGCGAAGAGCGTCCCCGTGGCGCTCGGCACCGGCCTGGCCGAGCCCTCCTTCACGACCAGGATCACCCGCATCGGCTAGGGGGTGTCTTGTCGATCAGGCCGGATCAGGGAGCGGTGGTGGGCGCCGTGGATCGCAAGGCGGACGAGGGAGTCGACGCGGTGGGGGCACCTCCCAGCGGTAGCTGGGGGACGTCGGCGACCGAGGACAACGCGGCGAGGCGCGGTGCCCGCCACCGCGAGCCCGGCGTGATCGGCAAGACGCCCCCTAGGGCGTGCGCAGCCGCCGACAGCGCCCGGTGCCCGGTACGGACCTTCCGTACCGGGCACCGGCGCGTCGCACCGCGCCCGGAACCGGTGGACAGGAGCGGGCAGTGCTGGACAGTCACCGCCCCCGCGGGGCCTGGAGAGTGGACACCGTCCGGGGCGAGCCTGAGGCCGCGGGCGCCGCGGTCCCCTCTTCCCCCTCCGCGGCGTCCGTGCCCGCACCGCACCCGTACTCGAAGGAGCGTCCACCATGGCGTACCGCGCCGTCCGCACGCTGACCGTCCTGACCGCCGCCGTGGCCCTGTCCGCCACCGCCGCCACCGCCTACGCCGCCCAGGACGCCGGCCGGCCCGCCTCGCCGGGGATCGTCACCGACTGGGCCCGCGCCTGGAACGGCACCGAACCCCAGGCGCTCGGAGCCCTGTTCACCGCCGACGGCGTCTACACGGACGAAGCCGTGGGCGTCACCTTCCGCGGCCGGAAGGAGATCTCGGGGTGGAAGGCCCGCGCCGACGCCCTGATCGCGGGCGTCCACGTCACCGTCCGCTCCACCCGCGTCGAGGGCGACCGGATCACCGTCCGGTCCGTCTACGCCGGCCACCTCAAGGGTGCGCCCAAGCCCTTCGCCGTGCCGATGACCACCGTGCTCGACCTCGACGGCAACCACTGCCGGATCGCCTCCGACCAGGACCACTACAGCCTGGCCGCCGTCCTCGCCCAGTCCGGCCTGCCCGCCGACTGGACCCCGCCGACCACCTGACGGGGTTCCCGGGGGCGACCTGGGACAGTGGCTGCCATGGATCGTCTTCCCGCGGACCCGACCGTTCTCCACCCGTTCCCGGACCAGCCGCGCGTGGTGCTGCTGAAACCGCTGGTGACCTCGCCGCTGATCGAGGCCGGGGAGTACTCGTACTACGACGACCCGGACGACCCGACCGCCTTCGAGACCCGCAACGTCCTGTACCACTACGGGCCGGAGAAGCTGGTCATCGGGAAGTTCTGCGCTCTGGGCACCGGGGTGCGGTTCATCATGAACGGCGCCAACCACCGCATGGACGGCCCCTCGACCTTCCCCTTCCCCATCATGGGAGGCTCCTGGGCCGAGCACTTCGACCTGCTCACCGGCCTGCCCGGCAAGGGGGACACCGTCGTCGGCAACGACGTCTGGATCGGCTACGGCGCCATGGTCATGCCCGGGGTGCGCATCGGACACGGCGCGATCATCGCGTCCGGTGCCGTGGTCGTCGAGGACGTCCCCGACTACGGCATCGTCGGCGGCAACCCGGCCGGACTCGTCCGCACCCGCTACGACGACGCCGACATCGCCCGTCTGCTCGCCGTCGCCTGGTGGGACTGGCCCGCGGAACACCTCACCGCGCACCTCCGGACCGTCATGTCCGGCACCGTGGACGAACTGGAGGAGGCCGCACCCCGGACCGCCTGACCCGGTGCGCCGTGACCGGGGTCGGTCCGGGACCGGGCCCGGTCACGGGCCCGGTCAGTTCCCGCACACCGATCGGTACGCCACGGGGAAGTCGAAGTAGGTGTCGGGATACGCCTCCGGCTTGTACGTGAAGTGCCACTATTCCTCGGGCAGGTTGACGAAGCCCTCGGCGGCCAGGGTGCCCTTCAGGAGCTGCCGGTTCGTCCGCTGGACGCCCTGGATCCGCGGGTCGTCGGTGTGCGCGAGGGTGTCGAAGCAGTCGAACCCGGTCCCCATGTCCACCGAGTCGTCGGGGCGCCGTTCGTCCTGGGGCGCGTAACAGGGGCCGGCGGGCCGCACCGGTGGGCCGGCGGCCGCCTGCGGGTCCCGCCGGACGATCGTCAGGTCCACCGTACTGCCCCTGCTGTGGCCCGACTTCTCCGCGATGTAGCCGTCCGCGAAGAGCCGGTCCTTGGCCACCCGCGGGTAGAACTCGGCCTTCATCCGCTCGTCCCCGAGGTCCTTCGCCCACCGCGAGAAGTGGTCGACGGCCCGCTGCGGCCGGTAGCAGTCGTACACCTTCAGCGCGTACCCCTGCGGCAGCAGCCGCTCCTGCGCCCGGTGCAGCGCCTCGGCGGCCGGCCGGGTGAGGATGCACAGGGGATCCCGGTAGCCGTCGATGCGCCGCCCCGTGAAGTTGACCTTCGTGGCGTAGCGCATGTCCTGGACGATCGACGGATCGACGGATCGCAGCGCGACGAAGTCCTCCGGCGCCTTCGCCGCGGGTGCCTTCGCGGCGGGCGCGGCGTCGGCGAGGGGGACGGAGGACCCCAGGGCCAGTGCCGCACCGGCGGCGACGAGCAGTGGCGTTCGCTTCCTCACGGTTTCCCTTCCTGCCGGGCCGTCATGCCCGCGTGCGCGGGCCGGTCGGTGCGGGTCCGGGGCCGGGGCCCAGGACGTTGTCGACGTACGCCGCGAGCGCGGAGCGCAGGCCTTCGGGGGTCATCTTCCGCTCGTCGAGCAGGTGGGCCACGAGGTCCGCGCGGATGGCGGCGAGCAGGGCGTGGGCGGTGAAGTCGGCGTCGTGGACGCCGTCCACCTGTCCCAGCGCCTCGCGCAGCATCCCGTGCCACCAGCCGTAGTGCTCGGCCGTGTAGGGGCTGCTGAGGCCGGCGTCCTCCGCGGCCGCCATCAGGTTCCGGTTCTCGATCTTGAAGCTCAGCGAGGCGTCGAGGAGCGTCAGCACCCGTCGGCGCGGCGAGGACCCCGCCGCGTCCCGTGCCTCCCCCACGGCCCGGTGCAGGGGTTCGAGGCGGGAGGCGATCACGGCGCCGATCAGGCCGGCGCGGTCGCCGAAGCGGCGGAAGAGGGTGCCCTTGCCCACGCCAGCGGCCGTCGCGATGTCGTCCATCGACACGGTACGGGGGCTGGCGCTGGCGGCGAAGAGGGCGTCGGCGGCAGCCAGTACGGCCTCTCGGTTGCGCTGGGCGTCGGCGCGCTCCGGGCGCTGGGCCACGGCTCCTCCTCGGTCTTCGGCCCGTCCGGGCCCCGGGAATCATATGCGGCCGATCCGGACGGGCGTCGGCCCTCACGACGTGGCGGATCCCCTCCCCTCCGCGCGTCCGAGCGGCAGCAGGTACTGGATCGGCTCGTCGAGATCGTCCAGGCCCAGCAGCTCGTGCGCCAAGTCGTCCTGCAGACCGCCGAGCGGGATCGTGGCCAGCCCGAACGCGCCGGCCGTGAGCTGCAGGTTCTGGGCCAGGTGCCCGGCCTCCAGCAGGCCCAGCCGCAGCGCCCGCAAGCCGTAGCGGCGGCGGAGCAGCCCGAGGTCCAGGTGGATGGCCAGCACGGCCGGCGCCTCGTCGATCCCGACGCCGTCCGGGTCCCCGGCCGGCCGCGAGAGGTACGAGGACAGGGCCTTGAGCGCGCCGAGGTCCGGCGCCGGTCCGAGGGCGACCAGCGAGCGCCGCTCCGGCATGCAGTGGTACGTACCGGGGGCCAGCCCCGCCACGGAGAGGGCCAGCAGCCGTACCCGGACGCTGTAGAGGGCGCCCGCGCTCGGGTACGGGCGGTGCTGGACGGCGCGCTCCGTGCCGTCGGCCAGGGCCTGCCGGGAGACGTGGCTCGGCGCGTGCGCGTGCCACAGCACCCCGCCCAGCTCCTGCGCGGTGAGCGGCCCCCGCAGAGCCCCGCGCGCCGAGCTGCGGCTGCGCAGCGCCGCGGCGAGGGACAGCTCCGGCAGCGGGGCGGCGGGAAGCTCCCGTTCGGTCTCGGGCCGGTGGCCGGACGCCGCGCCGGGCCGGGCGATGCTCCGTACGGCGGTGTCCTGCGCACGGCCGATCTGGAACTTGCTCTGCTCCAGGTACTGGTAGTCGGCCGCGCGCGGGCCGGCGCCGAAGAAGCCGCCCCCGTCGCCCGTCTCCAGCAGGGCGCGCCCCGCGAGCCGGCAGACGGCCCGCTCCTCGTCGGGGGCGACCCCCAGCCGGTTGAACAGCATGTGGAGCTGCGAGGCCCACACCCACAGCCGGCGCCGCGCCCGCACCGGCGCGTCCGGCCGGTCCGCCTCGGGCACGGCCGTACGCAGCCGGGCGTCGGCCGCGCGCACCTGCCGGGACCACTGCACGAGCCAGGGATCGGCGGAGCCGTCGGCCAGCCCGGCGCGGACGGCCCGGGCCCGCAGCGCCAGGCCCGTGCGCTGCGCCGCGAACACCGTGTTGACCCGGGTGTGGACGGCGGCTCCGGGCAGCGGCCGCACCTCGGCGGCCCAGCGCCAGGAGGCGGCGTGCCGGCGCAGCCAGCCCGCCGCCTCCAGCTCGTCCAGGCCCAGGGCGTACGCCGTGGCGTGGGCCAGGTCCAGGGCGAGCCGCAGCCGGTCGGCCCGCCCGGGCACGGCGCGCAGGGCGGCCACGGCCGCGCGCGTCGAGTGCACGAACACCTCCTCGGCCACCGGGAGCGCGGCCGGGCCGCCGTAGCGCTCGGTCTCCGGCTCGTACGGAGCCGCGCGCACCTCCCCGTGCCGGCCGGGCCAAGAACCGGCGGCGGTGGTTTCGGCAGCCGACAGCGCCAGCTCCGAGGCGAGTTCGGCCGCGTCCGCGGCCGCGTCCCCGGCGGACCCCGCGCCACCGCGGAACCTGATCCGCAGATGGGGCCCGCCCTCGTGGTAGCGGATGAAGAACCAGGCGCCGCCGTCGGGCCCCGCCCCGTACCGGCCGTCCATCAGGGGCGCGAGCGCCCCGGTCACGAAGGCGTCGGTGCCCGCGCCGTCGGTGTGCAGGGTCAGGTGCAGGCTCTGCCAGCCTCCCGGCGGAGCCGGTGCGGAGGCTGCCGCCCCGGCTGGGGAAGCGGTCGCGTACGGGACTTCGGTCATCGAAATCGTCCTCACGGGAACGGGTGCGGGTACAAGGGGAGCTCGTCGTGGAGCAGCGGACGGGCGGTGCGCCCCAGCCGGTGGGGCACCTCCAGCAGCCGGGGCAGCCCGAGCGTGCGGCGGTTGACGTGGCCGAACGTCATCGGGAGGGTGCCGGGCACGATCACCTTGGCGCAGTACAGACCCAGCCGGTCCCGGATCCCCGGCTCGTCCTGCGTGACGACGACCACCTCCAGCCCCTCGGCCGCCAGCCGGGCGACCGTCTCCGTCAGCAGCCGGGTGAGGTCGGCCACCGGTGTCGGAGCGCCCGGCCACCGCTCCTGCCAGGGGACCTCCCGGACATCGCCCCGGACGCCTGAGAACAGGAACTCCAGCCGGGGCTGCGCCTCGGGCAGCGTGTTCAGGCCGACGTGGTCGTCGAGGCCGACCACCAGCTCGGGCCGCCGCAGCATGGGGCGCAGCCGCTCCGGATCGCGCGCCCCGCCCGGACCGGCCGGCCGGTGCACGGAGTCCTGCACGTTCGTGACGACCTCCGCCACCGCCGAGCGGATCGCGGCGCGCGGATCGTGATGGGCGCCGGCGGCCAGGAAGGCGCGCGGAGCGCCGGGGTGCCCCCCCTCGTAGCGGCAGAGCGAGACCACCGCCGGGATGCCGAGGTCGTTGGTGGCGTCCAGCAGGCTCAGTCGGTAGCCCATCAGCGCGGCCCGCGAGGCCAGGGCGGCCACCAGCGGGTCGTCGGCGGGCAGCGCGATGCCGGGCAGCGGCGTCCGCGCGTACCACGCCATCAGGAAGGCGTCCCGTTCCGCCACCTCGAACAGCCCGTAGAGCGCGGCCTCCTGGGGGCTGTTCCCGAGCCCGCAGCCGTTCGAGGACTCGTAGACCACCCGGTCCCGGCCGGGACCCCGCGCCAGGTCCCAGTACGCCACGTGCTCGGGCACCGCCCGGGCCCGGCCGTCGGTGAGCGACCAGCCGTACACCCAGTCCAGCTGCAGGTCGGCGTGGTACGGGACGGAGTGGGAGGCGGGGTCGCCCCGGTGGGCCGGGTCGGGCAGACCGAGCCGGACGGGGTCCACGGCGGCCTCCGGGCCCAGCTCGGCGAACGATGCGCGCAGGACCGTACGGCGGCCCAGCGGGCGCATCCCGGCCAGCCGCTCCACCCCCTCGAACAACGCCACCCGCTCGCTGGAGCGGAAGTCGGCGGCGCGCCCGTACCCGCCGTCGTCGACCGGACGGCCGTCCGTCACCCACGCGGTGGTGAGGGCGAAGGCGGAGTCCTCGGTGCGGAACAGGCGGCGCACCGGGCCGAACCGCTCGTCGTACAGCTCGGCCCGCAACCGGTCCGCCTCCGTACGGTCGTTGGGGCCGCGCAGCACGGCGGGGTCGGGCAGCGGCAGCGGCGCGTCCGGGAAGCCGGCCGCCGCCGGGGAGTCGGCCGGCAGCGGCCGGCACACCGGACAGCCGCCGACCGGGCGGACGCCGTGGGTGGACCAGGTGCCCCGGTGGCTCTGCACGATGTGGACGGTGGCCGGCGAGGCGCCGCCCGCCTCCGCCTCCGCCTCCGCGTCGGGCCCCGGCTCCAGGAGGTCGGCGGCGAGGAGCAGGGCCGCCTCCGCCATGGCCGGGGTGCCGGTGCCGGCCAGCGCCATCCGGGGGCTCTGCCAGGGCACCCGGCCGCCGGCGGTGGCCAGTCGCCGGTACTCGACGCAGGCCAGGCACGCCCGCGCCCCCGGCTCCAGCACGGGCCCGATCACGGTCAGCGCACCGTCCTCGCGCACCGGTACCAGCCGTACGGGACGGGCCAGCGCGTGGCGGCTGAGCCGCTCCGCCAGCTCCAGCGTCCAGGAGGTGAGGTGGACGACGGCGGCGCCGCCGGTGGTCTCCAGCGCCTCGGCCGGACCCAGGACGGGCACGGGGCCGGCGGCGGTGGCCACCACCTTCGCGCCGGCAGCCGTCCCGGGCCGCTGCGCCGTGATCCCGGTCATCGGGCTCCTCCCCACCCGGCCAGAACGGTGAATCCGCAGGTGTGCAGGGCGGCCAGGACCGGATCGGCCGACCGGGCCGCTCCGCCGCCGGCGAGCTCCGCCCCGCCCGGCCGCCAGGGCTCGGGGAGCCGCCCGGTCAGCCCGGTCAGCCGGGCCAGCGCCGCGCACAGCTCCGGCTCCCGGCGGGTGATCCCGGCCAGCCACCGGTCGGTCCACCCCTCGTCCGTCCAGGCCGCCTGCTCGGCTCCCGCCACGGCGAGCGGTGCCTCGGCCCCGCTGAAGGCGGTGTGCACCGCCCCGGCCGGACCGTGCCCGGCGGCCATGGCCCGGGTCACCGCACCGAGCGCGGCGAGGGCCGCGGCGTCGGCGGCCGTCGCCTCCACCGCGCGGGCGGCCACCGCCGCGGTACCGGCACGGCCCGCCGGGTCCCGTACGACGGCCAGGTACGCCCGCTCCGCGGGGAGCCGGTGAACCGTCATCTCCCGCGCGAGCCCCAGGTGCCGGGTCAGTACGGTCCACCAGTGGCGGGCCTGCGGATGGCCGCGCCATTCCTCCTCCTCCACGGCGCGGCCGGGGCCCCGGGACCCCATGGCGGCGAGGGCGGCCCGGCGCAGGGCGCGCCCCAGGGCGTGCCCCGGTCCGGCGCCGACCGCCACCGGGCCCGGCAGCCCTTCGCCCAGGCGCAGTTCGGCCGCGCGGCACGCCGCGGAGACCCGGGCCAGGTCCGTCCGCGGCCCCCCGGCCACCAGCGGTCCGGCCACCGAAGTGCAGAGCGCGAGGGAGGCGGGCAACTGGGGGAGGTCCCCCGGCAGCGGTGCGTCGAGCACCCCCAGGTACGGGTCGCCCAGTGCCCCGATGCGGCGCAGCGTCTCGGCCAGATCGCCGGCGGGGGCGAGGGCGGGGGAAGCGGGGCCGGCCGGCCCGGCGACCCAGGGACGGTAGGACGCGTGCGGGGGCCGGGCCAGGGCGACCAGTACGGCGGGACGGTCCGGCAGCAGCTGCGGGTCCTCCTCCCGGACGGCCGGATCGGGCAGACCGGCCACCGCGCACAGCAGCCGCTGCGCCGCGGCCCCGGCCAGCAGCGCCGTGAGGGCCGCCGGAGCCCCGGCCGTCGCCCGGGCGTCCGCCGAGCCGGTGGCGGTGGCGGTGTCGGTGTCGGTGCGCAGGCGTACGGCGATCGACTCGGCGTCCGTACGGGTGCGTTCCGGCTCGGCCACGGCCGTGACGAAGCCGCCCGCGGCGGTACGGGCCACGGCCACGGCCACCGGCGGGGTGCCCGCGACCGCCACCACCCGCCCGGCGGGCAGGCCCCTGTCGCGGTACACCTGCGGCGGGGTCCCCGCGCGGTCCAGGACGCCGATCAGCGCGGTGGCGAGCGGCCCGCCGGGATCGGCCGCCGCGACCACGGGCCGTGCGGCGGCCAGGGCCGCGGCCGCGGGTCCGGGCCGGTGCGTGGAGGCCCCCAGCCAGGTGGGGGGTTCGGCCCCTGCGGCCGGGTACTCGGCGAGCAGGTCGTGCGCGTGCAGCTGCGCGGTCAGCGCGGCCAGCGCGCTCTCGACCCGGGGATCGGCCGGATCGAGACGGCGCCGGCCCGCCTCCCCGCCCGCGCCCGGCACGTCCCCGGACGCGGACCCGGACCCGGACGCGACCTCGGACGCGACCTCGGACGCGGACCCGGACGCGGACCCGGATCCGTACCCGAGGCGTTCGGACAGCAGCTCCCACAGGGCGGGCAGGGCCTTGCTCCCCTCGAGCGTCACGCTCCCGTCCCGCCCGCGCAGGTGCAGACCCTCCCGCAGCGGGGTGACCGCCACCCCGGGCCGCAGTCGCAGGCGCCCCGGTCCGGCGCCGGTCACGGCGCCCCCTCCACGGCGGTGATGACCTCGTCGACGCGCGCCTGCCACCGGTGCCCGGTGAGTTCCGGCACGCTCCGTACCACGAGGTGGGCGGCGAGGTAGCGCTCCACGGGCCGGACATCGCAGATGGTCAGGAGCCGGTACAGCCCGTTCGTGCAGGCCCGGTGGACCAGGTAGTCGGGGCGGCTCCACATAGCGCCCTGCGGGTCCGAGCGGTGCAGCAGCCGGTGGAACTCGCTGTACCGGGTCCGCGCCTTGCGGTCCCAGCGCTCGGCGGTGGCCCGGTCGCCCAGCGCCGCGGCCCGCTCCAGGTACTCCTGGCGCACCCCGGTGAAGTCCGCGCCCGCCGCGAGCCGTTCCTCCGCGATCCGCCAGGCCCCGGCGGACCAGTCGGCCCAGGCCCGCTCCCAGCCGGCCGCGCCCCCGCCCGCGATCCGTCCCACCAGCGCGGAGATCTGCTCGCCCACCGCCTCCCAGCGGCGGTCGAAGGCCGCCCGCACCCGCCCGTCGCGGTCCTCCTGGACGAGGAAGTCCTCCAGGTGGGACACGTACGAGTAGTGGCCGCCGACCAGTCCTTCGGGGTGCGCGGCCGCATGGGCCGCGAGGGCCGCCACGACGAACTCGACCCGGGCGGCGGACGTGTCCGCGCGCTCGCCGAGGAAAGCGGTGCCCGCCGCGAGGGCGGGCAGGCCCAGCGCCAGCAGCTCCTCGCGCAGCCGCACCCCGTCCGGGCCGATCAGCGCGTTCAGGGAGGTCAGGTCCACCGGCTCCACCCGTACGGTGTTGTCGGGCACGAGCGGACCGTACGGGGGCGGGATCAGCTCGGCCCGCCCCGCCTCCGCGGCCTGCGCCAGCATGCGCTCCCCGTCGGCGGCGGCCCGCGACGGGTGCGAGGCCACGTGGGCGCGCAGCGCGGCGGCGGTGCGCCCGGCCGTGGCGGCCACCGCGTCGGGGCGGCCGCGCAGCCGCAGCCGCAGGTGCGGGCCGTGCAGCCAGTGGCGTTCGACGTGGACGGTCAGCCCGTCCGCGGCGGCCCGCCGGGCCAGCGGCAGCACGGCGTCGCGCAGCAGAGGGGCCTTGACCGGCTCGTAGTGGTGGACGACCACGTCGAGGGCGGTGACGGCGGGCGCGTCGGACCGCGCGGTGTCCGGGCCGGTGGTCGGGGCGTTCATGGGGTGTCTCCTCGGCGGATGCTGGACGGGGTGCGGGCGGGCCGGTAGGTCTCGGCGACGAGCTCCACCGCGTGCGCGGGGCGGCTCCGGCCGCCGAAGACGGGCAGCGACTCCTCCAGCACCGCCCCGCGCGGATGGCGGGCCAGCCAGCCGGAGAGGCAGCGCAGGTGCAGGGGGCTGCCCAGGTCCAGGGCCTGCGGCTTCGGCGCGCGCAGACTCCGTACGAAGTCCTCGGCGGGGCGGCCGGCGGGGGGCTCCGGGACCGGGTGCAGGAACAACTGCTCGGGCAGCCCCAGCAGGGCACGCCAACGGGCCGCGGCTGCGGCCGGGATCTCGCCGGGGTCCGCCGCGAGGTCGGCGCGGAGCGCGGCCACCACCCCTTCGGGCAGGTGCCAGCGGCGCCGGGCCAGCACCGCGTGTCCGTGACGCAGCCGAGGGGTCCGCCGCACCTCGCCGCCGGGGACGGCCAGGGTGTGGCGGGGGAGGAGCCGCCGGAAGTCCACGACGCCGGCCGGATGGTCGCAGAGGAACGGCGCGAGGCGCTGCGGCAGCATGACCGGGGCGAGGAAGCCCAGGTAGAGGACGTCGAGGGGTTCGCCGGTGGCCCGCACCCGAAGCCGGAGCTGGTCGGACTCCGGGTCGTGGACCAACTCCACATCGGCTTCGGCGAGCGCGCTGCGGTACCGGTCGGGGCCGATCTCCTCGCCGACCAGCAGCGGATGGAGATTGGCGTTGAACCCGCCGACCGGCCGGACCTGGGCCGCGCGGGCGCCGTCGCCGAGGCCGCGGCGGATCGCGCGGGCCACCTCGGCGGCGGCCCCGGGGGGCAGATCGTCCAGGAAGCGGCTGGTGAAGCGGCCCCAGCCGCCGTAGACGTGGTTGACGCAGAGCAGGCCGCCGGCGCCCTCGCCGGCGCTCCGGGCGTTCTGCGTGCTCCGGGCGCTCTGGACGAACCAGGCGTAGCTGAGCGGGCGGGCGGTGGTCCAGCCGGGCAGCCGGGCGGCGAGTGCGCGGACCTCCTCGGCGGGCAGGACGACCTCCTCGGCCCGGCCGCCGGGCGCGGCCGCCGCGGCGTTCCGTACGTGCTGGACGAACTCCTCGCGCAGCAGGGCCAGTTCGGCCAGCTCGGGGGAGAGTCCCGGGTCGTCGGAGGGCCGGGCGGCGAGGCGGGCGGACTCCTCCCACGCGGCGGCGGTGTCGGCGCCGAACTCCCAGGGGGCCGGACAGGTCCCGCCGTGCCCGTAGCGGGCGGTGAAGCGCTCCAGCGCGGACCGCCGCATCAGGTGGCCGAGGTCGAACAGCTCGGCCAGGGCGGTCAGTTCACCGAGCACGGCCCGGTCCGCGCCGGTCAGCAGGCCGGGCCCCGCGGTGGAGGAGGCCGGGTGTGCGGCGGCGTGCGCGCGGTCGCCGCGTGCGAGGACGCCGGGCAGGTCGTCGGAGGGCGCGTCCTCGGAGGGCGCGCACGCGCGGGGCGCGTACGAAGGCCCGCCTGCCGCGAGCGCGCCTGCGGCGAGCACGTCCTCGGACAGCACGTTCAGCGGGGCGGCGTCGGCGGGCACGGGCCGGCCGGCGTCGGCCAGAAGGCGGCGCCAGCGGTCCGCCAGGCCGGCGAGCAGGGCGGGCCGCTCCTCGGCCGGCGCCTTCGCGAAGGCGCCGGTGTCGGCGGCGAGCCGCTCGATCCGGTCGGACAGGGCCGCGTCCTCGGGCCACTGCCGCAGCCAGTCGGCCAGCGCGCGCAAGGGGTACGGGTGCTGAGGATCGACGGGTGTCACCGGCACCAGCAGGCCGCCGTCGGCGAGCCGGCCGAGGAAGCGGCCGACGGCGGGGTCCGCGCCGGGACGGCCGAGGGCCGGACCGAGCCGGGCCGCCAGTTCGTCCGGGGTCGCGGGCGCGGCCGCGAGCGCGTCGAGCGCGGTCAGGGCGGGGCGGGCGGCGAGCTCGACCGCCTCCTCGTGGGTGACGAGGTACCGGCCGCCCGCGAAGAACGTGTGGTCCCGCGTGTACAGGGCCTGCCCGTCGGCGGTGTGCCGCGCGCTGCTGGTCATGCGATGGGGGAGCGTGCGGCGGCGGCGCGGCTCGTCCAGCAGCGCGCGGGCGAGCGCCTCGACGAGCGTCCGGTGCTCCCGCACCACCGACCGCAGCGGCGGGAGCGGTGGCGGTGTCCGTACCGGTTCCGCGCCGGACCACCCCACGGCGGTGAACCAGGACAGCGGGCTGGTCTTCGTGCTGGCACGCAGGGCGTGCCGCAGTACCGAGGGCTCCTCCTTGCGGGCCCTGCGCCCGCCCTCGTCCCGGGCGGCCCGGGACACCGCGCGCAACAGATCGGCACTGGTGAGCGCGACGGCCCGGGTGAAACCGGGGGAGCGGCACAGCTGCGCGAGGGCGGAGCGCTCGGCGGCCAGGGCGCCCGGGACGGCCGCGACCAGGTCCGTCAGGAGTACGTCGCGCAGCTCGCGCAGGTTCAGCCAGGCGCGGAGACGGGGCACCCGTACGGGCAGATCGCCGAGGCGGTCCAGCAGGGCGGGCCGGGGGACGCGGCCGTTGTGCAGCGCCCGGCGCAGCGGGAGCACCACCTGGCGGTGGAACTCCTCGCCGTGGCCGGACCGGGAGGCGAAGAGGTCGTCGCACAGGGCCGGGCGCAGTGCGTCCTCCTGTGCCGTGAGGGCGGTGAGCCGCTCGAGCAGGGTCCGTACGGGCGCGGCCTCGTCCGGCTGTGCGGGATGCGCCGTCACCGTGGTGCGGACCAGCGCGTACGGGGCGGTCCCCGACACGGGCGCGACGGGGTGCGCTGCGGCTGGCTGGGCGGGGTGCGGCAAGGCGGGCTCCCGTGGTGCGGTCTGGGACTGTGAGCTGTCCTGCGGCTCGGGCCCGTTCCGGATGGGCAGGCCCACGGGCCGCAGGCCGTGCGGCCGGCCGGGGGGCCGGCCGCACGGGAGCGGCCACGTCACAGCCGTCAGGCGGTGGGCGTCTCCACCTGCGGCTGGGCGCAGGAGGACGAGCCCTGACAGGAGCAGGAGCCCCACGAGGCGCCGTTCTCGGGCAGAGCGGCGGTGTCGCTCAGCGCGGTGACGGTCAGCTCGCTGAGGTCGAGGTCCAGGTCCAGGTCGAGGTGGTTGGACCCGGGCGTGGCAGAGGTTTCGGACATGCGGATTTCCTCTCGTGGCTGGGGGGATTGCAGAACCGCGAAGACGGCGCCGACCGGGCGGCGCCCGCGGTCGACGAGCGGAATGCCCCCGGGAACAGACGGTTCGTGGGCGGGGCATCCGAAGGAGCGTCGCGGTGCACCATGAGTGTCCGCGCCGTCACGGACCGACGGCAACGCCGGTGTCAGGTTGGCCGGTTGTCCCGCCCGCCAGGGGGCGGGGGCGCCGCGGCGGCCCCGCCCGGCCCCGGCCTCCGCGGCCTTTCGCGGCCCGTCGGCCCGGAGGCGGCCGACCCTGCGTTGCAGACGCTGCGAACGCAATCCGCAAACCCGGGGCGACGCCCGGGGGCGGGGCCCGGAGGCTGCGGCTCCGCGTCCGCACCCGATCCGTTCCCGCCCGTCGGCGTGTACGCGCACCGTGCGGCCCCGGAGTGCAGCAGGCTTCCTCGACGGGCGCACCTGCGCGCAGCCCGAGCGCCGAGGCCGCCCGATCGAAGGGAGAACCCATGAGCGGAGCCGAGATGTCCAAGGCCGGTTCCCCGGCCGCCGCGTCCGGAGCGGACGCGGGTCACGTCCGGGGGCCGGTGCCGGTGCCGGTGCCGGTGCCAGCGCCGGTTCCGGTGCGGGTGCCGGTGCAAACCGTACCCATCGGTTCCGGTTACCCCCTGTACGAGTTCGCCCTGACCGCGGCGCTCATGTTCGCCGTGGTCACGATCATCCGCTGGGTGCTCGATCCGGCTTCCCCGCTCCTCCTCGAGGGCCTCCGGCCGGCCCTCCTCGTGGTGGGCGCGCTGACCGGCGCGCTCGTCTTCGGGCTGCTCCTCTCGCCGTGGGGCCGGTGCTCGGGCGCGCACATGAACCCCGCGGTCACCCTCGCGCTGTGGCGGCTGGGGGTCTTCCCCGGCCGGGGCGTGGCCGCGTACGTCGTCGCGCAGCTGTGCGGGTCGGTCGCCGGGACGGTTCTGGCCCGGCTCGTCTGGGGGCCGGCGGTCGCGCGGGTCGGCTACGGCGCGGCGGCCGCGGCCCCGTCGTGGAACGGCTGGACCGTCTTCGCGGCCGAGGGCGGCTGCCTGGTCGTGGTCACCCTGATGATCGGCTTCTTCCTCACGCACCCGGCTCGCGGACGATGGTTCCCCGCGGCCCTGGGGCTCCTCGTCTGCGCGATCATCGCCGTTCTGGGCCCCCTGAGCGGCGGCGCCGCCAATCCCGCCCGCCAGTTCGGACCCGCGCTGCTGTCCGGGGCCACCGCCGGCCTGTGGATCTACCTCGCGGCACCGGTCCTGGGCGCCGTCCTGGGCGCCCGCGTCCACCACCGGCTCCTGCGGGCCCGCTGAAACGGGGGGCGGGGGAGGCGGGGGGCGAGGAAGCGGCGGGGCGGGGCGGTGGTGCGGAAAGCGGCGTTCGAGGTGCCCGTTTCCTTCGGTTCGCGTTGAGGGTGGCCTGGCGCACAGCCCTTTTCGTGTAGCGGACCGCAACGGAACGTGACATTCGGGCCTCCTGCCGGTGACTCACCCCATAGGACCCACGTCACATACGAGCGGCTCTAGTAGGCCGCCCACCCCGTTCCCCCGCGGCCCGGAGCCCTGATCCGGGGCCGGGCGCTGCGAAGCCCGCTAGTAAGGGGGGACGTTGCCAGCGCCCCGCCGGCCTGTCTAACTGGTGATGTCGCCACGGCGGCGGGCCACCACGGCCCCCGCCCGACGAACCCCTCTCCACCGCGTGAAGGGCTCACGCATGCCCCCGGCATGCCGCGACCGTCCTTGTCCCCGTCGGAAGGTTTCCTCCGTGTCCCACGTCATCCGCCGCATCGCCGCCTCCAAGAAGACCCTCGCCGGCTCCATCGTCGCCCTGGGCGTCGCCGGCACCATGCTCGCCACGGTTCCCGCCCAGGCGGCCCCGACGAGCGCCAAGGCGATCGCCCAGCAGATGATCAAGGACCCGGCGCAGTTCGCGGCCTTCAACAACATCGTTTCCCGCGAGAGCGGCTGGAACCACACCGCCACGAACTCCTCCTCCGGCGCCTACGGCCTGGTCCAGGCCCTCCCGGCCTCGAAGATGGCCTCCGCCGGCTCCGACTGGAAGACCAACCCCGCCACCCAGATCAAGTGGGGCCTGGACTACATGAACTCCCGCTACGGCAGCCCCGTCGGCGCCTGGAACTTCTGGCAGACCCACCACTGGTACTAAGCCGCCAGCGGACAGCCCCACGCACGAAAACGCCCGCCCGGGACCTCCCGGACCGGGCGTTTTCGCGTTGCCGGCGGGGCGGCCGGGTCAGGCGACCAGCCGCAGCCAGGCCGCCGCGAGTGCGGCATGGCCGGCCGGGGTCGGGTGGACACCGTCGGCGGCCCAGTGCTCCGGCCCGGCCGCGGTCGCCGCGGCGAGCTCGGCGAACATGGCGTCGGCTTCGAGCAGCTGCGCTCCGTACCTGCGGGCGAGCCCGCGCACGACCCGGATCTTCGGATCCAGATCGGCACGCCATTCCTTGCGTTCCTTCTCCCCGATCTGCACACCGCCGCCGCCGGCCTCGACGACGCCGTGGATCGGCAGCAGGAACGGCTCGATGAGGATCAGCTCCGTGCCCGCCTCGGCGAGGGGCGCGAGCAGACGGTCGTAGCCCGCTTCGAACTCGGCCGCGGGGATCACGTACCCCTCCGGGTCGATCGTGTGCCAGCCCATGTCGTTGACCCCGACGAGGACCGACACCACGTCCGGGCGCGCGTCGAGCACGTCGCTCCGCCAGCGCGCTTCGAGGTCCCGCACCTTGTTGCCGCCGGTCCCGGTGTTCAGCCAGGTCACGGGCCGGTCCGGGTGCCGCAGCCCCCACTCGCCCGCGATGCGCAGCGGGTAGCCGAAGCCGAGGCCGTCCTCGCTCTCCAGCCGCCGGCAGTCGGTGATCGAATCGCCGGTGAACATCACGGTGCTTCCCGGCCGGACGGTGATCGTCATGTGCGCTCCTCGGATCTCGGACCCCGGGCGGACGGACCCGGCGGGACCTCTCGAACCTGCCGGCCCCCACCGATACGGCGCCGACACCTCCTGACACCCGACCGACACGACCGCCCTCGGCGAGTTCCGGATTGTCTGATTTTCGCCCCTGATTCGGGGAACACGGCGTCCCTCGGGGCCAGTTCACTGATGGGAACGGGGGCGGGCCCATCCGGTGCGCCTCCGAGTGTCAGGTCGTAGGCGAGGAGAACAGCTGTGCGTGTACTTTTCACCGGTCCGGCTGCAGCCGGTCATCTCTTTCCGATGATTCCGACTGCGCAGGCTTTGCGTGCCGCTGGTCATGAGGTGTTGTTCGCCGGCTCGCAGCCGCTGGACCGGCTTCGCGAGGCGGGATTCGCGATCGTGGAGATCGGCGACGGCCGCTCGATACGGGACGTGATGGAGCAGTCCTCCGACGAGGAGATGCGCTACGTCGCCCCCGACATGTCCCAGGACCAGATCCTGGACCGGGCCGCCCGCGGCTTCGCGCTCATTTCCCGGCCCACCGTGGACGGCCTGCTCGAGGTCGCCGGCAACTGGGGCGCGGACCTGCTGGTCTACGACTCCTTCCAGGCCTCCGCCCCGCTGGTCGCGGCGAAGCTGAAGATTCCGTCGGTGATCCAGAACTTCGGCCCCACCCCCGGCCTGGACATGGTCGGCCGGCTCGCCGCGAACTTCACCGAGGCGTACGAGACGTACGGGGTCTCCGGCCCCGCCGAGCCCACCGCCTTGAACATCGTCCCCGCCTCGCTCGGCGGCGACCCGGGCGGCCTGCGGATGCGCTACCTTCCGTACAACGGCGGCGGTACGATCCCCGCCGCACTGCTCGGGCGCGGCACCCGCCCCCGGGTCACCATCACCCTGGGCACCGTGCTCACGGAGCTGGACGGGGTCCGCGCCATCGTCCGCCTGATCGAGGCGGCCGCCTCGGTGGACGCCGAGTTCCTGCTCGCCGTCGGCGACGCCGACCTCACCGCGCTCGGCACCCTCCCGGACAACGTCCGCCCGCTGCCCTGGGTCCCGCTCGCCGAACTGCTGACCACCTCCGACGCCCTGATCCACCACGGCGGCTCCGGCACCCTGCTCACCGCCCTGCAGGCCGGCCTGCCCCAGCTCCTGCTGCCCCAGGGCGCCGACCACTTCACCAACGCCGACGCCCTCACCGCGACCGGCGCGGCACTGCGCTCCGCCTCCGACGACGTGGACTCCGCGCTGCTGACCCGCCTGGTTACCGACCCGGCCCTGCGGGAGGCGGCCACCCGCCTGCAGGCGGAGAACGCCGCCCTGCCGTCCCCCGCCGAAACGGTCCCGGCCCTGGAGGCCCTGGCCGCCTCGTAGGAGGTGCGCGCCGGGCGTGTGTTCGTACCCGCACGCCCGGCGCACACCACCGGCCGGCCCCGGACGCCGCTCCCGGCCCCGTCGTCACGGGCCGCCGACGTCAAGGCTGATTGTCACTCTATTCCCGCCTAGGGATGGCTTGCGTAGGTTCAGCGATCTTCGCGTGCTTATGCTGCACGCGCTATGACGCAAAGTCAGAACTCCCGCGCCTTACGGGAATCAGCAGACGTGGTCGTCCTCGGTGCCGGTCCGGCCGGGCTCGTTCTCGCCGTCCTGCTGCACGCAGCCGGGATCGACTGCGTCCTCCTCGAACGCGCCTCCCGAACCCACGTCCAGACCCGCGCCCGCGCCGGGTTCCTCGCCCCGAACACCGTGCGGATCCTGGACCGCCACGGCCTCTCCGACGGCCTGCACCGTGCGGGCACCCGCCACGGCACGTGCGAGTTCCGCACGCGGGACGGCCGGTTCCGGCTCGACTACGGCTCCCTCGGCCAGGGCGGGCAGCACCACGTGTACCCGCAGCAGAACCTGGTCACGGACCTCCTGACGCACTACCTCGACCTCGGCGGACGCATCCGCTTCGACACCGAGGCGCTCGCCGTGCACGACGCCGACGGCACCCGGCCGTACGTCACGACGCGCGAGCCCGACGGCCGTCCCGCGCGGTGGACCGCCCGCTACGTCGCCGGCTGCGACGGGCGGCACGGGGCGGCCCGCCGCTCCCTGCCGCCGGGCGCCGCCCGCCACCACCACGACCACGGCGTGACCTGGCTCGGCCTGCTCGCCCAGGCCCCGCCGAGCCTCGACGCCGTCGGGTACGCGATCCACGAACGGGGCTTCGCCGGACACATGGCCCGCACCCCGGACGTCACCCGCTACTACCTCCAGTGGCAGCGCGGCACCCCCGCCGAGGCCTGGACCGAGCAGCGGATCTGGGACGAACTGGACGTCCGCATGCGCGCAGCGGACCACGGCCCGCTGCACCGCGGCACCCTCCTGGAACGCGGGATCTTCGATCTGACCTGCGACGTGATCGAGCCGCTGCGCCACGGCTCGCTCCTCCTGGCGGGCGACGCGGCGAGCCTGCTCGCCCCGGCCGCCGCGAAGGGCGCCAACCTCGCGGTCCTGGAGGCCGAGATCCTGGCCGGAGCGCTGACCGACGCCCTCGCCCGGGGCGACACCGCGGGACTCGACGGCTACTCGGACCGGTGCCTGGCACACATCTGGCGGGCGCAGGAGTTCACCGGCTGGATGACCCGGCTGCTCCACGCGGATCCCGACCCGGGCCGCCACGGCGGCGGATCGTTCTTCCACGCCGCCCTGCGCCGCTCCCGGCTCGCTTCACTGCGCACCTCGCGCACCCACCAGGACTGGTTCGCCGAGAACTACGTCGGCGTGTGACCGCCGCTCCGCCCGGCCCCCGCTTCGCCCTGCCCTGCCCAGCCCCGCACCGGCCAGAGGACACCCCCACGATGACGACGACGCTCCCCGACGAAACGACGCTCCCCGGCGAAACGATGCTCCTGGACGAAACGATGCTCCAGGACGACACGGCCTGCCTGCGCGCGGCAGCCGAGTTCGTCCGCGAGCACGACAGCGCCGCCCTGCTGCCCCTGCTCCTGCCCGGCCTCGGCGGCCCGGACCTGCGGGCGCTGGCCGGACACTGCCGGTTCGCCCACGCGGGGCTCCTCCTCTTCCCGCCGGACGCGGACGGTCTGCGGGCCCAGTTCGCCGACTGCGGACTGGCCGTGGACACCCCCTCCCACCCCAGCGTGGTCGTACGGGAGCGCCTCGCCCGGCGCCACCGGCGCGATCCGGCCGAGCTCGACGTCCGCATCCTGCGCCCGCAGGTGCCCGGCCGTGCCGGGGAGCGCCGCGCGGTCGAGGTGTTCGCCCTGACCGTCCCCCCGCACTCCGGCCTGGAGCGGATCGCCGCGTACGAACGCGCCCGCCGGCACGAGGCGCACCTCGCCTTCGAGATCGACGACCCGGACCCGCTGGCACTGCGCGGCCTGTGCGCGATCCTCCTCCGCCACGGCGCACGCCCCGACGGCGGCGGCTACAACCCGCACGAGGACGGCACGGTCCTCTACTTCACCACCCCGGCCGATCCGGCCTGCGGCTACCGGCGGATGGAGCTCTACGTACGCGGCGACCACCGCGCCGCCCTCGCCGCGCACCTGGACCACCCCGCCGCGGACGAGGACCCCCACGGCACCTCACGGCAGCCCGCCGAATCGCTCCTGCAGCTCCTCACCGGCGCGTGGACCACACAGGCGCTCGCCGCCTTCGCCCGGCTGTGCCTGCCCGACGCCATGGACACCCGTACCGCGCACCGCACCGAGGACCTCGCCCGGCTGACCGGCACCCACCCCCGGAGCCTCGCCACGCTCTTGCAGTACCTGGCCATGGTCGGAGCCGTCGCCCGGGACCGCGAAGAGGACGCGTTCCGCCTGACCGAACTCGGCGCCCTGCTGCGCTCGGACACGCCCGGGTCGATGCGGCCGCTGGCCCTGATGTACGGGGGCCCGTTCTACAGCTCCTTCGGCGAACTCGACCACGCCGTACGGACCGGCCGGCCGGCCTTCGACCACCTCTTCGGCGAGAACCACTTCGACCACTTCGCCCGCGACCCCGAACTCGCCGCCCTCTTCGACCGGTCCATGGCCGCGAGCTCGAGGATGTTCGAGCCGCTCCCCGGGCACCCGGTCATCACCGCAGCGGCCCGGGCGGCCGCGCCCGCGACCGTCGTCGACGTCGCGGGCGGGAACGGGGAGCTGCTCGGCCGCATCCTCACCGCCCACCCCCGCCTGCGCGGCGTCCTCCTCGAACGCCCGCACGCCGTCGAGGCGGCCCGCGGCCGGCTCGACGCCGCGGGCTGCGGAGCCCGCTGCGACTACCGTGCGGGCGACTTCGCCGACGTGCCGCCCGGCGGCGACGTCTACGTCCTCTCCCGCGTCCTGCACGACTGGGACGACGACCGCTGCCGCGAGATCCTGAGCCACTGCACCCGCGCGATGTCCGCCCACGCGGACCTGCTCATCGTGGAACGGCTCCTGCCCGCCGACGGCTCGCCCTCGCTGGCCACCGCCTGGGACCTGCACATGCTGTGCAACGTGGGAGGCCGCGAACGGCGCGCCGACCACTACGCACGCCTGCTCGCCGACACGGGCCTCCAGCTCGTCGGCCACAGCCCCCTCCCCCTGGACGCGCACGTCCTGCACGCCCGCAGGGCCGCCGTCCCCGACCCCACGACCGGGCGGGGCTGAGCCGCGCTCCCCGGCGTCCCGCCGCTCACGCGGCATCGTCGCGGCCGCGGCCGCGACCCGGCTCGGCGAACTCCGACCTCCCGGGGAGGAAGGCGGTCGCCACGGCCGCCGTGAACATCACGGCCGCGCCCACGTAGAACGCGGCCGAGACCGCGGTGGTGACCGAGGCCTTGAGGGCCGGGACCAGGTCGGCGGGGATCCCGGCGGGCAGGTGCGCCCCCTGCTGCGCCGCCGCCACCGCCTTGCCGATGGACCGCTCGACCCGGTCGAAGCCCTCGGACGGGATACGGCCGTCCCGTTCGAGGATCCGGCTCAGGTGCGCGCCCTGGAGGTGCGAAACGATCGCGCCCATGACCGCCAGACCCAGCGCCGCGCTGATCTCCCGCCCGGTCTGCAGCACCCCCGCCGCGTTCCCGCGCATCCGCTTGGAGGTGACGTTGAGCGCGGTGACCCAGGCCGGGCTGACACAGAGCCCCATCCCGATGCCCATCAGGCAGTAGAAGGGGACCAGCCAGCCGTAGGACCCCCGGCGCAGCTCCGCCGCCGCACCGAGCAGGGCCGCCACGCACAGGACCATGCCGGCGCCGAGCGGGACGCGGGGCCCCAGGAGGTCGTAGAGCCTTCCGCCCAGGGGCGCGCACACGACCGTGGGGAGAGTGAGCGGCAGTACGGCGAGACCGGCTTCGAAGGGCGACATGCCCACGACGTCCTGCAGCCAGATGACCCCGAACACCGCGAACCCCACGAACGCGAAGCGCACCGTCGAGATGACCGCCGCACCGACCGCGAACTCCCTCTTCGCGAACAGCTCGAAGTGCATGAGCGGGTCCGGCTGCCGCCGTTCGCGTACCACCAGGAGCGTCATCAGTACGGCTCCGGTCGCGAGCAGGGAGATGACGGCGGGCGAGGACCACCCCCAGTAGCGCGCCTGCATGAGGGGGAGGACCAGGCACACCAGACCGCCGATCAGCAGGGGTGCGCTCGACCAGTCGACCCGTTCCCGCGGCGGCGGCCCGCCCTTGAGCAGGAGATGCGCGAGGACGAGGGCGCCGAGGCCCAGGGGCGGGTTGACGAAGAAGATCGCGCGCCAGGAGAACACCGCCGTCAGCAGGCCCCCGATCAGCGGAGCCGTGCCGTACAGCAGGGTGGAGACGCTGGAGGAGATGCCCATCGCCCGGCCCCGCTCCCGGCGGCCGAACTCCCTGATGATGAGCACCTGGGAGGCGGGCCGCAGGATCGCCGCACCGGCTCCCTGGGCCGCGCGCGCGGCGATGAGCCACGCCTCGGACTGGGCCAGACCCGCCGCGGCCGAGGCCACGACGAACACGAGGGTTCCGTAGCGGAAGGCGCGTTCGTACCCGAACACGTCACCGATGCGTCCGCCGAGCGGGCTCATGCAGGCGAAACTGAGCAGGTACGCATTGATGATCCACTGCACTCCGGTGGTCGAGGCGTCCAGACTGCGCTGGATGGTGGGAAGGGCGATCAGTACCACCAGCGCGTCGATGGCGATCATCGACGAGGCGCAGGTCATCACGGCCAGGACCCACCAACGGTGACGCTCGCCCCCGAATCGCCGCCGCGTCACGCACGCCCTTCCGGTGGAATCGAGTCCGCCCTGTCACCACACCCCGGACCACGCCGCAACCGGCGTGCCGGGATCAGGAGAGGCGCTGGTGGTCCACGATGTCGCAGTCGGTGTAGAGCGTCTGCCTGGTCATCAGCGCCGAGAGCTGCCGGGCCAGTTCGCTCGTCTCCGGCGCGTCGCTGTTGGCCATCGCGGCGTCGTGGGACTCGAACTGGACCACGGCGAGGTAGCGGTTGGGGTTCGCCCGGTCCTTGAGCAGGGTGCGCGAGGCCGGGGCACCGGTCCGGCCATCCGAGCCGACCCGCTCCTCGTAGGCGCGCAGGAGCTCGCGCACCTCGTCGATGCGCTCGGTCTCGAAGTCGATGATCTGTGCGAACTTCATGTTCCCGGTTCCTCCCGGCACGCGGCGGCTCCGCCGATGGGTCCACCTGCCGACAGCAAACACCGCCGCGCCCGCAGCCCCCGGTTCACACGCCCGCAGGCCCGGCGATTCCACGAGGTTGGCGGGCGGGGGAGCACCACCACGCGGGCCCGAGCGGGCCGAGGCCATCCGCGTCCCGCCCGCTCCCTACTGCGGCTTCGGGCCCTTCATCAGCTTGCTGAGCTGCTCCAGGGCGCCTTCCTTCATGCCCCGGACGTAGTCCCAGCCGTTGTGGTCGCCGCCCTGGATCTCGTGGATCGTGACCTTGACCGGGCCCTTGCCGAACTGCTGCTGGAACTTCTCCATCCGGTCGCGCCCGCCCTCCTTGGTGCCGTACTGGAAGAAGACGTTCACCTCGGGACCCTTGTCGGCGATCAGCTTCGGGGCGAGCTTCTCGGGGTTGTTCGCGTCCATCTCCGCCTGGTGGCCCTTCCAGAGCGGCGAGTCGGGGACGATCTCGCCGCCGTTGGCGATGACGGCCCGGAAGCGGTCCGGCTTCTGCAGGAGCTGCTTGAGGCCGACGAAGGCGCCGGAGGAGTTGCCCATGAAGGCCCAGCCGTCGCGGGACTTGTACGTGCGGAAGTTGGCCCGGGCGATATCGGGCACGTCCTCGCCGATCCAGGTGCCCATCTTGGCCTGGCCGGGGATGTCGGAGCCGTCGTAGTAGTACTTGGCGTCCGGGTTGAGGATCGGCATGACCACGATGAAGGGGAGGCTCTTGCCGGCCGCGGCGCCCTCGGAGATGGCTGCCTGGAGGCCGAGCTTCGGCATGGTCGCCCAGTAGTTGTCGGCGTTCCCGTTGCCCCCGGGCAGCGCGATCATGACGGGGAAGGCGCTCTTCGCGTACTCGGGGCGGTCGTACTCCTTCGGCGTCCACACCCAGACGCTGCCGTCGAAGCCGGACTTGGCGCCCTTCACCTTGGCCTTGGATATGCGGGTGCCGTCCTCCAGCTTGACCGTCTGCTTGAACTCGGTGAACGGGCCGGTGGGGAGGGACACGTCCGGGTCCGCACTCGGCGCGGAGGCCTGCTTGCCCCCGCCGGCCCCGGAGCCCTTGCCGTCGCCCGCTGCGGCGGGGGGCTTGGCGTAGCTGACGGCCTCCCCGTTCCCGTCGAACCAGTCCGTCTTCCAGTAGGCCAACCCGGCGCCGGCGCCGGCTATGAGCGCCACCGCCACCGCGGAGCCGATCCACGCCTTCTTACGGGATCGCCTGGGCTGCTGCGGCTGCGGCTGCGGGTACACGTGCACGAACTTCGCTCCGAACAGTTGCGGCTGCCCCGGGCGGGCAGAGCGGGTGGGTCCTCGTCTTTTTGGATGCGTTTTTCGACCTCGGGGTTGCAGAACCGTGCGACAGATGTCGTTTATGTTTCAAATGGGACGGGGTGGCGTTCTGCGTGGAGATCGGCAAGGCTCGGGCCCATGGTCTCGGTGGTGCAGAACGTGGCGATCGATTGTGCGGATGCCTTCGGGCTGGCCCGGTTCTGGGCCGGCGTGACGGGCCGCCCGCTGGATCCCGGGGCCCGCCCGGGCGACCGGGAGACCCAGGTGCCGCTGGGGGAGGGCCCGGTGCTGTACTTCAACCAGGTCCCCGAGGCCAAGACGGTCAAGAACCGGATCCATCTGTGCCTGCGCCCCGACACCTCGCGCGACGAGGAGGTCGGCCGGCTGCTGGGTCTCGGCGCCGCCTTCGTGGCCGATCACCGCCGGCCCGACGGCTCGGGCTGGGTGATCCTCGCCGACCCCGAGGGCAACGAGTTCTGCGTCCTGCGCAGCGAGTCCGACCGGGCCGGGCGGACCGAGGGCCGGGCGGACTGAGTCGCGCCGTCCAGCCCGAGCCGCGCCGTCCAGCCCGCGTCGCGCCGTCCAGCCCGCGTCGCGCCGGGCGGACCGAGCCGCATCGGGCGGACCGAGTGGTTCCGGACAGGTTTCGTGCACCGTGAGTGATGTTCCGGCCGACGATCGGCGGGGCGGGAGGTGCCAGGGCCGGGTGCTGGCGAAATGTGACCCATGAGAGCCATGGCCGGTAATCGCCCTGTCTGTGCGCTTCAACTCCCTTTGCGCTGCCTGCGGGTTGATCCCTACGCTACGGTAACTTCGCTGTCTGTAACGGGGATGTCCCATGGAGAACGCGAAGCATGAACACCAGCACACCGAACCGCCACAGCCGCTTGGAGGCCCTGGGGGCCCACGTCCCCGAGACCGTGGTCACCACCCGGGAGCTGACCGAGGGGATATCCGCCGTCCGTGACGCGGACCTCCAGCGCATCACCGGCGTCGCCGAGCGCCGGGTGTACGACCCGGACCCGGCGGCCGCCGAGCACTCCCTCTCGATGGCCCTGTCCGCCGCACGGGACTGCCTCGCGGCCTCCCGCTACGAGGCCGCCGACCTCGACGTCGTCATATCGGCCTCGATCACCCGCTTCACGGATGGCGGACGCTTCACCTTCGAACCGTCCTTCGCCTCCCTCATCGCCCGCGAGCTCGGCGCGCGAAGGGCCGTCCACTTCGACGTGTCCAACGCCTGCGCCGGCATGATGACCGGCGTCTACCTGCTCGACCGCATGATCCGCTCCGGCGCGGTGCGCAACGGCATGGTCGTCAGCGGCGAGCAGGCCACCGCCGTCGCCGAGACGGCGGCCCGCGAGGTCGCCGACTCCTACGACCCGCAGTTCGCCTCGCTCTCCGTCGGCGACTCGGCGGCCGCCGTCGTCCTGGACGCCTCCACCGACGAGGCCGACCGGATCCACTACGTGGAACTGATGACCTGCGCCGAGTACGCGCACCTGTGCATGGGCATGCCGAGCGACCGCAGCCAGGGCATCGCCCTCTACACGGACAACAAGAAGATGCACAACCGCGACCGGCTCAAACTGTGGCCGCGGTTCCACCGGGACCTCCTGGCCAAGCAGGGCCGGGAATTCGCCGACGAGGCCTTCGACTACGTCATCCAGCACCAGGTCGGCACCCGGTTCATCGACTACGTGAACCAGACCGCCGAAGCCGAGTTCGGGGCCCCCATGCCCACCTCCCTCGCCGTCGTCGAGAAGTACGGCAACACCGCCACCACCGCCCACTTCCTGACGCTGCGCGAGCACCTGCGGGCCGGCACCGCCCGCACCGGATCCCGGTTCCTCATGGTCCCCGCCGCCTCCGGCGTGGTGACCGGCGCCCTGTCGGCCACGATCACGGACATGGGGGTCTGAACCATGGCAATGGTCATCGCCGCAGCCCACACCGCCACGCACCACGGCGCCGGACCCGCCTGCGCCGTCGAACTCGCGAGCCGCGCCGCCCGCGCCTGCCTGGAGCAGGCGCAGGTCTCCCCGTCATCCGTCGGCGTCCTCATCAACGTCGGCGTCTACCGGGAGTCCAACACCTTCGAACCGGCCCTCGCGGCCCTGGTCCAGAAGGAGGTCGGCATCAATCTGGACTACATCGCCGACCCGGCCCCCGCCGCCGGCTTCTCCTTCGACCTCATGAACGGAGCCTGCGGCGTCCTGAACGCCGTACAGCTCGCCCAGAGCCTCCTCGACACCGGCAGCGCCGACCGCGCCCTGATCACCGCCGCCGACGTGCACCCCGCCGGCGACGCCCGCCGCGACCCCCACTACCCGTACGCGGACCTGGCCGGCGCCCTCCTCCTGCAGCGCAGCGCCGACCCCGGCGCCGGGTTCGGCCCGGTGTCGGTGTACGCGGGCGACGGGCCCAGCGACACCGAGGGGTACCTCGACACCGCCGCCATGGGCAGCGACGGCCGCTCCCGGATCACCGTCCGCCGTACGGAGGGACACGGCGCGCGGCGCACCGCACACGCCGCCGCCTGCACCGCCGCGTACATCCGCGAGCACGGCATCGACCCGGACCGGACCCTCGTCGTCGGCCCGCGGGCCGCGCACGCCAATGTCGTCGCCGGCGAGCCGCACACCGCTGCGCCGATCCTCGGCTACCTCCAGGCCCTGGCCGCCCCGCGCCCCGAGGACCGCGACCGGCTCCTCATCGTCACCGCCGGCGCCGGGCCCAGCGCCGCCTGCGCCTCCTACCGGCCCGAAGGCTGGTGACGCGCCACCATGACCACGAGCACCGTCCCCCTCTCCGCGACCGCCGCCGGCCTGGCCGACCGCCTGGAGCGCAACGCCGCCGCCTTCCCGCACAAGCCGGCCGTCATCCACCCCGACGGCCGCGACCCGGGCGGCCGCCCGCGCTACCGCGAGGTCACCTACGGGCAGTTACAGGACACGGTCGAGGAGATCGCCCACGGACTCGCCCGCGCCGGGATCACCCGCGGGACCAAGACCGTACTGATGGCGCCGCCCGGCCCCGAGCTCTTCGCCCTCGCCTTCGCCCTCTTCCGGCTCGGCGCCGTACCCGTCGTCGTCGACCCCGGCATGGGCGTGCGCCGGATGCTCCACTGCTACCGCGCCGCCGGCGCCGAGGCCTTCATCGGACCGCCCCTCGCCCACCTCGTACGGGTCCTCGGCCGGCGCACGTTCGGCCGCGTCCGCATCCCCGTCACGCTGGGCCGCCGCCGGCTGTGGGGCGGCCACACCCTCGCCGCCCTGCGGACCACCGCCGGGCCGCGGACCCCTGCGGCCGACGCGGGCGGCGACGACCTCCTGATGATCGGGTTCACCACCGGAAGCACCGGCCCCGCCAAGGGAGTCGAGTACACCCACCGCATGGCGCTCTCCATCGCCCGCCAGATCGAGGCCGCCCACGGCCGCACCCGCGACGACACGTCGCTGGTGACCCTGCCCTTCTACGGGATCCTCGACCTCGTCTACGGATCCACCACCGTCCTGGCCCCCCTCGCCCCGGCCAAGGTCGCCCGGGCCGACCCGGCCCTGCTCGTGGACGCGCTCGAACGGTTCGGCGCGACCACCATGTTCGCCTCGCCCGCCCTGCTGCGAAACCTCGCCGACCACCTCACCGCCGAGGGCCGCTCCCTGCCCGACCTGCGCTGCGTCGTCTCCGGCGGTGCGCCCGTCCCGCACTCCGTCGTCTCCGCCCTGCGCACCGTCCTCGACGAGAAGGCCTCCGTCCACGTCACGTACGGGGCCACCGAGGTCCTGCCGATCTCCTCGATCGAATCCGAGGAGATCCTCGGCGAGACCTCCGCGGGCAGTGCCCGAGGAGCCGGCACCTGCGTCGGCCGCCCCGTCCCCGGCACCCGCGTGCGCATCGTCCCCGTCACCGACGGCCCGCTCGCCCGCCTCGACGCCGGTACCGCCCTGCCCGCCGGCAGCGTCGGCGAGATACTCGTCGAGGGCGAGTCCGTCAGCCCCCGCTACCACGCCGCGCCCCGCTCCGACGCCCTGCACAAGGTGCTCGAGACCCGGCCGGGCGCCGCGGCGCTCACCTGGCACCGCACCGGCGACCTCGGGTACCTCGACGGCCTCGGCCGGCTCTGGTTCTGCGGCCGCACCTCCCAACGGGTGCGCGCCGCGGGCGGGGACCTGCACACCGTGCGCTGCGAGGGCGTCTTCAACGCCCATCCGCTGGTGCGCCGCAGCGCCCTGGTCGGCACCGGCCCGGCCGGCGCCCGGCGCCCCGTCGTCTGCGTGGAGACCGGCGTTCCGGCCGGCAGCCCCGCCTGGCGGGAGCTGGTCGCCGAACTGCGCGCCCTCGCCGCCGAACACGTGCCCACCCGGGGGCTGGAGGAGTTCCTCCACCACCCCGCCTTCCCGGTGGACGTCCGCCACAACGCCAAGATCGGCCGCGAACAGCTGGCCCGCTGGGCCGAGCGCCGCCTCGCTGCGCCCCCGCCCCCGTCCTCCCGGGCCCGCGCGGCCCGCCTCGTACCGATCGCCGGCTGGGCGTACCTCCTCGGCGGCGCCCTCTGGGCGGCCGCCGGGGACGTCCCCGACGTACCCCTGCTGCGCTGGCTCTGGTGGGCCGACGCCTTCCTCAGCATCCCGGTGCACGCCGCGCAGATCCCCCTCGCCCTGCCCCGGGGCAGGGCCGCGGGCCGCGGCAGCGCCGCCACCGCCGCAATGACCATGCTCTACGGAGCGACCTGGTGGCGGGCGCTGTGAACATCCTGATCACCGGGGCCACCGGCTTCCTCGGCGGCCACCTCGCCGACGCCTGCCTGCGCGACGGCCACCGGGTCCGCGCCCTGGTCCGGCCGGGCAGCGACACCGCCCGGCTGAGCGCCCTCGGACCGGGCATCGACCTCGTACCCGGCGACCTCGCCGACACGGCCTCGCTGGCACGCGCCGCCATCGGCTGCGACACCGTGCTGCACAGCGCCGCCCGCGTCGTCGACCACGGCAGCCGCGCCCAGTTCGAGGAGGCCAACGTCACCGGAACGCAGCGGCTGCTGACGGCGGCCCGCGCGGCGGGCGCCACCCGCTTCGTCTTCGTCAGCAGCCCCAGCGCGCTGATGCACCTGCGCGAGGGCGACCGGCTCCGGATCGACGAGAGCACCCCCTACCCCACCCGGTTCTTCAACCACTACTGCGCGACGAAGGCCGCCGCGGAGCAGTACGTACTGGCCGCGAACACACCGGCCTTCACCACCTGCGCCCTGCGCCCGCGCGGCATCTGGGGCCCCCGCGACCACGCCGGTTTCCTGCCCCGCATGATCGCCTCGATGCGGGAGGGCCGGCTGCCCGACCTGTCCGGCGGAAAACGCGTACGGGTCTCGCTGTGCCACGTGGACAACGCCGTCGACGCCTGCCTGCGCGCGGCCGCCGCACCGGCCGAACGCATCGGCGGCAAGGCGTACTTCATAGCCGACCGCGAGGTGACCGACCTGTGGGCCTTCCTCACGGACGTCGGCTCCCGTCTCGGCTGCCCGCCACCGCACCCCCGCATCCCCCTCACGGCCACCCGGGCCCTGGCCGGGGCGGTGGAGACGGCATGGCGCCTGCGCCCCTCGGCCGCGACGGGCCCGCCGCTCAGCCGCTACACGACGGCCCTCCTCACCCGCTCCACCACCTACGACACGGGCGCCGCCCGCCGCGACCTCGGCTACGACCCGCCGCGCACCCGGGAGGACGGCGTGAGCGGGCTGCTCCGCTGGATCCACGCCAACGGCGGCCTCCAGGCCTGGACGCAGCCGGGCCGCACCCGTACCGACCAGGGAACGAAACGACGATGACAACCCCTCCCCTCCCGTACCGGCGACCGGTGTCGCCGACGGAACACCTCTACCTGGCCGCCGGCCACGCACGCGGCGCCATGGCCCTGCGCATCGTCGTGGAAGGGCGCACCGTCCCCCGACCGGCGGCCCTGCGCGCGGCGGTCGCCCGGGCCGCCGAGACCTGCCCCGGCTCCCGCCTGGTACGGCGCGGGCCCCTCTGGACCGCCGGGGGCCCGCCGCCCGCGGTCCGCTACGCCGCTCCCGCCGCCGGGCGCTTCGACGTGTCCGACCCGGCCACGGCGGCACTCCTCACGGGCCGCTCGCACCGCGACGCCGCACCGGGCTGCGAGGTCCTGGCCGTCCCCGGCGCCACCGCGGACACGGCCGCGCTGGTGTTCAGCGCCCCGCACGCCCTGATGGACGGTCACGGCGCCCTGACCTGGGTACGGGAGGTCTTCCGCGCCCTGCGCGGGGAGCCCGGCCGTCCCGCCCTCGCCCCGGACAGCGACCGCGGCCTCCTGCGCCGCCTGGGCGCCACCGCCCGGCGCCCGCCCCTCGTCCCCGACCGCCCGTCCCCCCTGGGCCGCCCGCCCCGGGGCCCCGAGCAGACCCTCTGGCTCCGCCGAACCCTCCCCACCCACCACCCTGCCCTCACGGCGCGCCTGGCCCAGGCCCTGGCGGACAGCGCGACGCCGGGCGGCGGCACCCGGGTCATGGTCCCGGTCGACCTGCGGCGCCACCGCCCCGGCATCGCCTCGACCGGCAACCTCACCCTTCCGCTGTTCCTGGAGCTGAGCCCCGGACAGGAATGGCCGAGGGCGCACGGCGCCCTGCTCCTGGCCCTCGCGCGCAAGCAGGAGCTCGCCGAGGGCTTCGAGTCGGCCCTCCTCCCGCTGCCGCCGGCGGCCGGTCGCCTGCTGCTGCGCGCCGCCCAGGCCGCCGCCGTACGGGCCGACCGCCACCTCGCCTCGGCCGTCGTCTCCCACCTGGGGCGCCTGGACCCGGCCGAGTTCTCCGGCGGGGGCTTCACCGCGACGACGCTGTACGCGCTGCCGGTCCACGCCCCGCTGGTCCCCGTCTCGGTGGTCGCCACCGAGACGGACACCGCCACGGAGCTCACCATGGGCGTCCGCGGCGGCCCCGACCTGGCCGAGCGCGCCACCCGCCTGCTGGACGAGGTCCTGACCCGCCTCCCGTCCTCCCCGCCTTCCCCGGTCGCACCGTCCGCGCCCGCTGCCGCTGCCGCGCCCGCTGCCGCGCCCGGCCCCGCGCCCGCGCCCCCCGCGCCGCGGCCCGATGCCGTGCCGCCCCGCGCCACCGTCGTGGAACTGCTGCGCGCGCAGGCCGCCCGTACGCCCCGGGCGCCCGCGCTCGACGGGCCCGGCGGGGTGGTCACGTACGCCGAACTGGACCGCCGCTCCGATGCCGTCGCCGCCGCGCTGACGCGCCGCGGCATCGGCCGAGAAGACCTCGTCGGGCTGGTCGTCGACCGCACCCCGGCCGGGGTCTGCGCCCTGTGGGGGATCCTCAAGGCGGGCGCCGCATACGTGCCGCTGGACCCCGCCCACCCCGCCGCGCGGACCGCGGACATCCTCCGCTCCTGCGGCGCCCGGCTCTGCCTGACCGGGCGTCACCTCGCCGAGCCCCTCGCCGAGCTCGCCCCCTGCCCGCTCCTCCTCGCGGAGGACCTCGCCGAAGACCCGGCCGAGCCCCTCGCGGAGGACGCCGCCGAGGACCACGGCAACGGCACCACCCCGCGGCCGCCCCTGCCCGCACCCCCGGCCGCCGCACCCCCGGCCCCCGCGCCCGAGGACCTCGCGTACGTCATCCACACCTCCGGCTCCACCGGCCGCCCCAAGGGCGTGCAGATCGAACACCGCGCCCTCGCGGGCTTCGTCCACTGGATGACGCGGGTCTGCCGCGTGGACGCCCGGACCCGCTTCGGCTTCGCGTCCTCCTACGGCTTCGACATCTCCTGCTTCCCCCTCTTCCTGCCCCTCCTGGCCGGCGGCACGACCGTCCTCGCGCCCGACGCCCCCTCGCGCGCCACCCTGCGCCGGCTCGTCACCGACCACCGCGCCGACACCCTCGCCCTCACCCCCTCCCACCTCCCCTTCCTGGCGGATGCCGATGCGGGCGCCGAGGCCGGCGGCGTACGCACCCTGCTGCTCGGCGGCGAGCCGCTGACCCCGGCCGCCGTCCGCGCCGCCCGTACCGCCTTCGGCCCCGACTGCCGCATCGTCAACGGCTACGGCCCCACCGAGGCGACCGTCGTGTGCCTCGCCCACGTCGTGGACGACGCGCGCCCGACCACGGCCGCGACCCTCCCCATCGGCACCCCCGGCCCCTACGCCCGCGTCGACCTCGTCACCGAGGACGGCGAGCGCATCGGCACCGGGGCCGCGGACGCCGGCCGCACGGGGGAGATCGTCGTCAGCGGCGTGCAGGTGGCCCGCGGTTACCTCGGACCGCCCGACGGCGGCCCCTCGCCGTTCGCCGCGCACGAGGACGGCACCCGCAGCTACCGCACGGGCGACCTCGGCCGGCGACTGCCAGGCGGGGAGGTCGAGTTCGCCGGCCGCATCGACGGCCAGCTCAAGATCGCCGGGCATCGCATCGAGCCCGCGGAGATCGTCGCCGCGCTCGAAGCCCAGCCCGAGGTGAGCCGCGCCGCCGTGGCCGCCCGCCGCCGCCCGCACACCACCACCCCGGTCCTGTGCGCGTACGTCGTCCCCCGCGCCGGCGCTCCGTACGGGGGCCCCGGCCTCCCCGAGACCCTCCGCTCCGCGCTGGCCGCGCGGCTGCCCGCCGCGATGGTCCCGGCGCACGTCATCACCGTCGACGCCATCCCCAGTACGGTCGCAGGCAAGGCCGACCTCGACGCCCTGCCCGACCCCTTCACCACGACCCCCGCTCCCGCCGTCGCCCCCGACGGGGCGGAGCCCGCCGCCCTCGAGGCCCGGGTGGCCGCCCACTGGTCCGCGGTCCTCGCCGTGGAGCCCGCCCGGCTGTCCGCGGAGTCCGACTTCCAGGCCCTGGGCGGAGACTCCCTCGCCCTGGTGGAGATGCTCACCGCCGTCTCCGAGGACCTCCTGGAACCCGCCCAGGCCCGCCGCTTCATGGCCCGCCTCGACTGCCTGGTGCGGAACCTGACGCTCGCGCAGCTCTGCGCCCACCTCGACGCCGCCCGAGAGGAGCTCCCCGCATGATCTTCGTCGGAGACGGTGCACTCCTGCACCGGGCCGTCGCGCACGCGGCGGCGCAAGGCCACCGCGTGGACCTCGTCTGCTCCGCGGACCCGCAGGACGCGACGGACGGCGCCCGGCACCTGCGCCTCCCCGCCCCCGCCGACATCAACACCCACGCCGACGCCCTGGCGCGCGCCTGCACCGACGGCATCGTCTGGTCCCTCAACAACCGCCGGATCTTCCGCGCACCGCTCCTCTCCCGGGGCCTGCGCATCCTCAACATCCACAACGGCCTGCTGCCCCGCCACCGCGGACTGCCCTCCGTGGCCGTCCTCTTCGCCCTGCTGAACGGCGAGCAGGAGTACGGAGCCACCCTCCACGAGGTCGACGCGGGCATCGACACCGGCCGCGTCCTGGCCGCACGCCGCTTCCCGATCGCCCCCGACGCCCGCCACTTCCAGGTCATGCTCCGCGGTGTCCGCGCCTGCCAGACCCTGTTCGAGGAAACCCTGCCGACGGTCGCCGCGGGTGAGCTCTTTCCGCCCCCGCCCGCCCCCGCGGGCCCGCCGGCGTACCACGGCACCCGCACCCTGGCCCGCCTGGCGGCCCACCGCGGCCACCCGGCCTACGCCCGCGCCACGGACCTCGGCCCCTTCGCGGCGTACGCCCCGGAACTGACCGCGGCGATCGGAACGCAGGCGCCCGCCGGCTGACCCCGTCCACCACCGCGCGGCGCCACGAACCGGCGCGCGCCGCGACGGCCGGGGGGTTCGTCCCCCGTGCGGCGGCGAGGCGGTACGGGGCCCAGGGTCTCGGTCATGGTCCGCATTCTCGCCCGTCGCCGGGACCGGCTCCGCCCCGCCCGCCCACTCCGGTTCCGGGGGGTTTCGTGACGGGGCGGGTGTTTCGTCACGCGTTGTCGGCGGGCCCTGTCTCCCCGGACCCCGGTTTGCGGCGGGCCCGGTAGGCCCGCGCCCGGCAGGCGGCCGAGCAGTGCCGCGCCGGTCGGCCGGGACGGCCCGGCACGGGGCCGCGGCCTCCTGCCGCCGGGAGCGCCGCGCCGCAGCCGGGGCATCGGGGCGCACCGTCCGGGCCGGCCGCGACCGGCGCCGGCCGTGGCTCCGGCGCCGGCCGCGTGTCCGGCGCCGGGACCGGACCCGTGGCCGGAGCGGATGCCGGACCCGTGGCCGGAGCGGGCGCCGGAGCGGGCGCCGCCGGTTCCGGCAGGGGCCGGTGAGGCTGCGTCAGACCCTGCCGCTCGGCGATCACCCCGGCCTGGAAGCGGCTGTGCGCGCCCAGGCCGAGCAGCAGCTCCGAGACGTGCCGGCGGCAGGTCCGCAGCGATATGCCCAGGCGTCGCGCGATCGAGTCGTCCTTCAGCCCCTTGGCCAGGAGCGTCAGGATGCTCTTCCTGACCGTCTCCGAGATGTCGTGCGCCGCCTGCGGGCCCGTGGCGAACGGCGTCGCGTACGCCCAGTCCCGCTCGAACACGTCCAGGAGGTAGCCGAGCAGGTCCGGCTCCCGGATCAGCAGCGCCCCGCCGGACCGCGACGGCAGGAAGCCCAGCTCCCCGTCGACCACGATCATCTGCGGGAGCACCTCCGGCAGCGTGCGGATCTCCGCCCCCGCCTCGATCAGCCGCTCCGCGTGGGTCCGTGTCGCCGGGTCGAAGCGGGTGGCGTGCTGGTAGAGGCTGCGCATCCGCACCCCCCGCTCCAGCAGCGCCAGGTCACGGGGGAGCGCCTCGCGCAGCGCGGCCTCGGGGAAGGAGCCGCCGTGCTTGGACACGAGCACTTCGCCGCGGCTGCCGTCGATGACCTCGGTGAGCAGCTCGCGGACCGCGAACTGGTCGGGCAGGTGGTCGATCGTGCCCTGGGGGAAAGCGTGTTGGCGGGCCTGCAGGTACACGGGGATGAGTCCGGTCAATGTGTCACGTCGGCGCTGGAGTTCGTCCCTGCGCACCCGCAGTTCTTCCTCGCGCGCGCGCAGCGCGGCCTCGGGGCCGGCCAGCAGCCGTGCCCCGGCCGCCTGTGGGCTGACGGCCTGCCAGCCGTCGCCGTCGGGCCGTACCAGACAGGTGTCGGTGAGCAGGCGTAACGCGGCGCGGCACTCCTCCTGTGCCAGACCGGTCTCTCCCGCGGCCTTCGGCAGGTCGAAGGCGCGCAGCCCGCCGTGCACGAGCATCCAGCGGTACAGGGCGACCGCCGAGTCGCCGACCTCGGGCATGCCCGCTGCCATGCCCGTTTCCACGTGCTTGCCTCCTAAAGGTGCATGGCACACAGATGATCCCCTACGGGCCTGCCGCTGTCATCCCGCGGCTGGCAGAGTCGGGAGTAGCGGGACGGCATGACCAGCCAGTTCCCGCCCGTCACATGTCATACGTCGCAGAGGAGTTGTCGTGATCAACAAGACCGTACGGGGGATGGCGGTGCTGGCCGCCACGGGAATGGTCTGGCTGGGCGCCGTGAGCGCGGCGGCGGACACGACGGCCGGCGCGACGGTGGTGTCGGCCGGGGCCGAGGTGCCCGGCGGGGTGCTGACGCTGCATCCGGGCCGTGTCGGGGAGGGCGGTGACCGGGGCCACGCCTGCGTCACCACGACGGCGTGGGGCACCGGCGACTGCCCCCGCAAGCGGCTCAACTGAGACCGCCCGGCTGACCGGGTGCGGGGGCGGCGGATCCCATCCGCCGCCGGTTGGGTGGATGCGGGCCCGAACCCGGTGGAAGGGCTGAAACGACGGAACGGTCTGCGGGGCGCTGCCCCGCAGACCGTTCTGATCCGCGAACGGATCGTCACCGCACCGGCTGAACGGGTGTGTCACCCCTGGTTCAGTGGAAGCTGGTGTTGTGGCACTGGAAGCTGGCGCTGCTCATGAGGAGCAGGCCGCCTTCCTCCTCGGTGAGCTCCAGCTGCTGGAGGTTGAGGATGGACATGTCGTTCACCTCCCTTCCGCGGTCGTACGGGCGCGGCGCGCCGCCCGCGGCTTAGTGGAAGCTGGTGTTGTGGCACTGGAAGCTGGCGCTGCTCATGAGGAGCAGGCCGCCTTCCTCCTCGGTGAGCTCCAGCTGCTGGAGGTTGAGGATGGACATGTCGTTCACCTCCCTTCCGTGGTCGTACGGGCCGGGTGCTCCCGCCGGAGGCGGGACACGATTCAGGCGAGGGTGCCGTGGCACGCGTAGCTGATGGCGCTGGCGAGCAGTGCGGCTCCCTCCTCCTCGGTGAGCTCCAGTTGCTGGAGGTTGAGGATGGACATGTCGGTCACCTCCTTCCGGGGGCGGGGGTTTCGCTGGACCGGGACCGGTGCAGCGGGCTTCAGGCGGCGGTGGCCGGAGCCGGCCCGCCGAGCAGGGGCAGGAGATGGTCGGTGCGGCGGTGGGCACCGTCCATCGCCAGGAGGACGCCGGCCGAACCGGTGGCGAGGTCCATCGACAGCCGGACCAGGTGCCTGCCGGGGAAGGCGAGGCCGTCGCCGTGGGGTACGGCGTGCCGCCACAGATCGCGCCGGTGCCCCTGGAGCGCGGCCGCGTCGTCGGCGCCGTGGCCGGCGGCGGTCAGGAAGTACAGCAGTCCGGCGCGGCCGTCGAGCAGACCGGGGAAGACGGTGAACTGGCCGCGTGCCGCCAGCCGGATCGAGGCGAGGGCCTCGCCGAGTCCCGTACCGGTGCGGTGCTTCAGGAAGGCCGCCAGGGCGAGTCCGATGCCCGTGGACCCGGTGCCGAGGTAGAGCACGGACCGCCAGCCGTCGTCGACCTGCAGGGAGCCGTCGACATCCGTGCACTGCGCGAGGTCGTGGCGCAGCGCTCTCTCGGCGAGGTCGAGGTAGCCGGGTTCGCCGGTGCGTTCGTGGAGCCGTACAAGGAACAGGGCGGCTCCGGCCGCTCCGGTGGTGAGGCCCGCGCCGCGGTCCCTGGCGACCGGGCGCTCGGATGCGGATGCGGATACGGATACGGATGCGATGCGCTCGGCGACGCGGTCGGCGATGCGGCGGGCATGGTCGAGGTGGCCGCCGTCCCCGTGGCGGGCGTGGAAGCCGAGCGCGGTCAGACCCGTGCCGGGCAGTCCGGTCAGCAGACCGAGGCTCGTCGGTTCACCGGTGCGCTCGAGGGCGCGGCCCAGGATCTCGCCGGCCTCCTCGTGCCGCCCCAGGAGGTCGAGGACGGTGGCCACCCCGCAGGAGCCGTTGAACAGCCCGACGGGCGCACGGTCGATGTCGCGCAGCGTGGCGGCGGTCAGCCAGTCGGTCCACGCGGGATCGACGGCGTGGCCCGTGGCGTGCAGGGCGTACAGGACGCCCGCAGCGCCGTGGGACAGGTTGGTCCCGCCCCCCTCCCGCGCCCCGTCGGGATCGTTGGGGAAGAGCCGGTCCTCCCGGTGGGGCGTGGCGCAGGCGGTGAGGGCGGCGACGAGCCCGGCCCGGTTCTCCTCCTGGTCCTCGCCGACCGCCCGGGGTCCGGGCGGTGGCGCAGCGGTGGTCCCGGCGATCGCCGCCATGGCCGCGGCGGCGTCGTGGGCGTACCCGGCCGGCAGCGGGAAGAGTTCGTGCGCCCATCGGGCCAGCTGGTCGGGCTTGGCCGGATCCGGGCCGGACAGCGCCGTCAGCGGGATGAACTGGCCCAGGCGCAGGGCGGCCAGGCCGTAGGCGTCGACGTCGGTGCCCGTGACGTGGGCGGGTGCCGCGAACCCGGGTGCGCCCAGCAGACCGGTGCGCTCCTCACCGATGAGGTGGGCGGCCTCCAGGTCGATGAAGGTGACGGTGTCGTCGGGGCGCACGATGACGTTGTTCGGGTGCAGATCGCCGAAGACGACCCCGGCCCGGTGGACGGCGGCAGCCGCCGCGGCCACCTTGTCGAGGACGGACAGCGACCAGCGGGTGTACTCCGCGTACGTCCCAGGGGTCGCACCGGGGCGCACCAGCGGCAGGCGCAGTACGGCGGCCTTCGCCAGCGGGTCGCCGTCGATGTACTCCTGGACGAGGAAGTCGTGTTCCCAGTGGGTCTCGTAGCCCAGCACGCGCGGTACGAGCCCCGTCCCGGCCAGCGCCGTGAGCATGCGGTGCTCGTGCCGCAGGCGGGCCACGGCGTCCAGCCCCCGGGCGTCCAGACCGGCCAGCGGCCGTGCCTCCTTCAGTACGACCTGCTCGCCGCTCCCGGGATCCTTGGCCAGGTAGACCCCGCCCCCGTTGGAGAAGTGCAGCGGCCGCACGATCTCGTACGGCAGGTCGACGCGGCTGAGCACCGAGAACCGTTCGATGCGCTCACGGAGGAAGCCGGGCACCGGAGCCCACCGCGGCGGGGTGAACGCCGCGGTGCGCGGGTCGGGTACGGGCGTTCCGTCCGGCCGGGCGATGGCCAGGACGGGAGCGTCGCCCCCGTCCCGGGCCCAGCGCGCGGCGAACGCCCCGTACCGGACGAAGACCGGACTGCTGTCACTCCATCGCAGGTCGGACAGGATGTAGGGGCCCCGATGCCCGTCCAGGGCCGCAGTGAGACCGTCCAGCAGAGCCTTCAGCTCCCCGTCGTCCGCGGGGTAGACGGCGATGAACTTCCCCGAGGAACCCCGATGGGCGTACTTGGAGTTGAACGCCGAGAGGAGCCGGGCGCTGCGCAGGTACTTGAAGGCGACGCGGTGGGAGGTGCACACGGCGGCGGCCTTGCGCAGGATCTCCTGGGCGGCCGGGACGTCGGCGGATATGTGGATCTTCCAGCCCTGCAGCGGCAGCGGCCGGCCGAAGAACACCCGCACCCATACGTCCGCATCGTCTTGCACCGTGGTGGCGTCGCCCACCTGGGGCGGGGTCCACCGCTCGTCCTCGTCCGCGATGCGCTGCGGCACGTCGAAGAACACCGGGTCGGCCAAACAGAACGCGTACATCTGCTCCAGGTTCATCGCTGTTCCCGGAGGTGGCGGGTCAGTTCGTCGGTCATGGCCACAACCGTGCCGAGGGCCGGTCCACGCGCGATGAACGGACGGCCATCGCCGCTGATCACAACCGGCGACCGGCTGCTCATCGGGCGTGGACGGCCACCGTCGATCTTCGTTCCGGGCGGCCGCGGGGCCGCGCATCGTCAAGGAACGAGAGAAGAGCCCATCATGATCAACTCGAAGCGCGTCCGGCTTGCGCTCGTCGCCCTCGCCGCCTCCGCGGCGGCGTTCACCGCGGCCCCGGCCCAGGCCGCCGCCCCCGCCCCGTCCCAGGTCCTGATCCAGTCCGCGACGACGACGGCGCAGTTCGCGGCTCTGACGGACTCGCCGGTCTCTCCGATGCGCTGCCGCGACGACGGCCAGGGCTGCCCCCCGGTCAAGGAGCCGCAGGACTGCTCCAACAACAGTGCCCCGCAGGGCCTCAGGAGCCTGTCGCAGCACATCCGGGACCGGATGGCCGAACGCCACATCACCGAGGACGAACTGCAGAACGCCGTCCGGATCGGTTCGCGGACCGCCCAGTGCCAGGACAATGGGCGCTGGAAGTACACCCTCGGCATGTCCGGCGGCGAGCTCGTGGTCATCGCCAGCTGGAACGGCGTGGGCGTCACCGCCTGGTGGAACAACTGATGAAACGGGGGCCCGGCCCGACCTGATCGTCCGGACCCCGTCCCGCCGTCGAACAGGTCGCCCGGACGGGCCCGACACCTCGGAGGAGGCCGGATGCGCGGAGCGACCCCAGCCGCGCCCGACGGCGGGGACACCCCCCTCTTCCGGCTGCTGGGCCCGGTCCGCTTCGGCCCGCCCGCCGGTCCGGTGGACCGCCCCGGCCCGCCGCACCGGCAGGCCGTCCTGAGCGTCCTGCTCCTGCGGCGGCGCCGGCCGGTCACGGTGGCCGGACTCGCCGCCGCCGTCTGGGGCGACGACGCCCCGGCCAGCGCCGCCGGCAACCTGCGCACCCACCTGTGGGCGCTGCGCACGCTCCTCGAACCCGGCCGCGCCTGCCGGCAGCCGGCCCGGATCCTGGTCGCGGACGAGCGGGGGTACGCCCTGCACACCCCGCCCGAGTCGGTCGACGCCTGGCGGTTCGAGGAGCGGGCCGAGGCCGCCCGGCGGGCCCGCGCGCGCGGTGACGCCGCCGCCGAACACGCCCTGCTGGCCGAGGCGCTGGGCCAGTGGTCCGGGGAGGCCCTGGCCGGCGTGCCCGGACCGTTCGCCGAAGAGGAACGCATCCGCCTCACCGCCCTGCGCACGAGCGCCCGCAAGCGGCACATCGTCTGCGCCCTGCGCCTCGGCCTGCACCACACGGTGATCCCCGAACTGTCCGCGCTCACGCGGGAGTTCCCTCTCGACGAGGAGCTGCGGGCCCTGCTCATGCGCGCCCTGCACGGCTGCGGCCGGCAGGCGGAGGCGTTCACCGTGTTCGCCGACACGCACCGGACCCTGCGCGAGGAACTCGGCGTGGCCCCGTGCCCGGAGCTGACGGCCCTTCACGCCCGCCTGCTCGCCGACGACCCGCCCCCCTTCGACCTCCACCGGCCGAGCCCCCTCGCCCGGGCGCACGGGCGAACGGCCCTCCCGGACGCGGCGGAACGCGTACTCGCCCGGGCGAAGAGCGTGCTGATCGGGGGGCAGGACCGCGGCGCCGTCCCCGTCCTGGTGATCACCGGCCCCGGCCGTGCGGGCAAGACGGCACTGGCCGCACGGGTGGCGGACGGTGTCGCCCACCGCTTCCCCGACGGCCGCGTCTCGGCCGACCTGCGGACCTGGGACCCGGTCCCGGCCGGTCCCGGCCCGGTCCTGGCGCATCTCCTGCGGGCCCTCGCGGTCCCGGCCTCGCGGATCCCCGCCGACCCGGACGAACGGGCCGCGCTCTACCGGTCGGCCCTCGCGGGACGGCGGGTCCTCGTCGTCCTCCACGACGCCCGTGACGCGGCGCAGGTCACGCCGCTCCTGCCCGGCGGCCCCGGCAGCGCCGTCCTCCTCACCACCCGCTCCCGCGTCCTCGCACCCGCCCTGCCCGCCGCGGCGAGCATCGAGCTCGCCGCCCGCCCGCGCCCGTACGCCGAAGACCCGCCCCCCGGGGAGCGCGCCGGCGCCCCGGACACCGATGCCCCGTATGCCGGCGCCCCGGACACCGATGCCCCGTATGCCGGCGCCCCGGACACCGATGCCCCGTATGCCGGCGCCCCGGACACCGATGCCCACGACCTGGGGAACCTGCCGCCCTCACTGGTCCCCGCCGCCCGTCGCCTCGCCCGCTCCGGAGCCGGTCCGTCGTCCGTCGAAGCCCTCGCGGCCGTACTGGGCACCGGCCGCGCGGACGCGGCCCTCATCGCCGAGGCCCTGGTGGACGCGGGGGTGCTGGACACCCCCGCGGCGGGCACCTACCGCCTGCCGGCCCGGCCCTGAGGGACCGGCAGCCGGCCGCCGGCCCGTTTTCGTGACGCGGCGCCGGAGTTTCGTCACGCATGCCCGTCCTGCGGGCCTGCCCGGACGGGTCGCGCCCGCGCGTAACCCGCACTTCTCGCGCGGCTCCGCTCCACCCGGGCCGGGCGCCGGGTGCCAGGCACCGCATGCCTCCTAAAGGTGCATGGCATTCACATGATCCTTTGAGAGTGCAGTCACGCCCCCGGCCCGCCTGGCAAGGTCGTTCCGAGCCCGGCGGGCCGGCCCCCTGCCACCCGCCGGGCCGGGGGAATCCGTCTGCCCTTCAACGGAGGTGGCGCCGTGCCCACGATCACCGCAGAGATCCCGGCCGGACCGGTCCGGCCCGGCCGGCTCCCGGGCCCGGCGGCCGGACGGACACCCCGTCACCAGGGGGGAGCCCACTGTGGACCGCGCTGAGCCGGCCGAGCCGTTCTTCTCCGTACTCGGAGCGGTCAGGGTCCGCTGCGCGGGGGTGCAGCTTCCGCTCGGCTCGCCGCAGCAGCGGGCGCTGCTCGCGATGCTCCTCCTGCGGCGCAACGACGTCGTGGACCTCGACGAGATCGTCGACGGCCTCTGGGGGGAGGAACCGCCGCGGGCCGCCGTGGGCACCGTCAGGTCGCACGTCTACCGGCTCCGGCGCGCGCTCGGGTCCCGGATCGCGACCCACGGCCAGGGTTACCTCCTGCACGTCGCCCCGGGGGCACTGGACCTCGACGTGTTCGACGAGCTGGTGGCCGAGGCCCGCGGGTGCGCCGCCGAGGAGGGGACCGGCGAGGCGGCCGAGCTGCTGGCCCGGGCGCTCGGACTGTGGCAAGGGGCCCCGCTCGCGGGGCTCCCGGGCCCGCACGCCGCGATCCACCGCGAACGCCTGGCGGAGCTGCGGCTTTCGGTGCTGCTGGAACGCATCGAGCTCGACCTGCGGCTGGGACGGCACGACCGGCTCGTCCCCGAACTGACCGGCCTCTGCGCGGAACACCCCCTCCACGGGAGGCTGCGGGAACTGGCCGGGCTCGCGCTCGTACACAGCGGCCGCGGCGCCCCGGCCGCGCGGGACGAGCGGCCCGCCCGCCCCCACCGGACCCCCGGGACACCGCCCGCCGCCGAGCTCCGCGCACCCGGCGAACCACCCGTCCCTCCGGCCCCCACCGGGCCCCCGGTCCCGGTGTCCATGGCGCTGCCCAGGCCGGCACAGCTGCCCTGCCCGCCGGACCACGTCATCGGCCGCACGGAGGTGGCGGCGGAGCTCCTCGACACGCTGACGACCCCCCGGCCCGGGTCCCTCCCCATCGTCACGGTCACCGGCACCGGAGGCGTCGGAAAGAGCGCGCTCACCGTCCACGTCGCCCAGCGACTGCGCGACCGCTATCCCGACGGGCAGCTGTACGCGAGCCTGCACGGCACCTCGAAGGACCCAGCGGACCCCGGCACGGTCCTGGCCGGCTTCCTCCAGGCGCTCGGGACGCACGCTTCGCAGATCCCGGCCGGTCCGCAGGAGCGGGCCGCGCTCTTCCGCACGACCGTGGCCGACCGGCGGATCCTGCTGGTCCTGGACGACGCCCGGGACACCGCCCAGGTCGAGGCACTGCTGCCGGGAACGCCGGACTGCGCGGTGCTCGTCACCGCGCGTTCCACGCTGGACGGACTGCCCGCCGTACGCCGCGTGCGTCTGGAGCCCCTGGCCGTCCCCGAAGCACTGGCCGTGCTCGGCGCCGTCGCGGGTCCGCAGCGGATCGCCGCCGAGGCCGACCAGGCGGCGGCCCTGGCCGAGCGGTGCGGAGGGCTGCCCCTGGCCCTGCGCCTCGCCGGCGCGCGGCTCGCGGCGCGGCCCTCGTGGACGCTGTCCGACTTCGTCCGCCTCCTGGACGGCGGCCACCCGGCGTTCCCCGCGCTGCCCCCGTTCTCCGTGTTCCCCGCGCCCGCCGGATCGCAGGACGGAGTCACGGCGTGCCTGCGGCCCGGCTACGAGCTGCTCGAAGAGGAAGAGGCCCGGCTGCTGCGGCTGTTGGCGCTCCCGCGCGGGGGCGCCACGGACATCGCCGGGGCGGCCGCCCTCGGCGGGCTGTCACCGGCGTGCGCCGGACAGTTCCTGGAGCGGCTGACCGGCCGCGGTCTGCTCGAATCGCCCCGCCCCGGCGTCTACCGCCAGTACCCCCTGCTCCGGATGTTCGCGGCCGAGCGCTCCCACGAGCAGGACCGGCCCGAGGAGCGGGCGGCGGCCATGACCCGCTTCCTCGACCACCTGCTCGCCGAGGCCCGCACCGTCCACGCCGCCGAGCGCCCCGGCCACCACGTCGTCGGGCTGCTGCCCCCGGGCACCTGCCCCGGCCGTCCCGACAGCCGCCTGCGCCTCGTCGATCCGGACCACGACGGCGCGCTCGCCGTCGCCGCGCAGATCCTCGAAGCCGTGCCGTCGGCCGTGGCCGTGGCCGCCGACCTCGCGCTGGCCGTCGAACCGCTCCTGGAGGGCTCGTACCTGTGGGCCGACTCCCTCGAACCGCTGCGCCGGATCCTGCGGACCGCACAGGACCAGGGGCACCTGCGAGCGGCCGGCCGCGCAGGCCACCTGCTCGGCAGCGCACTGGCCCACCTGGGACGGCCGGACGAGGCGGAGCGGATCCTGGACGCCGCCGAACACGCGGCGCGGGCGGTGAGCGACGAAGCCGTGCACACCGGGATCCTCAACCGCCGGGCCCACGTCTGCCAGTACCGGGCGCACTGGCTCCAGGCCGACGCCCTGCACCGGCAGGCCGTCACCGCCGCCGAGGAGTACGGGAGCGACTGGGCCTGCCGCAACGCCCGCGCGCACAGCGTCAGCACCCTGCTGCGCCTGAGCCGGCGCGAGGAGGCCGCCGAGATCAGCCGGACCACCCTCGCGTCCGCCGTCGACGCGGGGGACCAGGGCGGCGAGGCGTACGCCCTGTACAACCTGGGACTCACCGCCCGCCACCTGGGCCGCACCGACGAGGCGGTCGACCGCCACCGGCAGAGCGCCGAACTGGGCGCGCGGCACGGCTCGCCCGCGATGGAGGCGATGAACCTGGTGTCGGAGACGGCCGCCCAGCTGGCCGGGAACCGCCTGCCGGCCGCCGTGGAATGCGGCGAACGCGCGGTGGCCGCGACCCGCCGGCTGCGCTGGCACACGGCCGAGGTCCGGGCACTGCGGCTCCTGGGCAGCGCCTGGGCGGCCGCCGGCGACCGGCAGCGCGCCAGGGCCCGGCTCGAACAGGCCGCGGAAGTCCTCACCCTTTCCGGCCTGCCCCGCCGCCCGCACGACCCCCTCCTGTCGCACGGCCCCCTCCTGCCGCCCGAGGCCCCGCCGGCGTGACCGCGCCCGCCGCCCGGTCCGGCCGGCGCTTCCGCCAACTCCGGCTTATTGCAAGTAATTCGCAATAAGCCCTACGCTGATCGCCTTCCCAGGATGCGGAGCACGCCATGCCCCACCTGCTGCCGGAACCCGGACCGCAGCGCACCATCGCCGCTTCGAACTTCGTCTACACCGTCGGCAGCGGTCTCTACCTGACCGCGGGAGTCCTCTACTTCACCCAGGCCGTCCACCTGCCGGCGCCCCGGGTGGGTCTCGGCCTCGGGATCGCGGGCGTGCTCTCGCTCGCGGTGGGGATCGCGGTCGGCCACCTGGCGGACCGGCGCGGCGCACGCGGGGTCTACGCCGGCACGCTCGTCGTCCAGGCCCTGGCGACGGCCGGGTTCATGCTGGCCGACGGCTTCTGGCCGTTCGTCGTCGCGGTGTGCGCGGCCACCGGGGCGAAGGGGGCGGGCCTGGCCGCGCGAAGCCCGATCATCCGCCACTACGGCGGGGACCGGCCGCAGGAGTTCCGCGCCTACCTGCGCGCGGTGACCAACATCGGCATCTCGATCGGCGCCGTGCTGGCGGGGTGGGTCGTACAGGTCGGCACGCACAGCGCCTACCAGCTCATGGTCGTCGGCAACGCGGTCGCCTTCGCCGCCTCCGCCCTGATCGTGCTCCGCCTGCGGCCGGTCGCACCCGAACCGGCCGCACACGGCCCGCGATGGATCGCCCTGCGGGACCGGCCGTACCTCGTGCTCACCGTTCTGGACGGCATCATGGCCATCCAGTTCAAGGTGCTGACCGTCGCCGTCCCCCTCTGGCTCATCGCGGCCACCGAGGCCCCGCACTGGCTGATCTCGGGCACCATGCTGCTGAACACCGTCGTCGTGGTCACCTGTCAGATGAGGGCCGGCCGCAGCATCGACACGCCCGCGGCCGGCGCCCTCGCCTACCGCCGTTCCGGCTTCGCCTTCCTCCTGGCCTGCGTACTGATCTCGCTGACCCAGAGCATCCCCGGCTGGGCCGCGGCGACCCTGCTGCTGGCCGGGGTCGCGGTGCACACGATCGGTGAACTCTGGCACGCGGCGGCCGGGTTCGAGATCTCCTTCGCCCTGGCGCCCCGGCAGGCCACCGGCCAGTACCTCGGTGTCTTCGGGCTCGGAGCCGGCCTGGCCGAGGCCGCCGGGCCGGCCCTGATCATCTTCCTGTGCATCACCTGGGGCCGCCCCGGCTGGTACGTCCTGGGTGCCCTGTTCGCGCTCACCGGCCTGGCCGCCCCCCTCGCCGTCCGCCGGGCACGGCCCCGGCACCCCGCCGGGCAGCCGCAGTACGAGGGCGAGCAGGCGCGGCACCCGGCCACCGCCTGAGCCGCCGGCGGCCTCGGCGACGACGTACGGGCTGGCCGCACCCAGACGGTCACCCCGCCGACGACCGCGTTCAGTACGACGATCCACAACTGCGCCCGGCCGCCCCGGCCCATGCCGCGCGTTCCCCCGGCCTGACGGGGCGTCGCACACGGGGAAGGCTCCGCCTTCCGGCCCATCAAGGGCAGCGGCCCCGACGCCGAAGAAGATCGAGCGGAGCCGTCCCACCCTCGCGTTCCGGTACGCCCGCGCGCCCCACGCCGCCCTGACGACGGCGGCCCCGCACCCCTGCCGCCGAGGCACGGAGGAGATCCCGCATGCGCGTCCGCCCGCCCCTGACCGCCGTCGCCACCACCGCGATCCTGCTCGCCGCGGTCACCGGCGCGACCCCCGCCGCGGCGGACCGCGGCCCCGAGACCGCACCGTTGACCAAGGTGTCCCACGGCGACCCGTACGCGGACTGCACCATCGGCGCGAGCTCCCCCGACAGCGTCGTCTACCCGGGCACCGAGGTCGAGCCGTACCTGTCCGTCGATCCGCGCGACTCGAAGCGCGTGGTCACCGTGTTCCAGCAGGACCGCTGGAACGACGGCGGCGCCCGCGGTCTGGCGGCCGCCTGGAGCACGGACGGCCGCACCTTCCACGGCAGCACGCTGCCGTTCAGCCTGTGCGCCCCGGGCGGCGCGGACTTCGAACGGGCCACCGACCCCTGGGTCAGCACCGGACCGGACGGCACCGTCTACGCCAGCGGCGAGGGCGTCGACTTCACCAAGAGCACGCGCACCGGCCTCCTGACCGCCACGTCCCGCGACGGCGGCCGCACCTGGCACAACCTCACCACCACGCACGTCGACGAGCAGCCGTTCTTCAACGACAAGCCCTCGCTCACCGCCGACCCGGTCCGCAAGGGCACCGCCTACCAGGTCTGGAACCGCCTCGACAACGACCCGCCCGGCCCCGGCTCCCTCGACGGTCCGGGATACATCTCCCTCACCCGCGACGGCGGCCGCACCTGGAGCAAGGCCCGGCCGTTCGTCGACACCGCAGCCGTGCCCAACACCCAGACCATCGGCCATCAGATCGTCGTCGACCGGCACACCGGCGCCCTCCACGACTTCTTCGACCGGATCACCTACGCCGACGACCTGAGCACCGTCGTCGAAGCCCACTACGCGATGGTCACCTCGACCGACGCCGGAGAGACCTGGAGCGCCCCGGTCACCGTGGCCAAGGACACCTCGGTACCGGAGGTCGACCCGAACGACCCCGCCAAGGCGCTGCGCGCCGGATCCACCCTCCCCAGCCCGGCCGTCGACCCGAAGACGGGCACGCTGTACATGGCCTACGAGGGCGCGGACTTCTCCGGCGGCGCGTTCGACTCCGTCCAACTGGTGCGCTCCACCGACGGCGGACGCACCTGGGGCGCCCCGGAGCTGATCAGCCCGAAGGGCGTGCCGGCCTTCTCCCCGTCGATCGCGGTCGACGCACGGGGCACGGTCGCACTCACCTACTACGACCTGCGCTTCCTCAAGCCGGGCGACACCACCACCCTGCCCACCGCCTACCAACTGGCCACGCTGCCGCACGGGGACCCGAAGCACCGGACCGAGCGCCGCATCTCGCGGATCTTCGACTGGCTGCAGGCGCCGTTCGCCGGCGGCTACTTCCTCGGCGACTACCAGGGCCTGGTGGCGGACGACAAGGGAGTCCGGGCCGTGCTGACCGAGACCCACTCCGGCGCACCCCTCAACCGTACGGACGTGTACACCGTCGACCTGCGCACCCGCTGAACCCCGGACTGCGCCCCGTCAAGGCAGCCGGCACGCGTGGAACCGGTTGGAGTGGATGTTCCCGAACGACGCGGGGACCAGGGCGATGCCCTGGCCGGGGCGGACGGTCCGGCTCTGCCCCCGGTACTCCGTGCCGCTGTACACGGTGACGCACCGGCCCCACAGCCGGCCGGCGCTGCGCCACGTTCCGGCACTGTTCCACACAGACGCGCCACCGTTGAACCCGACGTACGCGGTCGTCTCCGGGTACCGCGGCATGTCCTGCGCCACGAAGCTCGCCACGCCCGTGTAGCCGGGGCCGGTCCAGCCGCACACCCAGCCGGACGGGCACGGCTCGGACGGGGCGGGGGCGGCCCGCGCCGGCGCGGCGGGGGCGGCCTGCGTCGGCGCGGCGGCGAAGGAGGATACGGCGCACAGCGCGCAGAGCGCGGCCGCGGCCACCCTCCACCCGCGCCGCCGGCCGCCGGCCGCTGCGCGTACGGTCCTCACGGGGATCACCGTCCACTCTCGGGAAACCGCAGGCCGGGCGACGGCCCGCGGGCGCTGTTCCATCGCACCTCCGTTCCGCCTTGATCGCACCACCGGACACCCCGGGTGTTTGCGTTTCACTGTGAGTCACGCGCCGCACACGGGGCTACGCTCGGGCCGTGGGACAGCCCGAGCAGCGCGCCGAAGGCGCAGGACCGTTCACCACCCGGCTCACCTGGCACCGCCCCGAAGGGGCGACGGTGGTGTGGGACTCGCGGCTCGCGCGCAAACGCGGGGCGCTGTCGGTCCGCGGCCCGGGCGACACGGTCGCCACGGCGTCGGCCGCCGATGCCGAAGCCTCCCGCCGCCTTCGAAGGCTCAACGCCATCGCCTCGGGCGCGTTCGTCATCGGCGGAGCGCTCTTCGCCCTCGGCGCCGCCATCGCCCAGTTCGGCTCGGGCGACGCGGTCGCGTGCGCATCGGTCTACTTCGCCGGGGGCCTGTTCTTCAACACCGGCGGCTACACCTCGCTCCTGCAGGTCCTGAACGCGCCCCGGCACTCGGCGGGAGGCGGTCCGCTGGTCACGGCCGGCTGGAGGTGGTGGGGGTACGAGCCGATGCGCCTGGACTGGCTGAGCACGTTCGTCCTGTTCGTCGGGACGCTCGTGTTCGCCGTCAACCTGCTGGACTCCTTCCTGCAGGGGCTCACCGTCCAGCAGACCAACCGGCTGATCTGGACCCCCGACGTGATCGGATGCGTGCTGTTCCTGGTCTCGGGGCATCTCGCGATCGCCGAGATCTGCCACCGGTCCCGGCCCTGCGTCCGCTCCCGCAGTCTCGGCTGGTGGGTCGTGGCCGTGAACCAGCTCGGGTCGGTGCTCTTCATGGTCTCGGCGCTGGCCGCGTTCACCCGGCCCGCCACCGGAAGCCTCGTCAACACCGGCATCGCGAACTGGGGGACGCTGTCCGGCGCGCTCTGCTTCTCGCTCGGCGGCGTGCTCCAGGCCTTCGAACGACCTTAGGGCGTGTCCGCAAAGTCCCGCCTGCCCCGCCGGGCGCACGGCGCCACTGTGCGGACGCGCCCTGGGAGCCGCCGGTCGAAGCGGGCGGTCGGGCCGGGTCAGGGGCGGTCGAGGCCCCAGGTCTGGAGCACGTACGGCCGGCCCTTCTCCTCGCCCTTGATCAGCGGCACGTCGAGGAGACGGAATCCGGCGCGGGTGGCGACGCCGACGCTCGAGGCGTTCTCGGCCTCCAGCTCCAGGATCACCCGGTCCACGCCCAGCTCCTCGAAGGCGTACGCGGCCATCACCGCCACCGCTCGCGCGGCCAGGCCCCGGCCCCGGTGCGCCGGGCCGACCGCGTAGCCGAGCTCCGTGCCCTCGGGAGCGCGCTTCAGCATGACCTCGCCGAGCGGGGCGCCGCCGTCGACGGTGATGGCGAGCAGCAGGGCCGTACCGTCCGTACGCATCTTGCGGGCCCGGTCGAGGCGGGTGCGGGCCGCCTCGTCGTCGAACGGGGAGACGATGGGCGTCCAGTACGCGATGTCGGGGTGGTCGAACAGCTCGGGCATCGCCGACAGGTCCGACTCCGTCCAGTCGCGCAGGACCAGCCCTTCCCCCGTCAGCTCGATCCGGTCGGGAAAGGACGGCGCGGTGCTGCTCATGTCGGGGGACCTCCGTGGCTGGTAGCGGACGAGCCAGGATATGCGGGAGCCGGTCGCGGGTTCACACGGTCGTCCGGCCGGTGCGCGGCGGCGATGCGGGCCGGGGGCGGGGGCAGCCGTACCGGATCATGGTTGCGTGCCCGAAAACGCGGGCCCGGGTTCGCGAGCCCGCGCACCGGCGGGGCCTCCCGCCGCCCGCTCGTGCGCGTGACGACCCGACCGCGTCCTCAACCCCATCGCAGGAGCCATCCATGACCACGCCCGACGGCCGCGCCAAGGCCACCGCATCCGCCGCCGCCATCGTCAGGGACGAGCAGGGCCGGGTGCTCATCGTCAACCCGGTCTACAAGGAGCGCTGGAACCTCCCCGGCGGCCACATCGAGGAGGGAGAGCTCCCCACCGCGGCCGCGCGCCGAGAGGTTCGCGAGGAAATAGGCCTGGACCTCGAGATCGGCGATCTCCTCGTGACCGCCTGGGTGACCAGGGCGGAGGGATCGCACGTCTTCTACGTCTTCGACGGCCCCCGGCTGAGCCCGGAGCAGCAGCAGGCCATCACGCTCCAGGAATCGGAGATCGGTGAGATCCGCTTCTGTCTGCCCGAGGACATCTCCACCGGCATGATTCCGCCCTTCGCCCTCGCCGTGTGGCGCAAGGCACTCGCCGCACGTGAGGACAAGCACCCGGCCTACCTCGAACTCACCCTGTAGCCCGGCGCCCTGATCCCCACGGCTCGGGGGCTCATTCCCGGCGGGCGAACCGCTCGAGGGCCCCGAGAACACGGGCGCGCGTGGTGTCGCCGCCCAGATGGCCCGCGTCACCGACGACGATCAGCTCCGCGTCCGGCCACGCGCGGGAGAGTTCCCACGCCGTGTCGAGCGGGCCGGCCATGTCGAGCCTGCCGTGGACGAGCACACCGGGGATGCCGGCCAGGCGGTGGGCGTCCCGCAGCAGGGCGCCTTCCTCCAGCCACGCCCCGTGGGAGAAGTAGTGCGAGCAGATCCGCACCAGGGCCATCCGCGCGGCCGGCGGGCGGTCCCCGTACGGGTTCGAGGCGCCGTTCGTCTCCCCGGAGAGCACGGCGTCCTCCCAGGCACACCAGTCGGCCGTCGCCTTCTCCCGTACGGCGGCGTCGGGGTGTTCCGCACGGCGCGCGTAGGCCGCGACGAGGTCCCCGTCTCGCGGGGTGCCGGGGACTCCTGCCAGGAAACGCTCCCATTGCTCGGGGAAGAAGCGGCCGACACCCCGGTAGAGCCAGTCGATCTCGGAACGCCGGGTCGTGGTGACGGCGGCGATGACGATCTCCGACACCCTCTCGGGGTGGGCCTCGGCGTAGGCCAGGATCAGTGTGGATCCCCACGAACCGCCGTACAGCAACCAGCGGTCGATGCCCAGGTGCTCGCGCAGCCGCTCCATGTCGGCCATCAGGTGCGGGGTGGTGTTGTGCCGCATGTCGGTCGCCGGATCGCTCGCGTGCGGGGTGCTGCGACCGCAGCCGCGCTGGTCGAACAGGACGACCCGGTACCGCTGCGGGTCGAAGTACTGCCGCGCCCCGGTGCCGCATCCCGACCCCGGCCCGCCGTGGACGACGAGCGCCGGCTTGCCGTCGGGATTGCCGCAGACCTCCCAGTACACGAGGTTGCCGTCGCCGACGTCGAGCATTCCTTTGTCGTACGGCTCTACATGGGGGAACAGCCCACCCATTTTCCAGACCTCCTGGCAATCGGAACCCGATGCGGACACGTCTGCAGTGGACAGTACGGCCTGCCGGCCCCGCGAGGCGGCGGACGTCCTCGGTCTTCCGGGTCCGGCCGGAGGCCGGGCCGGACAGCCGCGGCGGACAGCGCCGCGTTCGTCACCGGCGCCACGGACGCGACGCTCCGGGGGCGCGGTGGCAATCCCTCGTCAGGGTGAGCCCGCCCAATCGAACGAGTTTGAAGGCCGTCGACCCGCTGCCCCGGCGCCCGCCCACCGGGACGGGAACGTGTGTCCACGACCTGCCCCCGAAACGGCCGTGACGGACGCGAATCCGGAGCGTTTTTAGAGCACCAGTGCCACCGGACCGCTCAGACGGAGGACACCGTGCATCCCTTCCCCGCCCCCGCTCCCCGCCCCCTCGGATTCGAACGCCACCGGCCCGCCCCGGCCTTCCTCCCCCCGGGCCCGCGCCGCCTTGACGTTCGCGCGCGCCGCTCCGTACGACCGGACGCGAGGCGGGCGGCATGAGCGAGCCCACCGACGCGGCAGCCGGCGGCATTCCGGGACCGCGCACCGCCGAGCCCCACTCCCACCGCCACCGCGACCCGCTTCCCCTCCCGCCCGCGACCGTGCCCGCCGGCCCGGAGGACGCAGACATGACCGACGGGCTGGAGGAGGCGTACTGGTCCGTCCACGACGGGGCGGCCGCCAGCGCTTCCGTGCCCCAGGTGCTCGCCCGACTCCCCAAGATCACGGCGCTGATCGGGCGGCTCGCCTGGCAGGCGGACCGCGCGGCCACCCTGACGGCCGTCCTCTGCCAGCTGGCGTCGGCGGCCATGGCGGCCCTCGGCCTGATCGCCTCGGTCGGAGTGCTCCAGCACCTCTTCTCCCAGGGACCCACCCCCGACCGCGTACGCGCCGCCATTCCCCAACTCCTCCTCGTCGCGGGCTTCCTCGCCGCCCGGGCCCTGCTGGAGGCCGCCGTCGCCACGGCCCAGGCACGCGTCACGCCCAAGATCCGAACCGCCCTCGAATCCGAGTTCCTGCACCTCACCGCGCACGTACGGCTGGAGGCGGTCGAGGACGCCGACTGGCACGACGAGGTGCACCGGGCCAACGATCGCGGGCTCTTCTACGCGCGGATGATCGTCGGGCAGGTCGTCGCCCTCGCCTCCGCGGCCCTGCGCCTCATCGGCACCGCCGGCGTGCTCGGCATCCTCCACCCCGCCCTCCTCCCGCTGCTGTTGCTCTCCGTCGTGCCGGTGGGGGTGGCGGCCGTCCACTCGGCGCGGGCCCGCTTCCGCTCCTTCAAGCGGTGGAACGCGCTGCAACGGCGGATCCGGGTCTTCTCCTGGCTGCTGCTCGACGTGGACGCCGCCGCCGAGCTGCGCTCCGACGCCGCCCAGGGCGCCCTGCTGGACGAGCACCGCCGCCTGACCACCAAGATCGCCGAAGAGGACACCCGCCTGGGCGTGAACGCGGCCCTGCTCAATCTCGCGGGCCGCGCCGTGGGCGGCGTCGGCACCGGCATCACCTACACCGCGCTGGCGGCCATGCTGATCGCCGGATGGCTCCCCCTCGCCGCCGGGGCCGGCGCCGTCCTGGCCATCCAGGCCGGACAGTCCTCCCTCACCCAGCTCGTCGAGGTCGCCCACCTCGTCTACGAGCACGCACTGTGGGTCGACGACCTCCTCGCCGTCCAGGAGCGCAGCCGCCGCCTCCTGCCCCGTACGTCCGACGTGCGGGCACCGGAGCGGGTGGAGGAGATCACCGTCCGGGACGTCCACTTCACCTACCCCGGCAAGGCCGCCCCCGCGCTGAACGGCGTCTCCTTCACCCTGCGCGCCGGGGAGACCGTGGCCTTCGTCGGCCTCAACGGATCGGGGAAGTCGACCTGCGCCAAATTGCTGGCCGGCCTGTACGAGGCGCAGCGCGGCAGCGTCAGCTGGGACGGCGTCGACGTACTGGAGATGGACGCCCGGTCGGTGCAGCGCCGCGTCGCCTGCGTGCTGCAGGACCCGGTGCGGTTCCCCTTCAGCGCCCTGTCGAACATCACGGTCGGATCCGGCACGCTCACCGAGGCCGAGCCCCGGCGGGCGATGGCGGCCGCCCGGGCCGCGGGCGCCGACGCAGTCGTCGAGGCCCTGCCCGGTCAGTGGAAGACCCTGCTGTCCAAGCGGTTCAAGGGCGGACAGCAGCTCTCCGGGGGGCAGTGGGCGAAGATCGCCGTAGCCCGGGGCCTGTACCAGGACGCGGTGCTGCTGCTCCTGGACGAGCCGACGGCGAGCATGGACCCGCCGTCCGAGCACGCCGTATACGAGGCGGTCCTGCGCGGCCGGCTGCGCACCGACCAGATCACGGTACTGATCTCCCACCGGCTCGCCAGCGTCGTCGACTGCGACCGCGTCCTCGTCTTCGACGGCGGCCGCATCGTGGAGTCCGGTTCCCACGACGAACTCATGGCCGCGGGCGGCGACTACGCCGCCATGTTCACCCTGCAGGCCAGCGGGTACCGCACGAGCGGCCACCGGACCGGCCCGGCCCCGACCGGGGAACCGGGCCCGTGACCCGGTAAGACCCCACCGCCCCCGCAACCGCCCAAGGCGAGCCCGCTCCGCACGCGGGAAAGGACGGCGCTCGTCCACCGGCGGGGGCGTGGGGTCCGGTGAGGGATGCGAACTGCCGCCGGTAGACGCCGAGGGTGTCGCCGCCGTTGGCGAGGGTGACCGCGGCGACTTCCGGCGGGCCCGGCCCGCCCGCCCCGGCATCCTCCGCCTCCCCGTCCGCGTCCCCGCCGCGGTGTCCCTCCATGCCTGCCAGGCCGCCTTGAGGCCCAGGGCGAGCCGCAGCAGGCCGAGGCAGGGATGGCGGACTCGGGCGGGAAGGTGGCGCCGGAGGCGGCGGCCACGGCCACGGCCACGGCCACGGCGAGGATCGCGGCGAAGCCCGGGCACAGGCTCGGCACGATCCGCCACGGCGTGACGCGGTCAGGGCCGGCGGCAGCGTTCCCGGAGCTCGGAGAGGACGGCTTTGCGGCGCGCCGTGACGTCGCCGTTCACCGTCGCCACCCGCTCGGCCACGTCGAGGAGGTCGCTCAGATCCCCCGGCTCGGCCTCCAGGCGCCGCCACACTTCGGCGGGTTCGACGTCGACGAGGCGGGCGAGTCGTTCGTCGACCACCTGGTGCCGGTCCCGGGCCAGTCTCACCAGGTGCCGCATCAGCAGCGCCTCGTCGTCGGCGGTCTTCGGCTCCGCCGCGATGACCAGCCACGCGACCCACAGCATCAACTGCGGGTGGCGACTCCGCTCGCTCAGGCGCTCGGCGATTTCGATCACGCGTGCCTCGTTCCGGAAGACGGCCTGCGCGTGCCGCCCCGCGAGCAGCGTCGTATAGCGGTTCAACACCACCGCGAGGGGAACGCCGACCACGGGGATGCCGATCTTGATGACGTTGCGCTGCAGCAGGAACTTCCCGACGAAGGGGAGTCCCTTCGCGGCGTTCAGCACCGCCTTGGAGTAGAGGCGCTTGATCAGTGGCCGCACCATGACCGGGACCGCCTTGACCACGCCTTCCCGGACCACTTCCCCGCTCTTGATCGTGAAGGCCACGCGAATGAGCTTCCACATGTCATCGGGGTCGGACAGGTCGAGCGGGACCCGGTAGAGGACCGCGATGTCGTAGGCCAGGCGGAGCTGGAGACGGGAGATGAACGCCACATCGACCATGACGGTCGCGACGGCGGCCGGAACCGTCGCCGGCGAGGCGCCGCCGAGGCTTCCGAGGGTGGCGACGACGGCCGCCGTGTAGGCCCCGGCGGAGAGCCCGCCCTCGAGTGCGGCGTACCGGGCCGCCATCTTCACCCGCTGATCGACGACGGCGTCGGCGGGGACGCCCTCGTACCGCTCCTGGAAATAACGCCAGTCGACCTTGTCGGTGTAGGAGTTCATGGCCTGGGCCATGAGCTTGGTGAACCAGCCGCCGGACTTGATGTCGTCCGCGCTCAACCCCTTGATGAACTCCCGCATCTCGGCCCGCTCACGCTCGACCGCCTCCCGTTCGGCGGCGTCGTCGCCATCGGCGTCGACAGCGTCGGTCAGGGTTTCGGTCATGGCGGTTCCTCCTGGACGGGCGGCGTCCGGACAGGTTGCCAGGTTTCAGACGGCCCCGCCTGACGTCTGGACAATACGGCCCGGCGGCCGGCCGTTCGCCCCCGCAGGACCGTCCCCGGTCACTGCCCCGCCCGCCCCGTCCGCCGCGAGCCCCGCGGCGGGGCGGCCGGCCCGCGCCCCGCCCCCACCGACGCCCACCGCTGCGACCTCTGCGCCTGGCGGCGCCGGTACGTGCGGCCCAGGTGGTGCTGGAGGCGTACGTGGCGGAACTGGTACACCGCGCCCGCCTGGCGCAGCACCCCGCGCCGGTAGGCGTCGTCCAGGAACGCGGCCGTGTCCCACGGCAGTTTGCCCGTCATCGGCAGCCACAGCCTGGCCCGCACCACCCAGCGCCCCCACGCGGTGAACGACAGCACGTACGACAGCCCGCCCCCGAGACCGACGACGGCCCCCACGAAGAGCCCGTCCCACGCCTCCCAGTTCAGGTCCCCGAGGAAGCCGTCCAGCAGCGCCACGATCAGCCCGCCGCCGAACGCGACCGAGAGGGCGAGCAGCGGCACGAGCGCCAGGAGCTGCCGGCGTACGGTGGCCCGGTTCGCGGCGAGCAGGCTGATCGGGTCCGCCGCGGAGGCCACGTCCAGCGGCGCCTCGAAAGCCGCCAGCAGCCCGAACACCAGCCCCGTCCCCGCACCGAAGATCAGCCCGAAGACGAGCATGTTCACGGCCACCCCCTCCAGGACCTCGAGGTTCAGCACCAGGGCCCCGTACGCCAGTTCCCGCTCGACCGCCAGGGCGCAGGCGCAGCCCACGCCCATCACGAACCCGCCCGCCATGACCGCGCCGAACCGCGCCGTGAACACCCGCAGCGGTGCGCGCGCCGGACCCCGTACGCCCGTAGCCCGTACGCCCGGACCCCGCGCCGCGGCGCCCCGTACGGGATCCGGCCCCGGACCGCCGCCCGGCAGGCGCGGCCGCAGGCGCAGGCGTACGCGGGTGGGCTCGAAGGTTCCGCCGCCCCGGGCGATCATGACCCCGTACACCGCCGCGAAGGCGAGCCCCGCCGCGGGGCCCATCAGCGCCCCCTCCACCAGGATCCGCCACGCGGGCAGCCGGCCGATCAGGAGGCCCATCACCCAGGTGCTGAGGGCGGCGCAGAGCGTGGCGGTCAGCGCCACGCTCAGCACGCGCTGCCGGCGCGGCAGGAAGTCGCCGATCTCCCACCAGGCGAGGTCCTGCCGTTCCCGGTCGGGGTGTGCCAGGTGGTGCGCGAGGTAGCCGAGCCACTGCTCGGCCCGGTCCGGATCCCAGTCCCGCGCATGCTCCCCCTCCGGGGTGCGGCGCCGGTAGACCGCCGGGACGAAGCCCGCGAGCAGGTGCTCCTCGATGGAGCTCTCGTCGGGGAACGTCCGTGCGTCCAGCAGTTCGGCCGGGTCGGCCCCGGTCCGTTCGCTGTAGAGGGTCCGGGCCAGGGCGGTCATCAGGGGGGTGCGCAGGGCTCCGGCCACGGGGTCCGCCGCGTCGCCGGCGCCGGCACCCTTGCCGCCGCCCTCCGCGGACCGTTCGCGCAGCCGCTCCGCCACCGCGTCCCACACGCCCCGTCCGTAACCGCCGCCCCGGCGCCCGTTGTGCCGGGCGGTCCGCGGCAGGTAGGCGGCGACATCGTCGGCGGTGAGGTCCGCGAGCTCGATGACGGTGGCCCAGACCAGTGGCGTCCCCGCCGCGTCCACCGCCTCGGCGAACTCCTCGCGCCGGCTGGTCAGGAGGAGCGGCGAGGAGAACTCGTTGAGCCGCTCCAGGGCCCTGCCCCGCAGCCCCTCGGCCATCTCGTCGAACCCGTCCAGGACCGGCAGGACGAGATCGGCCTCGATCAGGGCGCCGGCCATCGAGGTGCCCGCCGTGCGAACCGCCAGGTGCGGGTGGTCCCGTAAGAGCCGTTCGGTCATCCACGCGCGCAGGCTCCGGGCCGTCGGGTCCCACGAGCCGATGCTGAAGATCACGGGTACGCGGTCCAGAGCGGTGCGGGTCTCCAGGAAGTCCTGCACGAACCGGATGGTCAGCACGGACTTGCCCGAACCCGCCCGGCCGAGGACCACCAGGCGCCCGGAGTGCCTGCGCCGGTAGAAATCGGCCACCATGGGCAGGTCGCCGCCCAGGTCGCCGCCCAGGTCGTCGGGGTCGGGCGCGGCGGCACCCGGCGGGAGGCGTTCGACGTTGGCCTCGTGATCGCTGAGGGCGGGGTCGGTACGCCGCCACCGCACCGGCAGCGGGAAGGGGTCGTGGACCCGGCGCCGCTCCTCCTCCAGCCGCCAGCGGCGCCGTATCTCCAGTGCCACGTCACGGGCCGCGGACAGCACCTCGTCCCGGACCAGCACCGCGGAGGGGGCCGCGGGGGAGCGCAGCCGCCCGGGCCGCGGCTCGCCCGGCTCATCCGCCCCGCCCGGCGCATCCGCGGTGCCCGTCCCATCCGCCCCGCCCGGCTCTCCCGCGACCCCGGCCGGATGGGCCGTGACGCCGCGCCCGCTCGCGAGCAGCTCGGCCAGCTCCCTGCGGTCCTCGGGCCCGGCCGCCAGCGCCTCCTGAAGCCTCTCCAGCGAGAGCAGCGTCGGGTTCGGGGCCCTGCCGCTCTCCAGCCGCCGGATGGTGCTCTCGCTCACCCCCGACTCCGCGGCCAACTGCTCCTGCGTCAGCCCCGACCTCTGCCGCATGAGCTTCAACAACGAGGCCAGTCGCACGAGTCGATCGGACGTCACGCGGCGATCCCTCCCCTCCCGGGGCCGGAGGACCGGCCCGGACCGCAGGCGAGCGTAGCGGGCGGCGACCGGTCATACGTGACCGGTGCCATGACCTGTACCCCGACCTGCGCGGACACCACGCTCGGAGAGGGAGGAGTCCTCCGGCGGCCACCCGCCCCACCACCACCGGCCGCCCTCCGCAGACCCGAGGAGAAGAGTGATGACCTACCGGTTCTGGTGCGGCGAATGCGGGTTCAAGACCCCCTGGGGCACCGAGTCCGAGGCGGAACGCGGGCACGCGGACCACTACGCCACCCGGCACCCCGGACTGCGCCTGGGCGGCCAGGTGGAGACCGCGGCCAAGGCCCCCGCCGGGGAAGGCACGAGCTGTGCGGGCTGCGCGACGGTGGCCGTCCTCGGCCTCCTTTTCCTGATCATCGTGTCCGCCTGCGGGCGCTGACCGAAGCGGAGGCCGCCATGCCCGGCATCGCAGTACGGCGTCTCGACGCCGAAGACCCCCGACGCCTCGGCGACTACCGCCTGCTCTGGCGGCTCGCCTCCGGCGGCATGGGCCGGATCTATCTGGCGCGACCGGTGGCGGGGGGCCCGCTCGTCGCGGTCAAGACCCTGCTCGCCGAAGGCCCCGTGGAGCGCCTCGACCGGGAGCGGTTCGCCCGGGAGGTGGACCTGGCCCGGCGCGTCGACGCCGCGTACACCGCCCGCGTCCTCGACGCCGACCCGGGCGCCCCGCGGCCCTGGATGGCCATCCAGTACGTACCCGCCCCCTCCCTCGCCGACCTCGTGCGCGAGCAGGGGCCGCTGGCCGCCTGGGCCGTGCCGTCCGTCGCCGCGGGAGTGGTGCAGGCGCTGATGTCCCTGCACGGCAGCGGGGTCGTCCACCGCGACGTCAAACCGCAGAACACGCTGCTGCCGCTGAGCGGCCCGCTCCTGATCGACTTCGGCATCTCGCACGCCGTGGACCGCACGCGCACCTCGCTCACCCTGGGCACCGTCGCCTTCACCTCTCCGGAGCAGGCGCGCGGGGAGGCGTCGACCGAGGCGTCGGACGTTTTCTCCCTGGGAGCCACCCTCTTCCACCTCGCCGTGGGGCGCCCGCCGTACCGGGAGGTGGAGTCCTCGATGGTGCTGCTGGCCCATGTCCAGGGCGGAAAGCTGGACTTGAGGGGCCTGCCCGCCGGCCTGGCCCCGTTGATCGAGCCGTGCCTGGCCTTCGACCCGCGCCGGCGTCCCGATCTCGCCACCGTCCTGGCGACCGCCGTTTCCGCGCCCCGGCGCGGGCGGCGCTGGCTGCCGGTGGAGTGGACGGCGACGATCACGGCGTACGAGGCCCACGGGCGCGCCCTCGACGCGGACCGCACCGCGACCGGCTCCGCGCCGGGCGGAGCCGTCGCCGGGCACGCGCCGCCGCGCATACCCGTGCTCACCGACCCGGGGGAGGCGGCCGTCCGCCAGGAGCGGCAGCGCCGGGCCGAGGAGGCACGCCGCCGCCGCGAAGCCGAGCTGCGCAGGCTGGCCCGGAACGCCGGCGCAGGAGGTGCGGGAGGTGCGGGAGGTGCGGGAGGTGCGGGAGGTGCGGGAGGGTCAGGAGGTGCGGAAGGGAGCAGCGGCACGGCCGGCTGGGCCGCCGCCGCCGTGCTCCTGGCCGTCGCGCTGCTCGTCTGGCAGCCGTGGACCCTCACGCAGGGGACGTCCGCCGACGCGCGGGGCACCTCTTCCGCGGCCGTCACGCCCGGTTCCACCCCCACGGGACCACGCCTTCCGTCCGAGCGACCGACGCCGACGCGTACCCCCACCCCCACGCCCACCCCGTCGCAGGAGGCGAAGACGGACTCGGGCACGAGCGACGCGGTCCGCCCCACCCCCACCCCCACCCCGACCCCCACCCGTGACCGAACGGAGGAGGCCTTCCTGGCCGTCCGGCAGGGTTCCTGTCTGCCGCTCTACGCCACCGGGTACCCGGACAAGTGGAACGTGGACGTCCCGCCCGGCCCCGTCCGCTGCGACACCGACCAGGCGCACGTCCAGGTCACCTCCGTCACCAACGGGGACTGCCCAGGCGGCAACGGCCGGACGTACTGGCGCTACAAGACCACCAACCTCTGCCTGACGCGCATCTTCCACGTCGGCTACTGCGTCCTCGGGAAGGGGCCGGGCAACGGCGTCGAGCTCGGCACCTTCACCCTCGTGGACTGCAAGGCCACCCGCATCCCCGCCGCCTACGACTACGTCCTGCACATCACCGGCGTCTACCGCGCCCCGGCCAACGCGAGCGCCGCGAACTGCCGCCGCAGCCAGAACGACTCCACCGACTACCGCGCCTGGCTGGTGAACGACAACTCGGTACTGCTGTGCACGATGTTCTACCGCAACACCTGACACCCCCTCGCAACACCTGACACCCCCTAGACCGCGGGGAGGGAAGGACCGGGCTCCCAGGACGACGGCGCGGTGACGGACCACCGTTCGTGGTCGCGCCAGGCCCCGTCGATGTAGAGGTAGGCGGGGGACAGGCCTTCGTAGCCGAAGCCCAGCCGCCGCACCAAGCCCGACGACGCCTCGTTCCCCGGCTGGATGTTCGCCTCCAGCCGGTGGAGCCGCAGCTCGTCGAAGGCGTACCGCAGGGTGAGGGTGAGCCCTTCGGCCATGTACCCCCGCCCCGCGGACGGGGCGAAGGCCGCGTAGCCGAGGGACGCGCCCTGGTAGCGCCCCCGGATGACCGAGTTGATGTTGACCATGCCGGCAGCCGCACCGGTCTCCCGTACGCGGATCAGGAAGCCGAGGTTGGAGCCGTCGTCGAAGCGGCGCATCCACTCCCGGAACGCCTCCGCGTCCGCGGGCAGTTGCATCCACGGGTGGTGCAGCTCGGCGCTGGCCCTCACGAGCGAACAGAACTCGTCCTGGTCGGCGAGAGTGAGCGGGCACAGCGCAACGCGCGCCGACGCGGGGGCCGCCGGAGACGCGGGGGACGCGGGGGCCGCCGGGGACGCGGGTCGATGGTGAAGGCTCATCCGAACAGAAGATCACACCGGCTCGGACGGCGGCCGCTGCTCCAGCCGTTGGAGCACGGCCCGGGCCACCGGTCGGCGGGACCGCCGTGCACCCGTGCTGGCTGGTTTCCGCCGTAGTCACGGCCCTGCCGGCGGCTGGACGGGGCACGATCACGCGGATCCGAGCCTGTGGGGGCCGCCGCCGGCGGTCGGTTCCGCACTCGCGCCTCCTGGTCTGTTGTTCGGACTCGTGCAGGTGGGAGAGGGTGTGGCAGCGCCGCGGTCCCGCGACTTTGCCAGGCCTTTGCCCAAGTCGTGTCGGGCCGGACCGTGCCGAGGCATCCGGTTGCTCACAGGCCTTGGGAACGTGCACACTTGCGCGAATTCCGGCCGGGCGCAGCGTCGCACCCCACTGCCCACCTGCCTGGCATTCGCCGTGCCGGCCATCAGCAAGTCAACGGGAGCAAGGTTGAGCACATCGGGAACTGTCCGCCGACAGGACCTCCACGACCTCAGCGACGCACAGCTCTGCGCGCTGCTCCGGGAGCGCGACTCGGATTCGGAAGCCGATCTCAGCGACGTGATGGGCGAGGTGTTCGCCCGTCACCACGACGCCGTACTCGCCTACGCCCGCACCTGCTGCCGCGACCTGGCCACCGCCGGCGACCTCGCGGCCGAGGCCTTCGCCCGCACCTACCGGGCGGTCGCCTGGGGGGCCGGCCCCGAGTACGTCTGGCGTCCGTACCTGCTGACCTGTGTGCGCCGGGTGGCGGCCGAATGGGCACGCCGCGGTGCCCGCACCCGGCTGTCGGACGACTTCGACACGTGGGCCGCGGGCCTGGCCGGCGACCAGGACGTCGAAGACGCCGCCCTGTTGGCGGAGGAGGGCTCGCTGGTCCTGCGGGCGTACCGGTCGCTGCCGGAGCGCTGGCAGGCCGTGCTGTGGCACGCGGTCGTCGAGGACGAGCCCGCGGCCGAGACCGCCCGGCGCCTCGGGATTTCGGCGGGGGGCGTCGGTTCCCTGGCGGCCCGCGCCCGCGAAGGACTGCGCGAGGCGTACCTGCGCGCCCACCTGGACCAGAGCGTGAGCGACGAGTGCCGGCACTACGGCGGCCTGCTCGCCTCCGCGCTCCGCCGGCCGGGCAAGCGCGTCACCCGCGACCTGGGACGGCATCTGCGGGCGTGCGACGGCTGCGGGCGGGCGGAGCGCGATCTGCGGGCCGTCAACGACCGGCTGGGCGCGCTGCTGCCCGCCGGGATCCTGCTCTGGCACCCCGCCGCCTCCGCGCTGTCCGCCGGGGCGCACGGGGCCCACCTCGCAGCGGGCAAGCTGGTGGGGCTCAAGGTGGCCGCGGCGCGGTTCGGCGCGGCGAAGTGGACGGCGGCGGCGGCCGTCGCGGGGACGACGCTCACCGCGTTCGTCCTGCTGCCGGCCGAGGACCGGACCGAGCGGGCCGCCCCGATGCCGGCACCCGCGCCCACGGTCGCGCGCCCGAACGCGGACCCGTACCTGCTGCCGTCCCTGACGGACTCGACGCCGCCGATCGTGTCCATCGGCGCCCCCGTGTCGGGCGTCGCCGTCACGGCCTCGGCCCCCGCCACCCCCGCCCCCTCCCCGGCGCGGCCCTCGCCGACCCCCGCCCCCACCGGTCTGCCGCTGGTCAACATCGGCTCACGGCTGTGCGTAGGCTTCGCCGGAGGCGGCGGTTCCGAGGGGCCGTTGGAACTCCAGCCGTGCACCGGCGACCCGTCCCAGGGCTGGCAGCGCCTGCCGGCCGGCCAGGGCACGTACCAGTTCCGGAACACGGGCACCGGTACGTGCCTCGACGGAACCACCGCGGGCGGAAACGTCGTCGAGGTCGCCCTGCGCGCCTGCCGCTCGGGCGCCGGCCGCGAGACGCAGCTCTGGAGGTCCGATCCGGAGGGGCGATCCGGCGCCTTCCGGCTCTGGTTCGTGCCGCCGGTCCCGAAGAGCGACTACGACGACCACCTGCTGGGCCCGAGGAACTGGCCGAAGAGCAGTTCCCCGCGCCGGGGCTCGGACCTGGTGCAGCTGCCCAACTACTACAACTCCGTCAATTTCCTCTTCACGCTGGGGTGACCACACGCGCGACCCGCCGGCCTCAGGGCCGGTCGGGTCCCCGATAGGGCAGCGTCTGGCTGTAGACGACGCTGGTGGTCGTGCTGCCGAAGCCGGCCAGCTCGTCCATCAGCGTCTCCAGGTGCTCCATGGAGGTCGCGGCCACCTTCAGGGTGTAGCAGTCGTCGCCGGTGGTGCGCAGGCACTCCAGGATCTCCCGCCGGTCGGCGAGCAGCCGGCGCAGCGGCTGGTGGCGGTTGCCCGGGTACTTCAACCGGACGACGGCGAGCACGGGATAGCCGACCTTGGCCAGGTCGACCACGGCGCGGTAGCCGGTGACGACGCCCGACGCCTCCAGCTGGCGCACCCGTTCCGTGGTGGCCGACGAGCCGAGGTTCACGCGCCGCCCCAACTCGCTGAGGGAGATGCGCGCGTCCCGCTGCAACTCGTCGATGATCGCCCAGTCGATGTCGTCAAGATTCCCGGCCATATTGCGACTCTACCGGGAAATGCATGGGTGAACGCCGAGTCGACCGGGAGAAGCATCTTCTGGATTTCTTGATCACCGAGATAGCCTCCGTTCATGCAACTTGGCGTGAACGTACCGAACTTCGGGCCCGGAACCACTCCTGGTGTGCTGGGCGAATGGGCGCGGCTCGTGGAGGGGCTCGGCTTCGACCTCCTCATGGTGTCCGATCACGTGGCCGTCACCCCGGACGTGGCCGCGCGCTATCCGGAGCCCTTCCACGAGCCGTTCACCACCCTGTCCTGGCTGGCCGGCATCACCACCAGGGTGCGGCTGGGCACGACCGTGCTCGTGCTGCCCTACCGGCATCCGCTGCTGGTGGCGCGCATGGCCGCCAACCTCAACGCGCTCAGCGGCGGCAGGCTCGTGCTCGGGGTGGGAGTCGGCTGGGCACGCCAGGAGTTCGAAGCGCTCGGCATGCCGTTCGGCGCCCGCGGCAGACTGACCGACGAGCACCTCGTCGCCCTGCGGAAGGCCTGGAGCGAGGAGGACGGCGGATACGGCGGGGACGGCGGGCACACCGCCCCGATTCCCGTCTGGGTCGGCGGCAACAGCGGGGCGGGAATCCGGCGCGCCATCGAGTTCGGCGACGCCTGGCATCCCCTGCGGGGAACCATCCCCTGGATGCGTTCGGTCGTGACGAACCACCCGCTGCCGGCGTTCGCCCCGCGCATCGCCCTGCGGCTGACCACCGCACCGGTGACCGGTCCCGAGCGGCTCGCGGGCACCGGCACCCTCGAGCAGATCCTCGACGATCTCGACCAGCTCGAGCGCCTGGGAGCCGACACCGTCGTGCTGGACCCGTACCACGGGGATCCGGAGGAGACCCGCCGGCCCCAAGAGGCCTGGCGGGCGCTCACCGCCGTGGCGACGCACCGGAGGACAACCTCATGATCACCGCTGCCGACGAGGCGCTCCTGCGGCGGGCGGTCGCCATCGCGGCCCGTGCCGTCACCCTGGGCGACGCGCCCTACGGCTCCCTGCTGGCCGGACCGGACGGAGCGGTTCTCGCCGAGGCCCACAACACGGTGCGACGGGACGACGACATCACCGCCCACCCGGAACTGAAGCTCGCGCGCCGGGCGGCCCGCGAACTCGACCGCGACACGGCCGCACGCACCACTCTGTACACCAGCTGCCAGCCGTGCGGCATGTGCGCCGGCGCCATCGTCCGCTCCGGACTCGGACGGGTGGTCTACGCACTCTCCACGGCGCAACTCGTCGAACTCAACCCGGAGTCGGGCGCATGGCCGACGGTGCCGCACGACGGCCCGGCCCTGTTCGACGAGGCACGCGCCCCCATCGACGCCTACCGCCGGCCCTGACCCCGAAGGCGCGCTACGCCTCCGGCGGCGTCCAGCACTCGGGGCCGCCGCCGCGCCAGTCCACCAGCGCGGGGTCCGTGAGGTCGAAGTCCTCGGCGTCCTCCATCCCCGTCGCCGCGAGGAAGACGGCTATGTCGCTGATCCGGTACGCGGTGCCCAGGCTCCGGCCGTCACACCGCACCCGGCGCCACCCGCGGTGGTCGGGAGGATGCACGACGAGGCGCGGAGCGGGGTCCGGCGCCCCGTGGCCCCGGTCGCCTCCCGGGCAGGCGCTCGTCATGCCGCCCTCGCCCAGGCTCGGGCTCGCGCCGCGCGGCGCAGCTCCGCCGGGCCGCCCGCCGTACGGACGGGGCGCGACCAGTACGGATGGGTGGAGATCGCGCACGAGAGCGCGATCAGCCGGCGGCGGAGCGGGGTCGTACCGGCTGCCGCGGGCCGCCGGGCCAGTTCCCGATACGTACGGAGCCAGTCGGCCTGGAGTCCGACGAGGTCGTCGGGGAAGGAGGTGCACTGCATCCATCAATTCAAGCATGTGTTCGATTTATGGCGCGAACGCAACACCGTCGGACTCCGCCGCACCCGTGGGGGCCGTGACACGGGATACTGGCCGTATGGCTCAGCTGTCGTCCCCCGTCTCACCGGTGCCCGCCGGCGAGGTCCTGCGCGAGCGCTACACCGGCCGCCTGCCCGACTCCCTCGACGAGCTCACGGGCCCGACCGGCGGAGTGGTGGAGCTGCCCCTGCACATCGCGTGGTCCGGGCTGCGCGCGTACGACCTGGACCGGCCCCGGCAGCGGATGAGCCTGTACCGCACCGTCCTGGCCGAGGGCCGGCGCGAGGACCTGGCCGCCCTCCTCGACCGCGACCTGCTGACCGGGCAGTGGCCCGTCCTGCGCACCCTGGTCAGCCGCCACATCCGCCAGGTCTGGGAAGACCGCTTCCCGCAGCTCGCCGGCCGGGTGACCTCCGCGGCGTGAACCTCAGCGCCCTGCACCGCAGGCTCCTCGCCGACGTGATCGCCATCGGCACCCCCTACCCCCTCGTGATCACCGGCGGTTACGCCGTGCAGGCCCACGGCCTCGTCGACCGTCTCAGCCAGGACCTCGACGTCGCCACCGAGAACCCGGCCCCCATGGCCGACATCACGACCGACCTCACCCACGAGCTGGCCAAACGCGGCTGGCAGGTCTCCGTCATCTCCGTCGACCCGCTGTCCGCCCGTCTGATGGTCACCGACCCCGCGGACGGCGCCCGGTGCGAGGTCGACATCCTCAAGGAGAACCTGTGGAGCGCCCCGGCCCACACCGAGTACGGCCCGGTCCTCGCCCTCGACGACGTCATCGGCACCAAGGTCCGCGCCCTCGCCGACCGCGGCGCCGTCCGCGACCTCATCGACGTCCACGCCGCCTCCCGCCTGCGCGCCACCGCCGAACTGGAGCGCCTCGGCCGGCGCCACGGCCGCGACGAATTCCGCCTCGAAGACCTCTACGACCGCCTCACCGGCACCGACTGGTACGACGACGAGGAATTCGAGGCGTACGGCCTCGACCGCGCGGCCATCGCCACCCTCAGGCACTGGGCCCGGTCCTGGACCACTGACCTCGAACGACGCCTGACCTCCCACGACACGGGTGACGGGCCCCTCTGACCATCGGGTACGGCTCGCGGCGTCCCCGCTCGTGCCCGGAACCGATCGCGGCCGAGGCGCCACCGGCCCCACCCGCACGGCTCCCGTCGGCGGCGGCGGACCGCGACGAGGGCGGCGTACCCGTGGAGCCGTCATGGCCGGGACGCACCGACCTCCCCTGAAGGAGGCGCCCGCCGCCCGCCCCTGCGGTCGCCCGCCACCGGCGCCGGGAGACGGCACCGACCCCGCTCAGCCCGGCCCCGGCGCGCCCGTACCGCCGAGGAGGCGGTCCACGAGGAGCTCCGGGTAGCCGGAGGCCGGCGGGTCGATGCCGAAGATCGCCCGCAGGTAGAGCGGCGCGACCAGCTGGTCGAGGATCCGGTCGAGCGGCGGCGGCTCCTCGCCGCGCGCGACGGCGCGCTCGCGGATGCGCTCGATGGCGCCGAGACGGCGCTCGAAGTGCTGCGCGCGCTCCCCCTGGGCCGTGGCGCTGCCCGGCATGGACAGGGCGACGGCCCGGATCAGCAACCGTCCTTCGGCGGTGCGGATGCTCGCGACGCCTGCTTCGACCCACGCGGTGAGGTCGCCGCGCAGGCTTCCGGTGTCGGTCAGCGGCCAGTCCCGTTCGAGGCGGGTGACGACCACGTCGGCCAGGAGCGCCTCCCGGCTGCCCCAACGCCGGTAGACGCTGGTGTGGTTCACCCCGGCGCGCTGTGCGACCGCGGGAATGGTCAGGTCCGCGCCCTCGGGGTCGGACAGCAGGTCGATGACGGCCTGGTGGACCGCCGAGCGGACCTGTTCAGGGCTCTTGCGCAGGCGCGGGGCCGGTTCTTTTGAAGTCACCCCCACATCGTAAGCACAACTATTTGCTTAACCCCGCCCGGGCGGTCTACAGTTCTGCCGTACGCACAGATCTGTGCTTAAGGAGAGAGCGATGAAGCCGCTGATGTTCCCCGGCAACCCCCAGTTCTGGTACGAGACCCTGCGCTCGATGAGCCACATCGCCTACGGCGGTGCCGACTTCGGCGAGGTCGTCTCCACCGCCGAGCGCATCAAGGAGGGCGACTACGACAGCTGGCACGAGCAGTGGACGGCGACCGCCGACCGCGTGGCCGCCGAAGCCCGGCGGGCCCTGGACGCGGGCCACACCGTCAGCGCCCGGGACGGATTCCTGCGCGCCTCCAACTACTACCGGTCGGCGGAGTTCTTCCAGCACGGCCACCCGTGCGACCCGCGCCACGACCACGCCTACGACCGCAGCGTCGCCTGCTTCCGGACCGCGGCCTCCCTCTACACCGCCCCCCGCATCGAAGCGGTCCGCATCCCGTACGAGGACACCACCCTCCCCGGCTACCTCTACCGGGCCGACGACGCCGGCACCCCCCGCCCCACCCTGATCATGCACAGCGGTTTCGACGGCACCGCCGAGGAGCTCCACTTCAGCGGCGCGCTGGCCGCCGTCGAGCGCGGGTACACCGTCCTGACCTTCGACGGCCCCGGACAGCCCGGCCCCCGCCACCACCAGGGCCTGGTCTTCCGTCCGGACTGGGAGAACGTCATCACCCCGGTCATCGACTTCGCCGAAACCCTCCCCGAGGTCGACGGCAGCCGCATCGCACTCCTCGGGAGCAGCATGGGCGGCGTACTCGCCCCCAGGGCGGCGGCGTTCGAGCACCGCCTCGCCGCCCTGATCGCCGTCGACGGCGTCTACGACCTCGGCCAGGTCTCCACCCGCCACATCCCCGGCGACCGCGAAGAGGCCGAACGGCTCCTGCGCGCGGACTCCGCCCCCGAACTCGACGCGCGCCTCGAGCAGATCACGGCCCAGGACGCCACCGCGCGCTGGGCGATCAACCACGGCATGTACGTGATGGGCGTCGAAACCCCCCGGGCCTTCAGCGCCTCCTACCTCGACTACACCCTCGCCGACGGCATCGCCGAGCGGATCCAGTGCCCGACCCTCGTGTGCGACGCCGAGGAGGACGAGTTCTTCAAGGGCCAGCCCGAGCAGCTCTACGAGGCCCTGACCTGTCCCAAGACCCTGATGCGCTTCACCGCGGAGGAAGGCGCCGGCGCCCACTGCCACCCCGGCGCCATGCGCCTGGCCCTCGCCCGCATCTACGACTGGCTGGACACCACCCTCACCCCCACCGCCTGACTCCAAACCCACGCACCCACCCACCCACCCACGCACCCACCCACGCGCACACACAAGGGAGCCATCACCATGACCCGCACCGGTATCGAAGCCGCCCTCAATGACCTGCTCTTCAACCGGGACATCACCCTGGAGGAGGCCGCCGAGCGCCACTTCACCCCCGGGTACCGCCAGCGCACGGACGGCGCATGGGCCGACCGCGCCGAGTTCCTCGAGCACATCAGCCACCTGCGGGGCATGGTCGCCGGCGGCACGGTGGAGGTCCACGACGAGCTCTACGACGGCACCAAGTACGCCGACCGGCACACCTGCCACATCACCAAGAACGACGGCACCACCGTCACCATGGAGGTCTACGTCTTCGCCGACCTCGCCCCCGACGGCCGCTTCCACCGCATCGAGGAAACGACCCTGATGCTCAGCGGTTCCGACGCCGACCGCGACATGGGCAGCGCCCGCTGAGCCAGGCACCGCCCGGCCGGATGGAGGGGCCGTCAGCGCCGGGGCGGCTCGCACTCCGGGGGAAGCGTCACGTTCCCGGGCCGGTGCTCGAAGGTGTCCATGACCAGCCACTCGTCCAGCTCGGGGTCGTAGAGGTTCTGCACGCCGAACTGCAGCACCTGCCAGAACGTGCCCCGGTCGTGCTCGTCGACGTAGATGTCACCCAGCGCGAGCGGCAGGCGCGGGTGGTTCCCGGGAGGCAGCTGCGGGAAGACGACACCCACCCTCCAGTGGTTCACGCGCCGCTCCGGAGTGCGCCGCAGTGTCTCGCGCCCCACGAACCGGGAGCCCTCCAGCCCCTGGTTCAGGTCCTCCAGGCTGAAGCCGGGGATGCGCGAGCAGGGATGGTCGTCCAGACCGGGCCACTTGTACGTCAGGGTGTACAGGGTGTCGTGGTAGATCAGGTTGGTGAACCAGATCGGGTACTGCGGTCCTCCCGCGACCATCCGGCTCTCACCGTCGCGCCCCTCCCAGGTGAACGGCACGGTGATGCCCAGGTCCCGGACGATCCACTTGCCCTTGCCGCGGAAGTCGCGGGGCAGGCGCGGCGGAGGCGGAGTCGAGGAGGCGTCCTGCCGGGCGGCCGCGGTCCCGAACGACCGCGCGGCGCCGCTCCGGGGCTCGGCGCCGGCCTGGGGCGAAGCCGCCAGGACGAGGGCGACCGCCCCGGCCAGAGCCGCCGACGTGGCCGTCCGACACGTACCTCTCCAGCGCATGTTCTTCCTCGACTGCCGCGTCAGGCGCCGCGATGGCGCAAGGAACAGTGAGAACAAATGCTGCCATAACGCCCAAAGAATCGAAGGCTCCGAAACCGACGACCACGCAGCGGGATCACTCAGTCCCAGCAGGACGCCGACGAGCCGTCGACCACTGCTCCGACCAGTACCTCGACTCCGGTTCCGGCCCCGAAGTCGGGCGCGGGGGAGTATTCGTCCCCGGTCGGGAAGGTCACCGTCAGTGTCATCGCGCTGCCGTCGCCGCCTTTGCTGAAGCAGATCCCCCGGACTTCCGCGGGGACGCGCTGCGGCGCGGTGTCCTCCTCGAGCTTCCAGCCGTCGGCCGTTGCCGCCTCGGTGTAGTAGCCGAGGATCTCGGCCTTCGATTCCGAGGCCGAGTACAGTCGCTCGGCCGAGAGCCAGGCGTCGCCGCTGCTGTCGTCGTCGCATGCGGTCCCCACCTCGGTGTGGCCCGCCGGGGGAGTGGCCCGGGGCGGCTTCGCGTCGAGGATCGTCAGGGAAGCCATCTCCCTGAGCCGCGGCTCCGACCCCTCGCACGTGGCGTACGGGTCGACCAGGGAGCAGCCGGCCAGACCGGCGGCGAGCGCCGTGACGAGCGAGGCCGACAGGAGCAAGGCGGTCGAACGGCCGGTCCGGGCAGGCAGGTACACGATGCTCCAGTGGTTCGCGCCGAGAGGGGAAAGCCCGGCGCGGCCCCCACCTCTCCGCAGAGCATCGCAGCAGCCCGGCCCCGGCCGTCAGCCGGGTCCGCAGGTGTGCGGGCCGATGCGGGCTGCACTCAGGTGTCGAGCCCCCGCAGTCCCCACTCGTCGAGGCCGCCGTAGACGGTGGCGGTCTTGCATCGGGGTGCGTGCACCGCTTCGGCTTCGCCGCGGTGGACCCGTCGGGTTCGATGCCGTCTCGCGTGCAGCGGTACCCGGTGAGCCGTCACGTTGGTGCCCCCGCTTGAGTCTCCCGTAGGGGGAGACGGGAGGCTGGCGGCATGGACGGCGACAAGCTCTATTCCATCGGGGAGTTGTCCCGTCGAACCGGACTGACGGTGAAGACGATCCGGTTCTACTCCGACCTGGGCAACGTTCCGCCGACCGCCCGCAGCCCGGCGGGCCACCGGCTCTACGGTCCCCACGCGCTCGCCCGCCTCGACTTGGCCCGCACACTGCGTGAACTGGGGCTCGACCTGTCCACGGCGCGCAAGGTGCTGGACCGGGAGGCGTCTTTGCCGGAGGTCGCGCGAGCGCACGCCGACGCGTTGGACGTGCGGATCCGCACTGCCCGAACCACCCGAGGACCCCGCGCCCGAACAGGTCGACGCCTGGCTGGAACTGGCCGGACTCTGCCAGACCGAGGACTTCCGTGCCGCGATCCGACGGACGGCCGAGGAACAGGTGGAAGAGCTCTCCCGCCGGCATGCCGTCACGCTGTAAGGGGTCCTCGACCTGGCGATGCGCGAACGGATCGCCGAGGCCGTGTCGTCCGGCCTGCTTTCGGCCCCCGCCACGGACAGGTCCCCGGCCGACCTGCCGGCAGACCTCTACGCCCACGCGTTCGAGAGCGCCGGGGAGAGCGTCTGCGCCGCTGGCTGCTCGCCCGCCTGCGAACGGGCACGGATCCTCTCGTGGAGCGCTACTGGCGGCTCCTGGCGACCGTCAACGGATGGCCTCCGTCATCCGCGCTCGCACCCGTTCACGCCTGGTTCTCAAGGGCGGCGGCATGAGGACGCGCGACCTGACGTTCGGCTTGTACGCGGACGACGAGGGGCTGGCCTGGGTCGGAGTCCTCGTCGAGGACGTCGTGGGCCCCCGCAGCGCCCGGATCGTCGGCACGACCACGACCACGACACCGGTCGCCGACGCGGACGACTTCCTGGCACGGCAGTGGGCCGTGGAGCATCCCGGCCGCACCAGTGGTTCCCGGCGGTCGGTGACGCTGCGGCTGCGCGTGGTCTGCTCCCTGCGGACGCGAAGAGCCCTGCGGAAAGCGCTCATCGCCGCCCTGTGCCCGGAGGGAGCGGCCCCCCACACCTGCCGGGTGCCGTGGTCGGCCTACTGAGGCGGTCCGGCGGGCGGACCCGGAAGGGCAAGCAGCCAGTCGCGCAGATCAGGCGCCGGAGTTGTCGACGAACCCGACGATTTCGAGGAATTCGATTTCGGGCGGGACGCCATAGATCCCCGTCACCTTCTCGACGATCTCCTTCGTGAAGAAGGCGCGGGCCTTCTCCTCGTCATCCCACACGTAGTAGTTCCTTGCCCGAACGCCGTCTTCGTCGAGCATGAAGCTTTTGGAGCGCAGGCCGGCCATGCCTTCGAACGGCCCTCGGAGTTCGCCGGCAATCTTTGCAATCGTTGCGCGGTCGAACTTTTCGGTCTGCGTGAAAGTCACGAGCACGCCAATCATCGAGCCTCCTCATCGATGGGGTGAGCACGGTCGATCGAGTGGTGCTAGCGGCGGATCTTAATACACGAGGCCGGAAAATTCGGTCGTTGGGCCGCGAGTCGGAGGTCCGGTTCACGGTCGGCGCATACGAGTCATGGGTCCATCGAGCTTTGCGCACGTGAACACCAATTCAAACGGACGGTCGACATGGCTCATCGGCACCCGTGGCGCTGCCGGTCCGTGTCCGCCGGAGCACGCAGGGGCCGCAGGGGCTGAAGGGACTCAAAAATGCCTGCTGTGACCGCACCCGTACGCTGCTTCCCGTGAGCCGTCATACGCCTGCGCCGCCGCTGGACGTCGAGCGGTACTTCCCCGAAGTCGCCCCGCTCCGAAGGCAGACCGTACGTCTGCACCCGCGTGCGGGAAGTCCGACGTGGCGGGAGAGTTCCGTGGGAGGCCCGCTGCTGTGGCCCGCCGAGGAGGCCTGGCCCGCGTGTCCCGAGCACCACGCGTCGCCGATGGTGCCGGTCGTCCAGATCTACGCCGCGGATGCCCTGGGCCTCGTACCCTTCCCGCCCGGATGCGACCTGCTCCAGGTGCTCTGGTGCCCGCGGGACCACGACGGCCGATGGGTCGTTCCGGCGGTGCACTGGCGGGACGCCGAGGCGGTCGGGAACGTTCACGAGGCGCCGCCCGCGCCCGTACCGGTCGGATCCGGGCGTGTACCGAAGCCTTGCGTCGTCCATCCGGAGCTGGTCACCGAGTACCCGAGCTGGGACCTGCAGTACGGGCTCTGGGACACGTTGGAGCCGCGTTTCGAGCAGGTGGAGGCGGAGACCGGTTGGGACTACCAGTACCACTTGTCCACCGCGCCCGGGACCAAGCTGGGCGGGTACCCGGGCTGGTGCCAGGACCCGGACTGGCCGGACTGCTCCGGCTGCGGCAAGGCGATGGATCACCTGCTGACGGTGGAGAGCAGCGAGGCGGATTCCCTGTCCCGGCTGACCTGGACCCCCGTCGAGGACCGGGGCGCCGACTACGAAGGCGCCGACCTGAGGCTGGGCGACCTGGGCGGGGTCTACCTCTTCGAGTGCCGGACGTGCCCCGGCCGCCCGTACGCGGACCGCTTCGACTGCGCCTGAGCACGGCCGCCGTTCACCACCTGGCGGCGCTCATCGTGGCGGGGCCGGTCAATACGACTCCTGCTCCCATGGCTTTGCGGCCACCTCTTAGGCGCCGGCGTCCCCCTGCGGAAAGGCAATCGGTTGTTGGGCGCCGCCGCTTGTTGCGAATTCAATTGCTTGTTGAACTCCGGCCCGCCAGATGTCCCCGGTTGTCGTGACTATTGCTGCCAGACGGTCGTACTCGACCAAGGCATTCTCCATCCCGGCTGGCGTCCGCCTTCTGCGCGTTCGGACTCTCGGGTACCGCTCACGCCAGACTCGGATGGCCGCGATCGCATCCGCCGAGGTGAACCAGCAGGCCGCGCGCACCTGGCCCTCCAAGGTCACCGGCAAGCGGAGGCAGATCCGTTCGGGGAAATCCCGGTCGCGGGAGCCGGGCCAGCGACCGGGGAAACATGCAGGCTCCGGGTGCGGTGGCCACAGGCGGTTCCAGCCGCGGGCCTCGAGTTCCCGGCGTACGCCCAGGGTTGCGAGCCTGTCGAGCGTGTCCAGCAGGTCGCCGCGGGCGCGTATGTCCGCCAGGACTCGCAGTTTGACGGCCCGTACCTCGGCCGGCGTCTCCCGGCAGTCGGACCGTCCGGTGAGCCATCGGTCATCCGACATGAGGCGGATTCGGCGCTGCCGTTCCCTCGTCAGAAGATCACACAGAATTCGCCGAGTCCCGAACGGCAGGCATGCCGTCACTGGAACGGTGCCGACTTTTTCCATGAGCGCGATTATTCCCGAAGAACCTTGCAAGTTTCAGCCACTCAATTTGATGAATCCTGGGCGGCTTTGAAAAGGTGCGGCGCAGAAGAGGCGGGGGCAGTCTGACTATCGAGTCGGTCGAACCCCGACCGCACCACCTGCCACTCAGGCCACAAGAGGAGGCTGTTATGGGTGCTCAGGAAAACCCGACAGTACTGAACGAAAGACTCAGCATTCACACCGCTGCCGACGCGGCTGCACAGTGGAACGAACTGTCGTCCCGTCATCCGGAACTCTCCAAACTGCTGACGGGTGTCCAGGCTCGCCTGGGCCTCGCCGACTCCGCGGCGCTCGATGCCCTTTCCGGAGGGGTCGTCGGCTACAGCACGGAGACGATCCTGAGCGGCAACGTACCCGTGCCGGCGGAGCTCGCGGGTACGGAGAAGGGCACGGAGGTGAACAAGATCACCGCCACCATCGTCGCCAAGACCTATGAGGGCACCGGCAGTGAACAAGTGGCGGCCTGTGCCACCGTCCTGCGGGGCCACCCGAGTGGGGAGGAGATCGTCGACGCCTTCGTCCTCGTCGGGCAGAAGGGCTCGCTCGTCGACACCGCCGAGGAACTCGTAGCCGGCGAGGCCGGGACGCTGGTTCCCAGGGACGGCTGGTGGGACGCGCTCACGAGGTGCCTCGGAGGCTGTGGCTCCACGTGCCTCAGCGCGGCAATCGGCTGTCCCAAGCCGAGTTGGCAGATATTCCTCGTCTGCCTCGCCGGCCGCTGCGGGCTCTGCGTGGTCAAGTGCGCCGCCTGTGCGACGTGCGACTGCACTTGGTGGTGCCGGATCGGCGTCGGGTGCTGCAACCACTGACGAGGAGGTATCGGAGTGAACACCGTTCAATGGCTGCAGATCCCGACGCTCCCGCCGGAGGATGGAATCGGCTCACCCAGCCCCAAGTACGAGGTCGGCAGTGCGGTCGTCGTGTACGGCGAAGGCTCGGCGTACGTCGCACTGGCCGACGAGGCCCTGGCCGCGGCGCTCCTGGCACATGGAGACGTACAGCTCCTCACCGCCGAGCGCAGAGGGCGGATACAGCCTGTTCCGGGCCTTCCCATGACCTGGGAGCAGCTGGAGGCGCAGGTATCCGCTCTGGGTGCCGGGAGGCATCCGAGCCACCGATCGGTAGGGCTCGGCGACGTCGTGGCATCGATCACCCGGCGGGTGCGCATCCCCGAATGCGGCGGCTGCGCGCGGCGTCGCCGGGGGCTGAACCGCATCACGGTATGGGGCTGGTGGCGTGACCGCCCGGCCCAGGCCACCGGGTAGGTGAAGTTCCCTCGCACGGAGAGACCCCCGGCACTCACCGTGCCGGGGGTCTCTTGGCGAGTACCGGCGCCCCGCCTCCACGCCGCACGCCGCACGCCGCACCACGATCGCGGTGTCGAGGCCTCCCGTCGTCTCCGGTTCGTTCCGTCGGGGCGTGCGCGTCCGGCAAAAGTAGGGGCGGCGGTACTTCTGCCGGTGGAACTGCCTGGGCGGGGGAGACCCGGAATGGTCTTCTGAAGTCACAGCAGCGGGGCGCCTCCCCGGGCACACGCCCCTGGCGGACCGTCACCGGGAACGGGGCGGCCGGCGGGTGCGGCCGTGCCGGGAGGGCCGCTGCCGCCGCTCGACGGACCGTCGCACGTACTGCCGTGCAGAAGAAGAGGAGGAGGAACTCGTGGAGAAGGCCAACCACCTCGCCTACTGCCGGGCGGACGTGCAGTTCTACGATCACCCGCCCGCGTCCCGTGCGGGCTCGCCTTTCCCGGCCACCGGGCGTCCCGCGCCCGCCGGATGGAGTCGGGTCCAGGCCGGGAACTGGGTGTACCTGAGCCCTGACGGTGCCCGGCTCCCCGAGCAGGGCTGGAAGGTGCACGTCTCGGTCACGGCCCGCGACGCGGCCGAGGTCATCGACAAGGTGTGGGACTACTGCGTCTCCCGCTCCGTGACGTTCAAGTTCCTGCCGGACCCGCGCGTGCACCAGTCCACCAACAGCAAGTACGCGCCCCGCGGTGGCAGCGGCAAGCTGATCACCGTCTACCCGGTCGACGCGGCCGCCCTGAGGACGGTGCTCGACGAGCTGGACGCCCTCCTCGGCACCTACCGCGGCCCGTACATCCTCAGCGACCTGCGGTGGCGGCAGGGCCCCTTGTACGTACGCTACGGGGGCTTCGCCCGCCGTGAGTGCCTGTCCGAGACCGGTGAGCGCACTCCCGCCGTCGTACGACCCGACGGGGTGCTGGTCCCCGACGAGCGCACGCCGGCCTTCAGGGTTCCCGCCTGGGCCCCGGTGCCCGATTTCGTCGCCGAGCAGATGAATGCCGGCGGTGGCGGCGAGGACGAGCCGGTCCTTCCGTACAGCATCGAGAAGGCCCTGCACTACTCCAACGGCGGCGGCATCTACCTGGCCACCGACAACGCCACGGGACGCCGCGTCGTCCTGCGGGAGGCCCGCCCCATGGCGGGCCTGGACGGAGCGGGCGACGATGCGGTGGTCCGGCTGGACAGGGAAGCGGCGACACTGCGCCGTCTGTCGCATCTGGACTGCGTTCCCGCGTTGCTGAACACGTTCACGGCCTGGGAACACCGTTTCCTGGTGCAGGAGTACATCGAGGGCCAAACGCTCCAGCAGTTCGTGGCCACTTCGAACCCGCTGACCATGCCGGGCCGCGACGCGAGGCGGCGCCGGGAGTACATGGACACCGTGCTGGACGTCCTGGACCAGCTCGAAGACATCCTCGAGGCCGTCCACGCCACCGGTACGGTCTTCGGCGACCTGAGCCCCGGCAACGTGATGCTCCGCCCCGACGGGCGAGTCGCACTCATCGACTTCGAGATCGCCTACCGGCCCGGGACCCAGGACCCGGAGCCCAGCATCGCCACTCCCGGCTTCGTCGCCCCGCACGCCACCGGTTTCGACCGGGACCGCTACGCGCTGGACAGTCTGCGCCTGGCCCTGCTGCTGCCGTTGACCACGATGCTGGACCTCGATCCGGCCCGCGCCGGACAGCTCGTCGAGGCCGCGGCAGGACTCTTCCCGCTTCCGGCCGCGTGGAGCGAGCGCGTACGCCGCTCCCTGACCCCTCCCGGTGTCACCGCCCGCTCCGCACGCAAGGAGGCGGTGCTCTTCGCCGCCGCCGCGGACGACCCGGCCTCGCCGTCGGCCCGCGAGCTGACGCGGGCCCTGGCCGCCGCCATCGAGGCCAGCGCCACCCCCGAGCGCACCGACCGGCTCTTCCCCGGCGAGCCGACCGCCCTGTACGACGGCGGCTACACCCTCGCCCACGGCGCCTCGGGCGTCCTCTACGCGTTGACCGCCGCCGGACATCGGACCGACCCCGAACACCACGAGTGGCTGTGGCAGGCCACCCACCGTGACGTACAGCACCGTCCGGGTCTGTACGACGGGCTGCACGGAGCCGCCCACACCCTGAGCCTCCTGGACCGCCGCGACCAGGCCGTCGACGTCCTCGACCGGGCCACGGCCCTCACCACCGGGGCGACTCCGTCCGGACTGTACGAGGGGCTGGCCGGCATCGGACTCAACCTGCGTCATCTCGCGCGGGCCCTGGACATGCCCGGACTGCAGACCCGTGCGCTGGAGACGGGCGAGCGGCTCGCCGCGCGGCTTGCCGGAGCAGGGCGAGTGCCCGCGGGCCGCGTCGGGCTCATGCACGGCTGGAGCGGACCGGCCGTGTTCTTCCTCGGCCTCTACGAGGACACGAAGGAGAGCCGGTATCTGGACCTGGCGCGCCAAGCCATCCGCCTCGACCTGGAGAAGTTCCACGGCGCCGCCGCGGCGAAGAACCCGGCCGGACCGCCGCCGACCCTCGGGTCGGGGAGCGCGGGCATCGCCGTGGCCCTGGCCGGCTACCTCCGCCACCGTCCCGGGGATGCCCTCACCGACACCCTCGCGGCTCTGCACACGGCTCTGGACCTGGACTTCACCGCGTACAGCGGCCTCGTCGCCGGCCGGGCGGGCCTGGCCGCCACCCTCGCCCACAACGGCGCCACCGAGCGCCGTCCGCAGCTGGCCGACGCCCTCACCGGCCACATCCGTGACCTCGCCTGGCACGCACTGCCCTACGCGGGCGGCATCGCCACCATCGGCGCCCAGAACATGCGCCTGTCCATGGACCTGGCCACCGGTACGGCGGGCGTCCTCCACGCCCTGCACACGGTCGCCGGCCGCCTGCCCGTGCTGCCCCTGATCCCCCGCCCCTGCGAAAGGGAGGAACGACTGTGAAGGCAAGCACCACCCCGCCGCGGTACGCCGACGAGAGGGGCCTGCGAAGACGACGCACCACGGCCCGGGGCAAGTGGCCATAGCCCTACGGCGCGGTGCCGTCCCGGACGGCCGCCGTTTTCCGCTCGTACTCGTACATCACCACGCTCGAAGGAGAATTCCCATGAACACGATCCTCGACCTCCAGGTCCTCACCCCCCAGTCCGAGTCGGAGGAGCTCGACGGCGCCATCGGCCAGAGCAGCACCATCTGGTACTGCAAGACCGGCGTCAAGTAAGCGTCAGGTTCCGCTGTCGCCGGGCCGCTCCGCCCCCTGAGCAGCCCGGCTGACCGGCGGGGGCGAAGCCCCGCACGCATCCACACGGACGCGACAGGCGCCGCGCACGGGACCCCCTCTCCCGCGCGCGGCGGACGGCCGGGCCCGGACATCCACGACGGATGTCCGGGCCCGGCTTCAGTCCGTCGCCGCCCGCCAACTCCCCGGAAGAGGGGCCCAACAGTGCGTTTCACCGGCAAAAGCCGTCTCGTGCATACTCTTCTGGCAGAGGTACGGCGTTCCTGCGGGGGCGCACTGACCAGGGGACATCCAGACATGGACACCGGTACACCGGCCACCGCCGGCCGCTTCGGCGCGCTGTTGCACAGGCTGCGGACGGGGGCCGGACTGAGCCAGGAGGAGCTGGCGCACGCCGCGGGGGTGAGCGTGCGGGCGCTGTCGTACATGGAGCGCGGACACACCCGCGGTCCGCAGCGCCGCTCCGTGCAGGCGCTGGCCGCCGCCCTGGGCCTGGACGCGGCCGACACCCGAAGGCTGGAGCGGGCCGCGAGCCTGGGCCGCCCCCGCCCGGCCCCGGTGCCGGACACCGCGCCGCCCGCCGCCGTACCGGACGCCGCAGCCGTACCCGACGCCGTCGCACCGGTGGGCACACCCGATCTGCTGCCGCGCGCACCGCGCGGCTTCCACGGACGGGCGGCCGAACTCGCCGCCCTGTCCCGGGCCACCGCGGGCGAGGCGCCCGTCTGCCTGGTCGTCGGACCCGCCGGGGTCGGGAAGACGGCCCTCGTCCTGCGATGGGCCCACCACAGCCGTGACGAATTCCCCGACGGGCGCCTCTACGCCGACCTCCGCGGCTTCGGCGACACGGGCGAGCCGGCCCTCATGGAGGTGCTGCGCGATTTCCTGCCGGCACTCGGTGTGCCGCACCACCGGATCCCGGAGTCGGCCAACGGCGCGGCCGCGCTGTTCCGGTCGCTCGCCGCGGACCGCCGGCTCCTGGTGGTGCTCGACAACGCGCGCGACTCCGAGCAGGTCAGGCCGCTCCTGCCGGGCGGCCGCCGCTGCGTCACCGTCGTCACCAGCAGAAACCGGCTGCCCGGGCTGATCGTCACCGACACCGCCCGGCCCGTCGCCGTGGACGTCCTCGCACCGCAGGACGGCACGATGCTCCTCGCCACGGTGCTCGGTGCGCAACGGGTGCGCGCGGAACCGGCGGCCGCGCGACAGCTGGCCGAACTGTGCGGCGGCCTGCCCCTCGCGCTGCGGGTGGCGGCCGCCCGGCTGGCGGGGCGGCCCACCTGGTCACTGGGCGCGATGGCCGCCGAACTGTCCGACGAGACGCGCCGGCTGAGCCTGCTGGACGTGGAGGACACCGGCGTACGAGCGGCCCTGCGCGTGACGCTGCAACAGCTCCCGCCGCACGTCTCCCGCCAGTTCGCCCATCTCGGCCGCCACCCCGGCACGCACGTCGACCGGTACTCCGCCGCAGCCCTTGCGGACACCGACCCGGCAGCCGCCGAGAGCTCCCTGGAACGGCTGGCCGTCGCCCACCTCGTCATCGAGACGACGCCCGGCCGATGGACCATGCACGACCTCGTACGGCTCTACGCACGCAGCCTGGACACCGGGCCCCACGCACTCACACGCGTGCTCGACCACTACATCGCCACGGCCCTCGCGGCCGTGGCGGCGGCCGAGCCCGGCAACGAGGACTGCTTCCCCCTCCCCGCGGACTTCCTCCCGCCCGCCGCCGTGCGGGAGTTCGACGACCGGTCCGCCGCCGTGGCCTGGTACGCGGCCGAAAGGGAGGACCTCACCCAGGCGGTCGCCGCGGCGCACGCCGCCGGACTGCACGCCAGGACCTGGCGGATCGCCTTGACCCTGTGGCCGCTGATCGTGTGGCGCGTACGGGACGGCTGGGTCCCGCTCCTGCAGACCGCTCTCGAGGCGGCCCGCGCCGACGCCGACCAGCACGGCGAGTCACGGGTGCTGAACGTCCTCGGCTGGGTGCTGATCGAGGAAGGCCGCATCGCCGAGGCCCTCACCCACCTGGAGGCCGCCTCCGCGCTCGCCTCCCGGAAAGGCGACGGGGCGGCCGAGGCGAACGCCCTGATCGTCCTCGCCATGGCACGAGCCGCCCTCGGCGGCCCGGACGAAGCCGCCAAGACATGCGAGCGGGCCGTGGAGCTGGCACGCGGGGCCGGCGACCGGACCATCGAGAGACTGGCCATGCAGCACCTCGCCCGCCACTGGGCCGACGCCGGGAAATGGCGCCAGGCCCTCGACACGGCGACCGAGGCCCTGGCCTTCGACGACCGACCGGGCACGGCCGACGTACCCCGGATCCTGCTGCTCATGGTGAGCGGAGAGGCCCTGCTCGGGCTCGGGCACGAGACCGAGGGCATCGGACAACTCGACCTGGCGGCCCGCGAGGCGGAGACCTCCGGCTACGAGGACGGCGCGGTACGAGCGCTCGGCGCACTGCTGCGCGTCTCGCCGGACGCGGAACTCCGGGCACGGTACGACGCGGCAGTCGCCCGCCTGACGAAACCCGCATGACCCCTCCGACCCACACCACGCCCTGGGGGAGCATCCACGGCTGAGCTGCGGCGGAGGGGCGAGTATCGGGCGGGCCGTGTGATTATTGGCAGCCCGGTCGCAGTTGCCCGATCCGTCGTGGTGCGTCACGGCCCGACCAGCCGTCTCACAGCCCCCGTCGTCATGAGGGCGAGCGGAGGCTGCCGGGGCGGATACGGGGATGGGGAGTGGCATGCACACGGACCGATTGCGCTTCGCCGTGCTGGGCGCGATACGCGCCCACCGCGGTGACACGGAGATCCGGCTGGGGCCGCCGCAGCAGCGGGCACTGCTGGCGGCGCTGCTGGTACGGGGCGGGCTCACGGTCTCGCTGGCGCAGCTGATCGACGCCGTCTGGGGCGAGACGCCGCCGAACAAGGCTGTGACGACCGTCCGCACCTACGCCTGGCAGCTGCGCCGGCTGCTCGAACCGGACCCAGCCGAGCCCGTCGTCCTGGTGTCGGCGGGCAGCGGCTACCGCCTCATGGTGTCCGCCGACGCGCTGGATGCCTGGCAGGCCGAGTCCCTCGTCGGCCGGGCGGCCGAAGCCCGGCGGGAAGGGCGTCCGGACGAGGCCGCGGCACTGCTCGACGAGGCACTGGCGCTCTGGCAGGGCGAACCCCTGACGGGCGTGCCCGGCCGCTTCGCCGAGTCTCAGCGCCACCGGCTGGAGGAGCTGCGGCTCGCGGCCGTCGAGGAGCGGTACGACCTGGACGTGCTGCTGGGCAAGCACGCGCGGGCCATCCCCGGACTGGCCGAGATCACCGTCGCCCATCCGCTGAGGGAACGTCCGCGCGCCGTCCTCATGCGGGCGCTCTACGCGGCGGGCAGGCAGGCCGAGGCCCTCGCGCTGTTCGCCGAATTCCGGCGGCTCCTCGCGGACGAGCAGGGCATCGATCCCGGACCCGAGCTTTCCGCGGTCCACCAGCGGATCCTGGCCGCGGATCCCGCGCTGGTCACCGCGACCACGGCCGACGACCGGCCGCGGGAGGAGGCCGGCGGGCGACTCCCCGGTGCCCCGGCCGTCGCGGAGTCGGCACGGCTGCCGATTCCCGCGCAGCTGCCCGCGGACATCCCCGACTTCACCGGACGCGCCCGGCAACGGGCCGCGCTGTGCGCCCTGCTGACCGACGCCGGGCGCACCGCGCCCGTCGCGCTGGCGGTGACCGGGATGGGCGGCACCGGGAAGACCACGCTCGCGCTGCACGTCGCACACCGGGTCCGGGCGCACTACCCCGACGGACAGCTCCATGCCGACCTGCACGGCAGCGGCCCCGGATCCCCCGAGCCGGATCAGGTCCTCGCGGAGTTCCTCACCGCGCTGGGCATCCCGGCCCGTTCCATCCCGGACGGGCTCCAGGAGCGCAGCCGCCTGCTGCGCTCGGCCCTGGACGGGCGCAGGGTGCTGATGGTGCTGGACAACGCGCGTGACGCGGCTCAGGTACGTCATCTCCTGCCCGGCTCGGCCGGGTGCGCAGTGATCGTGACGAGCCGCTCGCTGCTGGTCGGACTGCCGCTGACCTGCCAGGTCACGGTGGACGCCTTCCAACCTGAGGAGTCGCTCGGCCTCCTGGAAAACGTTGTCGGAAGCGGGCGGCTGGCCGCCGAGCAGTCGAGCGCGCTGGACCTGGTGTCGGCCTGTGGCCATCTTCCGCTCGCCATCCGGATCGTGGCGACCAGGCTGGCCTCCCGCCCCGGCTGGACCCTCGCCGACCTGGCCGCCCGGCTCGCCGACGAGCAGGCGCGGATCAAGGAGTTGCGGGTGGGCGGCCTGGCGATCGACGCCGCCTTCGAGGTGAGCTGCCGTCAGCTGATACCGGACCAGGCGGCGGCGTTCGGCATGCTCGCCGTCGCCGGGCCGGCCGGGATCGGCCTCGCGGCCGCCGCGGCGGTGCTGGACACCGACCTCGCGGACGCGGAGACGCTCGCGGAGTCGCTGGTGGACGCCGTGCTGCTGGAGTCACCGGCGCCCGGGCGCTACCGCTACCACGACCTGGTACGGGTCTTCGCCCTGCAGCGACTGGACCACCGGGAGGCCGACGCCGCCCTCGCCAGACTGCTCGGCTTCCTGCTGGCCACCGCGCGCAACGCCTTCGCGCTCGCGGTGCCGGGCGATCCGGTGGGCGACGCGCTCGGCGCGGCCGACGGCCCGACGGGCCTGGAGTTCGCCGACGTCGAGGCCGCCCGCGTCTGGGTCGGCCGGGAATTCGACGCCGTCATCGCCGCCGTGCAGTGTGCCGTGGAACGTCCCGGAGACGGACACGTACACGGACACGTACACGGAGACGGACAGGAACACGGGGACGACCGGCTGTGCACCGCCGCCAATCTCCTGCTGGCGGTCAGCCCGTTCGGCCAGCCCGCGACGAGCGGCTCGGCATCGGTCGCGCGCACGCTCGCGGCGGCCGCGGAGCGCAGCGGAGACCTGGCGGCAGCCGCGCGGGCCCGGCTGATGTGCAGCAGCACCGCCCTGCAGACCGCGCGCCCCGCCGAAGCCGAGGAACACGCCCGCCTGGCCGTCGCCGCGAGCCGGAGCATCGGCGACACCATCATCCTGCGGCAGGCGCTCAACGACCTCGGCCTCGCCGTGCAGTTCCAGCGCCGCTTCGACGAGGCGGTCACCTGCTACGACGAGGCCATCACGCTCGCCCGGCGCCTCGGGCACCGTTCCGGTGAGGCCGCCACGACCATCAACGCGGCCCTGGCCCGGGTACGCAGCGGCCGGGCCGCGGAGGCGGCGGCGATCTGCGAGTCGGCGCTGGCCACGTCCCGGGAGCTGGCCGACCGGGAGGGCGAGGCCTACGCCCTCTACGTCTGGGGGCTGGCCCTGCACGAGCAGCGGCGCTACGCGGAGGCCGTCTCCCGCTACACGGCCTGCCTGGACGTCTGCCGCACGGCAGGCCTGCGGCAGCGTGAGGCGCACGCCTGGTACCGGCTCGCCGACAGCCTGTGCCAGGTAGGGCGGCACGCCGAGGCCGCCCGGCACGCCGCGGACGCGGTCGAGCGGTGCGAGGAACTCGGGGCGCTGCGCGACAAGGCACACGCCCTGACGGTCCTCGGCCGGGCCGGGATCGGACTCGGCCGTACCGACGCCGCGCGCGCCCACCTGGAGCAGGCCCGGTCCCTGTTCATCGCCCTCCAGCTGCCCGACGCGGCCGATGTCGGCTGGATCCTCGACACCCTGGAAGCCCGCGTGCCGCTCGGTTGAGCGGCACGCGGGCGGCATACGGGCGGCAAGGTCACGAGGTTCACGCAGTAACGCAGTAACGCAGTAACGCAGTCACGCAGTCACGCGGTCGTGCCCGTCACCGCTCCGTGCAGACCTTGCAGTCCGAACCGGTGCTGTTCCAGTCCGGATCCCCCGAGGCCGCCACGGTCCGTTCGTCCTGACGTACGTGGGACCCGGCGGGTGCGCCGGCGGCCAGGACGCCCGCGGCCGTACCGGTGAGCGTCGCGAAGGCGGCCGCCACCGCGGCGGTCCTGGCCAGCCGGAGCACCGAGTTGCTGCTGAAGATCACGTGCGTACCTTTCCACGGGCGTACCCGGCACGTGCGGGCCGAGGAAACGCCGGCCGCCGGGTACGTCTTGTTCCGGGGAACATCCTGCTCGACGACGATCTACAAGCGATCTAAGCGCAGGTCACGGGGGGTGCCAGCGCTCCGCGGCCCGATTTCTCGGGGTGGCCCGGCGCACGGCGACGGGCCGCGGCCGAATCCGCTGTAGATCGGCTGTCGATCTCCCACGCCTAGCTTCGTTGTCGTCCGGACCGGGCGGCCATCGCCTCAGCCCGCCGGATCCGTGAACCACACGACGGAGACGACGGAGGAGCGAATTTGAGCGCGATGCGCAGCACGGACGTCCCACGGCCGTTCAACACCCACATGCACCGTGTGGTGGAACCCGTCGCGGCACTGCCGGCCGGCTCCCGTGTGCTCGACGCCGGCTGCGGAAGCGGTTCGGTCGCCCGCTGGCTGGCCGAGCACGCGGGGCACCACGTCCTCGGGATCGACGTCGAGCTGGCCGCGGACGCCGCGACCGACGGTGTCGAACCGCTGCCCGGCGGCGGATCGGTCGAGCTGCGCCGAGCGGACCTGCTCTCGCTCGCTCGGGACCGGCCGTTCGACGCGGTCCTGCTGCTCGGAGTGCTGCACTACGCCGGCGGACCCGACACGGTCCGCCGCATGCTGCTGGCCGCCGACGCCCTCACCGCCCCCGGTGGGCCGCTGGCCGTGAGCTGGATCTGCGACGAGGTCCCGCTGACCTACGAAGAGGCGTACCTGCCGAGCCGCACCCTGGTCGGCGACGCGCTGGCCGGGCTGGGCCGCGGCCCCCGCGAGGTCTGGCACCGCGATCTGACCCATGCGCACGGCGGGAGCCCCGAGCACGAACACCGCATCGTGTACGGCGTCTGGCAGCGCGGCTGACGCGGCCGCCTTCCGCCCGTCCGCTCCGTTCTCCGGCCCCGCGGCCCACCGCCCCGGCCCCGGCCCCGGCCCACAGACTCCCACCGCGACCGGCGGTGGGTGAACCGTCCGGACAACCCGTCCGGGCGTCCCGATCGAAAGGGGAATTCCCATGTCCGAGACCCTGGTGGAGCGCGCTCCGCAGACCGTCGTGCGCGCCGCGCTGATCCAGAACGGCAACGACCCGAAGTACTACAGCCAGGACGGCGTCGCCCTGGTGGAGCGTGCCCCGGAGAGCGTCGTGCGCGCCGCGCTGATCCAGAACGGCAACGACCCGAAGTACTACAGCCAGGACGGCATCGGTCGCTGACCCGCCCGGGCCGTGCCGCCGTGCCCGCACTGGCGCGGCGGCACGGCCCGCCCCTGGACCCATCGCACACGAGGAGTGCTCCACCACCGTGACCATCGAAGCGCCGACGGGCGCATCACAGACCTACGCACCGCATCCGCAACTGCTGGTGTACCCCCTGGCGTTCTCCGGTGACGAGCGCGTCATGGTGGCCGAGACCAGCTCCGCGAGGGCTCCCCTCGTACTGCGTGACCCGCGCGTCGCACACGCCATCAGCCTGCTCCCGGACAGCGGCACCCGCGAGGTGATCACCGGGCTCTGGCGGGCCGAGGAGAACCTGGCCCCGATCGCCGACGAGCTGTGGGCGACCCTGGTCGCCGAGGACGTGCTGGTCCCCGCGGCACAGTCCGCCGCCGCCGACGCATGGCGGGCCTACGACTGGGACGAGGCGTACCGGTTCCACGCCTCCACCCGCGACTACCCCTTCCTGCAGATGGACACCGAGGGTGCCTTCGACGCGGACGACGCGCGCATGGAGGAGTACATCGCCGTCAGCGCGCCGCCGCCGATCACCATGGACATGCCCGCCGCCGGCTCCGTGCCGCTGCGCAAGGTGGGCGAGGACGAGTCCGCCGACGCCCTGCTCGCCGCGATGTCCCCGCAGCAGCGGCGCGGCCCCGAAGGGCTGTCGCTGCTGATGGACGTCTGCTTCGGCGAGCGCACCCGGCGTCCGTTCGCGGTCCAGGGCGAGTTCCTGCGCAAGGCGGTGCCTTCCGGCGGCGCCCGCCACCCCACCGAGGCGTTCGTGGCGCTCTTCCCGGGCAGCGGGGTGGAACCGGGTGTGTACCACTACAACGTGGCGCACCACCGGCTCGATCTGCTGCGGGCCGGGGACCACTCGGCCGACTTCCGCGAGGCGAGCTTCGACCTCTTCGACAAGTTCCACTCCGAGCCGTTCGGGCTGATCGTCTTCTCCTCGTTGGTGGAACGGGCCATGTGGCGCTACCGCGACGCCCGGTCGGCCCGCGCGCCGTTCATCGACGTCGGCCACACGCTGATGGCGTACCGCACCGTGATCCAGCGGCTCGGCGTCGGCGGCTACACGTACCAGAAGTTCAGTGACGAACGCATCGCCTCGCTGCTCGGCATCAACGTCGAACGGATGACACCCCTCTTCCTCGGGACCCTCGTATGAGCACGCCTCAGACCACGGACACCACGGCCCCGGCTCCGGCCCGGCTCGTCTCCTCCCCCTTCTTCTTCGCGCACGAGCGCCGCGGCGACCAGCTCAGCGCGCTCGGTCTCGCGGCCCGCGAACGGCTGCGGACCGTGGGTGCCCGCGCCTGGGAGCTCCTCTACTTCCACCTCGAAGCGCGCACCGGGTCCGAGGCGGCGGCCGCCGGATTCGGCCCGGCCGAACGGGAACAGGCACTGGCGGCAGGCCTGCTGGTCGACGCGGACGCCACCGCCACCGAGGACATGTTCCGCTGGGAGGAGCACCGCTGGTCGCGCGCCGCCTATCTGCTCTACTCCCAGCAGGACCTGCCCTACGTGGAGCCCGTCGGCCGCGGTGAGAAGCTGACCGCGCTGTCCGACTTCCGGCGCGGCCAGATCGCCGGGTTCCAGTCGGCCCGGGGATATCCGGAGCGCTTCCGGATCGACCCCGTCCACGAGATCGCGCTGCCGACACCGCAGGAGCCGATCACCTACAGCCTGGACTCCATGCTCGGGCGCCGCAGCGTCCGCAAGTTCGCGGACGGGCCCGTCACCGCCGAGACGCTCGGTGCCGTGCTGTACCACGCGACGGCCAACGTCCGGATGGCCGAGGAGTCCAAGGCCTCCGGCGACCCGTACTTCCTGCTCAACTCCTTCTACACCTGGCTGCACGTCTATGTGGTGGTGCAGGGCGTCGAGGGTGTGCCGCGCGGGGTGTACCAGTACGACGCCGTCCGCAACACCCTGCTGGCCACGGGCGGGGAGCCGACCGACGAGGAGGTCGCGGCCACCATCCAGGGGCAGAACTGGATCGGCGGCGGCGGCGTCAGCCTCTTCGTCACCGTGCAGTGGGACCGCTACCAGTGGCTGTACCGCCACTCGCGCGCCTACCTCAACCTTCTCATCCAGATGGGCGAGTTCGCGCAGGAGGTGTTGCAGGCGGCGTACCAGCTCGGGCTCGCGGGATGGCTGACGCCGGCCATCGCAGAGAGCCGCGCCGCCTCGCTGCTGGGCCTGGACGCCGTCGCGAGCGACGCCGACGCCATGTACTACCTGAAGCTGGGGTACACCAAGTGAGGGGGGCGGACGAGGGGACCACCGGCGTCCGCCTGTGGCCGGCCGAGGGCGCCGAGCGGCCGGGCGAGCCGGCCCGCGCCGTGCGGTTCGCCTCCGGCGGATCCTCCGGCACGCTGCTGCACCGGGTACAGGAACTCACCGGCGGCAAGGCGCGGCTGATCCGGGACGTCACCATCGGCATGCCGGGCGACACCGACATCGAACTCGTCGCCGAGCACGGCGATTTCTGGTTCCACACCGATGCGGCGTTCCTGCCCGTGCCGCCCCGCTGGATGGCCATAGCCGTCCTGGAGGCGGACGGTGGCGGCGGGCTCGACCTGCTGCCCGTCGAGCACATCGACCCGGAACCGCTCGCCGCGCGGGCTTCCTATCTGACCGTCGAGGGCGTTCAGGTCGCACCGATCCTCGAACAGTTGCCCGACGGGCAGGGTCCGCTGCTGCGCTACCGGCGCGACCGCATGATCGCGGTCGACGACACCGCCGCTGTCGAGGCGGCCCACCGCGCCGTCGAGGCGGCGGCCGACCAGGTCGTCACGGTCGGCGAGCTGGCGCCGGGCGAGGTGCTGCTGGTCGACAACTGGACGATGCTGCACCGCCGCCGGCCGTTCAACGGCCGCAGGGTGATCCGCAGGCTCTGGTTCGACGCCATCGCCTGACGCCCGTACCGGCCACCCGCCGTACCCCGTGGCCGGTCCCGACCCCCACCCCCCCCGAGGGGCCTCGCGGCGGGAGGACCGGAGCCTTCCCGTCCTCCCGCCGCATCGGCGTTCCGCCCGATGTCTTCTTGTCCTTTCCCTCCCTGGAGAGCCCATGGACTCACGCCCTGCCGAGGCCTCACGGACCACCGGTGCCCTCTCCCCGCTGCGCCTGCGCGGCTTCCGTCACCTCGCCATGGGCCAGTTGGTCTCCAGCCTCGGCAACGCCATGTACAAGGTGGCCCAGTCGTGGCTGCTCGCCGCGTCGGCGGGCGGCAACGGCTCCCTGGTCGGGCTGCTCGCCGCGTTCCAGCTCGGGCCCCTGCTGCTGTTCGGCGGCCGCGGCGGCCGGATCGCCGACCAGTACCGGCGGCGCCGGCTGCTGATCGCCACCCAGAGCACGCACGCGGCACTGTCCGCGATGTTCGCCGTGGTGGTCTTCCTCGGCCCGGTGCGGGTCTGGGAGATCTACCTGCTCACCTTCGCGGCGGGCCTGGTGACCGTGGTCGACAATCCCGCGCGGCAGCGCTTCCTGACCGACCTGGTGGGCGAGACCCGGCTGTCGCGCGCGCTCGGCCTGTACACCGCACTGCTCAACACCGGTCAGATCCTGGGCCCGCTGGTGGCCGGACTCATCGTCGGCTGGGCGCACGTCGGCTGGATCTTCGTATTGGACGCGGCGACCTTCGCCTGTATGACCGCGGTGCTGCTCACCCTGCCCGACCCGGCCACGGACGACACCGCGACGGCGGCCGGCGCGGGCAGGGGCGGGGGCCTCCGGGACGCCCTGGCCGAGGCGGGACGCGTGCCCCGGCTGGCGGCCGTCGTCCTCGCGTCGGGCGTGGTCGGCTCGATCGGCGTGCAGTTCACGCTGACCAACACCCTGATGGCGACGCGCGCCTTCGGGCTCACGGCGACCGGGTTCGCCTCCCTGGCCATGGCCGTGACGGTCGGCTGCCTGCTGGGCGCCCTGGTCGCGGGCCGCGCCGCGAGTCCGTCCCCGGTCACCGTCCTCGCGGCGGCCGCAGCCACCGGGCTGACCGGCGCCGTATGCGGCCTCGCACCGAACTATCCGGTCTTCCTGGTGCTCCTGGTGCCCGCCGGATTCGCCTCGATGCTGTTCACGACCTGCTCCGCCGTGCTGTTGCAACTGTCCGCAGCCCCCGGACTGCGGGGCCGTGTGATCGCGTTGCAGACCACGGTGTTCTACGGCAGCGGACTGGTCGGGGCACTCCTGCTCGGCGTGTGCGCCGACCGGTTCGGGCCACGGGCGGTACTGGTCGGCGCCGGGGTGGCGACGATGGCCGCCTGCGCGGCCATCGGAGCGCGCTACCGCATCCGGCCGGGCACGGAGCAGCGGTAGCCGAGCCGGCCGCTCCTCGGCCCTGCGGGGATGCCTGCCGGGGGCAGCGGGCGCCGTACTGGTAGTCTCCGCAGGTTGCGCCCCGGACGAACGCATCCGGCAGGCGGCCCCCGTTCCGGCGACTTGACGCGAGGCCGCTGCTCCGCAGCGCATCCGGCCGCCGGCCCCTGGCCGTTGGCCGCGTTCGGCCCCCTGATCGAGGAGCTCCACCCCGCATGTCCATACCACCGCACCCGCAGTCGTCCCCTGGGCCGTACCCGCAGCCCGGACCGTACGGACAGCCGGGGCAGTACGGAGTTCCGCAGGGCTGGTACCCGCCGGCGGAGCCGCAGAAGACCAACGTACTGGCCATCGTCGCGCTCATCATGTCGCTCGTCTGCGCGATTCCGCTGGTCCCCCTGGTCCTCGGGATCGTCGCCCTGTCCCAGATCCGCCATCGGGGTGAGAAGGGCAAAGGCCTGGCCGTCGCGGCCATCGCCGTCCACGGCGCGACGATCGCGTTCTACGCGGTCTTCGTGATCCTCGGGCTCACCGGATCACTGGACGACGGTCCCGCGCCGGAGCGCGACACCAGTGGCCAGGTCACCGGCTCGGGCTCCGGCCAGGTGAACGACATCCGCACGGGTGACTGCTTCAACATGGACGACGATCTGGCGGGAGTCCAGGACAAGGACGGCGGCCAGGCCCGCCGCTCGGTGCGCATCGTGCCCTGCGACCAGCCCCACAAGGGGGAGGCGTACGCCGTCTTCCACCTGGAGGACGGGACGTACCCGGGCACGGCGAAGGTCGTCTCGATCGCCGAGGAGAAGTGCGGCGGTTCGAAGCTGGCCGACTACGTGGGCAAGGACGCGGAGCCTTCGGAGAAGGTGGACGTGTACTACTACTATCCCCAGCTCTCCTCCTGGACGCTCGGCGACCGCGAAGTCACCTGCTTCCTGGCCGACAGCACCGGCCCGAGCACCGGCTCGCTCCGCGCCACCGGTTCCTGAACACCGGCACCGCCGACGCTTCGCCCCGGCCGTCCGACCGGCACAGTGCCTCCGGCGCCGCCCCCACGCGCCGGAGGCCCGCGCTCCGGCTCGATTCGAGCCATCGGAGCCGGCCCTCACCGGATTTGGCGCAATACCGTCAATCGGCAGGTAGCTCCACGTGAGTCGAGGGCTGCGTTCGGCTGTTCGTCGTCCGGGCGTCGAATTGACGTTTTCCTCCGGTCGATCAGAGATGTAGCGTCCCTCGGGCTCCCCATTCTCTGGCGTGGGGATAACCGTCTGCAACGAGGGGTGGGTATGCAGATCAAAAGAGCAGCCGCAATGGCACTGGGGGCAGTGGCCCTGTTGGGCAGTTCGCCGGCGATGGCGTACGACATCAACTCCTACAAGGACGGCGCGGTCCACGCATACTCGTACGGGACGAACACCCGCGTCGCGGTGAGCGACACCAAGCAGGACGGTCACCCGGTCTATGTGAATTACAAGCGCGAGACCGGCACCGAGCTGTACACGCTGTGGAACAAGAGCGGGAACGGAACGACCATCACGAGTGCCTCCGCCGGCGCGATCTACGTCATCCAGGCGTGTGTGTCCATAGATGGCTGGCCCGACAGCTGCGACTCCAAACGCGAGTGAGTCCGTACAACGGATCACACGGGAAGAGTGCGGGACTGAAGACGGACTGAAGGCCTGTTCACAGGCCTGTTCTCAAGATCGGATCCACTTCACTGCATAGGGGGAGCGTGTGAGGTACAGGAAGACGGCAGCGAGGAGCGCTGTTCTGCTCGGGGTGGCGGCAATTCTCGGAAGTTCGCCCGCGATGGCCATCGACATCCACTCGTACAAGGACGACGCGGTTCACGCCTACTCGTACGGGACGAACACTCGAGCCGCGGTGGCCGACACGAAGCAGGACGGCCACTCGGTTTATGTCCAGTACGGCCGCCAGGCCGAGTCCGGGCGGTACACGCTCCACAACAAGAGCGGTCTGGGTACGACCGCGACCAGCGGTGCCGGCTCGGCGGTCTGGTACCTGGCGGGGTGCATTTCCCTGTCGTGGGAGCCGGACCGGTGTGACATCGACCGTATCGGCTGATCACGGCACGGATGTCGAGTGGGGTTACCGGTCCCGGTAACCCCACGTCCCTTTCAGTGAGCGAGGGAAACGTGGGAAAGCACGCCGGGCCGGAGACGGTGCGAGGATCCGCGGCGCTGGAGCTCGGGTCGCTGCGGTACGCCATCGGTGGCCGCACGCTGTTCGACGGCCTCGATCTGCGGCTGCCGGTGGGGGAGTCCGTCGCCGTGATGGGCCCCAGCGGCAGCGGGAAGAGCACGCTGATCTCCTGTGCCCTGGGCCTGGTGACGCCCCAGGGGCTGGTGAGGGTGGCGGGCACCGACATCACGCGGATGCGGCGGCGGGAGCTCGCGCGCCACCGCGGCGCCCACACGGGGGTCGTGTTCCAGTTCGGCGAGCTGCTGCCGGAACTCACGCCGGTCGAGAACGTGGCACTGGCGGGCCTCCTCGCCGGCGCCTCGCGCAATGACGCCTACGAGGACGCGCAGAAGCTGCTCGCCGAACTGGGCGTGCCCGGAGCGGAACGCTCGACCGGAACCCTCTCGGGCGGTGAGCGCCAGCGCACCGCGGTGGCCCGTGCGCTGATCAACAAGCCGGCGCTGCTGCTCGCGGACGAGCCGACGGGGGCCCTGGACGACGCGAACCGCAACAGCGTCGCCGACATGCTGTTCCAGGTCCCGCGCACATGGGAGTGCGGCCTGCTGGTCGTCACCCACGACGAGCAGGTGGCGGCCCGGGCCGATCGCGTACTGCATCTCGTTGAAGGCCGGCTGCGGACGCGGAGCACCTCGTGATCCGGACAACGCGCGCAGCCCGCGCGGTGCACGCGCGCCGCGCACCCCTGTGGTGGCAGTTGCTCCGGGTCGGGGCTGCCGCGGGCCGCGAGGCGTCGGCCGGGCGGGCCCGGTTCGTCGCGCTCGCCTGCGCCACCCTGGCCGTAGGGCTGGTGATCTCGGCGCTCACCCTGATCTTCGCCGCGTACGAGGGACGCGACCTGCGCGACGCCGCCCGGTCACCGCTCCACGCCTCGGGCGAGACGGGCAGGCCGGATGCGCCGCTGCTGTACCGGCCCACGTTCGACGTGGTCGACAACCTGCAGTTCCAGGTCGTGTACCTGCTGCCCCTGCGCGACGACGCGCCGCTGCCGCCCGGGGTGTCGGCGTGGCCGCAGCCGGGTCAAGCGGTCCTCTCACCGGCATTGATCGCCGCGGGGCGGGACGAGGGCATCGCCACCCGGTACGGCGCCGTGGCCAGCACGATCGGGGAGCAGGGGCTGGCCAGCCCGGGGGAGCGGTTCGCGTACGTCCGCCCGCCCGCGGACCTCGACGACACCGCCAGGATGTGGCCCGTCACCGGCTTCGGTGCTCCGTCTCCTTCCGGTATCGGCGAGGGACTGTTCGTCAAACCCCTGTACCTGCTGATCGGCATGGCGGTCTTCATGGGCGCGATTCCGGCGGCCGCGCTGTCGGTGTCCGCCGCGCGGGCCGGATCGGACGCCCGCGACCAGCGCACGGCACTCCTCGGCGCCCTCGGCGGCGGCCGGCGGGCCCGGGCCCTCGTCAACACGGGCGAGGCGGCGCTCCCGGTGGCGGTCGGGGCCTGCGCGGGCGTGGCGGTGAGCCTGTGGATCCTCTCCGGCGACACCCGACTCCCTTGGGTGGGTTACACCCTCGCCGTGGCCGATGCGCGCCGGTGGGCCTGGGCCATGACGGCCGCGCCACTGCTCGCCGCCGCTCTCGTCCTGCTGGGCGTCGTCCTCACCCATCCTCCGCAGGACCGGCGCGGGGGCGTGCGGCCCCGTCTCCTGCGCAGCCGCCTGCCGCGGTGGTGGCCGTACCTCTGCCCGTTCATGGTGTTCATCGCGGTGCGGGGGCCCGGACTGGCCCCGAATCCGCCCGCGCGCCTGCTGATCTACGTGGTCGGGGTGGGCGGCACGATCCTCACGCTGCCCTCGCTGATCGGCCTCGCGGCGGTGGCCGGCGGGCACGGCCTGGCCGCCCTGGGCCGCCGTACGGGCCGCTCCGGCGCCCTCGTCTCGGGACGCTGGGCGGCGGCCTGGCCCGGCGCGACGGTGCGGCTCACCGCCGGGGTCGTCATCGCCTTCGTCCTCGTGGGACAGACGCAGTTGTGGGTGACCCGCAACACCGGCCCGGCGGTGCAGGCACGGCAGACGGTCGAACGCGTAGGGACCAGCACGGTCCTGGTGGAGCTACGGGACGACAAGCCGGTACCGCCCGCATTCCTCGGGGAACTCCCCACAGGCGTGCAGGCCTTGAGATTGGGCGTCGACCACGCGAAGGGGACCGCCGAACTGGGCGGCCCCTGCGAAGCGCTGCAACGGCTCGCCCTTCCCTGCACTGCGGACCGCCCCACGGCGGTCGAGTCGCGGAACGCGGACGTACGGGTCAAAGAGCTCTACAGCTGGGACACGCCGGGCCAGGGCCTCTTCGCCCGGCAGACGGAGACCCCGAAGGGTTCCGTCATCGTGCTCGTGGGCCGGCCGGGGCAGCAGATCTCCGTACCCGCGGTGAAGGAGGCCGCGAACCGGCACCTCGGCATGGGCGTACCGGTCGAGACGATCGCCGGCTCATGGCTGACCGCGGCGAACCTGGACGACCGCCAAGGGCTGTGGGTGCTGCTGTTCGGCGCGTTCGCCGTCATCGTGATCGCAGTGTCCATCGTGGTCTCGAACCTTGCCGAATTCGTCCGCTTCAGCCGCCAGATCACTGCGCTGAGCGTGCTCTCGGGCAACCGGACCATCTACCTCAGCACCGCGTTCTTCACCCTGTTCCTCCCGCTCGCGGCCGCGTCCCTGATCGGCCTGGCCACCCACTACTGGCTGGCCACACCCATGACGGCCGGTTCCTACGCGGACGGCGCGACCCACTCCTGGCCCGTACTGGCCCTCGTACTCGCCACCACCCTCGCGATGGCGCTGCTCGTATGGCTCTGGGGCGCTTACGGCGCGGCCCGCCTGACACACCGCTGGCGCCCGACAGCCGACTGACCGTTGAACGGGCCTCTCGGAGACCTGGACGGACCTGGTCAGCCCGCCTAGGTCCGCAGAGGGACACCGTGCCCGGGCCGGCGAACAGGCGACGGGCAACCGGGACAACGACCGCTTCCAGCTGGCGGTCGAAGCCGTCGGTACGCGGGAGATGGCCGGCGCCATCGGCTCGCACCAGGCCGAAGCGCGCTCGGGCTGGTGCGAGCACGGGATCACGATCGGCGCCGAGCACCGCTGCAAGGGCTACGCGGCAGAAGCCGCTGAGCTGCTGCTTCGTTTCATGTTCGCCGAGCACCGGTTCCACAAGTGCCAGGTACGCATCTTCGCGCACAACGAAGCATCCCTGGCTCTCCACCGTCGGCTCGGCTTAGTGGAGGAGAGCCGACTGCGTGAGCTCGTGTACCTCTCCGGCCGGCACCGCGATGTCGTGGTGACGGGCCTGCTCGCCGAGGAGTTCGCCCAACTGCACCCGACGACCACCTGACGGGCGGACGCGGCTTCCCCCCGCGCAATGGCGGCGGCGGCCGCCCTCCCGGCTTCGGGAGGGCGGCCGCCACGTGGGTTCCGGTGGTCCCTTCTACGGGGCGGGGGCGGGGAGAGGCGCCGTGCCGAGGGTGGGGATGGTCCAGCGCTGGGCGGGACTGCTGTTGCAGTCGAACAGCCAGAGCGGGGTCCCGGGACGGGTGTCGAGGTTGCCGAGGTCGAGGCAGCGGCCGGAGACCGGGTTGTAGACGCTGTTGTCGGCTCGGGGGAGGAACCGCTGGCTCGGGGCGCTGCTGTCGCAGACCTGGAGTTCGATGAGCGTCGTGTTCGCGGTGCCTGCGTTCGCCGCTCCGAGGCACATGCCGTTGGTCCGGATGGTTCCGTCGGCCCGGATCTGGAACTTCTGTGCGTCGCTGCCGTTGCAGGCGGCGATCTGGATCTTGTTGCCGGGGCTGGGGCGGTTGAAGTCGTTGTCGACGCAGTTGGTGGCCGAAGCGGACAGCGCGATCGGGCTGGCGGCGCCAGGGGCGGTGGGGGTGACGGCATAAGGGTGGACAGCGAAGTCGCTGATACCGCCGTCAAGCACGTCCCGAACGGTTCCGTTGGCCTTGAACCGGCCAAGGATGAGGGGTCCGCTGGGGGAAGGGCTCGTAGAGGCCCGGTGCGCTCCAGTGCCGGCGAGTACGCCGTTGACGTAGAGGCTCATGAGGCCGGTGTCCGCGTTGTAGACGGCCGTCAGACGGATCCACGTACCCGGGATGAACCGGGCGGCGTCATTGGCGATGTTGGTGTAGTCGAAGGGCCATCCGTCGGCGTCGGCATGGGCCAGGGCGAAGCGCCAGTTCGAGGAATCGTCGGCGTACAAGATGAAGGAGCTGGTCCGATTGCCGTCCTGGCTGGCGACGACCTTCCCCTGCGCGCCCGCCTTGGCCCACGTGCTGATGGTGAAGCTCTTCCTGGTGTCGACGGCCGGTCGGGCGGTGGTGATGGTCGCCTCGGATTTCGAGCCGTGGAAGCTCGCGTACTTGGTGGCGCGTCCGCCGATCGTGTCGTCCTGGTAGGTGATGCCGACCGTAGTGGCGTCGTTCTTGCCGACCGTATCGGGGGTGGTTGCGCCGGTCTGCCCGGTCTGCCCGGTCTGCCCGGTCAGCGGCCACTGGCCCGTGGGGATGTTGAGATTGCCCAGAGCTACGGCGTCTGTGCCGACTCCATTGGCCATCGGGTAGGAGGCGCCCGTGCTTCCGGTCATGGTGCCGACGCCGTTGAAGGCGACGAGCTGCTGATTGCTGTCGACGGCCCACAGGTCGGGAATGCTGTCGCCGTTCAGGTCACCGTCGGAGCCGACACGGGGGTAGGCCTTCGGTTCGACCTTGCCGGAGATCAGGCCCGCGGCCGGGTCGGTGAAGCCGGTGAGGTCGGGTGCCTGCGCAGTGCCCTTGACAGAGAAGGCGTGCAGCGTGCCGTCGGTCTTGGAACGGGCCCACAGGGTGGGGAAGTCGGTTCCCTGGGCGCGGCCGGGGGTGATCAGGTCGTAGCCGTCCCACCGGGTGTCGTTGGCGGAGAGGAGGATGGCTTGCGGCTTGAGGCTGTCGGCGGTGTTGGCATAAGCCAGCCAGAGCCTCCCGTTCTCGATGAATAGCAGAGAAGTACGGGGCAGGGCATTCGGTTTGGCGTCGGAGTCACCGGTGACGGATCCGAAGGCAGCGATCTGGGTGACCTTCGACCAGTCGGAGCCGTAGCCGTGGGCCGAGCAATCAACAGTGGCGGAGGCGGGCGTGGCACAGCCGGACGGCTTGTCCACGGCAACGGGGGCCTGACTGTCGAACCGGCCGCTGAATGAGTTGTTGCGGTAGATGAGAAGCGATCTGTCCTCAGGCGCATGGGCGAACAAATCGTCCACCGTCTTTGAACCCAGGCTGCCACGGTGGCTGGTCTGGATGGTGTTCCAGCCGTTGGTACCAGGAGCGGATTCGACGTCGGCCTTGGGAGCCGCAGCCGGGTCCGCGCCGCCGCCGATCACGCGCAGCGCGCCCGTGCTGTCGGGTAGGAGGACATCTGCCTTCCGGTCGCCGGTGATGTCACCGAAGATCGGCTTCGGGCTGTTCGGGTTGGACGGAACGTAGAAGCTGTAAACGACGGGCTGGGACAGGTTGCCCGCGTTGTCCTGGGTCTGTACGTACAGGTGGTTGGTACCCCAGCCCTGAGGCTTGACCTTGATGTCGGCCTTGCCGTCGGTGAACTTGACCGTGTCCGTGTCGGTGCACTTCCAGTTCCCGGCCAAGGCCCTGACGGGGTCGGTCGTCCAGCGCGCACAGGCCAGGCCGGAGGAGCGGCCGCCGGCTGCCGGTGCAGGGTCGGTGCCGGTGAGGGAGAAGGTGCCTTCGTCGCCCGTCTGCTTGGGGTGGACACCGATGGTGCCGGAGGCGGGGAAGTCCGTGGAGCTGACCGCTGCGGTGGGCGGCGTGCGGTCGACGCGCAGGAAGCACCACTCGGTGGCCGCGCTCGTCAGCGTGCCGTCCGTGGTGCGCGCCGTCCAGCCGTACTGGTGCCCGTCGGTCAGCGGGCCGATGTCGACCGTTGCGTCTTCGTAGTCGCCGTTCCAGCCGGTCTGGGGGGTCTCGGTCTTGCCGTTGGCGTCGTCGTCCCAGTACTGGAACGTCGTCTGGAGCTGCCGTTTGGTGGCCGAGTACGTCTGGGTGGTGAGGGTGACGTTGTTGTTGGCACCCACCCAGCCCGGGTTGTCCCACGGGTTCGCGGTACCGGGCGTGCGGCAGTCGGCGTACGAAGCCGAGCTCGCGAATCCGGGAGTGGGACGGGTACGCGGCCACCAGACGGTGGGCGTGATGTCGTACTCGACGACGATGTGCGGGGTGTTCTCGTACCGCTGCCGGTAGTACTTGTTGTACTCGTCGTCGGGCGCGAGGCCGAGGGTGATGGTGGGCCACTGGTACCGGGCGGCGTTCTTCACCAGGTCCGTGACGGTGAAGTCGATCTGGCCGGTGCCCGACATGCTGGTGTGCCCGACCTGGCCGCAGCCCTGCATCGTGGAGCCGGTGCCGCAAGGCTGCCGGTTCCAGCTGGTCGGGTTGCCGATGGCGTTGGTGGAGTACAGGCCCATCGGGGTGGGTGTGCTGGGGCTGGACGAGGAGATCACCGTCGCGGAGAACGTCGCGTTGATGATCTGGGCGTTGTAGAGCCGGGAGTCCACCCCGATCTGGAAGTAGGTGCGGGTGCGTCCGATTCCGGTGCAGGGCGGGTTGCCGATGTTGTAGCCGCAGTAGCCGGTGGCCGGCTTGTCCTGGCCGTACTCGGTGCCGTTGAACTCGTTGGTGTCGGGGTAGGCCTCCTGGACCTGGGCCCACGCCTGGTTGGTGTTGTCGAGGACCGGGTTGATGCCCGGGTCGATGTACCAGGGACCGGTGCCCTTGCCCAGCAGCTCGGCATCGGGGACGAGCTCGATCCCCTTCGCGTCGGCCGTCGTCCTGACCGGCTTCACGGCGGCGCCCGCGCCCGGGCCGTCCGCGGTGGACGCCGCGGGCGGGGCGTCTGGGGACGGGGCGGACTGCGGGGCGGCCCTGGTCGACTTGCCCTGCTGTTCGGCGCCCGCGGGAGCGGATGCGGCGGCCGAGTCCCACATGAAGGACGTCGGGCTGCTGAAGCGGGTCCGGCCGCCGGTGTCCTTGATGTCGAGGTTGCCGGCGGAGTCGCCGGCGACGGTGAGCCCGTCGGCCTCGATGTCGAGCCGCAGCTTCCTGACCGCCGGGTTCGAGGCTGCCTGCGCGCTGCGGACGATCAGGACCTGGCTCCAGCCGCCCTGACGGTCGGCGCTCAGGCGCAGGTCCACGTCCGGAAGGACGTTGCGGTAGAGGGCACTGTCCCCGGAGAGCGCGGGCTTGGGAAGCGGGAACGGCGCCTTGAAGGCCAGTTTCCGGCCATCAGCCGTGGCCATGGAGACCATGGGCCCGGTGCCGCCGCCGGAGAAGCTGAGCTTCGAGGAGACCGCGGCCGGTACGACCGCGCCGTCGGCAGTGGTGTGGAGCGTGGCGTCGAGCGGGCGCCACTGCCCGTCCGCGCCCTTGAGGCGCTCCGGTACGGCTGCGGTATCGGTGGTCAGGGTGCCGCCCGGGTTGGCGAAGGTCTGCGAGCCTGCGGTGGTCAGGTCGGCGATGGCCACCCGCTTGCCGCTGCTCTTGGCTTCGGCGAGGGCCTTGGTGATGGCCGATTCCTCGGCGCTCGGCGCCGGTTTCGGCGTAGGAGCGGGCCAGGCGGTCTGCCCTGGCCCGTGGCCGCGGTCGCTGTCGGCGGCCACGGCGGGCGGAGCCGCGATCAGGCCGGCTCCGAGTGAGAGTACGGCCGCTCCTGCGATGGGCAGCATCGATACGCGCCAAGCCCGCCGACCGCGGCCCCCCGGCCTTGGTTTCCGCAATGCTGGAAATGAAGATCTCACGTGATGGCCCCCCTGAGCTGTGAGATGGACAGAAGTCAGCGGCACCATGGCTTCACTTCTGCAACTCTGTCAACGGGTTTCTGGACTTCGGGCGCCCGGTTTGGGTAGTGAACGCCCGAGGTGTGCTGTGAGTGACAAGAGTCACGGGTGGGGAATGTGAGACTCCGCTGAAAAATCGAACGGACTCTTCGTAAGGTGCGCTTGTTCTGGACCCTGCCGGTCCGGAGTTCGCGCTTTCAGTTTCCTGTGGGGGGATTCGGTTGTCTCGTAGAAGTGGCTCCGCCGCGCGCTCGCGCACCAGACGATCGCGTGTCGCGGTCGTCGCCACGCTCTCAGTTCTCTTCTCCGGCCTGGGTCTTCCCGCTGTTGAGGCTGCGGACAAACCGCCAAAGGTGTGGGTCCCACCCAATACGCCGCTACCGGATGTGAAACCGGTCAAGGGGGTGAACGCGAAGGCTCCGGCCAAGCAGGCGCCGACTGGCCGGAAATGGCTCCCAGATTCGAACGCCAAGATTCCATCGGGCTCGGCGAGTGTCTCTTTAGAACCCAAGCGGGGAACGGCCCGAGGTGTCACCGGGTCCGGAGCTGTGCGGGCCGGTAAGCTCCCTGTCTGGATTGCGCCTGTGAATGGCGTGAATCGTTCGGCGAATTTGTCGTCTCTCGCCGTCGGGGGTCCGGACACCAATTCCAGCCACGACAGCGCACTGCGTGTCGAGGTGAAGGACGCGGCCAAGGCCCGTGCCGCCGGAGTCAACGGCGCGCTCGTCGCCCTCAGCGGTGCCTCAGGGGCGAGTCCCTCGGGCAAGGTGGAAGTCGGTCTCGACGTCTCCGCATGGGCCAAGGCCGCCGGAGCCAACTGGGCCGACCGCGCCCGTCTGGTGCAGCTGCCCACGTGTGCCCTGATCACCCCCGGCGCCCCCGGCTGCACCACCCGTACGCCCCTCGCTTCGCACCGGGACGCCTCCGGGCGCCTGGTCGCGGAGGTGGACGCGCCCAAGAGCCCCGCGGCTCCCTCCTTCGCGCCGAAGACGCAGCCCGGCGCGGCCGCCAAGCCGGCAGCGCCGCAAGCCCCGCAGATGCTCGCCGCCCAGGACGTGGCGATCGCGATGGAGGCGGGCCCCAGAGGCGCCAGCGGCGACTACAGCGCCACCCCCCTCCTGCCCTCGGCCTCATGGCAGGCCGGGGCGAACGCCGCCAACTTCACCTACGGCTACACCGTCGAGGTGCCCAACGGCATCGCCGGCGCCGGCCCGGGCATCTCCCTCGGCTACGACTCCTCCTCCGTCGACGGCCGCACCGCATCCACCAACGCTCAGGCCGGCCCGTTCGGTGAGGGCTGGGAGTGGCATCCCGGCTCGATCTCGCGCTCGTACAAGGGGTGCAAGGACGCGGGCATCACGGACTCGGGCGACGAGTGCTGGGCCGGCGACATCCTCTCCCTGAACCTGGCCGGCCACGCCGGCCAGATTGTCCGCGACGACACCAGCTGCGTCTACCGGCTCCAGGGCGACGACGGCACCAAGATCGAGCGCCTGACCGGCCAGCGGAACCCGGCCTGGAAGGGCGAGGGGTTCAAGGTCACCACGACCGACGGCACCCAGTACTACTTCGGCTCCAATCGCCTGCCCGGAGGTGACGGCACCGACCCCGAGGCCAAGTCCGTCTCCACGGTCCCCGTCTACTTCAACAGCGGCCAGGACAAGTGCCTCGGCGCGCAGACCCCCGCCAACGGAACTTGGCAGCAGCTGGGCTGGCAGTGGAACCTCGACTACGTCGTGGACCCGCACCAGAACCTGGTCTCCTACCGCTACGAGCAAGAAGACAACCACTACGGGCGCGGCGGCGGCCAGAACAACGGCACCGGCACCAACACGCGGTACCAGCGCGCCAGCGTCCCGACCTGGATCGGTTACGGCCAACGCCTGCCCGAGCAGATCACAGCGAAGGGCGCGGCCAAGCCCGCCGCCCAGGTGTGGCTGCGCGGCGCCGAGCGCTGCTTCCCCGGCGGCGCCATCACCTGTGACCCGGCGCAGCGGACCAAGACCAACACGACGTCCTGGCCCGACACCCCCGTCGATCAGGAGTGCGCGGCCACCGGCCAGTGCCTGAACCTGTCGCCCACCTACTTCTCCACCAAGCGGGTCGAGCAGATCGACACCGAGGTCCTGGCCGGCACGGACTACCGCCGTGTCGACTCCTACGTCCTCAACCAGTCGTTCCCGGACCCGGGAGACGGCACCTCCCCGACGCTCTGGCTCGACTCGATCGTCCGCAAGGCCTCCAACGGCCAGCCCGAGAAGAAGCTGCCCGAAGTCTCCTTCCAGCCGCTGCAGATCGCCAACCGCGTCGACGGTGTCGTGCGGCGGCCCGACGGTTCGGACGCCTCGGCTCCGCGCTACTACCGTCCCCGTATCGAGAAGATCACCACTGAGACCGGTGGCCTGATCAACGTCGTCTACAAGGCTCCGGAGTGCTCCCGGGTCAGGGGCACCATGCCGTCCTCCGAGGACGGCAACACGATGGCCTGCATGCCGGTCAAGTGGTACCTGCCCAAGCAGTCCTTCCCGGATCCGGTGAACGACTGGTTCAACAAGATCGTTGTCCAGTCCGTCACCCAGCAGGACATGGTCGCCGGCCAGGTCACCACGGTGACCGACTACGAGTACGGCGGCGGCATCGCCTGGCACCGCAACGACTCCGAGTTCGCCGACCCCAAGACCCGTACGTGGGACCAGTTCCGCGGCTACGCCACGGTCACCACCCGCACGGGCAACGGCAACTCGGCCGAGGCCCCGCGCACCAAGAGCGTGACCACCTACCTGCGCGGCATGGACGGCGACGTCCTCTCCAACGGCACCAAGCGCAGCGTCACCATCGACGACGCGCAGGGCGGCCACATCAAGGACGAGGACGTCCTCTCGGGCCGGGTCCGCCAGACGCAGACGTACGACCGAGACGGCGACGGCGGAACCGTCGTGGCCGACGAGGTCACCACCCCCTGGCTCGGCAAGAAGGTCACCGCGACCCGCGCCCAGTCGGGCGACCTGCCCGCCATCACCGCCCGCGCCCAGAACACGGGGCAGATCACCAGCCGGGCCAAGCTGGCGGACGGAACCTGGCGCGTCAGCGAGCGCACCTCCGAGTACGACGACACCCTCCTGTCCCGCCCGACCAAGGTCGACGACAAGGCCGACCTGGCCCGCCCCGACCAGCGTCTGTGCACCACGTTCGACTACGCCACCGGCCCAGGGGGCGCCCTCACCCAGCTCGCCTCCCGCACCCTGGTGCTCTCGGGCGCATGCGGGCAGACCCCGACCGCCGCGAACACGGTCGGCGACACCCTCGCCTCCTTCGACAACCTGCCCGCCGGACAGGCAGGGTCGACCGGCGACCAGACCGGCACCTCGGTCCTGGAGAAGTACGACGCCGCGGGCAAGCCGGTGTACCGCCTCAACTCGACCGCGACGTACGACGCGTACGGGCGCGTCACCAGCAACACCAACAAGACCCGCAAGGACGCCGCCCACCCCGACGGCGCGGTGACCACCACGGAGTACAAGCCGGCCACTGGCTCCATACCGACCGAGGTCACCCACACCAACCCGCTCGGCTGGAAGACCGTCACCACCCTCGACACCGGCCGTTCGCTGCCGCTGAAGACGACAGACGAGAACAAGCACGTCGCCGAACGCGAGTACGACGCATTCGGCCGCGTCACCTCCATCTGGCAGCCCGGCCAGGAACGCGCGAGGGGCGCCGTGCCCGTACGCAAGTTCTCGTACGCGATGAACGGCACGAACGCGCCGTCCACCGTCCTGAGCCAGGCACTCGTGGGAACGAGGCAGCTCTATAGCGCCAGCTACACGATTTACGACGGTCTCGGCCGTGTCCGCCAGACGCAGGCAAACACGGCGTCAGGCTCCCGTGGCCGCCTGATCACCGATGCCCTGTTCGACTCCCACGGCCGCCAGGTCAAGACCAGCGGCCAGTACTACAACGACGAAGGCGCCCCCTCGGGCACGCTGTTCCTGCCTAACGGGGGCGTCAACCCCGACAGCAAGATCCCTGCCCAGACCCTCTCCGTCTTCGACGGTCTGGGCCGTCCCACGGCCTCCGTTTTCCAGTCGTACGGCGTGGAACAGTGGCGCTCCAAGACCGAGTACCCCGGTGTTGACGAGACCCGCACCATCCCGCCGAACGGTGGCTACGCCACCGCGACCATCACCAACGGCACCACCTCGCTGCTGCGCCAGTACAAGGCCAACACCCCCACGGGTGCATACGACGAGACGACCTACGAGACCAACACGCAGGGCAAGGAACTCCGGCGCAAGGACCCTGCGGGCAACGAGTGGACCTTCGCCTACGACCTGCTCGGCCGAACGGTGAAGACCGCCGACCCGGACTCCGGGACCAGTGTCACGGTCTACGACGACGACAAGAACCTCACCACCGTCACCGACAGCAGGAACAAGAGCGCCACTACGGTTACCGACCTCCTCGGCCGCACCACCGCGACCTACGAGGGCAAGGCCGTCGACCCCGCCAAACAGGTCGGCGCCTTCACCTACGACTCCAAGGCCCTGGGTAAGCCCTCCACGAGCACCCGCTACGTTGGCGGAGCCGGCGGCAGCGCGTACGTCTCCGAGGTCACGGGGTACGACGGCGGCTACCGCCCCCTTGGTACCAAGACCACGATCCCGGCGGCTGAGAAGGGCCTGGCTGGCGTCTACGAGACCACGAACACTTACGACTCGTACGGTCAGCCGAAGCAATCGGTCTTGCCCGCCATTCCCAAGGCCGGTCTCGGCGCCGAGACCCTGACCATCGGAACTGACGAGGCCGGCAACCTCTCGTCGCTCGACGGAAGCATCGCCGGGAACTGGACTCCGTACATCGCGCAGGCGTTCTTCGACCCCTACGGGCAGGCGGTACGGACCACAGTGGGCGAGAGCGCCCTGCAGATCGTCTCGACCGTCGATTACGACGTTGCGACCGGCCGCCCGATCCGCTCCACGCTCGACAAGCAGACTGCGGCCACCGCCAGCGTCGACGTCGTCGACTACACCTACAACCAGGTCGGGCAGCTGACCTCCGTCGGGAACACACAGGACGGGGCCACCCGCGACCTGCAGTGCTTCACCCACGACTACCTGGGCCGGCTGACCCAGGCCTGGACCGACACCGGTACGCAGGCCACGGCCCCGCAGCCGAACGTCCGCGGCCTCGGAGGCTGCACCAATACCAATGGCCCGGCCGTCGACGGCACCGGCAAGCCCAGCGTGGGCGGCCCCGCCCCGTACTGGCAGCAGTACGAGTACGACCTCCTCGGCAACCGCACGAAGCTGGTCAGGAAGGACGTCACCGGCAACGCCGCCAAGGACACCACGGTCACCCAGACCTTCGGCGGCCGCCAGAACACCCCCTCCACCGATCCGAAGACGGGCGGTGGCACGGGCGGTCCGCACGCTCTGATGACTTCCACGGAGACCGGCCCGTCCGGCACGAAGGTCACGTCGTACACGTACGACGCGGGCGGCAACACCGCTTCGATCACGAACACGCCCGGTACCAAGAAGCTGACCTGGAACGACCAGGGCAAGCTCGACAAGATCACAGGCACCGGTGAGAGCGCGGGCACCAGCTACCTCTACGACACGGGCGGCAACCAGCTCATCCGCCGCGACCCGGGCAGCACCACGCTCAACCTCGGCACCGACCAGATCACCCTGGACACCGCCACCGGCAAGGTCTCCAACGTCCGCACGTACGCGGCCCCGGGCGGCCTGTCCATCACCCGCACCACCACCGCCGGCACGTCCGCCCTCACCTACCAGGGCTCGGACCACCACGGCACGGGCGGCGTCCAGTTCAACGCCACGGACCTGGCCCAGGTCCGCCGCGCCACGGACCCCTTCGGCAACGACCGCGGCGCCCCGCCTTCTCCGGGCACGTGGGCGGGTGACAAGGGCTTCGTGGGCGGCACCAAGGAGAAGTCCACCGGCTTCACCCTCCTGGGCGCCCGCGAATACGACCCCACGACGGGCCGCTTCCTCAGCCCGGACCCGATCATCGACGGCGGAGACCCGCAGCAGTGGAACGCCTACGCGTACTCCAACAACAGTCCGATCAACGCGTCCGACCCGAGCGGCCTCTACATCGACGACGGCACCGGCCACTCCGAGAGGCGGGACGGCACAAGCCCCAAGCCGACCACTCCCCCTTCGGACGATGACGGCGAAAAGACGCTCAACGACGCCAACAACAAGGTCCACGACGCCAAGCGCAAGCGCGACAAGCTCATCAGCGAAGTCGTCGACCTGGTCGGCGACCTGATCGGCTACAACGACGCCCGGGACTGCTTCACCAAGGGCGACGCGATGGCCTGCATCAACACAGCCCTCAACTTCGTCCCCTGGGGCAAGTTGTTCAAGGCCGTCAAGATCGGCATCAAGGCCTTCAAGATCTACAAGGAAATCAACAAGTCCTACGACGCGATCCACGAGGCGGAACGCGGAGCGGCCCGTGCGGCCGAGGCGGTGACCAAGTCCAAGAAGGCTGCCAAGGAAGCGCGCGAGGCCGAAGCGAAGGCCGCGGACTCGGCTCCGGAGAAGGCCGGCAAGGAGACCGCCACCGACAGCGCGGGCACGGAAAGCAAAGCCGGCAGAGAGTCTTCCGACGCCGAGGCCGGCGCAGGCTCCAGCGAATCCCACAGCAGCGGCGGCTCGGAGTCGGGCGGCTCTTGCAGTGTCAAGACGAACAGCTTCCCCACCGGCACCCGTGTCCAGATGGCCGACGGCACGACGAAGGAGATCCAGGACGTCCACGTCGGCGACAAGGTCCTCGCCACCGACCCGCAGACCGGTGAGACCCGTCCCCAGCAGGTGACAGCGACCATCACCACCCCGGACGACAAGGAGTTCACCGACCTCACCCTCACCGACGAGTCCAACCCCCGCGCCCCGCCCGTCCAGCTCACTTCCACCTCCCACCACCCGCACTGGAACGAGACCCGCCGCCAGTGGGTCGACGCGGGCGAATTCACCCAGGGCGACCAACTCCGCCGCCCCGACGGCACGACCCTCACGGTCCAGTCCAAGCGCAACTACCCGTACGCCGTAACCACGCACAACCTCACCGTCAACGACTTCCACACGTACTATGTGCTCGCAGGCGCCGCACCAGTCCTAGTCCATAACTGTGATGGGGTGGCAACGGTCCATTTGGACCCGGAGAAGAAACACGCCTTGATCACCGTGCAGGCGCATGACGGCGAAGTCATGCACACTGAGCAGTGGGGAGGGGTTGATGTGGCCACCAACGGAGTCAGGCATTTTAAACCCGAGATCCTTTCTCCGTTCACCATCAACGTACGAGTTGAACTTCCGCGAGTTCAAGGGGCCCTGGCCTACATCGAAACGCAGATCAGCCGAACGGCTAAGGGGACGTACCCGCCCTACAGTCTCGGTAGGCAGAGCTGTGTAACGTACTGCATGAACGTACTTGAGGCTGGCGGAATCGAAGGACTTCCCAAGACTACGGGCCGCGCGACAGACTGGCTCCGAGAACATCATGGTTGATGAAAGGAGCGGAGTGTCAGTACCGCCGAACTGGGGATGGCTGGATGAGATGCCGGATGAATGGGATCCTCCAGCGGAGCTGTTGGCCCCATCAAACTCCATCGAAAATAATCTAGCTATCAAGATCCTTTCGTCCGAACTTGTCGGAGCTAAGATCTCAGAATGGACAGGCCGCTTCATCGTGGAGCAATCGCTCCTTTCGGCTTGGCTTCACGAAGCCAAGCAGGGCGATGCGGAGATGGCTGTGCGCCTTTCAGGGGAAGCGCTTGAGCAGACACGTCTCGTCTTTGAGGCGTGGAAGCCGCTTGAAACGCTTTTGTCTCCGCACGGTGCGCGCCCTGACGGTCGTAATGAGGTTCGGGAGCAGGCTGCCAGATTGGTGGCCACACTTCGGCGGTCTGTTGATGCACTGAGAGCCATGCGTGGTCTTACCTCTTGAATTTCGGCAAACGAGCTGGAGGCGCTGGCAGGGATCGCCGTTTGATGGCTTGACGGCAGTCGTGACGGCAACGCTGGTGGCGCTGCACAGGCCTGGGGTCACGGGACGTGGACCGCACCCAGGCGTCTGAGTCGGACGAGCAACCACACCTGCTGCCCAACCAACGGTCCTGGCCTACCGCCGGGGCCGTTGGCGCGTCCAAACTTTCTTTACGTCTTCAAGGCGACCCGCTGACGCGGGTCGCGCGCGGCACGGCCGCTCACCCGGCCCGCTCTCGGCTCCGCCACCGCAGGCCGGCCAGCGACCAGGCCGCGCAAAGACAGCGCAGCGGATGACCAGAAGCGCGAGCAAGTCCGGACGTTCCCGCACGTCGAGGCCAGGCCGACGATGAGGCAGCGACAGGGCATTGGGCGGTGCGCAGCTCACGGGTGGGGCCGGTCGGCTCCGTGGGCTTTACCCACCTGTTCGGCTCGGGGCCCGCGTCGGGCAAGGCCAGGGGGCCACTCGTTCAAATTCCGGCAGGCCCAAAACCTGCCCGAGTTGCCGGTCAGCGTATGGCCCCCTGACCATGCCCGACCCCAACCCGAACAGGACACCGGCCAAAGCCCACTCCGCCGCCCTCACGCGCGTAGCCGTCTGACGGCAACGCCGACGGCAACAGGGGCGCACAACACGGCACTTCCACGCACACCCACGGACTGGCCGAATTCCGCTGACCTGCGAAAACACAGCTGACAGCACCTCAGCACGCACACGTACTATGCGCTGGCGGGGGCTACGCCGGTACTGGTTCACAATTGTGGGGATGTCGACGAGCCGGTAAAGCTGTACCGATCCCCTCAGAAGGGAAATCGCGATTCAGAGGTGGGCGGACTGAATGCGGAAAATCACCGAGCGACCGACTTGAACGGACGCAACTTCGCCTACCTGGGAAATTCTCACTCAGTGGTTCGGCAGTATGCTGGCCAAGGCGTGTATGAGGATGGGTGCCACGTGTTCACGATGAAGCCCGGATTCTTGGATGAATTCCATCCGAGCGTCTATCGTCGATTCCATGACGATGGTGGTGGACTTCAATGGATCATCGAAGACATGGACTTCGATGATTTCAATTCCTTCATCGATCACGGCAAAACTGAATGGGTACCCTGGAAGAAAGGTGTCCACTTCTGATGGAGGGTTCGATGGACGATCATGACCGGATGTGGCAGCTCAGTGGGCTTCGGCAGTTCCAGGTCGTGCGCTGTGTCGTCACGGGACATCGAGGTCGTTTCGGCGTAGAAGTCTCAGTCATTGATCCTGAATCGAACGTTACGGCGTTCATCGATTTCGTCATGCTGAGTGATGATGTGCGGCACTTGACGTCAGCCGAATTGCCTCCAGTAGGCGACCTCCTTGACGCTGTGACGCTAGATTTCATGCCGGGAGGTGAACTGCGCCTTTCGGCTCGCCCGTCTTCCCTTGCGAGGCAACGGGAACGAAATGCGGGGATCTGAAATGCCTGTTCGAAACGATGCCTGCCGGGATGGCGTACTGGCCGGGAAATCGTGAACAGATTTCCTGACGCTGGGCGCCGATAGAGCTAATGGATAGGAAAAACTGCTGGGAAGTGCGTGGAAGCACTCCCCAGCAGTTTCTGTTGTATGGGTATTGGGGCTTTGACGCAGCGGCAACGTCAGCGGACAGGTGTTGCGCAGGGCAGCGGGTTGTCGCCGTCGTGCGTGCGGCCGAGGAGGTCGATGGCGTCCAGCTGGAGGCGGAGCCGGACGTGGGCGTAGACGGTGGCGGTGACGCCTATGTGGGCGTGTCCAAGGAGTTCTTTGATCACGACGAGTTCGACGCCTTGCTCCAGGAGGAGCGTCGCGGTGGAGTGCCGTAGGTCGTGGAAGCGGATGCGGCGGAGCCCTGCTCGGTCGAGGAGCACACGGAAGTGGCGATTGAGGTTCGCGGGATCGAATCGGCCCTCCTGCCGGCGTGCTGAAGTGGTGGAGAAGTGGCCTCGGAAGCCGAGCATGTGTGCCCACTTCCAGAGCTTGAGGCCCGCGAACTCCGGGAGCTTGCCCAGCTCCCAGCAGGTGCGGATCATCTGCCGCGCGTGACGGGCGACCGCGAGTCGGGGCAGGGGCCGGGCCTGTCCGGTGCCGTTGCAGGCGGTGCATGGGAGCGGGGTTCCGTGGGGCAGGAGGGTTACGCCGCGTCCCTGGCAGGGGCGGCAGAACAGGGCCCGGTCGAGGGTGCCGGAGGCGTCGGCGGACTTCGTGGCGTACTTGGCCACATAGGAGGCGACGGCCTGGTCGGTCAGTTCGGCGTCGGTGCCGAAGGCGGCGATCTCGCGTACGTCGAGCTGTTCGCCCCAGGCGAGTTCGCGTTCCCCGATCGCGTCCGACACGACGGTTACACGGACGCGGGCGGCAGCGGCCCGGATGGCATCGGCGAGCAGGGTGATAGTGACGGACGGAGGTGGGGGCTGTGTGCTGCCGTTGGGGCCGTCGAGCCGGATGACGGCGTGGAAGTGGGCCAGGCCGCGTTTCTGGTACTCGGCGACCTTGGTGAAGCAGACCCGCAGGATGGCGCGGGCGGCCATCTGGGTGAGGCCGAGTCGGGCTGCGATCTCGCGGCGCAGGTAGATCGTGAAGCGGGCCCACAGCGCTGAGGCGTGGGCGCTGAACAGGACCGCGCCCGCATAGTCGTAGGTCGTGGGGTCAGCGGGGAGGAGTTGGACCGGACCGTCGAAGGCATTGCCGGGCCGGCACCGAAGCCCCCCACCGGTGGTGACCGCTGATGACGGGCTTCGGCGGACTGGTCGCTGAGGGCATGGACAAGCTCGGCCATGGCGTGGACGCTGCCAAGAAGGCCATCGGCCACGGCGTCGATGTGGCGACCGACGGGATCGGAGCCGGCCTGGACTACGTGGGTGCACACGACTGGGTGGACAAGGTCGAGGATTTCGGCGACGACATCGCCCATGACCTGGGAGTCATGCCCGAGAAGCAGCTCGGCCAGACCCAGCAGGCCGCTGAGCTGTCACACGGCAAGCCTGCCGCGATCTGGGATTCGGTGGCCCATCTCCAGGACTTCAGACTGCCTTCAACCGGGTCGGACAGGGGATGAAAGCCCTCGACTCCGGCCACTGGAAAGGAGCCGCGGCCGACGCGTTCCGGGCGAAGTTCGCGATGCACCCCAATGACTGGTTCCGCGCCGCCTACGCATGCGAGAGCGCGGGGAGCGCGCTCAACGGCTACGCGGAGACACTGCTGTGGGCGCAGAACCAAGCGCAAGCAGCCATCGACCTCTACCGAGAGGGCAGCGGTCTCAACCCTGCCGACCCCTACAACCTGACCCACCCCGCCGAGTACCAGCAGCACCTCAGCATGACTCTCGCAGGCCTCGTATCCACGGCCGCCCGCCCGGAACGCATCCCCACAGGCATCATCGAAAGCTTCAGGGGCGATTTCAGCGAAGGCGTCGGCCGCCTGCTTCCCGAATTCTTTGGTACCAAGGGAATGCTGGGTGGAGCCCGCACGGGCATGCGTATGGGTGAGGAGGCTGCGGGGAGCGCCGGACGCAGGGAAGCGTCGGCGGCCGCGAAGGCTGAGGGAGAGGCGGCAGCCCACAGCGGAAGCGGGCCGAAGCGAGCAGGCGACCTGTCGCAGGGAGACTCGGATCCTGCTCGTCCCCATGGGGACCGCCCGCATCTGATGCGTCAGGACGGTGACTTCAGTGCTGAGCCTGCCGTTCAGCCGTCGGCGTCCGGCGAAGGCGGATCGGTTTCGGCGGCGAGGGTGACTTGGGCGGTCCATGACCAGGGTTCTTCGGGCGGATCCCAGCTCACCTCGACGTCGGTGTCGTGGAAGTCGCGCGCGAGTTCCACCACCATCACCGCCGCCGCAGCCCGCGCGTCTTGTGGGTCGGTGTTGATCGGCACGTCCAGGCGCCCGCAGAGCATTCCACCTTCCGCGGTGAGGACGCTGGTGCGCCAGCCCTCCGGCGTCGCCAACAGAACGATCCCCTTCGGAACGCCCCAGTCGGGCCGCTTCTTCCTCTCCTTCTTGCGTCGCACCATGCCCCTATCCAACATCGTCGAGTACACGGCGATGAGCCCGGGTGAGGGGTGGATGTCACGGTTGGGCTTTCTCTGTCGGTGACGTTGAGGCGCCGAAGGCGTGGGGAAACTCCCGCAGGTAAGCCTCGTCGAGCTGCTCGTCCGGCAGGCTGAGGAAGCGGGCAATCGCCTTGTCCCGCGAGGCGAAGACGGCACAGACGCAAATGGCGGCGCCGAGGACGAGCAGGGCCCACTGCTCACCGGAGGCGCGGGAGATCAAGCCGCTGCTCACGGAACCGAGGGGCATCACGATGCCCGACAGGAAGGACGCCGCAGCGACCATGCGGTTCCGGAAGGCCGACGGAGTGGCCAGCAGGCGGACGGTGCCGGTGTTGATGGTCACCATGCACAGGCCCGCCCCGGACAGCGCCAGCAGAACGGAGCCGCCCGCCGTGAACGCCACGGGCATGCTCGGACCGGTGACGCTGAAGAGCAGACCCGTACCCACGAAGCCGGCTCCGAGTGCGGCGAATCCTGCCGGCACCGTACGACGGCGCCCCAGCAGCGCGTTGCTCTTGAGGGCCAGGACGGCACTGCCCAGGATCATTCCCACTGCGAACGCCGACTCGACGATGCTCAGCACCCAGGTCCGGTCAGGGTAGTGGGCTGCGACCAGGACCGGGATGACGACCGCGAACACGGGGAAGAGCGCGAAGTCGACGACCATGGTCAGCATCGCCAGCCGCCATTCGGGCACGACCCGGCGGATGGCCACGAACCCCGCCTTGGCCTCGCTCGCCCAAACCGAGAAGCCGCTGTCCCGTGCGCCGTCATCGTGAGGCTCGCTTTCCGGTACCCGTAGCGCCGCAACCAGGACAGCGCATACGGCCACCACTGCGCACGCGGCACCGAGTACGGCCGAATACCCCAGCGGTCCGATCAGCATGCCGGCGACGACGGGTCCGGTGAAGGAAGACAACGACATCATGGCGCTGCGGACCCGCACCGCGCCGGCCACCGAAGAGGTGTCCATCAAGCTGCGGATCGTGGACATCAGGAGCGGCTCGCGCACACCCAGGCTGATGCCCAGCAGACTCACGCCGATGAGTACGACCCACAGGTGGTAGACGCCGGCGAAAGCCATGGCCGTGAGAACGCCGCTCACGCCGGCGGACACGAGGAAGCAGCAAAGGATGACCGTCTGCGGCTTGAACCGGTCACCGACCCAGCCCAGGGCCCCCCGGGACAGTACGTCTGCGGCGACGCCAAGGCCCAATACGATGCCCAGCAGGGCATCGTTGCCGGTCTGGTCCAGGACCCACCATGCAACGGCGATCTCCAGGCAGCGCGTCGCCATGCTGCCGAAGAAGCCCGTGGCCTGGAGCAGGGCGAAGTCCCGGACGCCGGTACGGGTTGCTTCGGCTGCGCCGCTCTCGATGGTGCGCTGTTCTGCCGTCAACGCCCGGCCCCCGCGGTGGCTGCGGCTGCCTGGGCCGGCTCGTGGTGCCCGCGGGTGAGCGACTTCTGCATGAGTTCAACGATGAGCGTCTCGCGCACGGTCTCCTCGTCCTTGAAGGCCCCCGGCCCCAGGTGGATGGTCTGCGGGATGAGGACCGAGGTGGGGTCGGCGCTGCGCCGCACCACGGCCACGTCAGCCGTCAGCAAAGTCTTCGGGTCGCGCGCCGTGTCGTCCACGAACGGCACGCCGCCGATTTCGTTCATCAGGTCGTCGGGGTTCATACCTGTGGTTCCTTGAGGTCCATGGCTTGCCGGTCAGGAATGGTTCGAGGCCGTGTGTCATCTCGGTGCGCCGCTCGGCGTGACGGGACGTGGCCTCTGGTGGTCTTCAGGGTTCGGCATGGCCGCGCGGCGCGCGAAGCGATTCATGTCACCGTGGCTGGAATTGGTTGATCTTCGAAGCCGTCCCTGAGGCTGCGGAGCAGCAACAGCGGATGATGCCGCCCGTCCTGAACAGACCGGGAACCGGCCGGCCCACGGCCCGCGCACGCGGCTCAACCGACCGCCCCACCACGACAGCAGCGTCCGACGGCCACCGCACGCGGTGGCCGTCGGACACCGAGGGGCAGGAGGCGTGAGAGGAGCCGGGCGTGCACCCGGCCACGACGCGACCGGGTGGCGCGGGTTACGCCGCCTGCTTCTCGGCGGGCCGGGCCGGCCCGACGGACGTCTGCAGCGGGGCCTCCTCGATGAAGAGGCAGAGCAGGAAGGCGAGGAGTGCGGTAGGGGCGGCGTAGAGGAAGACGTCGGCGATGCCGTGGCCGTAGGCGCTCTCCAGCCAGGTGCGGACCGGGGCGGGCAGCAGGTGCATGTCGGGCAGCGAGCCGCTGCCGGTCGCCCGGGCGGCCGCGGCCCGTGCCTCGGGGGACAGGCCGTCGATGGTGTCGGCGGCGTAGTGGGCGATGCGGCCGGCCATCAGGGAGCCGAGGACGCCGATGCCGACCGCTCCGCCGAGGGAGCGGAAGAAGGTGATCACGGAGGAGGCGGCGCCGAGGTCGGCGGGGCCGACCTGGTTCTGGGCGGACAGGACGAGGTTCTGCATCATCATGCCGACGCCGATCCCCAGGAGCGCCATGTAGACGGCCAGTTCCCAGTAGGGGGTGTCGTAGCGCATCAGGCCGAGCAGGGTCAGGCCCGCGGTGAGGAAGACGCCGCCGGAGACGAGCCAGCCCTTCCAGCGTCCGGTGGCGGTGATGAACCGGCCGGAGAGCGTGGAGGACACGAACGTACCGGCGATCATCGGGATGGTCATGACGCCCGACATGGTCGGCGACTCGTTGCGGGCGAGCTGGAAGTACTGGGAGAAGAAGACCGTGCCGCAGAACATGCCGACGCCGACGAACAGCGAGGCGAGCGAGGCGAGGGTGATCGTGCGGTTGCGGAACAGGCGGAGCGGGATGATCGGTTCGGCGGCCCGGGTCTCGGTGAGGACGAACAGCAGGGCGAGCAGGACGGTGCCGCCGACCATGGTGTAGGTCTGCCAGGACAGCCACTCGTACGTGCGGTCGGCGAAGGTCACCCAGATCAGCAGCAGCGAGGCGGCCGCGGTGATGAGGAACGCGCCGGTCCAGTCGACCTTGACCTTCCGCTTGGCGAGGGGCAGGTGGAGCGTCTTCTGCAGGACGGCCAGTGCGATCAGCGCGAAGGGGATGCCGACGAAGAGGCAGTATCGCCAGCCGAGCCAGTCGCTGTCGGTGATCACGCCGCCGAGGAGCGGGCCGGCGGCGGTGGCGACGGCGACGGTGGCGCCGGTGTAGCCGGAGTAGCGGCCGCGCTCACGCGGGGAGATCATCGCGGCCGTGATCACCTGGACCAGGGCGGTGAGACCTCCCGCGCCCAGGCCCTGCACCACACGGGCGCTGATCAGCGTGGCCGGGTTCTGCGCCAGACCGGCGATGACGGAGCCGACGATGTAGATGACCAGGGACATCTGGACGAGTGCCTTCTTGCTCACCAGGTCGGAGAGCTTGCCCCAGATCGGGACGGAGGCGGTCAGGGAGAGCAGCGCCGCCGTGACGACCCAGGTGAATGCGGACTGGCCGCCGCCGAGGTCCTTGATGACCGCCGGCAGTGCGTTGGCCACGATCGTCGAAGAGAGGAGCGCGGCGAACAGGCCCACCAGCAGGCCCGAGAGCGCCTTCATGATCTGCCGATGCGTCATGGGCGCCTGCCCGTGGCCGCCTCCGTGCTCGGGCGCGCCCTTGGGCTTCGCGTGGGCCCGCGCACCGGTCGGTGTGATCGTTGCCATGGTCTTCCTTCTTCAACGTCTCGGATTCGCCTGAAGCACACATCCGCGCTTCTTCGTGCAGGGCGTGCCGTGCTCGCCCGGCCCTCCGATCGACCGCCAGTACGGCGCCTCGTTCGGCATGACCGAGATTCCGACGGGACGCCGTCCACTTTCCAGAGCAAATGAGGACGACTGCCGCTCACTCATGTCCGCTCGTGTTCATTCCGGACGGGGATCTCCTGCGAGCTGAGATCAGCGATGTCGTCGTGTGGAGCACGGTGAGCGCCGACTCGACGTCTCGCCGAGCGCACCGTCGACCGGCGCAAGGGATCCGCGCGGCCGCCACCCCTCCGGGACCCTCACCCTTCGCCACTGCCGATCGGCGGCGGGCGCGAGTGGACAGGAGTGGACGGTCCTCGTCCCGGTTGGCGCTGGAAAGTGAGCAGCTCCCCGGCGGAGTGTTGGCCACATCGAACGACGCACCGTGAAGGGGTCGGTCGAAGGAATGCCCCGAGCACGGCCGGTACGGCCGAAGAGGCGTGAACGCCTCGGATGAATGCTCGCCCAACACATTTTTCCAGGTGGGCGCCGCTCCGCAGCGGTGAACACCGGACGAACCCGCCCCCGTGCGTGACCCGCTTCGCTCACGCCGCACTCTTCAGAAGGTCCCCCCGTGAATCACTCCTCCTCCGAGTCACCGACCGAAATCGTGGCGCGGCTGCGTGCCGCCTTCCGCACCGGCCGTACCAAGTCCCTCGAATGGCGCACGGCACAGTTGCGCGGGCTGCGGGACATGCTCACCGAGGGCGGCGCGGATCTGGCCGCGGCGCTCCACGCCGACCTCGGCAAGCCTTCCGGCGAGGCGTACCGCACGGAGATCGATTTCACGATCCGGGAGATCGACCACACGCTCGACCACCTTCAGGCGTGGCTGGCTCCCGAGGCCGTGGCGGTCCCGCCGGTGCTGGGGCCGGACGCATCGGCCTGGACGCAGTACGACCCGCTGGGGGTCGTACTGATCATCGCCCCGTGGAACTATCCGGCCGGGCTGCTGCTCGCCCCGATGGTCGGCGCGCTGGCTTCCGGGAACACGGTCGTGGCCAAACCGAGCGAGCTGGCTCCGGCCACTTCCGCAGCGCTGGCCAGGCTGCTGCCGGCCTACCTCGACACCGGAGCCGTGGCCGTCGTCGAGGGGGGAATCCCCGAGACCACGGCACTCCTGGCCGAGCGCTTCGACCACATCTTCTACACCGGCAACGGCCTGGTCGGCCGGATCGTCATGCGGGCCGCCGCCGAACACCTCACCCCCGTCACCCTGGAACTGGGCGGCAAGTCCCCGGTCTTCGTCGACCGCGGCACCGATCTCGAGGTGGTCGCGGAACGGCTGGCCCGCGGCAAGTTCCTGAACGCCGGTCAGACCTGCATCGCTCCGGACTACGTACTGACCGACCCGCAGACCGCCGCCGCCCTCGAACCCGCCCTCACCCGAGCCATCGAGGACCTGTACGGCACCGATCCCGCGACGTCCGCGGAGTACGGGCGGATCGTCAACGAGCGCCACTTCGACCGTCTCACCGGCCTGCTCGGCTCCGGCCGCGTGGTGGTGGGGGGAGGCAGCGACCGGACGAGCAAGTTCATCGCCCCGACCGTCCTGGCCGACGTCGACCCCACCTCCCCGGTCATGCAGGAGGAGATCTTCGGCCCCATCCTGCCGATGGTCACCGTGACCGGCCTCGACGAGGCGATCGACTTCGTCAACGACCGCGACAAGCCGCTCGCCCTGTACGTGTTCACCGAGTCCGACGACACCCGGCGCCGCATCGCCGCCGAAACCTCCTCCGGCGGCCTCGGCTACGGCCTGCCCGTCGCCCACGTCATGGTCTTGGACCTGCCGTTCGGCGGCGTCGGGGAGAGCGGTACGGGCAGCTACCACGGCCACCACTCCATCGAGACCTTCAGCCACCGCAAGGCCGTACTCGCAAAGCCGCTGGCCTGAGAGGGCCTCAAGCCCGAAGCGACCGACGTCGCCAGGCGCAGCGAACGGGAGCGCGGACACCGCACCGCGCGCGTCCGTGCGCCCCCGCCGGCGGCGGCGGGAAAACCGCGCATGACATCAGACGAAGGAGAATCGAATGAAGATCGAGGCCGCGGTGCTGCGCGGGGCGAGTGCCCCCTACGCGATCGAGCCGGTCGAGCTGGCACCTCCCGGCCCCGGCCAGGTGCTCGTACGGATCGTGGGAGCGGGATTCTGCCACACCGACATGATGCCGAGAACGCCCGGGTTCATGGCCCAGCCGCCCATCATCACCGGACACGAAGGCGCCGGGATCGTGGAGGAAGTGGGCCCCGGCGTCACCGGCATCGCCCCCGGCGCTCACGTCGTGCTCTCCTTCGACTCCTGCGGTGCGTGCCGGAACTGCCTTGGCGGACAACCGGCTTACTGCGAGGACTTCTTCCGCCGCAACCTCACCGGCTCCGGCCCCGACGGTGCCGGCCCGGCCACCGACCGCCACGGGCACCCCGTGGCGGCCCGCTGGTTCGGTCAGTCGTCGTTCGCGACCCATGCACTGGCCACCGTCCGCAGCATCGTCGAGGTGGACAAGGACCTGCCGCTGGAACTGCTCGGCCCGCTGGGCTGCGGGATCCAGACGGGCGCCGGCTCGGTCCTCCTCTCCCTGCGGGCCGGGGCAGGATCCAGCATCGTCGTCTTCGGGGCAGGCGGGGTGGGCCTGTCCGCGATCATGGCCGCCCGGGTCGCCGGGGCCGCCACGATCGTGGCAGTGGACCTGCACGAGAGCCGGCTGTCCCTGGCCCGTGAACTCGGGGCCACCGCCACGGTGCACGGCGGCGACGACGACATCGTGGCGCAGCTGCGCAAACTCACCCGGGGAGGGCCCCAGTACGCCCTGGACACCACCGGTGTCCCCGACGTCATCAACACGGCCGTCGAAGCCCTGAGACCCACGGGCACCGTCGGCTTGATCGGCGTCCCGTCACGGCCTCTGACCCTTCCCCCCGCCGCCCTGGCACAGGGCAAGAACGTGAGGGGGATCCTGGAGGGTGACGCCGTGCCCCAGCTCTTCATCCCGCAACTGCTGGAGCTGTGGCAGCAGGGCCGCTTCCCCTTCGACCGGCTCGTGCGGACCTATCCGCTCAGCGCGATCAACGACGCCGAACGGGACTCGGCGGCGGGCACCGCCATCAAGCCCGTGCTGCTGCCGGGCAGCTGAGCAGGGGGGCAGGACCGCGCGGGCGGAGCGTCGCGCGCGAACGCGAGCCCCGGAGTCCGCCTGAGCCCGTCTCGAGCGGGACTCCGTCGCCTCCCGAGCCGTCTGGAGGAGTCTTTCAGGCATACGGGCCGAGCGGACGTCGAGTCCCCGGCGAGCAGATTTCAGGAGTTCCTCTGACCTGAGGGTCTCCTGACCCACGAGGAGGTGAATGCCACATGGAGAACAAGGACCTTCAGACCGAGACCGCCGAGCAGGCGGAGATCGCGTTCGACGAGATCCCGGACAGCTACCTGTCCGAGTCCTCGCAGCTCATGCAGGGTGACTGACAACCCCACCGCGGCACCACAGGGTGGCGCGACTCCCGTCGCGCCACCCGGTCCGCCAGCCGCCATCACGCCAGGAGAAGCATGACCGCCACAGCCCCCCTCGCCGACACCGAGATCCTCTTCGGGGCCCACCCCGACCGCGCACGGGCCGCTCGCCTCCGGCGGAGCATCAACGGTGTCCTCGCGAAAGACCTCCGCGTCTACGTGGACTCCGCTGCGCGGCGGCTGCCCAACAGCGCCGCGGCCGCTGCGGCCGCCCTCGAGGGCCTCGACGTCACCCGCAAGCTCAACCCCCTGCTGTTCACGCTCCACTGGCAGCTCAACGAGGGACTCCGTACGCAGCAGCCCGGAGCCGTCTCCGCCGCCCTCGGCCGCCTGGCACGTCTGGGGACCGACGGCGAGGTGTACGGCGACGGGTTCCGGGTCGAGACGATGGACTGGGACGTCATCGACGCGGAGGCCGCGGGCTTCTTCACCGGCAAGGACGGCCCCCGTTCGGAACGCGGAGGGCTCGTCGAGATCGCTCCGGTCACTCCGGCGGAGCTCGGCACCGGCAAGATCTGGGTCTCCCAGGCGCTGGAAGCGCTGCGCGAGCTTGACCCGGAGCTCCACGAGGAGTTCTACGAACTGGTCTCCCGGCTGCGCCTCGTCCACGGCAGCGTGATCCGAGGAGCCACCAGCTCGCGTTGCTGGGGCCTGAACTACCTGCGGGTCCCCGACCCGGGCGCGGAGTCGGCAGAGCCGGTCAACTACTTCCTGGACCACCTGGTCCACGAGTCGGGCCACCTGATGCTGCACGCCCTCATGAGCGCGGACCCGCTGTTGAAGAACCCCTTCGAAGCCCGCCACTCGGCCCCGATCCGCAGGGACGCCCGCCCCCTCTACGGCGTCTTCCACGCGACGTTCGTACTGAGCCGCATCTCGCGCGTCCTGTCCCGCCACGCCGCCGCCGACCCGCGCCCCGTCACCCGGGCCCTGCGGGACGAGTCCGTGCAGCGCTTCCGCAAGGGCTACGAGACGATCCTCGAGCACGCCGACCTGACCGACGCGGGCCGCATGGTCCTCGCCTCGTGTCACGAACTGGTCGAAGCCGAGCTCTGAGGCGACCTCGCTCCAGCACGACGAAACCCACCACCGGAGTTCTCACGTGACCATCGTCGAACCCACCGCGGACCTCTCCTTCCACGCGCGACCCCAGGCGAGCAGAACGCCGGCGCTGCGGTCCCGCATCAACGCGACGCTGGTCCGTGACCTCCGGCAGTACACCACCGTGGCATCGACGTTGCTGCCGCGGACATCCGAGGCGGCCGCCCGGACCCTGCGCCACATCAGCACCGAGAGCAGACTCAACCCGCAGCTGTTCACGCTGCACTGGGGGTTGGGACGGGCTCTTCGCGCGCAGGACCCGGGCGGCGTCCTCACGGCCCTGGGCCGGATCTCCCGGATGGGGGACGCGGGAGATTTTCACCGACCCGACTTGACCGTCGACACCGTCTCCTGGGACCTGGCCGACGCCGAGGTGTCGAGCTTCCTGCTGGGCAAGGACGGACCCCGGTCCCGGAGCGGGGAGGTGGTCGAGATCACCGCGGTCTCCGACGCCCGTCTGACCGAGGGACGCAGGCGGATCGGGGAGAGCCTCGAGATACTGCACGAGCTCGACCCGGACATGCACGCGGAGTTCGCCGACCTGGTCGCCGGCGTACGTCTGTTCGACCGGTCCACGCTCACCGGTTCCACCACGACCGGCATCTCCAGCCTCCGTTACTGGGGGCAGATGTACCTGCGCCACCCCGACGCCGAGGAGGAGGCCGACCCGACGCTCTTCTTCCTCGAGCACCTGGTCCACGAGTCCTCGCACATCCTGCTGCACGCCATCATGGGCATCGACCCCTTGCTGACGAACGGCTTCAGCGCCCGCTACCAGGCTCCGATCCGCAATGACCGCCGCCCCCTGTACGGGATCTACCACGCCATGTTCGTCCTGAGCCGGATCCACCGCGTCCTGGCCCGGTACGCGGACGCCACGGGCGCGCCGGGCGCGCGGGCGGCCCGCGACGTGGCCCTGAAGAGGTTCGGCATGGGCTACAGCACCGTCATGGAGCACGCCGACCTCACCCCCGCCGGCCACAGCGTGGCCGCCTCCTGCAAGGAGATCGTTGCTGCGTAGCGCTGAGGACCTCCGCAGGCTACCGGTCAGGCGGCACGAACACGCCCCGGCCTGTGCCCCGGAGTTCCTCAGCGTCTCCAGCGGACTGGGATTCTCCATCGGCGGGCAGCGGCACGCCGCGCTCGGGTTCGGGTGCTCGCGCAGCCCCGAACGCAGTCGTGACTCCGCGCTGTGGGAAACGTACGAGCGCCTGCTGATGGTCGCGGAGATCTCGGGCAGCCTCGGCCGACCGGTCCACGGCACGACGCGGAGCGGCGCCACCACCGGCAGCCGGCCGTTCGAGGACATCGTGCCGCGCCCCTGGCACAGCACCTATCGTCCGGGTCTGGACGCCACCGGTCTTGCGGTGCACGCCACCACCCCGGCCGCACGGCTCGCCGCCGAACGAGAGCTCCTGGAGCGGAGCCTGCTCGCGACCGTCTGGTACGGCACCGAACCGCTCCCCAGCGAGATCACCGACCACTCCTGTGTGACCAGGGGCCGCATGCGGACGTACACGTTCGGTTGCCGGCTCGGGTTCTTCTCGCTCGCGGCCTGGCACGACCCGGACAGCGAGATCTTCGTCATCGGCTCCGCGGTGCGGGAAAGCCGGGAACAGGCCGTCGAGCACGCACTGAGCGAGGCGGTCATGGTGTACGACGGCGTGTGGGAAGGCAGAACCCCTCGCTACCACACCTCGCTCTCGCGGGGCCGGTACGAGTCCCTGCGGGGCGACCTGCACCTGCCCCGTGCCCGCCACCTCGCCGCCCGACTGGTGGGTGGTGGTCGGCCCAGCGCCGACGGCGAGCCGCTCGGCGAGGAGATCACGCTCTATCAGCTCGTCGAATGGGAAGGCGTGTCCCTCGTCAGGGCTGTCGCCCCCGAAGGCGCCAACACCCTCAAGGCCCGCCGGAGACAGGGTCGAGCCGTACCTCCGGATCCGTTCACCTGACATCCGGACCACTAGGCTTCCGCACCCACGATCCGCACTTCCCAGGAGTCGAGCATGGCCGACACGCAATTCCCTCCCGCGCCACCCATCGAACTGGGCCTCGATCGACGCGAACGCGGAGACCAGTTCGAGACGCTTTCCCACGTCTATTCCGTCGGACGCCCCTCCTACCCGACGGAATTCCTGCACTCGCTCGTCACCCCGGTGGCGCCGGACGCGCACGTGCTCGAGGTAGGAGCCGGAACGGGCCAGGCCACCGGCCTTCTGCTGGACCTGTTCAGCCGCGTGACCGCGATCGAGCCCGGCAGCAACCTGTGCCGCCAGGCCCAGGACAGGATGGCCGGCCACCCGAACGTCGACGTCCACGAGTCGTATTTCGAGGACTGGCACACGGGTACCTACGACTGCGTCTTCTCGGCGTCCGCATTCCACTGGACCGATCCCACCCGGTCCTATTCCTTGGCCCGGAAGCTGCTCAAGCCCGCCGGGAAGCTGGTCTTCGTCACCTATTCCGAACTCATCGGCGACGACGAGTGGGAACGGCGCTGCGCCGACATCCGAACCCTGTTCACCCGACACGCCCCCCACCACAAGGGACCGCGCTTCGGCACCCGGACGGCCGAGGAGCTCTTCGAGGGTCTGCAAGCCCACCCGGACTCGATCGGCCGTGCCCTCGAGTACGTGGAGTTCGGCAAGCCCCTGGAAGCCGACCTCGTCCCGGTCGAGGACATGTTCGGGCCCGTGACCGTGGCGGGTGAGGTCCAGAACCGCCAGTACGACGCGGACGGCTTCGTTGCGGCGCTGGAGTCCTACGGGGCCTTCCGGCGCATGGACGACCGCGCGCGCAGCGCACTGAGGGAGGCCGTGCGCGACTACGTTCTGACCGAGTGCCACAACCGCATCACCCGGCCCTTCGCCCTGATCGGACTCACCGCCACCCGCACGCCCTGACGGGTCGAGCCCGCTGATCCGCCGAATGCCCAGGAGCGCCGGTGCCCACACCAGTTCCCCCGCGCACCTACCGCGCGACACTCTCAGGCGTAGCGGTCAACGCCTTCGGCAACGGGCTGATGACGCCCTACGTCATCAGCTGGCTGGCCGCGCTTCCGCACGGATCCACGCGGGTGGCCGGCATCCTCTTCGGCGCGACGGGGGCCGGGCAACTCATCGCGACCCTGTACGCCGGTCGCCTGCTCACGCTGGTCCCTCCTCGCAAGGTGCTGGCCGGCGCGCTCTCCCTGTCGGCCTTGGCGGCCCTTCTCCTCACGCTTGCGGGCAGCCTTCCCGCCGCCGCCGTCCTGCTCTTCCTCCTGGGGTCGGCCCAGGGAATCGCCTCGGCCGCGCAAGCCGCGGTCCTGGGTTCCCTCACCCTCGCCGGCGGGCGAGAGGACCGGGTCTGGTCCCATCTGCAGGTCGTCCTCAACCTGGGCCAGGGACTCGGCTTCCTCGCCGGGGGCTACATGGTCACCGGGAACCTCGCCGACACCATGCGCCCCGTCTTCCTCGTCAACGCCGCCACGTTCGCCCTCTTCGCCGCGGTCGTGTACGTGGTGCTGCCGCGCCACAGCCCTGCCGCCCCCGGCACGCGCGAGGACGCCACGGGCTCCTACCGGGAAGTGCTGCGTCAGCCTCACCCCCGCCGGCTCCTCATCGCCGACGGCATCTACTTCACGTTCGGCATCGGGTTCCTTCTCCTGCTGCCGCTCCTCGCGAGCGAGGCGAAGCTGCTGTCCCTGCGGCAGGTCGCGGTACTCCTGGCGGCCAATACGGTGATCATCATCTGTCTGCAGCTGCCCGTCTCCCGCGTCGCCGGGAGGTTGAACCGCCCGACGGCCGTGCGAATCTTCTTCCTCGGGGCTTCGGCGGCCTGGCTCCTCCTGGTGGTGGGCCTCCAGCTCGGCAGCCGCACGGCCGCTCTGATCATCGCCTGGGCCGCCGTGTTCCTCTTCTCCCTCACCGAGTGCCTCCACACGGCCTGCCTCGTGCCGCAGCTGCCCGAAGCCGTGTCCGAGACGAATCGACCCCGCATCCTCGCGCTCCACGTCTTCGCCAGCAAGACCGGCCTCATCGCGGGACCGGCGCTCGGAGGCGTTCTCATGGGGTACGGCGTGGAATGGGCATGGGTATCCGCTGCCTGCCTGCTCACGGTTCCGGCGCTCTTCCCGCCCGGCCGCCGCCCGGCCACGGCGTCGAAGCACCCGTCAGGGGCCGCTGCCCCGGTGAGTGACGAGAGCGTCTCCAGCCCGGCGCGCAGGGCCCCCTCTTCCTCGGGAGAGTGACGCACGACCGGCTAGCCCTGGAGCTGTACCGCATTACGGGATCGACGCAGGGGCAGAGCGCCGCGCGCAACAGTCTGTGCCTCGTCACGTGGTACGTGGGCGACCTGAACGAGGCCCTGCGCCACGGCGGGCAATGCGCGGAGCTCGGCCGCAGTACGGGCTTCCGCACCGGCGAGGCCATCGCCACGGCTCTTCGAGGCCAGGGCGCTGTCCCTGCTGGCCGAGGTCTCCCTGGAGGGCGGCGAGTTCGAGCCCGCCGCACGGCGGGCCGAGCAGGCGGCCGCACGCCTGACCGAGCCCGGCCACCGCCCGTACAGAGCCGACGCCCTGCTGCTCCTGGACCGCGCCCGGCGCGGGGCGGACGCCGAGAAGGAAGCCCGGACGAAAGACGATGCAGGCACCACCAACCCTGCCTACCCCCTCAGGACCGCTAGGGGTGTCTTGTCGATCATTTGTCGAACCAGATGAGGGTGCCGGCGAGAGTGATCGATGGCTCCATGTGCGGGTGGTGGGCCGGCCGGTCGGGATACCGGTCACGCTGTGGCTCTGGGCTACGGTCCGTTCCTGTGAACCGTACTGACCGTTTGTATGCGCTGGTGGAAGAATTGCGTGCGGCTTCGCCCCGCCCGCGGAGCGCCCGGTGGCTGGCCGGGCGATTCGATGTCAGCTCCCGCACCATCGAGCGCGACCTCAACGCCCTGCAGCAATCCGGTGTGCCCATCTACGCCGAGCCCGGCCGCAGCGGTGGATATGTCCTGGACAAGGACCACACCCTGCCACCGTTGGCGATCACCCCGGCGGAAGCGACCGCTCTGGCGGTGGGACTGCACGCACTGTCCGGGACACCGTTCGCAGACGATGCCCGTTCGGCGCTGCGCAAGGTCTTCGCCGTCATCCCCCGACGCGAGCGCCACGCCACGCACGAGCTCGCCGACCGTGTCCGGCTCACTGCCTCCCGACGGCAACCGACCAGCGTCCCCCACACCTTGCGTGAGGCGCTCTCCACTCGACAGGTCCTCCACCTGCACTACACCGACGCGCAGGGCGCCAGTAGCGATCGCATCGTCGAACCCATGGGTTTCCTGGGTGGCGACCACTGGTACCTCATCGGCTGGTGCCGGCTCCGTGCCGCGGTACGCGGCTTCCGTCTCGACCGCATCCAGCAGGCGAACGCCCTGGCGGAGACGGCCCCGCCGCGCCCCGTGGATCTTGCCGCCGTCGACACCCTGGGCTGGGAGTTCGTCCCTCTCGACGAACTTGTAAACACCGACATAGGGCTGTCGCCCAACGCATAGAAGCTGGTGCCCCACGACAACGGAAAGGCACCCCGTGCATCTGAAAACCCAGCCCGCCACCGCCGAAGCCGCCCTGCCCAATCGACAGAGCGGCACGAAGCTGCTGCAGGGGTGGACGGCGCTGTGGAACGGCGATCTCGCCCTCGCGGAGCAGATCATCGACCCCGGCTTCCAGCTGCGCTTCGCAAACACCGTTGAAGGCACCGGCACCGACTCCACCCTCGAACGCAGCACCCTCGTCGCTTTCATCACCGCCCACCGCCAGGCCCTTACCGGACTGACCTACGACCTCGATGGTCCGCCCGTCATCGACGGTGCTCACGGACAGCTCGCATCCCGGTGGACTGCGACCTACATTGACGGCTCAGGCGTACCCGTCACGAAGAGCGGCATTGACATGTTCTCCATCACTGATGGGCGGATCTCCGGCGTGTGGTCGCTCACAGGCGACCGCCGATTCGCCCCATAGCGCCCCCACCCACGTACCGGAAATCGCGAGCCGTCACCTTCTCGGCCGAACCACACGGGTACGAGCCCGAGCACATTCATGCGTACGCCGAAATCGCCGCTGCTTCTTCCTCCGTCCCTCGTATCGCCGCCACTGTCCTTGACATCACCCGCGATGCCGTCAACCTGCGCGGCTGGACGCTGCGCGACGGCAACCGGTACCGCTCGGCCCGGGGTCTGACCACAGGATGCGGGGAGGGACACGGTACTGACGGCCAGGCAGCGCATTGCCGGGTCGGTTTCCGTGCTTCGCCGACGAGTTGGCTGTGACCGTCGGCCCGCTCCGGACCGGCGACCGCAAACCCCCTCTTGCCGCCGACGGGGCGAAGGGGCTACGCCACGTCGTAGCGGCCGTCGCTCTTGCCCGGCCAGACGCATAAGAACCGGGTAAGAATCGAGCGCATGACCGTCGTCGGGGCGGGCAGTCGCCGCTTCGGAGGTTGATAACTATGGTTCCCCTGCTTCTGGTTCTCCTGCTGATCCTTATCCTGTTCGGCGCCGGTTTCGCGGTGAAGATTCTTTGGTGGATCGCGATCGCGGTCCTGGTTCTGTGGCTCATCGGGTTCGTCGCCCGGCCGAAGGGCAGCAGCGGCCGCTGGTACCGCTGGTAGCGCGGCCTGCGTAAATTGCGGTGGCAGGCCATGGTGGGCCGCTCCCCGACCGGGGGAGCGGCCCACCGCCGCGTGCGGGCCCTCCCGCCACACGGATTCCCCGAAGCCGGGGGCGGGGGTGATGGCCGTTGCCCCGGGTATGCGCGGGATCAGCCGGGCGGTCGTCGTGAGGCAGCAGGGGACCTGCTCACCTCCATGATCGGCGGCCGTCCCGGTCGCGTAGGCCCGGACTGACAGGGACCGAAGGGACCGGCCTGAACAAGTCGCCCGTAGCGCACGGCAGGGCAGACGGGTCAGGAGTGGAGGCGAGCCCGCGCCTCCCGGGCCCTGCGGCGCTTCACGGCGCGCCGTTCCTCCTCGGTGAGGCCCCCGCACACGCCCATGTCCATGCCCCCTTCGAGAGCCCACTCCAAGCAGCGCTCCAAGACCGGGCATCGGCGGCACACGGCCTTGGCCTCCTCGATTTGGAGCAGGGCGGGGCCGCTGCTCCCGATGGGGAAGAACAGGTCCGGGGCTTCCTCGCGGCAAGCCGCCTGGTGGCGCCAGTCCATCGTCATGCCTCCGTTCACGTAGTCGGTCGCTCACCCGCGCACCTGACCGGGATCTGCGGCTCTATGCGGCCGACAGGGGCATCAGCTGCACTCTTCACGACGGCCTGCTGCGAAAATGCCGCGCTGACTTCTGTTGGCCATCGGCGTCCGGGGCAGGTTGTGCGCATGTTCAAGCATCGACGTGTACGTACGGCCGTGGTCCTCGTGGTGGCCTGGGGGGTGCTGACGGGAGTCGAGCGATGGGGTGAGTCGGCGGCGTGGCCAAAAGCCGTGCTGCACGGGCTGCTCTGGGCTGCCGTTGTCACCGCAGCCTGGTGGTTCGCCGACTGGACCCGGGCGGGCAGCCCCCGCCGGCGACGCCTTGCGGGAAGCAGCGAGGAGAGGTGAGGCCGGCGCGGGCGGGCACGTAACACCTACGGGGCGGACCTGGACCCCCCGGCTGGCCCGGGCCCGCCCCGACTGGCCTTCTCCCCGGGACCGGTCGGGGCCCTTCGCGCATCGGGTACTCGTGGGTGCTTCAAGGTGAACCTGACGGGTGAACCCGGCTCTGGGTCTTGTTCCTGATGAGGTGGGGGCGGATAGGACCGCCCGGTGATGATCATGGTGCGGGTCGTCGTGGCGGCCACTGCGCTCGCCCTGTCCTTGCCCGCCATGGCGCACGCCGCCGATCAGCCGGCGCCTTCCCGCAGGTCTTGCCGACCCACGGGGGATCCGAAGCGCAGGGCTGCCTCCGGCCGCGCAGCGGACGAGGGTGTGGGGTCTACCGGGGGCGGCACAAGCCTCGGGTGGTGCTTCTGGCACGTTGGAGAAGGGGTGTTGAGGCGGGTCACGTGCTGCGCTGGTCGTGGGTGTCTTGCCGGAGCTGTCGGGTGTGGCGGGTCATGGCGTCGATGTGTTCGGCGAGTGCGGTGTCCTCGGGCCTCAGGTGGGGCCGGGTGTCGGTCAGTGGGCCCACGAGGTGGGCGGCGTCGTTGTCGCCGAGCGCTGCGTTCAGGTCCTCGACGGCACTCCGGGCGCTGGCGGGCAGGCCGGTGAGGGCGGTGACCTGGCCGGCGAGGCGGCGCAGGTCGGCGGCGTTGTCGCGCGCCCAGGCGGTCACGGTCCGATCGGCGGCACGGGAGTCGCGGGTGGCCTGTACGCGCTGCTCGCCGGTGCTCCCTGCCTTGCCGGGGCGCAGGCGCAGGTAGCGGCGTTCGGCGGCCTGGCGGCTGGCGACGCCGAGGGGACCGGCGAGGTCGGCCCAGCTGGCTCCTTGTTCGCGGGCGGTTTCGATCAGGCCGCTCTCCCAAGCGGCGAGCTGTTCGCGGATCTCTCGGAGCATCAGGAGCGCGGTCAGGGCCGGGTGTGGGCCGGCATCCGCCGCGGGCAGCGGGGTTTGCGCGGAGGACTGCTGAGCGTCTCTTACGGACTGGTTGATGGCCTCCAGTGCCGCCGCTGCGGCGGGGAAGGGAACGGGTGTGGCCGACGGGGCGGGTTCGATCACGGGATTCTCCGTCTCTCGTCATCCTCCAGATGACTCTGTGCTTGTCATCGTTTCGATGACATGTTACAACGGATGCACGTTGAAGCGCATTGGCAGTTCCTGCCTGAACCAACTGGAGGTGTTTCGCGATGTTGATGCGCACTGACCCGTTCCGCGAGATGGACCGGATCGTCCAGCAGCTGTCGGGGACGTCCGGGACCTGGTCGAAGCCGTCGGTCATGCCGATGGACGCCTACCGTGAGGGCGAGGAGTACGTGATCGCCTTCGACCTCCCCGGAGTGAGCACCGAGGCGATCGACATCGATGTCGAGCGGAACATGCTGACCGTGAAGGCGGAGCGCCGCCCGGTCGCAAAGGCCGACGGCGTGAAGGTGGAGCTCTCCGAGCGGCCCCTGGGCGTCTTCTCCCGCCAGATCGTCCTGGCCGACACCCTCGACACCGAGCGCATCGAGGCGGACTACGACGCGGGTGTGCTGACCCTGCGGATCCCGATCGCGGAGCGCGCCAAGCCCCGCAAGATCAGCATCGGCGGCGAGAGCGGCCGCAAGCAGATCTCCGGCTGACCCTCCGTACCAGCCGGCAGCGGAGGGCGGGGGAGAGCCGATTCCCCCCTCCGGCACCCCGCCCTCCGCACCCCTCTACAGGCCTCTTCACCCCTCCCCGGAGGTGACGTGATGTCGATGCGCAGGGAGTCGTTCCTGGCTCACGTCCAGGAACGCGGCGAGTACGAGACGCCAGCAGAGGCCGATCGCGTGGCCCGCGTCGTCCTGGCACTGCTGGGCGCACACCTGGTCGGCACCGTACGGGCGGAACTCGCCGCCCGCCTTCCCGAGACCTACGCCCTGATCCTCCTGAACCCCCTCCAGGCCGCCGAGCCGCTCTCGCCTGAACGCTTCGTCCGCGCGACCGCGGCCTGGATCGAGGGCGCCACCGAGAAGACGGCCCTGTGGGACATCGGCGCGGTCCTGTCCACAGCGGCCGCCGCCGCGGGCGATGTCCTCACCCGCGAGGTCCTGCTCCAGCTCCCGCACGGCTACGACCTCCTCTTCGGCCACCCCCAGCCCACCTGACTAACCAGACCCCTGACCTCCACCGGCCGGCGGCCGGACCCTTCGCAGAGAAAGGCAGCCGCAGCATCATGTACGACCAGCCTCGACCGAACCGGGCCACCCCCGCCATGACGTTCGAGCAGGTGCTGGAACGCGTGCGCTACGAAGGCGCCTACCCCAACCGCGAACGCGCCGCAGAGGCCGTCCACCACGTCCTGGCCGCCCTCGGACGCCAGCTCACCGGCGACGAACGCGTCGACCTCGCCCAGTGCCTGCCCGTCGAGGCCGCCCTCACCCTGACCGCCCAGATCCCCGACACCCGTCACCTCACCGGCTGGGGCTTCGTGAAAGACCTGGCGGCCCTCACCGGCATGAGCCCGGCCGTCGCCCGCTGGGACACCGGCGCCGTACTCGCCGTCGTCGCCCGCCTCGCCGGCCCCGACCTCCTCGCCCGCATCCTGCGCCGGCTCCCCGGCGGCTACGCCCTCCTCTTCGGCCAGGCCGAACTGCGCCAGCCCCAGTTGCGCGGCTCAGCCGCCTGAGGGCTCGGCACCGCCCCCGGACACACGCGTGGCCGGGCCGAAGTGTGGCCCGGCTTCGGCTTGAAGCACTCCTGCCGGTGACGCTGTGATCGGACCACGACTTCGACGTCCGTCTGATTGGGATTCCGCTTGTGCGGGCAGACGGCCGCGCAAGCCATTCGTGCAGGGGAGGAACGATTTCATGTCTCAGATCGCCACGGCCGCCATTCCCGCCCTGGAGACCGCCCCGGATGCCTTCACCCGTGCCGAACCCGCAGCCCCCACGGGGCAGCTCGCGGAGCCCCTGCCGCGGATCGACAACGCCCGTGAGGTGGCGCCGGCGGACGCGCGGGAGCTGTCGCGTCTGTTCCTGGTGCGGCTGAGGGAGCTGGAAGAGGGGACCCGGGACTATCAGTACGCGCGCAGCACCCTGATCGAGATGAACATCTCCCTCGTCCGCTTCGCGGCCCGCCGGTTCACCGCCCGCATCAACGCCGGCATCGAACTCGACGACCTCATCCAGGTCGGCACGATCGGCCTGATCAAGGCCATCGACCGCTTCGACCCCGACCGCGAGGTCGAATTCTCCACCCTCGCCCTCCCCTACATCACCGGTGAGATCAAGCGGTACTTCCGCGACACCACCTGGGCCGTCCACGTCCCCCGCCGCCTGCAGGAACTCCGCGTCGAGCTCGCCAAGTCCCAGGAGACCCTCACCGAGGTTCTCGGACGTGCACCGAGCGTCAAGGAGATCGCCGAGCACCTCGAACTCTCCGAGGAGGACGTCATCGAGGGACTGGTGGCCGCCAACGGCTACACCAGCGACTCCATCGACTCGGCCACCGGCGCCACCGAGCGCACGGCCGCACGCCGCGAGGGCCGCCCGCTGAGCGACACAGCCGGCGACCTCGACCCGGCCATCGCCCTCTTCGAGGACTTCCACACCCTCGCCCCCCTCCTGCGCGCGCTCGACGAACGCGATCGCAGGATCCTCCGGATGCGCTTCGCCCAGGAGATGACCCAGTCCGAGATCGGCGCCGAACTCGGCATCTCACAGATGCAGGTGTCCCGCCTGCTCACCCGCATCCTCACCCACCTGCGCACCGGCATGCTCACCGCTTAGCCAGGCCGACCACCGTCGACCCGGTCACAGCGGGACGGGGCTTCAACCGTCCCGGATCCCGCCAGCTACCGGCGTCTTCCGGTCGATGCCAAGCGCGTGGGCCTCTTCTTCGGGGACGCGCGCGGCAAGGCCCCAGGCCGCCGCGATGACCTTGCTCAGCTGCCGGACCCTGCGCGCCGCGTCCGGCCCGAGCTCGCCCCCGTGGCTACGCCGAACAGCACACGGACATGGGGCGGGGCCGGGACCGCTCCTGCGGTCCCGGCCCCGCCCCATGACGCTCAGTGCTTGAAGACGTCCTTGACCTTCTCCTTGGCCTCGCGTGCGTCGCCCTTGGCCTGCTCCGCGCGGCCTTCGGCGGTCAGCCGCTCGTTGCCCGTCAGGCGGCCAGCGGTCTCCTTGAGCTTGCCCTTGGCCTGCTCGCCCTTTGCTTCGGCCTTCTGCTCACCAGACACAGCTGATCACTCCCTTTTGGGTGGAAACGCCTTACGCAACCCCGTATGGCCGCCGCGAGCGTTCTTAAACGGAGTCGGCGGCGACGGGGCCGCTCGCCGACGCGTTACCGGGGGAGGAGTGCGCGGACGGTCTTGCCGCCTTCGGGCCCGGGAGTGACGACGGTGGCGAGGGAGAGGTCGTTGACCATGTGCCAGCCGAATCCCCCTGTCCCGTCTACGAGGTCGGGGGTCCGTGTCCGCGGCAGCCGTGGGCTGGGATCCTCGACGGCGACCTCGATGCAGTGGGGATGCGCGGTCAGGCGGAGGGTGTAGGCGCCACCGCCGTGGCGCAGGGCGTTCGTCACGAGCTCGGAGACGACCAGGACGACCGTGTCGGCCTGCTCCCGACCGACGGCCGGCTCCCCGAGGGCCTCGAGGAACCGCCGAGCGGCCCGGCGCGCCTCGGCGACGGCGGCCAGAGGACGAGGAGCCGTGCGCCTGGCGCTCGTCGTGGCCATAACGCCCTCCGGGCCTGTGGTCGGGATCCCGCCCTGCCTGCCCGGTCGTTGTGCCCCTGGCCGCAGCAGTTAAACCCCGACGGCACTCGATTATTTTGAAGACACGGACCTAAAAATCTATGTCGGTCGGAGTAGACATTGGGCTGTGACGTGGTTAAGGTTTCTCTCGTAGCCCAGTCGAGAAGGGCCCGGCAGAGACGAACTGCCGGGCAGCAGTACCCGCAGTGCAGGTAGTTGCAGTGCGCAGGACGGTGCGGTGGTGGAGTTCCGAAGCCGGGATTGTGCAGGATGGTGACGGGGCTGACGGCCGGACCGGGTGGCCCGCAGTGATCAGGGGCCGCCGTGAGCAGTACCGCAGTTAACGCAGTGGTGAAGTTGGCAGTACCCAGCAGTGAAGTCAGTGAGCAGTACCTCGGTGAATGGCGTCGGCTGCGGGCGCGCGCACCGGGAAGTTCGGCAGTGGGGTTCTAAGCCAGAGCAGATGCAGGATGGGCGACGGGGCTGGCTGCCGGAGCGTGGCGCTTGGTCAGGCCGCGAGCAGTACCCGCAGTTCGCAGTACCAGTAGTGCCGAGTGGAGCAGTACCCGCAGTTCGCAGTATCAGCAGTACGGCAGTTCCCTGCAGGTAAGTAGTTGATCACTAGAGGGAAGAACGGAGGAGTTGGGACGCCATCAGGATCGCCCGGACGCCACGCGAGTCCGGGTACCGCAGGACATCGATAGCGAGGTGGTCTCCGGTCAAGCACCGCGATCCCCGCAGCACTCGTTCCCGTTCGGACGGGTCAGCGGAAAACAGTAGCCCGGCGCCGTATCAGGGCCGGCAGATGGTGTAACTGTTCCTTCGGGGGCCTGGTGCCGTACGGCACCAGGCCCCCTCCACGTGTTCCACGAGAGAGGTTCGATGACAGCAGATAGTCCTACCGGCCCGCTCGGCGGATACCTGGACGACGACGACTTCCCCGCCTACACGATGGGCCGGGCCGCCGAGATGCTCGGCACCACCCAGGGCTTCCTCCGCGCTCTCGGCGAAGCCCGCCTGATCACCCCGCTCCGCTCACCGGGCGGGCACCGCCGCTACTCCCGCTACCAGCTGCGCATCGCCGCCCGCGCACGCGAGCTCGTGGACCAGGGCACCCCGATCGAGGCCGCCTGCCGCATCATCGTCCTCGAAGACCAGCTCGAGGAAGCCCAGCGCATCAACGCCGACTACCGCCGCGCCGCCGAATCGGCGAACCCGAACACCGCGGCCTGAGACCCACCGCGCCGGCCGCCGGCGGGCTCCGGTATCCGCGGACCGGCCGCGCTGCCAGGTGTCCCAGCCTGCGCCTGCGCCTGCGTGGACGCGGACCGGGAGCCGGCCCGCGCCGATGCCGTGCTCGGTCAGCCAACGCGGGCGGCTCGGCCGGTGGCCTGCGCCGCGCGGCGAGAGCCTCGCGCTCCTCCACCGTGTTCAGCGCTCGGTGCGGACGGGCTCGCGTCCCACAGACCTGAGGGGTCACCGCACATCGAGAGAGACTGGAGCCGTTGTTCCTCGGCCAGGAAGCGCGCCCCTGGAACGTTCTGGTCGAGCATGCACATGGCGGTGAGCGCCGCATGGCCTCAGGACACGTCACGGAGCGACTCCGAGACGGTTCCCTCCACCAGCGTCCCCATGTCCACCCTCATCCCGTTCGAGCAGATCGACAGGCTACAGAGCGGGCCGAGGAGCGCGGTTTGACGAGTTAGGCGCTTGAGGTGTCCGGATGGCCCCGTTCGCTGGCGTGGCTCTCCGCCAGTTCAACCGGGTGGTGCGTGCGCTGCGGTGCGAAGGTGCCGATATCGCTCCGCGAGGCCGGCCGTGGGGTATTCCGCTGGAGGACTGTGGGCTGATCGTCACGAAAGTCATCCGTCAGCATTGAACTGACGAACTCCGGAGTTCTCTCGGCTGCCTGGAACATCTGCTCCGTAGGCGCCACCGCGGCCCGGACCACCGCCGCGGTTCGCCCACCCCACCGCGATTCCACGGCGGACGGCCGGAGCTCGGGCGGGGTTCGGCGGGCAAGACATCGGCGGGGGATCGCGCCGACCTGGTCATGAAGCAGACCGCCATCCGGAACGCTCGTTTCAGGGGCGCTGCAAGGCTCTCGCAGGATCCCCGCTGAATGCACTGGTCAGCGCGTGCCACGCTCGCCGCCCGGACCCGTTCGCTCCGGAGGAAGAGCGCCGGAGCGAGACGGTCGTACCCGCTGTACTCGCGCGGCATCCTCAATCGGCTGGCACTTCACTCTGACCCTGAAGTCCAGGCTGCCGGTCTTGGTGCGGTTGCCGTGCATGTGATCGGACTCCGTCGACGGGGGTTGACCGGGTCCTGAGGTCGAGTTGAACGGTCTGTAGGGGGCTGCAGTGCTGACGTATCACAAAGCCATGACCACCGATCTGGGTGTGCTGACGACAGCCGCATCCAAGTGGGAGGAAATGGCGGGTGAGCTGAAGAAGGTCGAGACGCGCTACGGGGCAGCGTCCAGAAGATCACCCTGGGCGGGAGCTGGTCCGGTGTCAGCTCCGGTGTCGCCCAATCGAGTTTCGCGGGGACCCGGTATGAGTTCTCCGCCGCACAGATCCAAGCCAAGGCGATCGCGAGTCTGCTGCGGGGCGCCTACGAGAAGTTCACCGAGCTCAGAAAGAAGCTCGAAAGCGCCCGGGACGATGCGGTAGCCGCAGGCATGACCGTCTCCGAGCAGGGCCAAGTCGCCTTCGACTACGCCAAGCTCACCCCTGCTGAGCGCAGCGCCTACCACCATGACCCCGACGGCGAAGCCTCCATACGCACTGCCGTCACCAAGTGGCAGAACCACATCGACGACCGCGTGAAAGCCCTCTCCGAGCTCGACGAGGGTGTGAAGGTCGCCCTCGGCCGGGCCAGTGTCGACAGCAACAAGGACGCCTTCGGTAAGGGCGCCGACGAAACCCTCAGCGGATTCAACGCCGGCGCCGAGGGCGATCTGGCCAAGGCCATGAAGCCCGATGAATCCAGCGTCGGGACGAAGCCGGACAGCAAGACGGGCGTCACCGTCACCGGGCCCAAGTACGGCAAGGAAGCCTCGGTCAAGGCGTACGCGGACCTGTTCCACGAAACCGCGAAGGGGTCGATAGCCGAGGGAGACCTGACGCTCTCCGGGACCGCCGACATCTACGGCGGGGCCAGAGCCACCGCGAACTTCGGATTCACCGACCAGGGCCTTTCCTCCAAAGCAGAGGCATCCGCAGGAGTACGGGCACTGGCCGAAGGCCGGGCCGAGTACGGCTATGTCGGGCAGTACGCGCGGGCGGAGGGATTCGCCGGCATCGAGGGCAGCGTCAGCGCCAAGGCCACGAAGGAGGAGGTTTCTGTCGGTGCGAAAGGGTTCGTGGGCGCCAAGGGAACCCTCGCCGGAGGCGCCGAGGCTTTCGGATTCGGCGTCGGTGTGAACGCCGAGGGGTGGGCGGGCCCCGGTGCGGAAGCCTGGTGGGGTTACAAGAAGGACAAGGAGACCGGCGTATGGAAGCTGGGCGGTGACGCGGGTGTCTCTCCCCTGCTCGGCGGCAAAGTGGGACTCGAAATCACCGTTGATCCGCGCAAGGTGTCCAACGCCGTCGGCGACGCCGCCGACGCCTTGGCCGACCTGTTCGACTGATGTACGTTTCCGTGGAAAGGGGGCTCTGAATGCCCACAGAACTGCCCGTGCCCATCGAATTCCGGTTGCCGGAGGGCTGGCTCCCGGCCAAGCCGAACGGGGTGGACGCGGAGGATGTGGCCTTCGCCGCGGTGCACCCTGATCCGGATGGTGGATTCGCCGCCAGCATCGCCGTCGACGGCGGGTTCCTGGCCGAGGCCGAGACGCTGGACGGGCTCGCCGACGCATCGGCGGAGCGACTGCGCAACGGTGCCTACGCGGCAGAGGTGACCCACCGCCGCGAGGCCGGCTCCCCCGACGCACCGGCCCTGACCCAGCGCCTGGCCCTCACGACCACAGCCGGCGGCGTGCGCCGTGACCTCGTGCAGTCCCAGGTGTACCTGTTGCTGCAGGACGTCGTGGATCCGCACAAGCGTGCGGTGATCCGGCTCGCCCTGACCGCCACCGCCGCTCAGCACGACGCGGTTCTGGGAGCGTTCCAGGATTTCGTCCGCAGCGTGCGTCCGGACACCGGGGCGGAGGCGTAGCCGTGGGCCGCATCACCGACCGGTGGACCGGGACCAGGTACCCGCGCAGCGGTGTCGCAGTACGGCCCGCCCCGGAGGTCCGGGCTGCGCTGCTCGCGGTCAACGGCCCGGACGTACGGTTCGTCGTACGCGAGGGCACCCCCAAGGAAGGCGCCGACCTGGTGGCGGAATTCGAGTATCCGGCGCTGGACCTGACCCTCAGGACCCGGATGCGTCTGAACCCGGCGGCGCGCGAGGTGCGCGCCCTCGAGGAGCGGTGGGAGCCGTCGGCCGACGGCGCCCGCAGGCAGTACGGCCGCGGACCGGCGGACACGGTGTACCGGCAGTGGGAGACCACCACGGGGCCGGACGGCCGCCGACACAAGGCCGAGACGTTTCGCTTCAGCACCCAGGACATGAGGAACCCCCTGCAGCGAGCCGTCCTCAGCGCCAGCTGGACCTGGCGCGGCGTGCTGCTCAAGCTTTGACGGTGGTGACCGGGCCGCAAAGGCGTCCGAGGGCCCCAGGGCGGGATGCCATGAGCAGTATGTGCCTTGACCGGACACGAGAATGCTGCCCCGGCACTCGAGGACAAGGTCGTGCAGCACGGGCAGCGGGGCCGTCTCGAGGACCTCCAGGGCATCGACGGTGAGCCCGGGCCGGCGCGCCCGGTGCGTCGGGGGCGATCCGGTGGGTCTTGGTGGTGGGCGGGGTGCGAGGGCGGGGGGTGTACTGCGCGCGGAGCAGCAGCTCGCAGTTGTGCTGCTGCTGGCCGGGCGTGAGAGGCAGGGCTCGGGGCCGGTGCGGTGCCAGAGCGGCGAGGGCGGCGGTTTCCGGGGAGGCGAGGGCGTGGTCGACATCGCGGTAGGACGACATGCTTGGGTCTCGTCTCGTCTCGTCTCGTCTCGTACGGGAGGGAAGGCCCGGGACAGGCGAACAGGGTCATAGGATTCGTTGGACTGTGAAAGACACGCGGGCTGCCAGTGCAGTTCGGGCCACCGCGAAGCGACCCAGCGGGCTTCGTTCGCTGCTGAGTGGGACAAGCCGATGTCCTCGGCCCAGCGGAACAGCGAGCCCTTGACCGTGAACAACTCGTCGCCTCTGTCCTGCGGGCCCCGCTCCCGCATGGGCTCGATCTTCAAGGCGTAGTCCCGAACGCAAACTGGCCCCGGGTCTGGGCTTCAACGATTGCGCGCAGTTCCGCAACGATCTGCTCGTAACGGTCGGCGCTGACGCTGCCGACCCGCACCCCGGCCCTCCACCTGCCTGGTCCGGATGCGAGCGGTCCGGGGGCTGGGCACATCCGGCGGCGATCAGGGCCGGTAGGGCCGTGGGGGCCTCACTCTGCAGGATCCGGGTGGCCGCATCCTCGCATTTTCAGCCAGGGGGACGGCTGAACGGGATATTAGGAGGAGGAACTGGGTTGGGGTCTGGGTCGAGGCGGATACCAGATTCGCAATTTTTCATCCACTCGGCGTCGCACTGATCGGTTCCGCCTTTTCCGTCTGCGACGTCCATGTCGGCTCCGCCTTGCAAATAGTCGGGGCCCTCCCCACCCTCGAGGTAGTCGTTCCCTTGTCCGCCGCTGAGCAAGTCCCCGGCCGGACCATCGGCGTACAGTTTATCCTCCCCCGGACCTCCGATGAGCGTGTCCTTTCCCTTGCCGCCGTACAGGGTATCGTTGCCCGATCCCCCGTAGAACCAGGTGCGCTCCTTGCTTTCGTTGCTCATCCAGTCGCTCTTGTCCCCGCCGGATACAATGATGCCGCGAACTCCGTCAGTAGTCGATTTGAAGAAGGCGTGATCGAGGACGATCCACCACCCCGTCAAGGGTGTTTGCACTTCGATTGGGCGCTTTCCCCTATCGAAGATGATAATAAATCGGTCGCCATCGTTGGCAACCACGGGGTTAATCGATACGCCCGGGCTGGCGCTGACTTTCAGTACCCCATTTTGTAGTGTGATGTATATAGGGTCAGCTTTGTCCGCTGCCGCTGCTTGGGGCTGTGGCGAGGTCGCGAGGTGCAGTGCAGTGATGACGGCCACTCCGGCCAATGCAAGGGCCCTGGTTCGAGGCGCCATTGACGTCCTCCCTGATTGCGCGCAGGCATCAGCGGCACTCGCCGATGACCCTGCTGTCTGGGTAGACGGGACGCAGAGGTTCGGGCGGGCACATCCCCCGCTGCTGCGCTGTAGCCCGGTGCCTGCGAAGGCCCCCAATACAGTCTCCCAGCTCTGCGCACAGACGACCAGTCAGCTATCGGCGCACCGTCATCGATCGGAGGCGTTCTCATCTGCTGCCGATTTCAACAATCGGTCGGCCAGCGCGGCGAAGCCAGCGCTGAGCTGTTTGTCAGCGACTCCGTGTGCATATGACTGGAATGCCAGGGCCGCCTGGGCCTGGACAGCTGCCACCAAGGTGTTGTGCTCGATAGGGCCGAAGCGGCTGAGAGGCGGTGAAGGCCAGTGGCGCGGCCAGGGGAGGCGGTCGTCGACAGGGGTGCACCAGTCGTCCCCGACCTCCTGCAGCACTTCCTGTGCGTTCTGGCCTGCCGCTTGGACCGCGATCGCCGTGGTCGCCACGGAGTTGACCGTGCTCTGGATTGCCAGCCGCAGCAGATCGCGCGGTGGGAGCGGCTGTGGATTGAGCCTCGTCTCTGGGTCAGGGTTTGCGGAATGTACCACTTGAGCGGCGAGCACGGGTTGGTGTGGGTGCAGGATCTCCCACAGCCGAGGATCGAGGTGAGCAATCAGTTCGAGGATTCGGGCGGTCTCCGATGCGGACACGGCTGTCACGTTCTCCTTCGCTCAAATACACAACTGGGCACGACCGTATGGATTCGGTGCGGAGCAATCACGCATTGCGGCCAACGGGAGCGGGCCGGGCGGCGGGCCCGGACAGAAGCCGTCGCACGACCCCGCCTGGCCGCCGCCCCCGTCGCCCGTGCGCTGCTCCGGCCAGGGTGTCCCGGATCTCCTTGAGGCCTTCCAGCTCGGTGATCTCGACGATGTCCTGGACCCTTGCGGGCCTTGCGGCACAAATCAGCGCTTGCAATACGCGATGGCAAAGCCAGTTCGTGGTGCCGAAGCAGTGTTTCGGAATCGGACCTGCCAACTGTCGCCGAGGTTGTCGGGGCTACCGACATTGATCCGCTTGGACTCCAATAGCTCAACCCCGCTGCCCAGCTCGAAGCCGCCGGAGATCGCCTCATGGCCGGGCGTGCAGATGGCCGTGCTCGCCGCAGTTTCGCCCGGCAACACAGTTGTGGTTACTGCCCTAACTTCAATGAGGCTGACGGTGCCAGCGGTACCCGGCGGTCCAGCAGGCCCCTGTGGACCAGTATCGCCTTGAGGTCCGGCAGGACCCGCAGGACCCTGAGGTCCGGCAGGCCCCTGGAGACCAGTCTGGTTCCAGGAGACCTGGAGCTCATTGGCTCGGCACCGCTGTCCGGCCTCGAAATCGATGACTCGTAGCAGTCCGGTACTCGCGGCGTAGCAGCCGGTGTAGACCCCGCCGGAACCGGGGATGTCGGCGTGCGCCACGCCGCCGAGCAGGCTGGCGGCCAGACCCAACGCGGCGGCCGCGATCGTGCCGGGCCTGGTGGGTCCGAGACCAGCCATGGCCAGCGGCAGGGACGGACGCGATCGCCGACCACCGAGGGCTGGATCCTTCGCTCGGAAGTTCTGCCAGGACATCAAGAGACCCCTCATTTTCGCTACGCGCTGCGACCAACGGCCCGGTCCGCTGCCAGGACATGCACCCAATTGGTGCCCCGCGACCTGGAGGGAGCTGCCGTTCACCAAGCAAGATCCACCATTCGGCCTCCGCACGGCCGATGTCACGACCAGGGACCACCGAGAACAACACGGAACTGCCCGAGGAGTCACCACCGAGACCCTCATGGCCTCGCTCGGCGAGCAGATCGCCAACTGCGGGGAGGGCTGGCACACCTGGGCCAATGAGCCGACGCAGCAAGCCTGGGACACCGTCCGGCCCTGGGCCGAACGGCAGGTCCGCCGCCTGTTCCCCGGCCTGACCTGCCGCGTTCAGCCGGACCGGCAGTTCCTGCCGCCCACCAGCTGAGCCACTCACCGGTTGGGTGGCGGCCCGACAGCCGCCGCCCGCCTCGGCGACCCCTGCCGCACCCGCCCCGAAGGGCCACGCGCGCCCGACCCCAGGAGTGCCAGCATGTCCATTACCCCCCACCTCCGAGCAGCTGCCCCGTCTCCGCCGCCGCGTCGTCTACCGGGCCGGCGCCTCCAGCACCGTCCACCGCTTCCGCCACGCCGCCGCGCGCCTGGAGGCCTTCCGCACCGGCCGGCAGTGGCACGTCGACCAACTGATGCCCCGCACCGCTCCGGCGCCCCGCGAAGACGTCGTGCGCTGCGCCATCACCCTCGCCGACGCCGTGCCCCAGGCGGGCGCCCGGATCGGCCTTCGGGCAGTCGCGGCGCCCGACCGAACGGACGACACCCTGCGCGCGTACGCCGCCGCGGGCTGGGACGTCGTCGACCCCGCCACCGGCCGCACGATGGCCTGGGCCCGCCGCCACGTCGGCGACCCCTACCCCTAATCCGTGGTTTAGACGGACAGTGGCGCGTGCTCCCCGGCAAGGCACCTCCGGCCGCGACGAACGCGCCACCCGAAGCGGTGACGATCGCGCCACCGCTGCAACGCACCCGTCCGGCCGTGCAACACCGGCGCTGAAACGTGACCCAACAGCTGTCAAGGGGCCGTGTTGCACCACCATTTCGGTGCCGGAGGACAAGCCGAAGGCCCCGGGGGTCACGACGCCCCAGGGCCTCCACTTCGCTGACCTCCCCGCTCAACGACGGGCCGCGCAGCCTGTCACGCCCAGTCCACGCCCAGCTTCGCGAGGGCGGCGAGCTGGTCGGCGGTGAGCTTGTCCCGCCGGCTCTTGGCGTTGGAGACCCACACACCCAGCTTCACGACGATCGGCTCCGCCTCACCGTCGACCGTGATCTGTTCGCCGTGGGCGCGGGGGACGGGCCGGTGGGTGCCTTCTCGCTCTACCCATTGTGTGAGGGCTCCCAGGCCACGTTGGAATGCCTGCTGTGCCTTGCTTGGCCCCTTCGCCGCACGGCTGGCTGCAGGGGCGGGAGGGGGCGTCTGGTTGGGCTGTACGCCGAGCTTGGTTAGCCGTGCCTGCTGTTCGGGCAGTCCCAGTCCTTGTCGACCGAGGTCAGCTGCGCCGCGGGCTCCGCCGCCCGGTCCGGGTCCCTCCCGAGCCCGTTCTTCGCGCCTTTCCGGCGGAGGTTGGCCATGTGCTGCCCGATGGGCACCATCGTGTCGTCCTCGCCCCACATGGCGTCTTGCCGGGGTGCGAGGTGTCCGGTGGCCCGCCGGTAGGAGCGGAGCGCGGCGAGCTTGGCCTCCCACGCCTCCTCGCCGGGCTCCCACAGCATTCCGGCTTCCGGCGCGTCCAGGAGGACCTTGCGCCGGTCCTCGAGCTCCCCGGCCCTCAGGGCGGCTTTGCGCTGTTGGTGTACCCACCGGCCAAGGGGGGAACGCCTTGGTGACACCGACCTCGGCCTCCACGTCGTACGGGACGGCGTGGAGGCCGGTGATCTCGTTCTCGGCCCGCCGGCTGATGAGCGGGCTGCAGCTACGTTGGCTCACTGAATCTGCGCAGTTCCTGGGTAGGGCAGCCGTTTGACCTGTGGATCTTTGAGTGTGAGTGCTGCGCAGGTTCAGTGAGCCGCGATACGAGACCACGGCGAGCCTGATCCCAGAGGTGCCTCGTTCCAAAGTAAATCTGGTGGTAAAAATGAAGCAAGGCGGGAGACTGAACCGCCGTGGAGATTGGAGTACGAGGCACGGGCCGCCGGGAGATCTTTACGCGACCGCCGTCGGGGCGCTGATGAGGCGCCACTCGGGGGGCGGTTGCCACACTCCACCTGGGGTGCGCCACACCTCTACAGGGCGGACAGTACGGAGCCAGTGGTTGCGGCGCGGCAAAGCGGAATTTCCAGCGGCACCGGTGGCGGCGAAGACGCCGCCACCGGTCCAGTTAGCCCGACGGTCAGATGTAAGTTGCTGACCATTCGGAGTAAGCTGCAGACTAAATTTTGGGCCCTGCGGGCAGAGTGGAGGAATGGAAGACGCTCTGAGGAGGCCGGCGAGGTCTCGTAGGAGGAGACGGTTCGAGGCCGTGCACAAGTGGTCTGCCACGGCTACAGCTGTCGCGGCCCTGGCTATTTCGTCCTTTAATTTCGCCGAGCTGCAGCGTCAGCCGGACGTCGACCTGGAAATTCCTCATCTCTTGCGTCTCGAGAAGCTGGGAAATGACGTGCGGTTCTATGTGCAGCCGACGATTTCCACCAGGGTCAAGAGCGAGGAGGTCGAGGTAATCCGTGACGCGCGCCTACAGCTTACCCCAACTGTCTCCGTCTCTTATTCGAAGCGTCCGGTCTTCTACTGGAGAGAGAGCGTCGTATGGTATTACGAACCATCTTCGGATACGGTTAATAGTCGCTGGAGTGGCGATCCAGCCCCCTTTATTGTCAGCCAGGACAAACCTCAACAGCCGTCATTCGAGTTCCGGGCTAACAATTGGATGTACCAGGCGGGCCAGTACGAAGGTTCTCTGGAGCTAATTCGTTCAGGGGCCCATAAGGCCTTGACCAAGAAGTTCTGTCTGATTATTTCCGAGTCAGCAGTCAATGAGCTGACGAACCCAGAGCCACCCGATCAGACGATCCGCTTCTTCCGCAACGATCTTCCTAAGTTTGCCTCTTCCAGCTGCTTCCGTAGGGACACGGATTAAGAGATCAACTTGGCCCGCCCAGATGAATGCGACTGTGGCGGATACTGGTCATGAGTCTTGTGCCGGACAGTACGGAGCTCTCTGAGTTACCTTCCAGGGCTAACCCCCTTTACTGTCACCTGCCCGCGGAGCGGGCAAGTCCTGGAGACGGAGTGGGAAGGACCCAGGTGGGGGAGCGGAGCGAACCCCCCAACGAGCCGTAGGCCCCGACCTCGTGAAACGGGGTCACTCAAGCCTGCGGAGCAGGCTGTTCGGGGTGGAGTGAAGCGGAACTCCGAACCAGTCCGGAGCGAAGGGCAGGACACAGGCCCGAGGGGCCGGTCGTAGGATCGCGAAGCGGTCCGTTGCCCGAGCGCAGCGAGGGCGGTTCTCTCTTGTGCGCGCAGCGCACAAGAACCCGTAGCGAAGCGGAGGGTCAGCTCCCGAAGGGAGCTATGGGGGCGCGAAGCGCCCCCGGTCTCTCCTAGGCGCGCAGCGCCTAGGTACCCGTAGCGAAGCGGAGGGTTTGGCGCCGCAGGCGCCACCGCTGAGCGAAGCGAAGCGGTTCTCTCCCAGGCGCGCAGCGCCTGGGTACCCGCTCCGCGGG